>CP119317.1:3000000-3600000 GCA_029203125.1 Candidatus Cohnella colombiensis
GAGCAACACTCGCAACGAACGTCTACTATTTTCACCCCCAATATAGCAATTCGGTTACTTTACTCGTAAACGATCGGAACAAACAAGGCTCTAGCCTACGTGTGGATGATATTCTACTCTATGAAAAATTAATGGGCACCTACAAAGATATCATTGTTAGTCGTAGAATATTGAGCACTGTCATCGATGCGCACCCAAGTGAGCTTTCGCTAAATAAATTACGTTCGATGATGACCGTTATAATCAGTACCAGTTCTCAGGTGATCACCATTCGAGTAGCCGACCCTGACTATTCACTCGCCACTCGATTCGCCAATGAGATTGCAGAATCGTTCCAATCTAAGCTGGGTAGCTTAATGGACGTCAACAATGTACAAATTTTGGATTATGCTGTAGAAGTCCCTAATCCAACACCCATGTCTCCAAGAGTAAAATTTAATATTGCTCTTGCTTTTCTTATCAGTATCCTCTTATTTAGCAGTGCTGCAGTCATAATCGCCTACTTCGACACGCGCATACGTACTGAGGAGGACTTATTCAGCACTACTAAACTTCCATTGCTTGGAACGATCCCTTTAACAGATTCTATGTCGAATAAAAAACAAGCAAAGCGGGAGGATAAGGATGACTAGTCGAAAAAAACTACCTGTACTCCACACATCCTTAGAAGCAAACAATGCTATTACTGAGGCGTATCGTAACTTACGCGCTTCTCTTACCTATTACGCTTGGGACAAAAGGGTTCAAACACTTGTGTTCACTAGTCTTCATTCAGGGGACGGAACAACCTCATTAATTGCCAATCTTGCTGTGTTATCCGCGCAGGAATATAAACGTGTACTTTTAATAGATGGGCAACTTCGCAAACCTAAATTGCATCATTACTTTCTAGCCCCGAATCATATCGGTTTATCTGATGTACTTTCGGATAAAGCGAAGATCGTCGACGTGCTAGTTGAAACGAATATCGAACATCTAACTTTACTTCCCGCCGGTCCATTGCGGGTCAACTCTGCGGAATTGTTAGGGACTCATAAGCTTTCACGATTGCTAGAATCGTTCCAAGAGAAATTTGATGTCATCTTAATCGACAGTCCTGCGGTGCTTCACTATTCAGACACTGGGCTGTGGGCTCGCGCCTCTGATGGTGTCGTTATCGTCGTCAATAGCAAGAGCTCCAAATCCGAGCACCTCCAACGCGCCGAAGCATTACTGGATCCGTTCCAAGAAAAACTAGTCGGTGTCATTATGGTAAAGTAGGCTCTTGCGAATTCTCCAGTAGAACACTGCAACCTGAAGGATCAATCGACACCCCGTTGAGACGATAAGTGCATACGCAGCACCTATAATTCCGAAATGGGGGAGCATTAGCCATGTTGCTACGATCGCACAGATCGTCCATAATGCTGCTATATAAGGTTGGATTTTAATAGCGTGCATGGCAGTTAACGCATATCCAAAAAAGGTCGCTATGAAATCTATCATGCCCGACACTAATAGCACCACAAGTAATAAGGAATGCACCGCATAATCCGCATTATAGATCAGCTCTAATAACTCCTTACCTACACTTACGGCGATCAGTATACCTATTGCACCTATAACACCCCCAACAGCACTTAATCGAATAACCAGTCGATGCAGTTCAGACAGCTTTCGTTGGTGGCACAATCTGCTCATGCGTGGTGCTGCAGCCTGTCCGATCGCATTAGACACAATCATCCCCGCAGTCAATAGATACCCCAAAGCGCTAAAGATCCCTAGATCATGAGAGCCAAGCTCTCTGCTAATGAGAATCCTCGGTATCTGAGTAGATAATGAGGATAGCATAACAACGATGCCAAGCGGTGCTCCCCATACTGCGAGTTCTAACATAGGTCCCCATCTATAGTCAGGTCTAAATGCTTCATACCTTCGAATCTTTCGAATATCGTAAACTACGAGCTGAATTGCCCATGCCACGGCCATACAAGCTGTTGCGGCTAGCAATCTCGTATCAGGTAATGCGTCTCTCCAAATGTACATCCCCATCGCAAAAGCACCAATCGCTAACAAGCCTTTACCGATCTTCGAAATCGATATAATTTGAAATTGCTCTCGCTTCTGTAATGCTCCATGAATAATGTCGCTAATCGATTCGAAGCCTTTCGCAATAGCAATCACAATACTTAACCATACAAGCTCTTCTCTCTCACCAACGATGAATAAAATGCAAGGAATGACGACGACCGCTACAACCGTGATTACGATGCGAATACCCGCATAATTTCCAAATGTATATTTTCCTCTTGTATCAACAACCTGTAATGCTCGTAATTGTAGCTGCGATAATAAGATTAGAGGTGACACATATGCAAGAGCTAATGAGAACTGGCCGACTAACTCTGGATTGGACCATCTCGCGATTACAATAATGAGTGCCCACTGTGTAATGGCATAAATGATGTTTCCGATGAGTGTCCATGATATGTTTCGTTTTAATGAGAAATATTTTGAATCCGTCTTCTGCACCTGCATCACCTCTTAGACTCCAAGAACCCATTAACCGTTTTGCGTAAGCCTTCGGTCCCTGTGTATGGAAAATGACTTTTTAATGCGAGTAACCACGGCTCCATAGCAACATCTAGCGAATTTGACAGCTTGCGATAGCTGTTTTCGTTAACTGAGTTGAACAAATGCAAAGTCTTAGCAGTACGAAGAGCAATCAATAGAAGACGATCACTCCATTTCGGCAGCGGAATAATCAAGCATCGTCGCTCCATTAGCGTCGTAACGATCCGGCAAAGTGTGTATGTTGACCAACTTTCGACATCACGTACAGCCCGGATCGTTGAATCTTGCTCAGCTTCTTCAATTACCTGCCGTACGATCCATGTAAAATTCCGAATATAGATCATAGGCTTAATCGTTCGACCTCGATCTGGAAGTGGAACAAACCGACGATGTAGCTGATGAATCAGTTTCATCATGTTGCCTTTCACATCATATTCACCATAAACCATCACCGGTCGCAACACCGTACACTTTATCCCACTTCTCGCACATTCCTCTAGTGTATATTTTTCAGCCATTCGCTTCGTTCTCGCATAAAGATCGCCATCTTCCTCAGTTGCAGCAGCAATAGAGCTAATCAGAATAAAGTGTTTAACCCCTGCCTGCTGAGCGAGCTTAACAGCATTTACGGTCGCTTGCACATTACCCTGCCAGAACATAGCCTCGGTCTCCTGAGTAATAGGAATATGTGCTGTGCCTGCAGCATGGATCAATACTTCCCAAGCAATTAAAGGGTCAGGTATAGGAAGTTGAGCATCATCACTTAAATCTGTCACATTCCAGCGCTCATTAACTCGAAGCGATTGAGGCGAGGCTTGCCTACCGATAGCCCAGATTTGACTATCACGTGCAAACTCCTCAAGCAGGGCTTGTCCTATAAATCCTCCCGCACCGGTCACAATGATGTTCATAGATGACCCTCTTTCTCTCTCTGAGCATATTCAGCAAAGGAACGCCAGAACCCATCTCTACGAGCTTCGAGACGATTGATATCATACTCAGCCGCCCGTTGAATTACGACAAGCGCTTGTTGGAGTCTCCAATCTATATTCGTAAGCGCATGTAGCATCCGTTCCGCTAATCCCTTTTCATCGCCAGGTCGATGCAAAGCTTCATGATCAAGCAATTCCGGAATACCTCCCGCAGATGAACCGATTGCAGGACAGCCTGTACTCATTGCTTCAATGAGGGCACGTGGCAATCCTTCAGTTCGACTAGGCTGGATATACAAGTCCAAACCATGAAGCCATTCCATCAAAGCTTGAGGTAACAGTACTCCGTGAAAAATGACTCTATTACCAATTCCCATACTTTCTGCTAATTGGCGATACTTCTCGGTGTCACCTTTTCCCACGATATGAAGCTCACATTGCGGGATTTGCTCTAATACCCGTTTGAGTGCTTCAATGGCAGTATCAATGCCTTTATAGTCGTTTAAATAGCCGATTAATCCAACTCGAAGCGCTCCACCTTCATAAGACTTAAGCAACTCGATTCGTTTCCTGATGTCAAAGGTGTGATCTAAAGTCAGCTGTACATTCGAAGCATGTTCAACTACACCTGTACTTGGATAACGCTTCTGCAAATAGTGTTTGGTGACATAGATGGCATACTTTGCACGACGAATCCACTTTCGATGACGCATGTAAGCAACAGGGGCATAGAGCCTGCCTGCTAACGTTTGGTAGTTCCAGTAAGCCCCCCATGCATCTCCAACCACTTCAACCGCCCAAGGGATATTCATCGCCTGTGCTTCTTTAATTGCTAGTAGTCCAACCTCACTAGGTAATCTAACAATGACCGCATCAGCAGCTTGTAAAACCTCCCTCATCCTGCGCCTCGCGATGGGCATTGCTGTGAGACGTGTTCGTGGGTTAGAGAGGTTGGGGAGGGAAACAAATTGAACACGATCCCCGGAGGATCGCAGCTTTGCATTCGGAGACCGAAGCTGTGGGTCCTCAACTAAGCGCGATGCGATCGTTAATTGATCAAAGTTCTTCAAATAACGTTCCCACATTGGATAATCAAAACCGACTTCCGAATAAACTTGTTGATCGATACCGGTATATAAAAAGTGATCATGTGCAAATACAGCCTTCATATGATGTGATCCCCCTCTACAACCGCCACAAACGAATTGACTCAGGCTTGTCCTCTTGCTTCAAAATCCCTTTCAAATCAAATACAACTCCGTGCTGCTGGATCAGCAGCTGACTTATCCCCTGCCAACCGAGTAAAGTATAAGGTTTGTGTGGCACAGCGATGACAACAGCAGTTGCTTGTTCGAGTTGTTCAAAAGGTACAAGCTCAATCCCATATTCCTCACGGGCGATTGAAGGATCAGCATACGCATCGCAGATCTGGACCTGCACTTTATATTCGAGAAGTTCTTGAATCAAGTCATTAACCTTCGTATTGCGAATATCCGGAACATTTTCCTTAAAGGTCAATCCGAGAACTGTCACACGAGCAGAGATGAGGTTTGCCCCACTTGCGATAATTTGTTTGATGATATTTGATGCGACATATTTCCCCATCTGGTCATTGATTCTGCGTCCTGCCAGGATGACCTGTGGGTGATAGCCTACACTTTCTGCCTTATAGGTTAAGTAATAAGGATCAACACCAATACAGTGTCCCCCTACTAAGCCTGGCTGGAAAGGCATGAAATTCCACTTTGTTGCCGCTGCCTCAATTACCTCTTTCGTGTCAACATTCAACGTATGAAAAATAATAGCTAACTCATTCATGAGCGCAATGTTCAAATCACGTTGCGTATTCTCGATGACTTTTGCTGCTTCCGCTACTTTAATAGAAGATGCTTTATAGATGCCCGCTTCCACGACTGCTCCATAGGTTACAGCAACTTCATCTAGAGCAGTCTGTGTTAATCCAGACACTACCTTTACGATCTTCTTAAAGCTACGCTGGTGATCACCTGGGTTAATTCTTTCAGGAGAATAACCGACATGAAAGTCAGTTCCAGCTCGCATGGCGGACACCTGCTCCAATATCGGAATACATACCTCTTCCGTTGCGCCAGGGTAAACGGTAGATTCGTAGACGACTGTCGTTCCCCGACTCAAATATTTAGCTACTAGCTCTGTAGCTTTTTTCAGTGCGTTCAAATTTGGAATTTTCGCGTTGTCTACAGGTGTGGGCACAGCAACAATGATAAAATCGCACCCGCTTAAGCCACTCCCTAGACTCGTAAACTCCATTTGCAGCTGCTGCAATAGCTCCGGAGCAATCTCGCCAGTGGAATCTTCACCTCGCTGCAATTCTGCGATCCGCGCTTCATTAATATCAACTCCAAGCACAGGAAAACTTGTAGCGAATGCTGCTGCAACCGGAAGCCCTACGTAACCTAAGCCAACTACACCAATTTTCGTTGCCAAGCTCAATCCCCCCTTTGTCCATAGTACGACTTATACCATTCAACAAATTGAGGGATTCCGATCGTGATTGGAGTTTTCGGCTCGAATCCAGCCACTTCCCTGATCGGATCAATGTCCGCATACGTTTCTGGAACGTCACCTGGCTGCAGCGGTTCAAAGTTGATCAGAGCCTTTTTACCAACAGCCTGCTCGATCTGCGTAATAAAATCCATTAAGTTGACCGGTTGATTATTCCCAATATTGTATATCCGGTAGGGTGCATAGCTGGAAGCTGGGTCTGGAAGGTGTCCGCTCCATTGTGGGTCAGGCTGTGGAACGTTTGGAATTAGTCGAATGATTCCATCAACGATATCATCAATATAAGTAAAATCTCGTCTCATCTGCCCATGATTGAACACTGAAATCGGCTTGTCGTTCATAATAGCACTCGTGAATTTGAACAACGCCATATCCGGTCTTCCCCAAGGTCCATAAACTGTAAAAAACCTCAACCCGGTAGTCGGAATTTGGAAAAGATGAGAATAGGTGTGTGCCATAAGCTCATTTGCTCGTTTCGTTGCAGCGTAGAGGCTTACGGGATGGCTAATATTTTGTGAGGTGGAAAATGGCATTGCCGTATTGGACCCGTACACGGAGCTTGAAGATGCGTATAGCAAGTGATTAACTCTATGATTGCGACATGCTTCTAAAATGTTTAAAAATCCGGTCACATTCGCATCAATATAGGCTTGAGGATTGTCCAAGCTGTACCGTACCCCTGCTTGAGCCGCCAAATGAACGACAACTTCAGGTTGATGTGCTACAAAGAGCTCATTCATTTGCTCCTTGTCCTCCAAATTTCCCTTAACGAACTTAAAGTTCGGATTCGACATTAGCAGCTTCAAACGGTCTTCCTTCAATTGAGGATCGTAATAGTCATTGACGCTATCAAATCCAATGACTTCATGGCCTTCTGCGAGCCACCTCGTTGCCACGTAAAATCCAATAAAACCTGCAGACCCCGTTACCAATAGCTTCAAGCAGCATTCCTCCTTGGGATGACAGCCAATACAACAAACACAAACGCCCACCAAATCATCGATAATTGAAAGTTTTTAAACAAATATAAGTCGAATGCAAATGTGCCAGCTGCTGCAAGCGTACCCGATATCACATAAGGCAATATGGAATCTGGATCATCCTCCATGTATAAATGGCGAATGAGTAATACTAATATCCATATAAAAACAAGGGATGGAATGAGTCCCAACTCCACTAACAGCTCAACATAAGTAGAATGTGGATGATATAATGTATAGCCGTACACACTTGTTTTAGGCCAAATAGTTGCTCCGCCGCTTAATCTTTCGTCGAGATACCACGGCCAAACCGTACCATATCCTTTTCCCATCCAAAGTGTTTTCGGATATTCAGTTGCAATTTTCATCGCTGTCTGCCACGTTTGCGTGCGCGAGGTGTCTTCTATCTTTGAGATTCGATCAAATGATATGAACGGGTAAACGATTGCCATTGCAAGCATTGCACCAAGTCCAAGCTGCATGATCTTCTTAAGCGATCGCATTCGAAATACGATCAATAGTCCGAAAATGCCGATGGCTAGTACTCCAGACCGGGAACCCGTCAATAGAATCGTAACTAATGTAATGATCAGTGCAATCTGATAGAGGATAACTGGCTTTCGCCGCTTCATAACATTTCCTAAATACACCCCCGCCGTCAAAGTCATGACGACGGACATAATCGCTGCACCGCCTAACGGTCCCTTTAATCTCACGATACCGACATCTTCCATGATAATAGACGCCGATTGCGAACGTATCCCTAATCCAATTAAAGACTCCGCAGCGTAAATACAAATGATGAAAGTTAACATGAAACTGAAACGAGTGATGACATCCTCCCACCCATATCGATTGTTATCCGATGTGTGAGATGCAATTTTCGAATAAAAATAGCCTAATAGTGCAGCTGTCCCCATCAATAGTAATGGGATTAAACGGTCACCTAATGTGACGTCCGTACGAATGGAAGCCTTTTGCATGCTGAACAATGCCCAAACCATTATAAACAGGAACATTGCCATGGCCATTTCCCGTTTCGCAAACTTCTCCTTTGCATAAATAAAGATTACGGGGAAAAATACAAGAAGCCCAACCATCATAATAAATAAAGGATAGTTAATATTTGAATCTAGCACCTCAAATGTTGAAGAGATCCGCCCTGGAAACATAGCCAAACACAATACAAACAAATAAAACATCCACTCAAAAACATTCAGAGAGGCGAAGCTACGAATGAATTTCAGCCGATCCATAGGTGTATATCTCCTTCATGAGTGGATATAGAGAGGATGCCACATACTTTCGAGCAACGAGTGCTGCTTCAATGAACTGTACCGGAGGTCGTGTGAATTGAAGCAGATCGATTATCTGTTGTACCCACAGCTCCTTGCTATCATTCAAGCTTAATCTGAATAGTCGATCGATTCCGATATCTGCTTCCTCTGGAATGGCATCGCTCACTAAGCAAGGTAGGCCACCCGCTTGAGCTTCAATGACTGCCATACCAAGCCCTTCTGTGATGGAAGGGAACAAAAAAACGTCCGCTGCCGCGATGAGTTCAGGGATTTGATCGACTATTCCTAGAAACTGGACCTTTTGTAATAGCCCGCGTTGCTCAGCCTCAGCCTTCATGTTTTGCAATTCTGGACCTTCTCCTGCAAGAATGAGAATTGCCGTAGGAACACTGTCCAACAACGATTGAAACACATCCAGAATAAAACGGTGGTTTTTTTCTTTAACAAATCTGCCAATATGAAGGACGACGGGTCCTTCAATGTTATTACTGTTAAACCATGCTCTTCGTAGCGATTCTCTTGTTGTAGAACGAATATGCATAAATGGATTCAAATCCAACGCATTGGGTACGATGCCCATTGATTTACCGTCAGGATTCCAATCGTGTCCAAATAATGAGCTTCCAGCGATCCGAGAGCAACTGAGACGATGTGTTGCATATTTGCGGATAAGGTTACTCATCGCCTTCATATATAATCCTCGAATTCCGCCCGCAGATGCATTTACTCGATGACTAGCTGCAATTCGAACTGAGACCCCGGCTTTTGCAGCCTGTCTAAGGACTATCCCGCTAAAATAAGCTGAATGGCTGTGTACGGCTATCGGAATGCCTAACTGAGATTTGTTCGATGTATGACTCCAATCTCGAAGTGTACGATCCCATTCCTTCTTGAAACGCCAAAGATCCCCCTTTGGAGATGGCACTCGAAAAACTGCGCCACCAAGCTGACGGATTTCCTTCTCATAATATCCTTCATGCAAGCTATGCACGGCGAAGTCGAATTGTATTTCCGTTCGATCCATCTGTCGATATAAGCTCATGATTCCTTTTTCAATCCCTGCAGGGTCCATCGCTTTGAGGAAATGTAAGACTCGATACTTGCTAATCTGCGTATGTGTATCAAACATGTTGAGTTAACTCAGCTCACTTCCCATTCAGCATATCTTGATACAGCTGATCCACTGCATCCCAGATGACCTCACTGCGAAAATACTCGATGACACGTTGCCTACCGTTTGTCCCTAGCCTCTTTGCCTCTGCTTTATCTCGTAAAAGTAAAGCAACGGCTTCTGTCAACCCTTTGACATCTCGGTCATTCACTATAATACCGCTTTCATTATGCTTAACAGCATCCTTAGCACCTGTCACATTCGTCGTAACGACAGGAACCTCCGCTGCACTTGCTTCAATGATGACAGTGCCAAACCCTTCTCTATAGGTTGGAAATACGAAAACATCCATCAACGAGAAATACGGTGCTGGCTCTTGTTGATAACCCACCTTCACAATATTGGAATCACTAACGATACGTTCACGTAGCCATTCTGGAATCGGATCCGCATCGTCAAACGCCCCAACAAGAACAAGCTTTAATTGTGGGTATGACAATCTAAGCTCATCAAAGGTTTGCAGTAATTCGATTATGCCTTTGTCCATCGTCAATCTTCCAACAAAACCGATCGTCGGTATTTCAGAAGAAAGAGCCCACTCTTTTCTTAAACTCGAAACCTTTGCTTTCCATTGCACCTCATGGATAGGAAACCGCGCCATATCGACTCCATTGTTGCTGCCATATCCAAGTACGAATGACTTCGAAGCTTTGACTATTCCTGATTGAATCGCAATCTCTCGTATACTGTTACTCACGCACCACACCCGATGTGCTGCAAGGCATGCTGTCTTCTCTGTTGCAAAGAGAAGATGTCTCTTCCATCCCTTCAATGTTTCTAAGCGCAGTCCATGCTGGGTATGTACCCGGTGTGGAACTCTTGCTAACCATGCAGCGATTCCCACTAGAAAGCCTGCTTTAGGTGTTCCGATATTAATAATATCCGGTCTATGCTTTCGTAAATATTGAACGAGCTTCCACAATGAAACGATATCGCTTAGCGGTGCAATTGTTCTTGACATCTTAAGAGGATAAGTATGAATCCCCTCCTGCTGCTCAAGCTCTTCCAATTGGAGTCCCGGTGAACATATCAATGTCACTTCATATCCTCTACGCTTCATCTCAGCAAGCTGTGTTTTAAGCAACACGATACTGATCGGGACCGTAACTGCATAATATAGCTGAACCCTTGGTTGTCTTCCTTCAGTTACAAAACCATTCATGAATGAGCCCCCACCTTGTAAGATTGCAAAAGATTCTCACACGAAGGCGAGAATCTTGTTTGATGTTAATCATTCTTGAGGCTGCTATAGGATTAAACTAATAGACTTCAAAGTGAGCATTATCTACCCGAATACTCCCCGCACCATCTGCGGATGTTGAGCGAATGATAACATAGAGCTTTGCAGATGTAGCCCCAGTAGGCACTGTTCCCGATAGATTTATTGAAACGAATCCGTTAGTAACTTCATCCCAATCATAAGACCTGGAACCGACAATCGTATTGTTGGCATTGTAGAAGTCAACATAGATCTGGAGCTTGGCATCCTTCAATTGCATAACATCTGCTTGAACGGAAGTATAGAAGAAGCCACCCTGCTTTAATATGATTTTCTGATAGATCGCTGCCATCCCATTCGTAGGTAAACCCGAAGCTACGATTTGTTGTGCTTTCCCTTCAAGACCTGAGACTAGCTCAAAGCTTGCAGCACTGTTCTTCGCTATAATCGTTCCCCAGTTATATGCTATGCCTGGGTAATAACCCTCTGATTCAAACATAGAACCAATTACACGATTGCGGCTCGTTTGGAAATTAATATCATCGATGAGGAATGAACCTTCCCCATCAGCTTGTAAACCCCTTAAGATCACATACACCTTAGCATAAACTGCATCATCCGGAACGACACCTGAAACGGTGTAGTTTACGTATCCATTCGTTGACGAGTCGATATCTTTGTATGCAGCTTTTACAATTTTCTGAGTTTTGTCATAGAAATCAATATACAGCTGAGCCTTGCTTCCTTTGAGCGCTTCTACTTGAATATTGCCATTCAACTCAAACGTATCTCCTGCCCCTACCGACACCTTTTGCCACACTGCAGCGATCTTACCCGTTTGTAAGGAACGAGCTGCAATTCGCAATGCGCTTGAACCTGAGTGTACAGTTGTTCTTACCGTTTCGGAAAGGTTCGCAACATCTGCATTTTGAGTAATGACCCATAATGAAGGCAAGGAATTCGTGTCCGACTGTTCGAAACCACTATTCGACAGAAGATTCTGATCAAAGTTTAGTGAGATGTTGTTTACATAGATCGTCCCCGAAGCTCCCTGAGTCTTTCCTCTAACTAAAACTAGAACTTTCGCAGTTACCGCATTTTCCGGGAGTAAGCCTTCTGCCTTCAATGGTACGAATTGATCTGTTACTGTTGATAGCTCAGCGTAATTCGTACCTACCAGTACATTGTCTTTATTATAGAAATCAACATAAACTTGAGCTTTAGCGTCTTGTAGCGCAGTGACATACAGGTTGCCTTCTAATGAATATCTCCCTTTAGCGAGACTAACCGGAACCTTCTGGAAAACGCCCACAAGTCCATTATTCGCTAACTGCGATGCTTCTATCTTCAGTGCAGTTCCCGGACTAACTGGTGATTCCTCCACAACGATTGAGGTCTGCACATTACTTGCATATGAAACGCCCCAAGCATCCGGCAGTCCAGTAGTTGAATTGTAGTCCTGGAACTTGGAATTCAAGATCATTCCATTACCTACACTAAGCGACATATCATCTACAATAACGGATCCACTGCTTGCATCTGCGTTTGCTCTTATCACAATATAGACTCTAGCCGAAAGAGCCTGTGTGGGCACAACGCCTTCAATCTGTATTGGAACAAATCCTGTCGTAACTTCACCTAGATCCTGATAGGCAGAGCGTAGCCATTTCTCTTCTGCACCATAGAAGTCTACATATAACTGTACCTTGGTCTTATCTAAGGCCAGCACATTAATCATGGCAGAGGCACGGAAAGTTTGTCCAAGCTTTAGAGGCACTCGTTGTGAAATCGTAACACTAGTATTGTTGGACATATCACTAGCTGTAATTTGCTGTGCGTAATTATTCGTCGCTGGATCTCGAGTATATTTGCTAAGCTCAACTTTCGTACTGGTTCCCGTCTTCTGCTGCGTCCATTGATCTGCTAAATTATTCTTGAACTTCGTAAACGTATAGTTGTTCAGCAAGTTCCCGCTGGATAAAGGCGGAGGCGGGGTCCCAGAACCTGTTGTCGGATCTATTGGATCTTTTGGATCTATAGGATCTGTAGGATCTGTAGGATCTGTAGGACCTTTTGGATCTTTTGAATCTATTGGATCTGTTGGATTTGTTGGATCTGTTGGATCTGTTGGATTTGTTGGATCAACCGGGTTACCTCCAGGCACAGAAGCGGGTAGTACAACTTCTACAGCTTCACTAGCCTGCGAAGCCCCATTTGTCGAATTGATAGCTACAACCCTATATTTAACTGTCTTCGATTCTATAAGGCTAGTATTTAACCAATTCGTATCTGTATAGCTAGTGCCGGTCAACACAGAACCAATCGGAACAAATTGTGTATCGAAACCTACCGTCCATCGATACAATTGATAGCCTACCGCATTGTCAACTTGTTGCCATGTTAGTACAATCGATTGGTCCGTTTTAACTACGAGACTAAGTCCTCCCGGTTTATTCGGTACCGGTACAGCATATGGACCCTTAGGCACCGTGATAGTCGATTCATTGGAATACCAGTATGAAGTATTGCCTACAAGATCAATCGCTCTCACCATAACAGCAACGCTCGTATCTCTAATAAACCCGAACTCAGATAGGTTCACAGACAATTGCGTACCTGTAGAGAAAAACTTCTTCGTCGTATATTGATTGTTATTATTATTAAAATTCATAACAATTTCATATTGCGCAGTGTATGGAATTGCATTCCAGCTAACTTGCAATTGACTATTCTTTAGCGACAAAGTCGGCTTATTAGGAAGCTCCGGTGGTTCCTTTTGAGCCATAGCGTACGCTTTTTGAGATTCAACGCCTAATGCGTTAACAGCGGAAATTTGATAATAATATGATGTCCAAAGTCCACCGGGTAACGTCGGGAATACCTCATCTGTAAAAGATAGAGCTGTGTGATTAGGCTGGCTGATAAGCTCGTAATTGCCACCACCTGGGGCAGATCGATAAATCCGATAGGATACGGCATTGACTGAAGCTTTCCATGTGAAAGAAACTAAGTTGTTCGTGTTCGTAGTTTTGATATTCGACGGCGTTTCTGCCGCATTGCTCGGAATCCGCACTTGAGTCGAATTCGATGTCTGAGACTTCTTCCCATTCGCGCCTACTGCGACAATCTCATACTGAAAATTATGATCGTAGGATCGATAGACATTAGGCACTGGATCTATCATAGATAGTTGATTCGTCGTCGCAACTAAATCATAGTATTGTTCATCGCGTCTATACACTTCATAAGAAACCGCATTTGCTACCGCTTTCCAAGACACTGCAACTTGGTTACCTTGAAGCTGCACGGTAGGTGCATTAGGCTTGCCAGGTGCATCATTCGAAGCAGCAAAAACGGTTGTTGCCGGCATACCAAGTGCAACAACTAACAATAATGTTCGAAATAATTGAATCGCTTTACTCATTGAACTAAACTCCTCATTAACATATTATTGAACTTTCAGAAAATAAAGATCACACATGTTGAAAGAGCTACTTCGATGAATTAAAGCGAGTTTGAAGGATGGGTACAAAAAGAGAGGATTTCCATCAAAAAAAGAGAGGTTTTTACAACTTACACAAATACATCCTAGCATATTGGAAGCATTTAGTAAACGAAAAGAATAGGCAAATAGACCGGTTTCCCTCGAAAAATGATAGGATCGGTCTATAATCTGTTTTCAACATTGAATTGCTCTTAATCCGTTGGAACTACACCTAGTTCTGATCCTTAAAAAACATCTCATAAGCAAGTGCAGTTTGAATTCGCGATTCTTCCTCCGTCAGTCTGCGTACAAGCTCCATCTCGACTTGAGTGACTTCCTCGCCTTGGAAATTTCTCTCTGCAATCGAAGCCAAGATTTGTACTATTGCTACCGCTCTATTGTCAGGCGCATACGCGATGACCTTCTGCCCCGTCGGAAATACACGATAATGTTTTTTTACCATTTTGCCACGACCATATTCTAATAACTCATACAGTTCATTATCCGACTTAAATTTACAAACCGAATTAAACTCTGTTTGAAAACCCATTACCATTCCTCCTGCCTCAATAACAATGATTAGAGCGCCCCATTACCATACTCCAGCGATTGACGTTCTGCGTGACGCTCAACTGCGAGTCTAATTAACGTATCTAGCAATTCACGATATGGCATACCTGTTTCCTGCCACATCAGTGGGTACATGCTATAAGGTGTAAAGCCCGGCAACGTGTTCACCTCGTTAATGAACAGGGCTCCATCACTGCGCCGCATAAAGAAATCTGCACGACATAAGCCTGAGCCATCGATCGCTTGAAAAGCACGTACTGCCATTGAGCGCACAGCGTTCGTCGTTTCTTGGTCGATTTCTGCAGGGATGACCATTACCGACTTGCCGTCAGTATATTTGGCCTTATAATCATAAAATTCATGCGAGCTCATAATTTCGCCCGGTACAGAAGCACGCGGATCGTCGTTCCCGAGTACGCTAACCTCAATCTCACGCGCATCGACAAACTCTTCAATAATGACTTTACGGTCGAATCTCAACGCTTCCTCAATTGCAACAATAAGCTCCTCACGATTGCGCGCCTTAGACACGCCGACACTAGATCCTAGATTAGCCGGCTTAACAAAACACGGATAACCAAGCTCCTCGACGTTGTTCAGACAATGCTCACGATCTTTTTTCCACTGATATCCCACAAAATGACGATAACCCACTTGAGGTAATCCCGCCTGAGCGAACATCATCTTCATTGCAACCTTGTCCATCCCGACGGACGATGCTAATACACCCGCACCAACATAAGGTAGTCCCGCCATCTCAAATAGTCCTTGAATCGTCCCATCCTCACCGAAAGTTCCATGCAGCAACGGGAACATCACATCAATGACTTGATCTTCACGACTAGCTTGCACCGCAGTCTCTACATCAGATATTCCACGAAGCACTGGATAAAGCGCATTGTTCGACTCCTCCGCGCCACTATCCGACCCGGGATCGAACTGCAATTGCGCAACTGCTGTCGGTGGAGCATTAAGTAAAGCACCCGATCTCCATTGTCCAGTATAAGTAATATAGAAAGGAATGAGTTCATATTTGTCATAATCAAAAGCTTTCGAAACAGCCAATGCCGTTTGCAACGACACCTCATGCTCACCTGAGCGTCCGCCATAAACGAGGCCAACACGAATTTTGTTCTTCTGTTCCTGGTTGTTCATAGTAACCTCCGAATTAAAACTCATCTGTAATATGAAAAAATTTATACCGGGTCTGCTCAGTCCATGCGTAAGAATCTCGATAGTCCCAGAAACGATGTCTGCTGCTCACTGTGTTGGCGTTAACGAGCGGCATACCCTCGGGTGTAAACGCCGTAACGATCGTATTATGTCCGAAACGCCCATTACCGTCCCAATCGTAACAGATCACATCTCCCAATCGCAGCTGTTCCGGACGCTCGACATTTTGCGCGCGCAAACCGTATCCACGTGGCTGCGAAAGTAACTTCTGTAAACTATTCGCAACTGCCCAGCTATAGCTCCAATGCTCCTGTTTGTTCAATTGACCTCTGTACCACCAGCCCAAATCTCTTCTACCAGTATAGTTCATCGGTGCGCCCCCTGCAAAGATGCATTGAGACACATAATTGGTGCAATTCACTTCGAAATTTTCATAAGACGGATTAGGTTCATTCCACCATCTTTCGGCATAGGCAACGACCTCTTCTCGACGGTATTCCGACCGCCTCCCTATCTCATCCCAACGATAATCCTCAGAATTGCCAACACCGGGCCATAACCGTGATTTAAACCCATGTACAGCTTGCGGATTCATATACGGTCGCGGAATCGACTGAGTCTTAAGGTTCTCTTCCTCATCCAGCGGCACTTCCTGCATTTGCTGATGCCAAGTTGCAGCCAACATCGCCTCATCTACAAGTACACGCACACGACTAATCCGCCAGTCCCGACCCGAACGGATGAACCCGACGCGCTCTCGCTCTATTTTTTCCTCTGTCCAAGTTAGATTGCGTTGCTCAAAAGTTCGGATCTGATGCACGGCTAAATCCGTCAACAATTCACCGCGAACGAGCTGGATACGCTCAATCCTCGCTCTCATTTCACTGCGTACAGGCTTGATTCCTTCGCGAAGTTCACGCTCTCCAAGCGCCTTTAGACATCGCTCGATCCGCTTCTGTTGCTCGAAATCAGTTAGCCCTACAAGCATCTCCACACTTCTGTTTAGCATGACTTCATTCATTCGACTCACATAGTCAAAGATAATCGCTTTCCACTCGGCGCTAATCTCCTTTTGATCTCCCATCGTCCATCCCCTTCCGGGCTGTGACCTTATACCTGTCAGTTCATTTTATGGTCACTGTGTACGATGCATACCGACGATTCGAATGATGAGGTATGAAATGCTATCTTCTTACGACATTCTAATGAAATGGGTCATTGATACATCTTTACGGACAGCTCCAATCAAGGTATACTTATTAATGTAATGTTAATTTTGAAATCGGGTTTCACACAGTGAAACTCAGCGAAAGCAAGGAGGCTCATTCACGTGTCAACACTACCGTTTCAAGTTCAAGCAGAGCTTCAATCGTCTGGTACGAACTACCGTTACTATCGATTGCAAGCGCTCGAGGAGCAAGGCTTAGGCCCTGTTTCCAAACTCCCTTTCTCCATTAAAGTGTTATTAGAAGCCGCAATTCGTCAATTTGATGGTCGTGCGATCACTGAGGAGCATGTCAAGCAATTGGCTACCTGGACGCAAGGTCGTGAAGACAAGGAAATTCCGTTCATTCCTGCACGGATCGTTCTACAAGACTTCACAGGCGTTCCTGTTGTCGTCGATCTGGCAGCAATGCGTGAAACAGTGAAGCAAGCAGGCGGAGATCCTAAGAAGATCAACCCGCTCGTTCCTGTTGACCTCGTTATTGACCACTCTGTAATGGTTGATGCGTTCGGCACCGAAGATGCATTGCAATACAACATGGATGTCGAGTTCCAACGGAATGAAGAGCGTTACCGCTTTTTGCGTTGGGCTCAGACAGCATTTGATAACTTCCGCGCTGTTCCTCCTGCAACAGGGATCGTTCACCAAGTTAACTTGGAGTACCTTGCGTCCGTTGCTGCTACAAAGACGAAAGACGGCGTAACTGAAGTTTATCCAGATTCACTCGTCGGAACAGACTCCCATACAACGATGATCAACGGTCTTGGCATCGTCGGTTGGGGTGTTGGTGGTATCGAAGCTGAAGCAGGTATGCTTGGTCAACCGCTCTACTTCGTTATGCCAGAAGTTGTCGGCTTCAAGCTAACTGGCAAGCTCGCTGAGGGTGCGACTGCAACTGATCTTGCGCTAACAGTTACACAAATCCTTCGAAAAAAAGGCGTCGTAGGTAAATTCGTAGAATTTTTCGGCCCTGGTCTTTCCAACATCAGCTTAGCTGACCGCGCAACAGTGGCGAACATGGCTCCTGAGTACGGCGCTACAATCGGCTTCTTCCCAGTCGATAACGAGTCTTTGAACTACATGAGATTGACTGGTCGCGAAGAAAGCCAAATCGCGCTTGTTGAAGCATACTATAAAGCACAAGATATGTTCCGTACGGATGCAACACCGGATCCGGTATTTACGGAAGTGCTTGAGCTTGACCTCTCCACAGTCGTACCAAGCTTGGCAGGACCTAAGCGTCCTCAAGACCGTATCGAGCTGACAGAGATGAAGCAAGCATTCGATAGCATTGTGCGTACACCAATCGACAAGGGTGGCTTCGGACTTAACGATGCTAAGCTTGAAGAGAAGGTTGAAGTGAAGCATAAGAATGGTGCCGTCACCGAGATCGGAGCTGGTGCAGTTGTTATTGCTGCGATTACTAGCTGTACGAACACTTCCAACCCGAGCGTAATGATCGGTGCGGGACTCGTAGCGAAGAAAGCGGTTGAGCGTGGCTTGAAGAAGCCAGCGTACGTGAAGAGCTCTCTAACTCCAGGTTCACTGGTCGTTACGGACTACTTGACGAAAGCAGGCTTGCTGCCTTATCTCGAAAAGCTCGGCTTCTATGTTGCAGGCTACGGCTGTGCAACTTGTATCGGGAACTCCGGTCCATTGCCAGACGAAGTGAACGCAGCGGTTGTTGATAACGACTTGACTGTTGCAGCCGTTCTTTCCGGTAACCGTAACTTCGAAGGTCGAATTCACGCAGCGGTGAAAGCAAACTACTTGGCTTCTCCTCCGCTTGTCGTTGCTTACGCGCTTGCAGGTACAGTGAACATTGACCTTGCAAACGAGCCAATCGGCTATGACAATGACGATCAACCGGTATATCTGAAGGACATCTGGCCAACAAGCGAAGAAATTCAGCAAGCTGTATTCTCTTCCTTGACGCCTGATATGTTCCGTGCGAAATATGAAAATGTATTTACGCAAAATGAACAGTGGAACCAAATCCCTGTACCGCAAGGCGAGCTTTATGAGTGGGATGCAAAGTCCACTTACATTGCGAACCCGCCATTCTTTACAGATCTTGCACCGCAAGCGGGTGACATCAACAACATTAAGAGCTCCCGTGTGTTAGCGCTGATGGGCGATTCAGTAACGACAGACCATATCTCCCCAGCAGGTAACATCAAAGCAGATAGCCCTGCAGGCAAATACTTGCTTGAGCACGGCGTAACGAAAGAAGACTTCAACTCCTATGGATCACGTCGTGGTCACCATGAAGTGATGATGCGCGGTACGTTCGCGAACATCCGGATTCGTAACCAAGTTGCTCCGGGTACAGAAGGCGGCGTAACGACATACTTGCCAACGGGCGAAGTGATGTCGATCTATGATGCTTCGATGAAATATCAAGCAGCTGATACGAACCTGATTGTTATTGCAGGGAAAGAATACGGTACAGGAAGTTCGCGTGACTGGGCAGCGAAAGGAACGTTCCTACTCGGTGTCAAAGCGGTAATCGCAGAAAGCTTCGAGCGGATTCACCGTTCCAACTTGGTCGGCATGGGCGTATTGCCACTGCAATTCGTACCGGGTCAAAGCTGGAAGTCGCTTGAGATTTCCGGACGTGAAACGTTCGAAATCAACGGCCTCTCCAACGACGTACAGCCTGGACAACAAGTAACCGTAACTGCGAAGCGTGAAGATGGATCAGCGTTCGAATTCCAAGCAATCGTTCGTCTGGACTCCCTCGTTGATGTAGATTACTACCGCAATAGTGGTATTCTGCAAACGGTATTGCGCCAAATGCTTGCTGGTCAAAACTAAATTTTAACGTGAATCACCGTCCCCCCTCATTTATCCCGTCGGATAAGTGAGGGGGATTTTTATATAGATTGAAAATAAGATATAATAACCTTTGCACCATCAACTCCAAGAGGTGACCTAACGATCGGAGGCTAGCGTAGATGGCCACAGGAAAACGATCATGGATGCGACGCAATCGCTCAACCGTGATTCTCGGAATTATTATTGCTTTATTTCTATTTGCGAACTACTGGAGCTGGCCCTACGTAATTTCAGGACCTGGCTCAGCAGAGCCTGTTCACCCTCGTGTAGAGACCGGTTATACACTAGAAGAAAAAGGTGAGTTGTTATTCACAACTGTATCCACCTATTCCAAGCCCAATCTGTTCTCATTAATCTATGCAAAGTTTAATCCACGGATGGATATTCAAACTGAGCAACAAGCAACAGGCGGAATGACGAACATGACAGCTTACCGTAATTTGCTTTCATGGATGCGAGACAGCTCAGAAAATTATGCCCTGCTTGCAGCTTATACCGCTTTAGACAAGCCGATTGAAGTGGAACAGCAAGGTGTGATTGTTCGCTACTTCTCACCGGGAAGCTTAGCGTCCGCGAATGGACTTCAGGAAGGCGACATCATCAAGCATGTAGATGAGCTTGAAGTGCTGTCTGTACAGGAGTTGTCTACCTATCTTTCAAAGAAAAAAGCGGGCGACATTGTGGAGGTTACCGGGACTCGCGGAGATGCCCCCTTCAAGGCATCTGTGCCACTTATTGACATGGATCAAAAAGGTCGGATCGGAATCGGCTTTATAAGCGATCTCGTGCTCAAAGTAACTCCACCTGATCCCGTGAAGTTTGATTTTAACGATGTTGGCGGACCTTCTGCCGGGTTAATGATGACTCTTGAAATCGTCGCGCAGCTTTCTGGAGAAGATTTAACGCGTGGCTATCGTATCGCGGGAACTGGGACGATTGATGCGGACGGGACAGTAGGACAAATCGGTGGAATTAACTATAAGTTGATGGCCGCAGATAAGGAGAAGGCTGACTACTTCCTTGTCCCTTATGACGAAACTTCGCTCGACAATTGGAGGCTCGCAGAGGAAACGGTGAAGAAGCTGAATCTTGATTTGAAGCTTGTGCCAGTGAAAAATTTAACTGAAGCAGTTGATTTTCTGAAAAAGCTAGAATCCAAGGCATAAATATAAAGCAAAATCGCCTACTACTTAGCTGTTTTAAGTAGTAGGCGGTTTTTTTCTTTACAGCACTCCTAACCCCATAAGCTTTCGGCTTACCCCAGCATCGAGCCCATCATTTTCGCAGCTTCTTTAATGGTAGGTGCATACTCGTGCATCCGATCAGGAGTAAGACGATTGGATGGGCCCGATACCGATAAAGCCGCAACGAGCTTGCCTGAACGATTGAAGATCGGAGCAGATACGGCTGCTGCTCCGGGCTCACGCTCCTCGAAGCTCGTTGCATACCCAGCTAAGACGATCTCATCCAACTGCTTCAAGAACGCTTGTTGATCAAGCGTCGCGGGCCAAGCAGGATCAGAAAATACACTATTACGCACGCTTGGCTCGGCGAAAGCAAGCAATATTTTACTAGAGGCTCCTACAAATAACGGAAGGCGCGCCCCTACAGTTGCAACGCGACGAATCGCTTGGGTGCTCTGCACCGCTTGTATTCTTACCCGCTCCGTCCGATCTCTCACATACAAGCTCACTGTCTCACTTAATTCATCACGCAATCTCTCCATCTCAGTCAGGAGTACAGCTGATGGATCATCCGAATGAGATAGATTAGCAGATAACTCCAATATGCTAAGCCCTAATCTATATTTATCAGTCGCGCTATCGCGCGTAACAAAGCCACGATCCTCCAACGTTGCCAGCAAACGATGTACAGTACTCTTATGCAAGCCGATACGGCCGGCGATTTCCGTTAAGCTTAACTCGCTCTCAGAAGTAAAGCACAATAGCACATCTAACGCTCTCTCTACCGCACGAACCGTCTTTTTTTCCTCTTCCACAGAGGTACCTCCCAACACCTTACGATTGTTTCACTGTATGAAACACAGTTACATCTAGTATAACTCATATTAAGAGTTACGCAAATAATGGAAACGCTTTATTACAATTACATTACGGCAAATTTACAACTACGCATAGGTCATTGACGCTGTAATTCCATCCACCTACGATTAGAATAGATCGAGGTGAATGTACATGTCAGCATCGTTTAGCCCACTACCTCAAAAACAACATGAGCTATATCCATCAGCAATTGATTATTCCGTTCTAAAGCATACTTCTCCCAATCGACGGATCGCTCAATTCCTTCTGAAGGGCTTCTTTATGTTCGTATTTACACTTCTAGCATTGTTCATCGCCATACATGCCTATGTGGCATGGCTTCTAACTCATCCATTTGTTACTCCTCTTCAATCCAATCCGAGGGCCGCTGTCCAATTGGAGTACTCGGAGGTTACATTTCCAAGCTCAGACGAAGCAACGAAAGTAGATGGCTGGTGGATTCCGGCCAGTGGCAGTCGCCAATCCGTTATTTTAAGCCATGGCTTTGGAACGAATCGTGAAGAGCCTTGGGTACCGATGTACGAGCTCGCCAACTTGCTTCATCAACAAAACTATAACGTTCTCATGTTCGACTACGGGTTTGCTAGCGAAAATCATCGCACTGTTGCCACTGGTGGCCTGCTTGAATCGCAGCAATTGCGCGGAGCGATCCAATACGTACGTTCACTAGGGAACGACGAAGTTTTCGTATGGGGCTTCTCTATGGGTGCTGGGATTGCACTTCAGGCTGCATTACAGGGCGAGCCTATAGACGCAATGATTTTGGACAGCACTTTTCTTTTCAACGAGGATACGCTCTACTATAATTTGCAAAAGTATCTCAAGCTTCCGAAGTACCCTTCGGTGTCGCTCATTCGCTGGTTTTTACCTCTCATAGGTGGCACGCGACTGGACCAAATTCCTTCTTCACAAGTTCAGGAGACAGCATATTCTTTTCCCATTCTACTCATACACGGTACAGCAGACGACAAAGCACCCTACACGATATCTGAAAATATTGCGCATGCTCAAACTAACCGCCTATCTCAGCTTTGGATCGTTGACGATGCCATCCACGAGATGATTTATAGGACTTACCCTGATCAATATGTTTCACACACTTTGTCATTTCTAAATCAGGTTCACGCTAATAGATTCGAATAATTCTCTCTCCCTTCGCATATTTGTGTACGAACGGTTTAACCGATCACATGCGATTGAGGAGGTCATGATTGGAATGCAGCGCAGTGCCGAGATGCTTGAACAGATGGTTCTAAATAAGACAACAGAGTTAGAACACACCCTCTCCTTACGACAGAGCTTGCCAGCACTAGAATCACCCTATGTGGAGCTACTACAGCAATGGGAAAATACGTTTAGCCAAACGATTGAGATCATTCAGAGCGTAGTCCAAGAGGAGCGAGACATACCTGATCTTGCCAATCAAGATTCTTATTCACAGCGAATCGCCCAGCTAATTACCAATTGCCAGCATCAGTCTGAGCATTACCTAGCACATCTTCAGTATCTTGAAGACCACAGCACCGTATTTCGCAATGGCTCTGTCGATGAAAATGAAGCGTCTATTGAATCTTACACTGAACAGGAAAGAGCACAAAGCACAGTTCCGATTGGTGGGCATACTTTGCCTCCACTACCTTACTCCTATAATGGTCTTGAACCGTGGATTGACGAGCGCACGATGCGCATTCACCACGACAAGCATCATCAAAGCTATGTAGATGGATTGAACAATGCGGAACTCAAGCTTGCTGAAGCGCGTAGTACCGGGGATTTCAGTCTCGTGAAGCATTGGGAGCGTGAATTGGCTTTTAATGGAGCAGGTCATTATTTGCACACATTATTTTGGGTAACGATGTCACCTAAAGGTGGGGGGAAGCCAAGTGGCGAATTGCTAGAGGAGATCAATCGAAGCTTTGGGAGCTATGATGCTTTTAAAAAACAATTTACAGAAGCCGCGAACAAAGTGGAAGGTGGCGGATGGGCGATTGTTGTTTGGAGTCCGCGTAGCCATCGCCTTGAGATCTTGACGGCAGAAAAGCACCAAAATCTAAGTCAGTGGGACGTTGTGCCACTCTTACCGCTAGACGTTTGGGAGCATGCTTACTACTTGAAACATCAAAATGATCGAGCCGGATATACGAAGGATTGGTGGAACGTTGTAAATTGGCCTTATGTCGCAGAGCGTTACGCAGAAGCGCAGCAGTTGCAGTGGATTCCGTATTAATATACTGAAAACTTTAGGCTGCTTAGCTGTTTACCATTAGCCCCTAAAGTTTCCACCGGGAATGGCCCACTTATGCCTACACAACGATTTTAATGCAGTTCGTCTGTACTGAACGGACAGAGCAGACTTTGCGGACTTTGCGGTCTTTGCGGACATGAGAGACCTTATTTACTTAATTTTTTACATTTTGGGAGTTTAGCGGACACGAGAGACCTTATTATCATCAAATGGTGGAATTTCGGCATACAAAAGCATAAATAAGGGCTGTGGTGTCCGTTCCAAACTCAAAATCCCACTTTTTTCACGAATAAGGTCTCTCATGTCCAATAACTTACAAGCTCCAATCCAACTTGACTTCTCCGCCTGTGCGTGATGATTCATAGATCGCATCGATGATCAGATTGCTGCGCAAGCCCGTTTCCGCTGAAGTCCATGGCGTCTTGCCTTCACTAATGCATTCGAGGAAGTGCTTGCTAAGCCTAACACGCGCTCCTTCATCATCCTGAGGAGCAGTAAGTGGCGCGCTGATCGCCTGATCAAAACGCTCTGTGAGGAATTTCCCTTCGTTACCTCTGAGTACTACGCCACCTTCCGACCCCATCAGGTGTACGAATGGTGTGCTATCCGTGTCCATATGCACCGCCCAGCTCACCTCAAGCGTTAATGAACTACCATCTTCCATTTTAATAATCGCCGTAGCGAGATCTTCGACATCGTATGTACCGTTCCAATTGGGTTTACCCCAAGTGCCGATCCCCTTCTTACGTGGACCGAATTCTGCATAGGTTGAACCATATACAGACACCGGTTTCGGCTCACCCATGAGGAAAAATGCGAGATCAAGCATGTGCACCCCGATATCAATGAGCGGACCGCCACCAGATTGCGCATGTTGAGTAAACCACGTTCCCCACCCTGGGATCCCCTTACGGCGGTACCAGCCTGTTTTTGCAGTGTAGATGTGTCCAAGCTCACCGCGGTCAATTTGCCCTTTAACAAGCAGCGACAACGGCTCCCAGCGCATTTGGTGCGATACCATCACCACTTTGCCTGTCCGTTTCTGTGCACGAACAATGTCTTTGGCCGCTGACGCATCAAGCCCCATTGGCTTTTCCACAAGCACATGCTTCCCGCGCTCTAGCGCAAGTACAGTTAACTCAGCATGAGCCATATTCGGAACGGCAACGATCACTGCATCGATATCATCCCGAGAGATCAACGCCTCTGGTGACGGTGCAACAATTGAAATTCCGTATTGCTGTGCACGTTGCTCCGCAAGGGGCAAGTAGACATCTGTGATCGCGACAATTTCGCACAAATCTTTTATACTTCCGAACTCCTGCAGATGAACATTACCGATATTTCCTGCACCGATGAGACCTATGCGAATTTTTTGTGTAGAACTCATTTGTAGATTAACCCCCATATTAGGAACATAATAACTACTATTCCTATCATAATCTAGATATATGACCAATTGTGAGCGTCAATTTAGCTTACTTCTTATGGTCATTTGCTCGTCAACAAGTAAAAACGTATCAGGTGTATATAGATGGTGGCGAAGCTTTGATCCATTCAGACTCGGAGAGGACATACTTTCCGTTATTTACGGCTTTGGATGTGCTTTTCGCTTTTTCCGGACATACTTTCCGTTATTGCATCTCAGCCCATTGATTCCAACCCCATTTTACTCGAATAACAGATCAGATGACCGCTCATTTTCCAAAAAGGCATTAATTAGTCTATTAACGGATCTCTTGTCCGCAGAAAGTGAATTATGAAGGTGTAAGGTGTGAATTGGGTGCGGACTGGGTGCGGATTAGGTGCGAATCGGGTGCGATTGCGGTGCGGATTGGGTGCGAACTGGGTGTAAATAAGGTGCAAGTGAGGTGCAAATATGTTATGCATAATCAAAAAAAGCACCAGCCGAAGCTGATGCTTTTTCTATCCCTAATATGAATAAATAATCGACTATTGCTTGATCAATCCTAGAAACTCCGCACGAAGTGTTGCGCTCTTGCGGAAATGGCCTCTTACAGCGGAAGTAACCGTCTTGCTGCCATATTTCTTCACACCGCGTGCGCACATGCACAAATGCTCACCTTCAACGACAACCATCACACCGTGTGGCTTGAGCACTTCGTCCAATAAGTCAGCAATCTGAGATGTAATTCTCTCTTGCACCTGAAGACGACGTGATACCGCATCTACGAGTCGAGCAAACTTGCTGAGTCCGGCTATCTTCCCACTTGGAACATAGCCGATATGAACCTTTCCAAAGAAAGGTGCCATATGATGCTCGCATTGACTGTAGTAGACAATATCTTTCACGATGACAAGCTCTTCGTGTTGCTCGTCAAACGTTACACCGAGCACATCACGCGGATCAACAGCATAGCCCGAAAAAATCTCCTCGTACATCCGAGTTACACGAGCAGGGGTTTCAAGCAGACCTTCACGATCTGCATCTTCACCGATCAGCCTCAAAATTTCACGTATATGATGCTCGATCTGTTCCCGATTGTCACCAACATTCGTATTTAAGTAATCTTTGGCTCCTGCCATCACTCCACTCCTTAACTATCTGCGGAATTTCGGATTATTTCTATTGCTACCCGAGTTGGCATTCGCCTTTGGATTGCCACCCGCACTTTGATTTTTCATCATTTGTTGCGCTTTTTGTAGCTGCTGACTATTCATGTTATAACCCATTTGCTTCGCCATCTTCTGGATCATATCAGGATTGCTCTGCATCTTAGTCATTTGATAACGAAGATAGAACACCCCAATTATTACCCCTACAATCAACCCTACAATAAATGTCAAGGTTGGAATAAGCCAAGACCACATAATATACCCCTCCGACACAAGTGAAAATATCGTCCATTAACGCGACATCGCGCTCTTAAGACTGTGTTGTACTATGATAGCATGGTGTTCCACAACACGCAAACCAAGCTTTGCGGAGTGTGAAACTTACACATTCTGTATGATCGAGTTTATTAAACTAATACTTCGTCTATGAAAACTGTCGTGTGCTGTGCCAAATCAATCTCATTCGCAGACGCCTCGGATTCACTCTCTTTATCGATTACACGAATGACGGGTCTGCCTGGTAAACCTCGATGCTGTCCAACGACGACACCTGTTTGGCGATTAGAGAGCTTCACAGAAATCCCATTCGGATAAATCGAGACAATCCGCATGAATTGGGTGAGCACTTCATGATCCAGTTCAATACCGGACATCGCATTTAACTGCTCACACGCTTCATGAGGCTTTAAGCGTTCCTCTTCTGGGCCGCCAAACAACAGGTTATCATACCTATTCGCAACAGCAACGATCTTCGCATAGAGATGAATTTCATCACCATTTAAACCTCGCGGTGCTCCCGTCCCATCTACGTGCTCATGATGCTGAAAAGCTACATGCGCAATGAGCAAGCTGTATTCTCGCTTATGCTTGAGCAGATCGAACCCTCTCCAAGCATGATGCATACGACCTTCCTGAACTTCAGGTGCATCTAACTTACCAATATCGTGAAGCAGTGCACCGATCGCAAGCTCTTTCAGCTGGATCATGTTTAGTCCCATATTCAGCCCAATTAACGAAGAAATCATACATACATTTATCCCATGCAAATACATCCCATTGTCTGCCGTCCTTATGTCAGACAGTTGAACGAGCATGTTTTGGTTTTTCATCACGTCATCTAGCAACTGATCAACAGATTGGCTAATCGCCTTCGTGCTGAATGACTTACCTGAGCGCATCGTCTCGAACGATTCGGACATCTGATGGATGACCATCTGTTTCGTTTCCTCGGAGATTACTTCTTCAATTGAAATATCACGGAAATCAGGGTCTTCCAAGTAGATAGCCGTCACACCGAGCCGCTTCAAGGTGCTAATCATGAAGACTGTTAATTGCACCCCTTTAGATAATAGAATCGACCCATTCGATGAGAAGATTGTCTTCCCCAAATTCTGACCTTGTTCTACGGTTTCAATATCAACTAGTCTCAAATCCGCTCACTCCTATTCTCCGATGATCCTTCTTCATGCTGTCTATTAACTTACTGATGTTCGGTTTTATTGTGCACTTTGTTCAATTGGGATATGGCGCGAACGATTGCTTCTTGAACCTCTAGTTCAAGCTCGGTTTCCAATGCTGCCTCTAACTCCACCATTGCACTTTGATCCCCGATGCGCCCTAACGCCCACGCTGCTGTCCCCCGTAAAACAGGACGTGGATCTCCTTTTAATACAACCGCTATATCCGGAATGGACCCGGCATCTTTAAAATTTCCTAAACCGATTAAAGCATTTCGCTGGATTGGCTTTCTACCGCGCCATGCTGCTGAGCTATTGCCAAATTGAGCTTTGAAATCTCGATTTCCTAATTGTAATAGAGGGCGTAGCAATGGCTTGACCACTTCTGGGTCAGCAGCTAATTCGTCGTGTATGCGAATATCGATTCCGCGGTTAACTGGACATACGATTTGACACGTATCGCAACCATATAATCGATTGCCGATCTTCATCATAAGCTCTTCTTCAACGAAACCCTTTGTCTGCGTAATATAAGAAATACACCGCTGCGAATTTAATTGTCCCGGACCGACTAGCGCCCCTGTAGGACAAGCATCGATACAACGGGTGCAATCACCACACCCATCAGCTATCTGTTCATCTGGGGGCAATGGGAGCTCAGTCAGCATCTCTCCGAGATATACCCATGAGCCTAGCTCAGGCGTAATGACCGAGCAGTTTTTTCCGCTCCATCCTATTCCCGCCCGTTCGGCAACCGCACGATCAGCTAATGCACCTGTATCGATCATCGACATAAGCTTAGCGTCAGGGAAACGCTCCTTAATCCATGCTTCGAGCTTGTCCATCCGACGTCTTAACGCAACGTGATAGTCTTCCCCCCATGCAGAGCGCGAAAGAATTCCACGTCTACGACCCGGCTCAGATACAGGAGCATCTTTCAGCTTAGAAGGATACGCGACAGCGATCGAGATGATCGACTGTGCCTCTGGCATCGACAGCCTCGGGTCTGTCCGTTTATCCAAGTCTGGATCTTCAAAGCCAGATTCATAGCCTAGCTCTCGATGTGATTGTAGCTGTCGCTTGAGTTCAACGAATGGCTCTGCAGAAGTAATCCCTAACTTATCAATCCCCATGCTAGGTGCTGCTGCGATTAGTTCTTCCTTGAACTGCCTCCAAAATTGTGACGTCGTTGTAGCTATTGTACTCACAACTTCGCCCACCTGCTGATCGGCCACAGAATAAGCTCCGCTCTACCTTGAATGCTATCTGCTGATATTTCGTGAAAGGCTCGGCTGTCTCTGCTTCCATTAAGATGACGATTATCACCCATTACGAAGTAATGCCCTTGCGTTACCGTCACAGGACCGAAGTCGCTATCCTCAATATTGACTTCCGTATACGGTTCAATAGTTAGCGTACCATTAACATATAACTGGTGATTTCTAATTTCAATCGTATCACCTGGAACACCGACAATTCTCTTCACTAAAAAGTCTTTATGATCAGGCACACCATCAGGATCCTCTAGAATAATGACATCTTGATGATTAGGCGATGTGAATTGGTAACTAATCTTATTAACGAATAACCATTCACCCTCGTACAGAGTAGGTTGCATCGAAATATTTTTAACCGTTGTCAATTGAAACACATATGCGCGAAGTAGAAGAACGACGATTAATGAAATCCCTAGCGCCTTCGTCCAATCCCATAATTCTTTCTTCCATCCACTCATTGGACGCTTCTCACGCTTCTCACTAACTCTTCTCTTATGATTAACCGTTTGTGATTGCTCAGTCATTGTAGTTCTCAATCCCCCTTACACATCCAATTGATTTTTCCACTGTTCATAGTAATTATATATGATTGTATCAGTAAATGGAGGGGCACCCGCAGTAATCTTCTCACGAAGCTTAATTAACCCTTGCTCGACTTGCACTTGTACTTCTTCACTGTAACGATATTCTTCACGATGACGTCCATATTCTTCACGATCAAGCTCATGGACGGAGCCATCCGGAAGTGATACAAGATCCAAGTCATAATCAATGTAAGTTAATGTGTTCCCATACCTATATGGTGGAGATGCTAAGTTACAATAATATCGAATCCCTTTACTTTCAAGGAGCGCGACAACATTAAACCATTCTTGAGGCATGAAAAAGGATACAGCAGGAATTTTACTAATCCACTCCTTGCCCCCCTTTTCTATAATTGTCGTATGATCGTTCAAATAGACCCACATCGATTCATTAGCATGGATCGGATGAAGCTGTTCATCAGGTATTCGCCAATTTTCTACCCAAACACGGTGGAGTGAGCCATCATGTTTAAAGCTCTTGATGACGCAATGTTCATAGCTGTTCGGGACCGCGCTCATGATGGCACCTTCTTTCATTGATAATAAGAAAAGAAAAGCATATCTTTCCACCGAATGCAATGGCGCGAAAGATATGCTCAGAGGAGTCCTAAGACCTAGCCTGCTACAATAGACAGCGGTCGTGCAAGACGAGAATATTCCATCGCCTTCACACCTAGTGATTCGTAGAACGGACGAAGCATTTCATTATGCTTGTCCACTGCAACTAACACCTTCAACACTTTACGCTTACTGAATCGATTGTGCATCGCGTTCACGAGTGCAGTTCCGACTCCTTGTCGCCGGTATTGTGTAAGTACGGCAATCCGATAGACGTAACCCTTCTGCTCATCAATCGTACCGATTAATACTCCAGCAATAACGCCTTCCGACTCTGCTACAAGTACGAGCTCACTATCACATGATAATTGACGGGCAAATGCCCCCATCGTCTCCTCGCAGCATTCCTCTGATAGCACTTCTTCCAGAAGCTCAGAGACGAATCGATAGTCCGATAGTTGGAAAGAACGAATCTGCATGATGTAAAATCTCCTATGCAAAAAGTTTAACACTCATTTAACGCACTTTTAATTTTACGACAAAATAACTGAAAATCCTTCATTTTTGTGAAAAAACTTAGAAAAAAGTTGTGAAAAATAACGAATTTTCATTGTAAACGCTTCATTATTCCATATAAATGGAATAATTTAATTTATGGGCTTTGATGAAAATCATTAACGGACTTAACAAACAGTAACGTTGCTTTAGTGTAGGAAATGAGCGATAATATAATAGTGAGTTTTACCAGTACAAATATGATCAGGAGGTTTTTACGAATGGCACACGAATTACCAGCACTACCTTATGCAAATGATGCTCTTGAACCACACATTGATTCTGCAACGATGGAAATTCATCATGGTCGTCATCATAATGCGTATGTGACGAACCTCAACAATGCGCTCAATTCTGCACCTGAGCTTGCTAGCAAAAGTGTAGAAGATCTGATTGCTGATCTGAATAGCGTTCCTGAAAGCATTCGTACTGCAGTTCGCAACAATGGTGGCGGTCACGCAAACCATTCCTTCTTCTGGAAGACAATCAGCCCGAACGGTGGCGGTGCACCTACTGGCGCTCTTGCTACTGCAATCGATAGCGAGCTTGGCGGCTTTGACAAGTTCAAAGAAACTTTCGCTGCTGCTGGTGCTACACGCTTCGGTTCTGGCTGGGCTTGGCTCGCACTTAGCAAAGATGGTAAGCTCAAAGTTTACAGCTTGCCTAACCAAGATAACCCGATCATGGAAGGCGATACTCCTATATTAGGTCTTGATGTCTGGGAGCACGCTTACTACTTGAAATACCAAAACAAGCGTCCTGACTACATTGCTGCTTTCTGGAACGTTATCGATTGGAATGCAGTTGGTGCCATCTACGACGCTTCGAAATAAGACACAATAACGACGATAGCTTCACAAAAAGAGGCAGCCCATAAGTTAACTTATGGGCTGCCTCTTCTATTTTATTTGCTAAATTGATGAAGAAGAGTCTGATAACTAGGATTAGGCATTGTAATTAGGCAGTCGATGATGTTCATCAATTGACTACGCGCCATACTAATAAAGCCCATAATGGAATCCTCAAGGTAATCAGTGGATACCGTAACGTTTAACCAAAGCTTCTTATTCACGATAACAAGTGACAGCTCAAACGAAGATTTGAAGCCTTTCAATTGTTCATAGATGGTCGTCTTCAAATATTCTTCAGACAGAATCATGGAGTACATTAATACCGGATCGCCACCCTGTGACATCGTGATCTGAAATTGCTCTTCGTTGGGATAATTGTTCTTCGTCCAACGAAATCCGTACAAGCTATCTAGATCTTCTTCCCACACGGGCTCAAACTTTGTCATCGCGTCTACAAACAGTTGTCTGTAAAAGTGGCTTAAATTCATTGCTTCACCAAAAAATAGTCCGTATTGATCCCCAACATGATTAGGCATCCCCTTTGTTTAGCTTATGTCTTCATTGTAAGGTGGATGTGTTAAGGATTGTCGGTTACAAATATTTAGTAGAAGTGTTTTCACCTAACATTTACCTTTTACTCAGCAATTTGTTAGCGAGATGTTTGAATATCATTAGGGATTAGCGGTTTTAAAGTAATCAGTGAGTAATTTACGAAAAATATTAGGCCATACGAAGTTCTCGAATTGATCGGGGCCTACCCATGCATATCCTTCTAGGTTCTCAAGCTGATGCTCATTCGTTGCGACTGCACCAACCACTTTTACTTGCCAAATCAAATGTGTGAAAATATGCTGCGCTTCATTCATGTGTCGTGTGACTTGAATTGCGACGCCCTGATCGTTTAGTTCACTTTCGAGCCATTGACCGCCCTCAGCAAGAGAGTCCCAAACCTCCTCATTAGCAACTTCGACATGAGGCAACTCCCACATTTTCGCAAGAAGACCGGTGTTCGGACGCTGTCTAACGAGAACTTGTCCTTCATGCTCGCCTGTACCCTCGATAAGTGCTGCAAGTCGATAAACGCGTTTAGGCTGCTTGGCTTTACTCTTAATCGGAAGCTCACGCTCTCTACTCTCCCACTTCGCAGCACAATGTTGACCTACCGGACACGTGTTACAAGAAGGGCTCTTAGGTGTGCATACGAGCGCACCTAGTTCCATCAAAGCTTGGTTAAAGCTTGCCGCTTCTCCCTCAGGAATTAACGACTGTCCTAAGCTTTCCATGCTCACTCGTGTTGCTGGGCGCGCAATATCATCTTCAATAAGAAAATAACGCGAGAGTACTCTCATCACATTGCCGTCTACTGCAGGCTCGGCTTGGTTATAAGCAATGCTTAATATCGCGCCTGCTGTATACGGACCTACACCCTTTAGGCTGGAAATTTGCTTCTTCTGATCCGGAACTTTGGCTCCATATTCCGCTACAACTTCACGAACTGCTGATTGTAAATTTCGCGCTCTAGAATAGTAGCCTAGCCCTTCCCAGTGCTTGAGCACATCCTCTTCCGGCGCTTCGGCTAAGTGCCGCAGCGTAGGAAACCGCTCGATAAACCGATTAAAATACGGAATGACCGTATCTACCCGCGTTTGCTGCAGCATAATTTCCGAAACCCAAATATGATAAGGATCCCCGCTACCTCGCCATGGCAAATCACGCTGCTCTCTCTGATACCATTTAAGTAGCTCCGTGCTGAAGTAACGTCGATTGTTGTCATCATAAGCTTGTACGCTCATCTCTTTCTCCTTCTTGCGATCTCTATGCGTCTTCTGCCATCGATGCAACCCTCATTCTGCGATAGCGGCTTGGCGTCATCCCCGTGTGGGATTTGAACATTCTTGAGAAATGATAGATTTGCATCCCTACCTGATTAGCTACCTTCGATACATTACAATCAGGACGAGCGAGCAGGCTCTTAGCAGTTTCAATTCTCCGATGTATGACATATTGAATCGGCGAATAGCCGAGAATATTCTTGAACATGGCGATAAAATAGTTCGGGTGCAAATAAGCTTGTTTAGCTAAATCCTCCACCGTAATATTGTCTGAGATATGATCATCGATATAGCGAATGACAGCGTCAATCTTTTGCAAATCCTGTGTAGGACAGTCCTCAGTTGCATGAATCGTAATCTGTTCGAGGTATATGCTGAGCAGCTCTAGCATGACGGACTTCACTCGTAATTGCGAGGTGAGCTGCGGATATTGTTGTAGCATGATTACACGGTCAAATAAACCCGATACAACTTCTAGATCGGGAACTAGGAAGTTATTCGGAAGCTGTAGACTTCGAAAAAGTTCACGATCCTCATAGCTTTGCCGGTAATGGCACCACTTTAGCTCCAATATTTTACCGGGTTCGACAGAGACTCTATGCACGATTCCGCTTAACATAATAACCATCTTGCCGGGCATCAAATCAATTTCACCATCTTGCAAAATAAGCTTTCCTTCTCCATCTTCAACAAAAAACAGACGATTACACTCTAGATTCCACTCTTTCTGGATACCAGCGTTGCGTCCGAAATGTTTTTCACCTGAATCTAATACTTCGATTTGCATTTGTTCCAGATGTTTCATCATGATTGATACGTAGGTCTGAGTCATTGTCGCCCCTTCTCGCCCATTTGTTCAACTAATAGTCATTCATGGGCTAATTCCTCAACAATTGCTGTTGCTGCCGCCAAAGATCGTTCATGGGTGATCGCAATATGTACGACGCACCGTTCTTTTTGAAGCCCAAGTCGGGTTAAAGCTGCTTCAGATAGTTCACAGATTGGCTTGCCTTGCTCGTTTCGAGTTACTTCAACATCATGAAACCCAACGATTGTACCAATGCCACAGCCTAACGCTTTGACTACAGCTTCTTTGGCTGCAAATCTGCCCGCAACAAATTCAATCTCTCTTTTTGCTGACATTTCACTTAATCTTGCTTGTTCACTTGGTGTTAATATACGTGCAATAAATTTATCCTTGCCCGTTCCAGAGAGCACGGATGCGATCCGATCCAGTTCGACGACATCAAGACCTACACCACGTATCATCGCTCGCGTTAAATGCCTGGGATTGCTAGTCGCTTATGCTCTGTTCGAGCATAGTGCTTCTCTAGCGTTTCCCTTGCTTTCGGATTAATGGCTTTACCTTCTAAGTAATCGCTGTTCTCCTCATAGGTGACACCTAGCTCGGCTTCATCCGTTTGTCCAGCCCATAAGCCTGCAGTTGGTGCTTTATCAATCACTTCGGCAGGTACACTCAGCCTTCTGGCAAGCTGACGTACTTGACGCTTATTTAAGCTGCTTAACGGTGTAACATCGACAGCACCATCTCCCCACTTCGTGAAGAAGCCTGTTAATGCCTCCGACGCATGATCTGTACCGACAACTAGTAAGTTAAGGTCGAAGGCTAGCGCATACTGAACGACCATCCGCATTCGCGCCTTCACATTCCCTTTGCCTCCGCGACTCATATGACGATGAATTCCGAGCGCTTTGAAAGCATACTCCGTCTCAATCGCCACCTCATCTACTGCTTCCTCGATGTTTGTTTCCACTTTATGCTCGAGTTCGAACGCCTCAGCTACTGCATAGCTATGCGCAATATCTTCTTGCTCTCCATAGGGTTGGAATACACCGAGAGTCATATAGGGCTTTCCCGTCTCATTTGACAATTCGTCCGTAGCTTGTTTGCACAAGCCTGCCGCCACTGCACTATCTACCCCACCACTGATCGCAATGAGCAAGCCTGATGACCCTGCCTGCTTCACCAGCTTTTTCAAAAAATCGACTCGACGTCGAATCTCATCATCCACATCAATTGTTGGCTTAACCCCAAGCTTTGCGATGATCTCATGCTGCAGGCTCATCTGCTTTCCCCCTCATAAGACTCGACTATAAGTAAATAAAAAGCATCTCATGAAGACGGCAAACTCGGCCGTACCTCAGAGATGCTTAAGGATTATCGGCAATAACGATCAAAGGCAGCCGTTAAGTCCGCCGAGATATCATCCGCACTGCGGTTTTCAATCTGATGGCGCTCGATGAAGTGAACAAGCTCTCCGTCCTTAAAAAGTGCAATCGATGGTGAAGACGGTGGATAAGGCATAAAGTATTCGCGCGCCTTAGCTGTCGCTTCTTTATCTTGTCCCGCGAACACAGTGAACAAGTGATCCGGTGTTACTTCGTTCTGCAGCGCTGTTGCAACGCCTGGACGACATTGTCCAGCTGCACATCCACATACAGAGTTGATGACTACTAACGCTGTTCCGGATGCATTTGGAAGGTTCTCTTCCACCTGCTCTGGTGTTGTTAATTCTTGAATCCCAATCCGCGTAAGCTCATCACGCATCGGTTGAACCATATCCATCATATATCTTTCGAATGACATCGACATAACTATGCCGCCTCGCTTTCTTAATTACAGGTTTTGCGGGTATTTCCGCTACTTACTATTATACAGTGCAGTCGTTCCGTCCGTCAAAATGATAAAGCAAAACCGTAGAAGATTATATGCTACCATTTAACGACCATATCTCACTCATAGCGGACATGAGAGACCTTATTTGCTTCAATACGACCATATCTCACTCATAGCGGACATGAGAGACCTTATTTGCAATAAATTATGCATTTTAGACGCTAGAAACCGCAAATAAGGGCTTTGGCGTCCGATCAATACTCAAAAACCCCTTAAATCGCCAAATAGCGTCTCTCATGTCCGCTATGAAGTCATCTATGTTATAGGGGTCCTACTACGCTGGAGATCCTTTACACAGACATGTAGAAGAGAATCGACAATTTTACTTGCTAGGCGCACCTAAATAAGACTCTTCGCAATATCGCGAAGAGCCTTATTCAATCTCCTATGGCTCGTCTAGCACTTCAGGCAAAAAGTACAACTCCTCATCTTCCCATTCCTCTGAATGAGAAGATGCTTGCTCCTGAACCAATCTTTGTCCCCAGACGAACGGCTCCCGCTGACCCCGGATGTCGCGGTTATCCTCCCGAAAATCATTTCCAAGCGGATTGAGCTCCAACTCGTCGCGTCCTACAACTGGCTGCATGCCCACGTATGGGGGAAGGCTATCGTTACTCATGCCAATAGCTTCGCGATTAACGCTTATGTCGCCGGACGGTTAGGACCGTCTAGCTTTTTATCAATTCCCGGGGATTCTTGCTTGGCATTGGCTTCTGACCTTTGTCCTGGACCTGATCGTCGTTGTTTTTGTGACATGGAAGTTACCTCCTCGAGTGGTTGAATCCCCCATAGTCTGCCCATTGGATTAGTTGTTATCCATTTATTTTTAAGCAAACACGTTTATAATGATAAGACAACTATTCAATATGAGGACAAAGAGGTTTAATGCGATGAGCTATGATGTGATCGTTATCGGGGGCGGGTCTGCCGGTCTGATGGCAAGTATTGCGGCAAGTGAGCAGGGCTCGAAGGTTCTGCTTTTAGATAAAAGCGACAAGCTAGGACGAAAGCTCGGTATCTCTGGCGGTGGACGCTGCAACGTCACGAATGCCAAAGAATTGGACGAGCTTATTAAACATATTCCGGGTAACGGACGGTTTTTGTATAGCGCGCTTGCAACTTTCGGTAATCAGGAGATCATTCGATTTTTCGAGAACCTCGGAATTGCGCTGAAGGAAGAGGATAATGGCAGAATGTTCCCAGTCACCGATCGTGCCAAAACCGTCGTAGACGCCTTAGTCAATCAAGTGCGTGCCCATGGAGTGCACATTCGCGAAAATGTTCCAGTCCAGGAGGTTCTCTATAAAGATGGTCGGACGAGTGGCATTCGGTTGACAACTGGCGAAACGATTAGCGGAAAATGTATCATCGTTGCTGTTGGAGGTAAATCAGTCCCTCATACAGGGTCTACAGGTGACGGATATGCTTGGGCAGAACAAGCAGGACATACGATTACTGAGCTTTTTCCAACTGAAGTGCCATTAACATCTAAAGAATCGTTTATTCGCAGTCGGGAATTGCAGGGATTATCATTAAGAGATGTGACCTTATCCGTTTGGAACAGCAAGGGTAAAAAAATCATTAGCCACGAGGGCGATATGATCTTCACCCACTTTGGCCTCTCGGGACCGATCGCATTGCGTTGCAGTCAATTCGTTGTTAAGCAATTGAAGCAAAGTGGCGGTGGCACTGTATGCGTAACGATTGACTTAATGCCTAAATATAGCGTCGACGAGTTCTTCGCCCACACTTATTCACTCGCAAAGCAAGAGAATAAAAAAGCGATCAAAAATGTGCTAAAAAGCGTGCTGCCTGAACGACTGCTACCGACAATGATGAGTATGTCAGGCTTGCAAGAGGATTTAACCTATGACAATATCCCAAAGCTGGCATGGATGAAGCTGGCTGAAGTTGCGAAGGCATTTCCTGTGCAGGTGAATGGAACACTTTCCATAGAAGAAGCATTCGTTACAGGTGGTGGTGTGAACTTGAAGGAGATCGACCCGCGCACTATGGCATCGAAGCTAATGAACGGACTATATTTTGCAGGAGAAGTATTGGACATTCATGGTTATACGGGTGGCTACAATATTACTGCAGCATTTTCCACAGGGTACACTGCGGGGAAAAGTGCCTCTGAAGAGGCGCTTAATTAATAAAAAACCTCCTTCTTGTTACCGGCAAGAAGGAGGTATCGAAAAAAGGGAGGCTCCCTTAATTCTCATTTCATTGTAGCCTATTTTACAATTAGCGGAAAGTTTGGAGTTGTTCGTTTAGTACTTTCGTATTAGCATACACATTTTGATAGATTGGAAATAATTTCGCATAGCGCTCACTAGTTTCTGGATTCGGGCTATAGGTGCGTGCATGCTTGACGAACACTTCACCGCACGCATCAAGACTAGGGAACCAGCCACAGCCGAATGCTGCAAGCATCGCCGCTCCTAGACCCGGACCTTGCTCATTCTCTAGCGCGACCACATCCGCTTGGAAAATATCCGCTTGCATTTGAAGCCAAACCGGATTTTTCGCACCGCCACCTATCGACACGATAGTGTCAACCTGTTTCCCTGCTGCACGGAACATCGCAATTGACTCATTGAGAGAGAATGTAATTCCTTCCATGACCGCCTTGGCAAAATGCGCCCTAGTGTGACTGCCATCCATCCCAATAAAGCTTCCCCGTATGTTAGCGTCAGGATGGGGCGTCCGTTCTCCGACGAGATAAGGCGTAAACAGCAATCCACCCGATCCTGCTGGAACATCCTCGATACCAGACAGTAATTGATCGTAGGATTCACCCTTGGCGAAAGTATTCCTGAACCAACTTAAAGAATATCCCGCTGCAAGTGTAACTCCCATCGCATAAAAGGCATCTGGCTTGCCATGGTTAAAGAAGTGAACCTTCCCCTCATAATCGGAAGATGCATCTCCCTCGTACGTAAGAATTACACCCGATGTACCAATGCTGCATAGCGTAAGACCTGGTGATAGAATGCCTGCACCAATCGCTCCGCAAGCATTGTCCGCGCCCCCAGCGAATACTTTCGTATTTGTGCTGAGTCCAGTTACTTCTGCAACTTCAGATGTTAAATTACCGACTAAGCCGCTCGCTTCAATCAATGGAGGACAAAGACCCGCAGAAAGCTCGAATGCTCTTAACACCTCGTCACTCCACTGCCGATTCGCGACATCGAGCAGCAATGTGCCCGCTGCGTCCGACAAGTCCATATGGACTTCGCCAGTTAACCGGAGACGCAAGTAATCCTTCGGCAAAAGAAACTTAGTTGCTCTCGCAAACGCCTCTGGCTCATGCTCTTTCACCCATAGCAATTTGGGTAATGTAAAGCCCTCTAGCGCAGGGTTTCTTGTTACTGTCAGGAGCAGGTTACCAAGCTTGCGCTCAATCAACCGACATTGCTCCGTTGTACGTGTGTCGTTCCAAAGTATAGCTCTACGAATCGGACGAAGCTGCTGATCGAGCAAAACTAGACCGTGCATTTGCCCCGAAAAACTCATTCCTTCGATATCGTCGGCTTTTACACCCGATTGCTGAACTAGGTCGCGGAGCGCATCAATTGTTCCCGTAACCCAATCCTCGGGCTCTTGTTCACTCCAACCCGACTTCTCATGATAAAGCGGATATTCGCGCGAAGCTTCTGCTTTGACGACACCATTGCTACCAATAAGAAGCGTCTTTACAGCGCTCGTTCCCAAATCTACGCCAATGACATATTTCATAGGAAGCTCCTCTTATACGCTGAAAATAATATCGTTAAGTGTAGCCTTAATCTGCTCAAGACGTGCAGACTCGTTTTTGATCGGTTGCGCTTGAAGCACATACGCTTCCAACGACTTCAATGTTGCTTTACCGGACACAATATCTGCACCGATGCCTTCCTTGAAGCTACGGTAACGGAAATCTGTAATATTTTCAAACACACGCTCTTCGATCAGCTTTGCCGCTGCTTTTAAACCACGTGCATAAGTATCCATCCCTGCGATGTGTGCGAAGAACAAATCATCATCTTCGAACGACGAGCGACGTACCTTCGCATCAAAGTTTACGCCACCGCGACCGATGCCACCTTCGTTGCTCAAAATTTCGAACATTGCAAGCGACGTCGATACGAGATCTGTCGGGAATTCATCTGTATCCCAGCCGAGTAGCATATCCCCTTGGTTCGCATCAATCGAACCGAGCATGCCGTTAATGCGTGCGAACCGAAGCTCATGCTCGAAAGTATGACCCGCAAGCGTCGCATGGTTTGCTTCGATATTAAATTTGAACTTATCTTTCAGACCATAGTTTTGCAAAAATGACATCGCAGTTTGCACGTCAAAGTCGTATTGGTGTTTGGATGGCTCTTTCGGTTTCGGCTCAATTAAAAACTGTGCATCGAAGCCGATTTCCTTCGCATAATCTACAGCCATGTTGAGGAAACGACCCAAATTATCAAGCTCAAGCTTCAAGTCTGTGTTGAGCAACGACTCGTAGCCTTCGCGGCCACCCCAGAATACGTAGTTTTCTGCACCGAGCTCTTTACCAACTTCTAGCCCTTTTTTCAATGTTGCTGCAGCGTATGCGAACACTTCTGCATTGTTCGTCGTACTTGCACCATGGACATAGCGTGGATTTGTGAACAGATTAACTGTGTTCCATAATAGCTTCTTGCCCGTAGACTTCTGGTAGTCCTTCAGCATTGCAACGATGACATCTAGGTTTTTGTTCGTTTCAGCAAGCGTCGCGCCTTCTGGTGCGATGTCTGCATCGTGGAACGCATAGAATGGAACTTGAAGCTTATCTAGCAATTCGAAGTTCGCCTCTACACGAGCTTTAGAGCGATCAAGCGGAGATAGTGAATCCCAGCTGCGGACTGCTGTACCTGCACCGAAAGGATCACCGCCATTCGCATTGAACGTATGCCAGTACGCAACTGCGAATCTTAAGTGCTCCTCCATTGTTTTACCGAAAATAACCTCTTTAGGATTGTAGTGCTTGAATGCAAACGGGTTTTTCGAATCACGACCCTCATATTGGATCTTAGGCACATTAGGAAACTTACTCACTCGTTATTCCTCCTTGTAAGCGTTATCTTATTGATATTATGAAATCAGAATAACATGATTAACTTAGTTTGTCTATTGGATAAACAAAGTTTTTGTTACTTTTGTGCTCAAGAACAAATGTGGATTTTTGTATCCTCTATTCGAACGCACAGACAATTCACTTTTACACACATAGACTAGCATGGTGATGAACAATCACAATAACTTAGCGGTGGTGATTACTGTGAGTTGTGCTGTTGGTCATGGAGGTATGGGTGCTGCTGCATTTGTGCTTGTTCTTTTCATACTTCTTGTTATTATCCTACGTGCAGGAACTGGAATTTACTAATAACAAATAAGGTGTTCAATATGCTTTGCCCCATTCTGAGCAGCCACATGATGGGGCTTTTCTTTTTTTATTATTAACATATCTTGCACACTTAGTTTATCTACCCAATAAACAAAATTTAGCAGGAGTAGATTGTGCTATACTAGAACCATCTATATTTGCAAAGGAGTCGCTACTTCACTTATGACGACACCAACAGGTGATCAGGCGTTAATAAAACGTATAAATACAGCCATCGTGCTCGAGTCGATTTTACGAGGGGCTCCGCTTTCACGTGCTCAAATTTCTGAACAAACAGGACTCAATAAGGCTACAGTATCTAGTCTTGTTCAGGATTTAATTGATCAGTCACTTGTAAAAGAGATCGGTCGTGGTGAATCGAGTGGTGGTCGTAAACCTGTAATGCTTGAGTTCATTGCCACAGCAGGCTATGCGATCGGACTTGATCTAGGAGTAAACTATATTCGTGGCGTCGTTACGAATATTCGAGGTGAAGTCGTCGTGGAACGAACGTCCTCTCTTCGGCATATTGAACCAGACTTTGTCATTAACTCGCTATGCGACATGATTGACGATTTGATCAGCGCTGCGCCCGCACAAGGTCCCTACGGTTTCGTTGGGATCGGCATTGGTGTGCCGGGAATTGTGGATGACAGTGGTAGCATTTTATTCGCCCCTCACCTTCAGTGGCGTGATATTCCTCTCTGTCGAATGATCTCCGAGCGTTATTCGATACCCGTCACAATAGATAACGAAGCAAACGTAGGTGCACTAGGTGAGCAAAAATACGGTGCCGGTCACCAAATTTCAAATTTGATTTATGTCAGCGTTGGCATGGGGATCGGAACAGGTCTAATTTTGAATCGCACACTGTACAAGGGCACTTCCGGATACTCTGGAGAGATGGGACATCTTACTGTGGATGCACACGGCAAGCCTTGCAACTGTGGCAATCGTGGCTGTTGGGAGAAGTATGCTTCTGAACAGTCGTTGTTAGAAGATGCTGAGAAGCTCGGATTCGATAGCTTGGAAAGTCTAATCGTTGCCGCTGAGGAAGGAAATAACGATGTGCTCGCATTGTTCGCGAAAATAGGTGAATATCTAGGTGTCGGGATAACGAACATCGTAAACGTATTCAACCCAGATGCTATCGTTATTGGTAATAGGATGAGCATAGCTCGTCCATGGATTGAGGCCAGTCTGCGCCAGACAGTAGTGCAGCGTGCGCTCGGCTTTCATTTACGGAAAGTACAACTTCTATTCGCCGAGCTTGGCGAACGTTCCGCTATGATGGGAGCTGCCGAGATGGCGATCTCTGGATTTTTTACACGTCTGAAGTCTTCCTAAGGTCGATTTACTCTAAAAGTCTACATAATATCTCAGCCTTCCTCGTAAAATGTCACTATTCAGCACACTAAAAATATGATAAAAATAATCATATACTTATATAGTTAAAGGTACCTTTGCACGACATTCCGATCAACTTAGATAACGGAGGGCGCTTTTACATGAACGATAGACTAGCAGAGATGGCTGAATTACTCAAACTTCTAGGTGACCGAACGCGTCTAGCGATTCTTGGCTTGCTGCAGGAACGTGAGCTATGTGTTGGCGACATTGTGGATATACTAGGCACTAGTCAACCCAATGCAAGCCAACATTTGCGCAAACTAAAAAGCGCCGGCCTCGTTAATGAGAGCAAACGCGGACAATGGGTATTCTATTCACTCAACCTTGATGAATTCCCAGATTTACGCATCTTCCTATCGCAGCTACCAGGGAGAAAAGAGCGACTACAGTCGCTATCTGAGTTACCCTCTAAAAGCTAATTGCACATTCTCTAGTACATAAATCGATGGGGCAAAGATAGGAGCTGTCCCATAAATGAGTTTGCTCACTATACTGACAAATGTGAAAATAGCGGCGTAAGGGAGGTTATCCCACGCCGCTATTTCGTGTTTTCGTTTCGTGCAACAAATTCATGAAGATAAGCTAGTTATAATGTACAAAATACAACGTACTAAAACCAAATTACCCCTGTCCCTTTAATGCCTTCAACCTCTTCATCACATCATTCGTGCCACGTCCAAAGTAATCATGCAATAGCGTGTATTCTTGGTAGAGCTTCTCGTACATTGCGACATTCTCAGGAATTGGCTTGTAGGTTTCTTCACGCACACGTGCCATCGCGCCTGCAGCATCAACAATGCTGTCGTATCCACCATTGGAGCTCCCTGCGGCGACTGCCGCAAACATTGCCGCACCGACGGCAGGTGTTTGCTTGGAATCGGCAATTTTAATTTCGCGATTCGTGACGTCTGCATAGATTTGCATTAACAGGCCATTGCGCTGTGGCAGTCCACCGCAAGCGTATACTTCATGCACCGGCACGCCATTTGAATGAAATGCATCTATAATCTTACGAGTGCCAAATGCGGTTGCTTCCAGCAATGCGCGATACACTTCCTCTGGCTTCGTCAGTAAGGTGTAGCCTACAAGTACTCCCGTTAAATTGGTGTCCACAAGCACTGAACGATTGCCATTCCACCAATCGAGAGCCAATAATCCCGTCTCACCTGGCTTATATTGCATTGCCCGCTCTGTCAGCCATTGGTGCACACTAACCCCATCATTCTCAGCAGCTTCCTTCACATAACCAGGCACTGACTCCTCAACAAACCATTCGAAAATGTCGCCGACCGCCGATTGACCTGCCTCATATCCGAGATAGCCCGGAATGATGCCATCCTCAACGACACCACACATTCCTTCGACCTCAACTTCAGCAGTACCCAGTAACATATGGCATATCGATGTTCCCATCGCCATCACGAGTTTGCCTGGACCAACAACACCTACTGCAGGAACAGCAGCATGTGCATCTACATTGCCGACCGCGATTGCCGTCCCTGCACGAAGACCAATTAACTCAGCCATTGCTGCAGTTAACTCGCCTGCCTTTGTCCCGAGTGCCTCAATATCTCCGCGCAGCTTCGTACCTACGATATTTTCCATTTGAGGATCGAGCGCCTTGAAAAATTCCCGACTCGGATAACCCTCTTGCTTATGCCATATCGACTTATAACCCGCTGTACAACTATTGCGCACAAATTGCCCTGTCAACTGCGAAATAACCCAGTCGGTAGCCTCAGTAAACAAGTCAGTCGCTTCATACACGTCTGGCGCTTCATTGACGATCTGCCATATCTTCGCGATCATCCATTCTGAAGAGATTTTTCCACCGTAACGTGGTAGAAATTTCTCTCCCCGCTCAGCAGCAATCGCATTCAATCTGTCTGCTTCATCTTGGGCAGCATGGTGCTTCCATAGCTTGACCCAGCTATGCGGATTGTTTTGCCACTCAGGCTTAAAACAGAGCGGGACTCGATCCTCGTCAACAGGCAGCATCGTGCATGCCGTAAAATCAATAGCAAGTCCGATCACGTCTCCCACGTCAATTCCAGACGCTTTAATAACGGCTGGCACGGATCTACGCAACACTTCTATATAATCATCGGGATGCTGCAATGCCCAATCATGACCAAGCATTTGACCAGAAGTCGGCAGCTTTTCATCAATCACTCCATGCGGATAAGGCGTCACATGATCTGCGATCTCTGCTCCATTCGACAAATCAACAAGTACTGCGCGACCGGACTGCGTCCCATAATCCACACCAATCGTATATTTCCGACTCACTTAATATCGCCTCCAGGTTGACCATAATAGGCATTCGCCCCATGCTTGCGCAAATAGTGCTTATCCAGCAATGGCTGAGACATCGGCTGCACTTCTGCTTTTAACTGACAAGTATGATAAGCCATCTTTGCCACTTCCTCTAGCACAACGGCGTTATGCAACGCATCCATCGCATCTTTCCCCCATGCGAATGGCGCATGACTGTTCACGAGCACACCCGGCACTTGATCCGGATTTACTTTGCTAAACGTCTCCACAATCACATTGCCCGTCTCTGCTTCATAAGCGCCATTAATCTCAGCTTCAGTCATCTGCCTAGTACACGGAATCGTTCCATAGAAGTAATCCGCTTGTGTCGTTCCGAGCGCTGGAATGCCTTGACCGGCCTGTGACCATACTGTCGCCCATGGAGAATGGGTATGTACGATACCGCCAATATTTGAAAAAGAACGATAGAGAACTAGATGCGTCGGTGTATCTGAAGAGGGACGCAAAGTACCTTCAACTACTCGACCATTCAAATCGAGCACAACCATATGCTCGGGCTTGAGCTCCTCATAGGGTACACCGCTTGGTTTAATGACCATTAACTGCGAAGCACGATCGAATCCGCTCACATTTCCCCAAGTAAAGGTGACTAGCCCATATTTGGGTAGTTCTGCATTCGCACGACACACCTGCTCTTTAAGTTGTTCTAACAAGTTAAACACTGCTCCTTTCCTACATTAACACTATGTGTACATATCATTTCAACCCCAATTATACACTTGTACGTACATGTATGTCGATAGTAAGCTCGCAATTTTGCAAGCTCGACGTACATACTTATTGCACAGGTGCTGTAGATTGACGAACGACTAATTGTGGCGAATATAGCTTCATTTGGCTAGGAGCTTTAGAGCCTTTATCCAGCAAGGAAATCAACATCTCTGCTGCTTGCTCACCGAGTAAAGACTTAGGATGCTCAACTGTCGTCAGCTTCACTTCCGTTGCGGTTGCCAAATAAGAATCATCGTAGCCGACAATTGATAATTGCTCAGGCACACTCACTTCATATTTCCTAATCACATCGAGCAACGACACAGCCAACTGATCGTTGTAGCATACAATCGCGGTTGGCGGTTCTGCAGATTGTAGCATTTCACCGAGAGCGGTATGAGGTCGTTCTTCTTTATCCTCTGTTCGATAACGAATCAACAACTCATGGTCGACCGACAACCCTAGCTCTCGAAAGCCGCGCATAAACCCTTTCATCCGTGCAACGCCCTGCAAATCATCTGTTTTGAAAAAAGCTGCAATACGCCGATGGCCAAGCTCTAGCAAATGATTGACTGCAAGCCATCCGCCTGCTTCATCGTCCATCATGACGGAGGAGCAATCCAAATCCGGATACCGCTCATTGATCATGACGAGTGGTATACCATGATCCTCTAACGCAAAATAATTATCGAAATTCGGATTTCCCTCTGCGCTTTTTGTTGGCTCGACAATGAGTCCACACACCGAATGGCTCAGCATCATCTCGATGCTTTCACGCTCGCGATCTTTACGATTGTCTGTGCTCGAAATGAGCAAGCGGTAACCATGCTCCTTCAATGTAGCTTCTACCCCTCGAACAATCGATGGGAAAATATAGTCCGAAATATACGTGGTCACAATCCCGACTGTTCGGTTGCCCGTTGCGCTTCTTCGCTCTCCCGTATTCCGACTAACGAACGTCCCCTTCCCTTGCTCACGAGCTAGCCACCCTTCCGAAACAAGCTCGCCGATCGACTGTCTTACCGTTTGACGACTTAGCTCGAATTGCTCGGCGAGTTCATTTTCAGAAGGAAGCTTATCTCCGGGGCGAAACCGCCCACTCGCGATCCATGACAAAATTTGCTCCTTCAATTGCATATATTTCGGTGATTGCATGCTCATCGTTAGCACCTCAGACTCGAAAGTAAATAAGCTCATTATACCATAGACCATAACTTGTACGTACCTTTAACCATTCGCCGTACCCGTTTTCTGCCACAGATGATATAATCCCTCTATTAACCTATTATTGGAGGATTCGCTCTTGGCTAACCATATCATTTATGACACTGACCATTTCCTCATCGTGGCAAACACTGACAAAAATTATGTGCAAGTCGAGCTGTCCAGCAGTGGCTATCGTCCGAAGTTTGTCTCTCATTTCATAGAAAGCCGCAAGGAGCTTGAGGAGCTCATTGCGGCTTTAGAAAAGGCAAAGACTTATGTTGAATAATTAATTTTCCTCATCCTTCAAATCGGCAAAGCGAATCTCTTCCAAACTATTCACGATCAGCTTCGCACCTGTGAAATCCATATGCTTGGTCACCGGATTCGGCGTAACAATCGCATACATTCCGGCAGCAACTGCCGCGCGCAAGCCATTCATCGAATCTTCAATCGCTATTGCTTCTTCGGGACGAACACCTAGCGCTTCCGCAGCCAGTAAATATAATGCTGGATCAGGCTTCACTTTTTCCACATCATCTGCACTGCGAATGACGCTGAAGTATTCACGTATGCCTAGTTTTTGCAAATATTTTTCAATCCAGGCGTGGGGTGAACTCGAAGCTAGTCCAATCGCCCAGCCGAGACTGCGTGCTTCTTCAAGTCGTGCAATTACACCTGGTCGAGGTGTCGTGTGGATCAGCTTCTCTTCATGCAGCTCATTATACCTTGCCTCAACAACATCGCGATCAATCGTGCGACCTAGTCGCTCTTCAAGATCGGTATAAGGGTCGAACCCTCCATGCGTGCCAATTCCTAACGCCCAATCCTCCAGCTTCAATTCATGTCCATGCTCGGTATATACACTAGAGAATGCCTCGTACGCATAGGTTTCTGTATCCATCAATGTACCATCAAAATCAAACACGACTGCTTTAATCGTCATACGTTCGTTCCCCCTCTTTCATTCTCATGTTGTAAGAAGCGATGTGTAACTAAGAACGAAGAAACTGTTCAAGTCCATAATCCAAATTGTCACTCGTCCACTGTGAATGCTCTGGATTGTCATATTGCCGAAATGCACATTCAATCACGATGATGAGATCTAGGAATAAGTCATAGAGTTTTCTTCTAGCAAGCTGCGATTCTCCGAACGGAGGAATATCATAGCCTAGCCTGAAGCCTTCCGACGGGTAGAAACGTCCAAAATATACTTCAATCAGCGGATCGCCCCACATTGCCCGCTCGTAATCGATAATTCCAGTAATGACGCCATCCTTCACGAACACGTTGCCTTCCCACAAATCCCAATGTACAAGCTGTGGGACAACGACCTCGTCTAGTACGCCCAACCGAGCATCTATTTCTGTGCGCAGCGCTTCATAACTTAGTGGCAATACAACTCCCGCTTCTTCGCCATCTTGCAGCACACCAAAAATCATCTTGCGGAAGCATTCTCTCCAAGATGAGCTACGCGTGCTGCCATCATCTACAACTGCTCCGAAATACGTTCCAGTCACTTCATTAATTTGTCGGTTATAATATCCGAGCTGACGTTCAATGTAATCCTGGTCATCCTTAGACAACGATTCTTTCAACTTGGAATAAGGCTGTCCTTCAAGACATTCCATTATAAAATAAGTAACTGGAAGTAGTTGCAAGCTATCATCATACGCATAAATCCGAGGGATCGGGAAGTCTTCCACATCAGCCAGTAACCGCATCACTTCGACTTCCGTCTGCATCGTATTAAGCTCGCAGCGCATCCGCTTCACATCAGCTCTCGGACTTGCTTTGAGCACAACTACGCGATCATCCTCTAGTGTAAGCAAATATGCACTATTGGCCCAGCCATCAGCTAACTCTATGAATTCACGCAGTGATTGCCCGAAGTGATAAAGCACAACCTCTTGAAGCTGCTGATGCGAGATCTTCGTCTTGTATACACCTTCCACGTGAATCCCTCATTTCTTTAACTTAACAGTTGTTACGGAACGGAGCAGCCGGAAGACCTGCACCATTGATCAAATTCGCATTCGGGTAGTTCGCCCACGCATACCTGACAGCCTTCGGAACAGCAACCTGTTCATTCCATACTTCTACGATATTATCATGAGCTACGGCTGTCGCCACAACATATTGACCGTTCTCACCCGCAAGCTCGAAGCCTACAAGTTCACCTTCACGCGCACTTAAGCCTTCGGCATGTGTGAATTGCAACTCCACTCGACTTTCTTTCACTCGCACATCTTGCACAATCGGACCCGAGCTAATCACATTGTGTCCATATACGTTATGTAGTGCAACCAATGCGAGACGTTGTCCAACCGGCTTCTTATTCCGTGGATGAATATCATCACGTTCGCCACAATCTATCGTTACTGCGAGCGCCGTATGAGGCACCGACTGTGTTACTTTCCATTGCGACTCCCGTAGTAAGGCCCATTGCTCACCATCTGCATCTCCGCCCATGCAAGCATGACCAGGAAGCTGAACGAACAAGAATGGAAGAGATTCATCTCCCCAATCCTTACGCCATGTCTGAATTAACAATCCGAGCAATCTTTCATATAGGACAGGGCGCATTTCATCGCTCTCGCCTTGATAGTAGATAAAGCCCTTAATTGCATAAGGTGCAGTCTTGAGTATCATTGTATGATATAGTCCATTCGGACGTAGAAAGCTCTGTAAATTCAAAGGCGGTGGCCAAGGATAGTCACCCAGTTCTGTACCCTCTAAACCCTCGGACTGTCTACGGTTAAATTCGTCAACCGCTGCTTGATACCGCTGAACCTCCAACTCAGCTAGATGGGGATCTAGCTTATCCATATGTTGCTTGAATTCATCCACATAGATTCGCAGCTCTGGATCGCTTAGAAGCACTTCCTCAGGAATCCAACAGGAAGCAGACGTTCCACCCCAGTTGCAGCCTACGATTCCGATCGGCACATCTTCCAATGAAGCTGCTAGTCGCTGAGCGAAGTAATATCCAACACCTGACCATTCTCCCACTTCTTCAGGGGAACATTGCATCCACGATCCAGCATGCTCAGCTCCATCATCATAAGAAACACGCGGAACGTTATAGAAGCGCAATCGTGAATTCGCGGCACTTGCGATTTCGGCAGTTGCATCTGTCGTATCGATTAACCGCCACTCCATGTTGGACTGTCCGCCCGCAAGCCAAACATCGCCAAAGAGCACATCATTTAATACGATGTGCTCTTCATTTGAATCTATTGTAAGATCAAAAGGTCCACCTGCACTTCTCGCAGGCAGTTCCACCTTCCATTGTTCACCTTCTACTAAAGCTGTCACCTGTACGTCGCCACAACGAACAACAACCTGGGTCCCATTTTCACCTTTGCCCCATACAGGTACAGTACGATCTCTTTGCAACACCATATGACTATTAAATAAAGGATCAAGTCGTAAATTCACACTCATCTCAGAGATACCACCTTTCCTCGTATCTTCTGATGTTGTCATAAAATTGAGCTTCTGTCTATGGGGCATATGTGATTAGATATCAGCTCAGAATCTATTAAGCTTGATGTTGCTCCTCGAGCACCTTGTAACCGTCTGAGATCAAATCCAGCTTTCCAGTAGAAGGATGCATCACGAAGCCATGAACCGGTATATCATTTGGAATGAGGGGATGTTTGCGAATCATATCAATACTATGCTGCACACTACCCTCTACATTATCAAAACCTCTGAGGAAACGCTCCATCCGAATTCCTGAGTTTTCAAGCGTTTCGAGCACACTATCCGTAATTCCACGTTGCTTGAATTTTTCAACAAGCTTATGCGAATCGAGTCCCGTCATTCCGCAGCCATGGTGCCCGATAACGAATACTTCTTTTACACCCATTTCATAGATAGAAACAAGTATACTGCGCATTGCGCTTCCAAATGGCTGAGTTAAAATAGCACCAGCGTTCTTAATGATCTTCGCATCCCCATTGCGTAAGTTGAGTGCTTTAGGTAGCAGCTCCGTCATCCGCGTATCCATGCAGGTTAAGATCGCGATCTTCTTATTGGGTAATCCATCGGTTAGAAACTCCACATATTTCTCTTGCTCAACGAATTGTTGATTAAACTTTAACATCTCTTCGACAATTGACATGTGTTGCACACTCCTCACGTATTGATGCACTATCCTCATGCTTGATACAAAGAATAATTATCCTTTAATTTAATATTATTTTGTCTTATTGTCAAAACAGAAGCTCATAAGACAGCCCAATCAGCGTCTCGCGTAAGTCACTAAAGGCTCTAACCAAGTTAAAGAATTCGTGTAAGTGTTCATATTTACAAAGGGTCCAATCGGGATTGCCGCCTTATAAAAACCGTGGCCAGTAGCTACATTCGTCATCAGCGGTTTACCGATCGGTACGAGCACCTCGTTAATCAAATCTTCATAAGATTTACCATAGGCGTCGATACAATTGGTGCATTGCCCCATAATAATTCCGAGACAATCGTTAAGCTTGCCAGCAAGCTTTAACTGCTCCATATAACGATACACCGTATTAATCGGCTCATGCGTCTCCTCAAACATCAGTAGCTTACCTAAAGTGTCGATTTCATAAGGGGTGCCCAAACATCCTACGAAGGAAGTCAGATTGCCACCCACAATCGGTCCGGTAACATTGCCTGCAACTAGACTTGTCTGTGTCATGCCAGTTGGGTTAGCCATTCCTCTTGGAGTGCGGATATCAGAGGTTGCACTGAAAAATTGTTCGAAGTTGTAGCTCGGTGTTTCCGGTTTAAAGTCGATCAAAAGCAGACTGTGCAATGTATTAAGATTTGAAAATTGATATAGTGTGTTGAGCAATATCGTAATATCGCTATATCCACTTACAATTTTCGGGTTGCGACTAATGGCCCTATAATCCAGGTATGGCAATATACCCGCGACACCAACACCGCCACGTGAAGGTAAAATCAACGTAACTTGAGGATCCATAAACATACTCATCAGGTCCTCAGCACGCTGTTGATCCGTCCCTGCTAAGTAACCATTTTCCGCATATACGTACTGACCCAGCTTCACCTTCAACCCTGTCTGTTCTAGATAAGCCACTCTCGTGTTAATAATATCTGCATCCAGTGGGCTGCCTAGCGTCACGATACCTACCGTATCTCCCCGTTGCAGCGCCTTTGGTTGGATTGCCATGCCGATCACTCTCCTCGAAAGCTCGCTATAACTACGTTATGAGAGAAACGAGTCGATATTCCCAGCTGTCGCGTGTGAAGTCGATCCAATACGCGTATAATAGGTTACATAGTCAAGCTTATTGGAGGGATATTATGCTCTTTATCAGCAACAAAAATAACCATGACCCTGCACTCAACCTCGCACTTGAGGAATATATTTTGCGTTCGCTGCCGGACGATAATGACTATTTGTTGTTTTATATTAACGAGCCGTCGATTATCATTGGGAAAAATCAAAATACCGTCGAAGAGATTAATGCGGAATATGTAGAGTCTAATGGGATTCACATCGTTCGCAGATTGTCAGGTGGCGGCGCTGTCTATCACGACCTTGGCAACTTGAATTTCAGCTTTATTATGAAGGACGACGGCAAGTCGTTTCACAATTTCAAGAAATTCACCGAGCCTGTCGTTCAGGCATTACGTACATTAGGGGTCGAGGCTGAGCTGTCCGGTCGTAACGACCTTCAAGTAGGTGAGCGCAAAATATCGGGCAATGCGCAGTTCTCTACACGGGGCAAAATGTTCAGTCATGGCACGTTAATGTTCGACTCTGAGATTGAGCATGTTGTGTCCGCGTTAAAGGTGAATGCCGAGAAATACGTGTCCAAAGCGACGAAATCAATCCGCAGTCGCGTAGCAAACATCTCTGAGTTTCTAACAGAGCCGATGACGATTGAGCAGTTTAAAGCGCGATTATTACAATCTCTCTTCGCTGGTGAAGCTAAGATTCCCTATTACGAGCTGAGCGAGCAAGATTGGGACAATGTGCATAAGCTTGCGGACGAGCGTTATCGGAGCTGGGATTGGAACTATGGACGTTCACCTACGTTCAATGTGCGGCAAACAAAACGAATTGAAGGTGCTGGAATGTTCGATGTACGGCTTCAAGTGGAGCAGGGCGTAATCGCTGGGGCGACGATTTACGGCGACTTCTTCGGACGCGGCGATGTAAGCGAGCTTGCGAATAAATTCGTCGGCGTGCGTTACGAAAACGCGGCGCTGAGCGAGGTGCTCGATCAGCTCGACTTGGCGTTCTACCTAGGTCCAGTGACGAAGGAGCAAGTGCTGGAGTTGTTGTTGTAGTGATAACGGACATGAGAGACCTTATTTGCGATAAATCAGACGATTTCGACGCTCAAAAGCACAAATAAGGCCTCTGGTGTCCCGTTCACTACTTCAAAACCCTCGTAAACCCACAAATAGCGTCGCTCATGTCCGTTAAACCCACAGTCACCACACGTATTCACACATACTACACGACTACACGACGCACAAAAAAAGAGCCGTCTTTACGACGACCCTTCTACAACTATTTCCGATGCATCTTAAACTCCAGGAACAGTTCATTATAATGGGAGAGCATCCGTTTGCCTAAGTTATCATAGACCTCAAGCTTCTCCAGCAACTCATCCTCTGGGTAAAATCTCGTATCTCCTGATACTTCCTCATCCAATAACTCCAAAGCTGCATCGTTCGGTGTCGAGTAGCCCACATAATCGGCATTGCGAGCTGCATTTTCCGGATCAAGCATGAAGTCCATGAACAAATACGCACCTTCGATATTCTTCGCTGTCTTCGGAATGACCATGTTGTCGAACCACAGATTCGATCCTTCTTCAGGCACCACATAGTCCAGCTTCTCGTTCTCACTCATGATCTCAGCGGCGTCACCGGACCATACAAGACCTACTGCGGCCTCTTCGTTCGCAAGCAGCATCTTGATCTCATCACCGACGATAGCCTTCACATTCGGAGTGAGCTTATTGAGCTTATTTTTCGCCTCTTGAAGATGGTCCTCGTTCGTGTCATTTAGAGAATAGCCTAAACTATTCAATCCGAATCCGATCACTTCGCGAGCTCCATCCGCAAGCAAAATTTGGTTGCGCAAATCATCCGCCCATAGCTCATCCCAGCTTGTAAACGTATGGTCGCCGACCAATTCCGGATTGTAAACGATGCCCACCGTGCCCCAGAAATAAGGTACCGAGTACTGATTTTCCGGATCAAATGGTAGGTCCATAAACTTCTCGTTAATATATTGCATATTCGGAAGCCTGCTATGATCGATTGGAATGAGCAAGTCCTCTTCAATCATTTTGCTAATCGCATAATCGGATGGCACACTGATATCGAATGTTGTTCCACCCTGAGCAATCTTCGTAAGCATCGCTTCATTGGAATCGAACGTCTGATAAATCACTTTAATGCCTGTCTGCTCCTCGAAATCGTCAAGCAGCTCCGGATCAATATAATCGCCCCAGTTGTATACCGTCAGTGTATTCCCACCGGTATAGCCTTCTGCAGCATTCATTCGGGAAATCACATACATGAGCACAATGCTCACAACGATAACAATTGAAAACATTCTAACTAGCTGCTTCATGGCTGGACAACCCCCACTCCGATCCGTTTGCTATTGTTACGGCGGTTAATCAAGTAATAGCCAACGACCAAAATGACCGTGAACAAGAAGATGAGTGTAGACAGCGCATTGATAGATAACGAAATCCCTTGTCTCGCGCGCGAGTAGATTTCAACTGACAATGTCGAGTAGCCATTACCCGTAACGAAAAATGTAACTGCGAAGTCATCGAGCGAGTAAGTGAGTGCCATGAAAAACCCTGCAAAAATGCCTGGCTTAATAAATGGCAAAATAACTTTTGACAGCACCTCTCTGCTATTCGCTCCTAGATCGCGTGCTGCATCGATAAGTGTTGGGCTCATCTCCTGTAGCTTTGGCAACACCATAAGCACAACGATAGGTACACTGAACGCAACATGCGACAACAGTACCGAAGTAAAGCCCAATTGTACACCGATCATCGTAAACATAATGAGGAACGATGCCCCAATGATAACGTCAGGGCTTACGATCAACACGTTGTTCATTGAGAGCAATGTGTTTTTACGACGATAGCGTTTAATCCTATGAATCGCAATTGCACCTGCAACTCCAATAATTGTCGCGATCAGAGCTGACAATAACGCAATCACTAATGTATTAAGAACAATAATCAACAAGCGTGTATCCTCAAACACTTCCTTATACCATTCGAGAGTGAAGCCCTCGAAGCCGGTCATACTCCCTCCACTGTTGAAGGAATAATACATCAAGTACATAATCGGCGAGTAGAGCACAATGAACACACATACTAAGTAAAGATTCGCCCACTTATTATTTTTACCCATTGCGCAGCCCTCTCTTTCGATTGCCAGTCAAGATCATAATGATCGCCATAGCAATAATTAATACGACCGCAATCGCAGAGCCCATGCCCCAGTCTTGCGTTACAAGGAAGTGCTGTTCAATTGCCGTACCCAGCGTAATGACGCGGTTCCCTGCAATGAGGCGCGTAATCATAAACAAGGACAATGCCGGAATGAATACCGCCTGACATCCTGCCTTTACACCCTCAAGCGTAAGTGGAAATACAACTTTACGAAACGTACCTAAAGCCGAAGCACCCAAATCTCTTGATGCATAAATTAGCGATGGATTCATCTCTTCCAAAGCATTGTAGATCGGCAAGATCATGAACGGAATGAAGATATAGACCGAAACGAATACGAAGCTGAAATCCGTGAACAATATTTGCTGCGTCCCGATCCCAACCAGCTCAAGCACTTTATTCGTAAAGCCATACGTTCCGAACAATCCGATAAAAGCATATGCTTTGAGCAGAAGATTGATCCAGCTCGGTAATATGATAAGCAGCAACCAAAGCGTCTTATGTTTCGTTCGGGTAAGCCAGTAAGCTGTGGGATACGCAATTAGAAGTGAGAACGCCGTAATCAGAAACGCATACCAGAATGAGTTCAATGTCATCTGCAAATAGACTGGCGACAAAAACTTCGTATAGTTGCCGAAAGTGAACGCCCCATCAACATCGAATAAGGAATAATAAACGATAAGAAGAATAGGCGCAACGACGAACAATACCATCCAGATTAAATAAGGAATAAGAAAAATGTTCCGCGATCTACTCATCATCGGCAGACTCTCCATACGCTTCAAGACGCTTATCGAATTCTTCTTCCGTCTCGTTGAAGCGCATTACGTGTATGGCTTCAGGATCAAACGTCAACCCGATGTTCTCGCCTACATTCGCTTTCCTCGTAGAATGGACAAGCCATTCATTACCGGCTTCATCATAACTGCTAATCTCATAATGCACACCGCGGAACAATTGGCTATCGACACGTACTTTAAGCTTACCATGATCCGGTGTCGTTATTTCCAAATCCTCTGGGCGAATGACGATCTCTACTGCTTCATTTGACGTGAAGCCTTGGTCAACGCAATCAAACGTTTTCCCAGCAAAACGAACGATGCCATCCTCGACCATCGTCCCTGCCACAATATTAGATTCTCCAATAAAGTCAGCGACAAAGCGGTTAATCGGCTCATCATAGATGTCTGTAGGTGTGCCGCTTTGCTGGATAACCCCCTGGTTCAATACGTAAATTTCATCAGACAGCGCAAGTGCTTCTTCCTGATCGTGTGTAACGAAGACGAATGTAATGCCGAGTCTGCGTTGAAGCTCTCTCAGTTCATACTGCATCTCAGTACGTAGCTTCAAGTCGAGTGCCGAAAGAGGCTCATCGAGCAACAGCACCTGCGGTTCATTAATGATTGCACGAGCAATCGCAACCCGTTGACGCTGACCACCAGACATATCTGTAATTTCACGATTTTCGTAGCCCTCTAAGTTGACAAACTTTAGAGCTTCTTTAACCTTTGCTTGAATGTCCGCCTTCTTCCACTTCTTCACGCGCAATCCAAACGCCACATTCTCGAATACATTCAAGTGTGGGAACAATGCGTAGTCCTGGAAGACCGTATTCACTTGTCGTTCATTGGCTGGTACCTGATTAATCACTTTACCTTGGAAGTAAATTTTCCCGTCAGTCGGTTCCGTAAATCCTGCGATTAGTCGCAATATCGTCGTCTTCCCACAGCCTGATGGACCAAGTAAAGTGTAAAATTTCCCGCGTTCTAATGTAAAGCTAACCGAATCCAACACCTGCGTGCCATCCTCGTATCTTTTCGTTATATTTTCAAAATGGATGATCGGTTGTGTAAGATGTTCTTGTTCTGCCATGAGTTCCTCCAATATCATCAATAGACTAAATTTAGCCCTATTGTATCATGTTCTCCACACTTTCGACATTCAAGACTGTAAAACTTTAAAATTGTATCGTTCTCACCACACACTACAGTAACTTAGATCTTGACGCTTGACGGATACTCTCGATCGATTGAAATATTCTCTGAATGCTGCCATTTCTCCAAGTAATTCGCTCGTTTCCCGCCTCCGCGCAGATTAGTGCGACTTTATCGGCTTATTTTGCTCGTTTCACTCCACCGCGCAGATTAGTGCGACTTTATCAGCTTATTTCGCTCGTTTCCCTCAACCGCGCAGATTAGTGCGACTTTATCGGCTTATTTCGCTCGTTTCCCGCCACCACGAAGATTAGTGCGACTTTATCGGCTTATTTCGCTCGTTTCCCTCGACCGCGCAGATTAGTGCGACTTTATCGGCTTATTTCGCTCGTTTCCCACCACCGCGCAGATTAGTGCGACTTTATCGGCTTATTTCACTCATTTCCCGCCAACGCGCAGATTAGTGCGACTTTATCGGCTTATTTCGCTCGTTACCCGCCACCGCGCAGATTAGTGCGACTTTATCTGCTTATCCAGCCGTTATAGCAAGTAGTCATACGCCTTCTCTTCTAAGATATAGCCATGATGCCGATGTTGGCTACTACCACTTGGTCGAATAAAATTGTTGTTCAGTAGTTTACGCAGTTCTCTACGACAAACATCTCTTCCTAGTTGCAGGCAATGCATTGCATCTTCTATCGCGAGAGGTCGATTCATTCTCAACATGCACCGTAACAACTCGCGCTCATACACACCTATGGCCAGTTGCTCTTGCTTAGGAAGCCCGGAATAGCTACCCACTATTTCTGCAAATGATCTGCGACATGCATCCGACTTCTTCTCCAGCTCATCCCAACTAAACGGGACATGCCGATAACCTTTGGCGGTAAATGTCCTAATTCTTGCTTTTTCAAAATCAAATCGTTCTCGCGTAATTTTGTCTGCATGAACGGCAAATCCCTCACTCTCGATCGCTAATTTCAATGGTTGATAGAATACATCAATATAGATTCGCACCCCTGTTTGACTAATCACCTCATGTTCCAAAATCAATCCATCAAATCCTCGCAGTAAAGGCAGTAGCACTACCGATAAAAGCCTCTTCTCCGCAACTAAATTCCTATTCAACATCTCCAATCTCTGCCCAGTAGCCAATCTTCGCTGATCTTCCACAAATTGCTCTACCTGTAACTCATATGACATCAACACCATCTCCTTCGTCTAAAATAAACAACGCCGCACATCTCCAAATGGAGACATACGGCGTGTGCTTCACGCTTCATAGCTATGATAGATTACTAAGGTCACTTAGTAATCTTGATCATGTATATACGTGGGTTCATCCTATCTTGTGAGTTAAAGATGACTTTGTACCAATTTTCACCGGTACTCAATCCAAGCTGATAGCCATCCTCATCCTCTGTCAAGGACGGTATTTCCAAAGTAACCGTATTAACAATTGATACTAACTCGAATATCGACTCTTGCTCTTTCAGGAATAGTTGCAACCCATTTGCCATTCCGTCTGTTAAGATCTCAATGATGCCATCGTTAATCGTATATGAAACAAGATCACGATCATTCTCGATGTAGAATGGAACATCCTCATAAGTATCACCCATCAATAACCACAGCACGAATACTGATACAACTTCTTCGTCTTTATACAATTCAATTACTAAGCGGTTATAGCCATTCTTTAACCCTTGAGCTTCATTTATTATCTTCGTTGCATCCCATCTTGAATCGGATACAAATTCTAGCCCATCATTACCATTCACATACAATTTAGCATATGAGATTTCATCATCAGGGACCCAATTCATATTGATGGCAATATCGCTACCTGTATATGCTTGCCTTAGAGTAATGATCCAATTCTGGATGTCTCCGTCGCCAACATATATAGGTCTAGGTATCTCGATTCCCACTTCATCAGAATCAAAATCAACTTCAAATTGCATTACACTTGCAGGTAGATTCGGACCATTCAGATATAGAAGATAATAATCAGTCACAACTTCATCTTGAACTTCATCAAAGTATGTTACTTCAAAGATTAGCTCCTTTGAACCTTGCCCTAACTCCACTGTATATCCATACACGCCGTTATCGATTGTCTTCTTAATTTCAGCGCTATCCACAAATAGCTTAACCGATGAGTCAGGATGATGCGCTGGTGTTAGCCGATACGTATGATTGTATTGTCCAAAGAAATCGTATATCCAATTGGAACTATTAAACTCATATTGCTCAGACACGTCATCCGAAGTCAATTGAATCATTACCTCGCTCGATGCTGGCGCTTCCCTTACAACCGTAACAGTATACGTGTTCGTAACACCTTCAGGATGAGTAACAGCGACTTCCAATAAATTACTTCCAACGATGAACGGCAAGGCGTACATCCCATCTACATCGCCCACGATTGTAGTTCCATTCAATTTTACAGCAAGCATCGCGCTCACTTCTGCTTTTACTGGCATAATAATTCCATTAATTACTCCAAAGCGTACTGCAGATGTATAATCTAGAACCGTCGGGTCAAACGCACGACTAAGCTCAAAATTAAGATTTCTCAAATCGGATAACGTGGCATCAACAACTTGAACTGTAACTGTCGCTACATTAGAATACGCCTGTCCATCATATGCTTTAAATGTAAATGTATCGGTGCCTACGTAATTTGCATCAGGTGTATAAGTGAAATTACCTACTACACCATTAACTATCAAATGACCATGCGTTGGAGCGTTTACTACTGAATAGGTGAGCGTATCCCCATCTAAATCTATTACGGACAGAGTTTCTGTATAAGTCACATTTTTATTCATGTAGATCGAACTATTTTGCGCTACAGGAGCATTATTCACATTGATAACATTAATAATGATTTCCATTTCAGCAGAATATTCTCGACCATCATATCCCTTAACTTTGAATGAATCATAACCTGAATAGTTCGAATCCGGTGTATAAGTAAATTGACCATTGGAAAATACAGTTACAGTACCATGCGCAGGTTCAGCCGACTTTCCAAACGTTACAGCATCCCCATCAGGATCCATAGCACCAAGCACTCCATTCAGCACAACATTCCGATTCGTGTTGTATGATGCAGCCGAAACTACCGGTATTTGATTCCGTTTAAATGTTATCGTATAGGTCTTCTTCGTAGTTCCATCCTCTGCAGTAACTTCTATAGGCACAATTGTGTCTACTCCTGCAGCGTTCAATGAAATCAAAGCCGACGAGCCACTCGAGGCAACTGTACCATTCACCTTCACTGTCGCTTTTCCTGTGTCCGCGACTGTCGGAGTGATGTTTAAACTGGATACCGAGTTATTAACTACAACCGTATAGGTCCAAGCATCGTTCGCGAACGAAATCGACCCGCTCGACAAAGCAAGTCCACTTAACAGTGCATTCTGAGATTTCGGGGTTATAGACGGACTCGGACTGCTTGAGTTCGATGGCGATGGTGATGGGCTCGCGCTAGCTGCGGCATCCTTCCTCAGCTGCTCCTTCGCCGCGAGAAACCGTTCACGTTCCGCTAATGCAAGCTGCTTTTCGTATTCTTCTTGCGCCTTCTTAAGCTTTTCTTCCTGTGCTTTTTGTTTCGCTTCCTCTAGCTTCTTCTGCTGCTCCAGTAGTTGATTAACGAGCGCCTCCTGCTTCTTCCGAAGCTCTTCTTCCTTCTTCTTCTGAGCTTCAGCTTGCTTCAACTGCTCTAGCTCTAACAGACGTTGCCTCTCGATCTGCAGCTTCTCCTGCTCTGTTAATTCCAGCTTCGATTTATTCAAATCTAACGTCTTATTCATTTCATTAAGAATACTATCCAATTGACTCTGAGTTAGCTTTTTCGAGTCAATTGCAGTTTTTGCAATTGCCGCGATTAAATGGCTTAAGTTTAACTGTAATCGCTCAACTTCTGATGGATCAAGATCAGGCAATGAGGGAAATTGACCCGTAGAAGAATCACCTTGAAGTTTTTCACGCATACGCTCGATAAACAACTCATTCTCTTTATTAATATCCGACATACTTCTCAAAAGCGATTCAAGCACAGCAGGCTGCTGCACATTGTTAATGAAGCTTTGAATGTCGAAAACTTGCGGACTCGAAGAATCCGAGCCATCACCGTCAATAGAGATCTGCTGCAAAGGGTAAATAAACGTCATTTTTTGACTCTGATCTTCCGTATTTAGTCCTGATGGCGTTGCACTAACGACACCTGCACCTACGATGAGCTTCATTGCCCCCGTCACAGGATCTATACCAACAAACAAATGCGTGCCACGTACACCCATGATTGCAGTCGGTGTCTCGATTGTGAACTGGTCATCCTTCGTCTCGATCGATTTCACATCGATCCACGCATTTCCGTTGAACATCGTAACCTTCGTTTTCGTGCCATTTTTGCTAGTCAGCTTAGAAAAGGACAAGGTCGAATTCGCCGCAACGCTCATCTTGTCATCTTCAGAAGTTCCATTCGAGAATGCGAGAATAGCAGAGCTACTGTCTCCAACAGACAGAATATCCCCTTCGTTCAGACTCATCTTAGCGAAGGCCGTAAACTCCTTAGAGCCCCCGGCTTTCTTGACCTTTACCGTACCTTTCATTTCCTTAATGATTGTAACACGGGAGGTCGCTGCACTCACTTCCCCCGCATATGTAGCTAGCAAAGGCACCGCGACAATTATAATTGCCAGTAGATGTAATGTAAATTTGCGAAACATCTGAATCCTCCTTAAGATATAATTAACGTAGCATGAATGCACGAAGTCCGATGAGATTAGAGTTGTCTATTCTATCTTATACTAATAACATTACAAAAATCGACAGTTTTTGAAAATTCGATAGTATAATATGACAACTTAAGGAGTTGCCCTATGTATTTAGAAATGTACAACGAGCAGGTCGTCTATCAAAACCCATTCCTAGCAATGCGAATATGGCAGATCGATGCAGATAAACAAGCAACAGAAACGACTCGAAGACAGTTGGAGAGAGATTGGAAGCAAAAGCGATTCGTGAAGTGGCACTATCATAAAGAGGTCGAGTTTCTATTCATTCTACGGGGGGAGCTAACAGCGTTCTGTCCGGAGGAACAGCTTGTGTTGAGAGATGGGGATATCGGATTATTTGGCTCGAATGAACCTCACCACTCTATGCCGACAAATGCTGATCTTAGCTACTATGTCCTTCAGATCGATTTGCACAAATACTGGGATCAGAGCACTTTGAGAAGCATGCGCCATTTTGCCGAAGTCATACGACCTTTAAGCTCCTTGAATTACATCTACCGTGAAAATGGACAAGTCAGATCGGAGACAGTCAAGCTAATACGCGAAATTTACGAGGAAATGAACAATAAGGAGCTCGGCTATGAGCTAGCCGTCTCCTCAAAAATTAAAAATATGCTGTTATTATTGCTTCGTAACGATACGCAGTCTAAGTTGCATTATCATGACAACGATTTGATAGAACGGATGCAACCTGCGCTCGATTACGTGGATAAGCATCTCCATGAGAAGCTTTCCGTAGACGCATTATGTAAGCAGATCAACATCAGCTACACGTACTTCATCAAGCTGTTCAAGCAGGCGGTTGGGATGCCCTTCACTGAATATGTTGCGTACAAGCGGATAAAGAAAGCGGAGCAGCAGTTGTTAACGAATAACGCAAGCATTGCCGAGATTGCCGAGTCTGTCGGTATGACGAACCTCGGGCACTTTTACGACATGTTCCACCGCTTTAACCACTGCACACCTCGTGAATACAAGCTCAGACTTTCGCCAAATGATAGTAGACTCTTATAATACTCTTCGTGCCATGACGAAGGCTTTCTTCCAATAGCTCGTATTCATGTCGGATAATGTGACACCGTTCGTGCTGCTTGCGTGCAATATTTTACCGTCTCCTGCATAGATCGCAACGTGGCTAATCCAGCTGTTTCCTGTACGGTAAAAAACAAGGTCTCCTACGCTTAAGTATGCTTTGTCGATCTTGTCACCTACATAAGCTTGAGAAACAGAAGTACGCGGTAACGAGATGTCTTTGGATTGAAACACATATTGAACGAATGAAGAGCAATCGAACGCAGACGTCACACCACTTGGAGAACCATATTTGTATGGTGTTCCAATATACTCCTTGCCGTAAGACAACAACTCTAGCGATTGTGCTGTAGCCGCACTTGCTTGAGCTCCTGAACCAAATGCAACTCCTGTAAATCCGACAACTGCTAACATTCCTGTTAATACTATTTTACGAGTCATTGATTTAATCAAGTGTATTTCCTCCTGGTAGCGCTGGAATTCCAGCGTCTGTGCTGTCGAAATTTAATATACCACAGCAGCAGCCTACTAGGATTTACCAAGGAGAGTGGAAACGTTGTCACGCTAGCAAATCGACCCAATTCTTAAAATTCGGTTAGAATTCTCTCATCCAAGAGCTCTTAATCCTAACGCAAGCGATCCCGCTAGACCGGCATTATCTCCCAAGCCTGGAGCTACGATATACGTATCAATGTGCTCCGCTAACGCTGGTGAGCTCACATAACCGTTCAGATTACGACGCACCTGCTCTCGAATAAGCGGGAAAAGCTGCTCTTGATGCATAACGCCACCGCCCAAAATAACTTTTTGGGGAGAAAGCATTAGAATTGCTCCTGCAACTGCTTGACCGATATAGAATGCGGTGAATTCCCACGCTTTATGATCCACATCCAGCTCACTACCTTTAATCCCCCAACGCCCTTCAATCGCTGGTCCTGCAGTCATCCCTTCCAAGCAATCCCCATGATACGGGCAGAAACCGCCATAAGTATCTTCAGGATGACGCCTTGTCAGAATATGACCACCTTCAGGATGAATTAGACCGTGTACGAGCTTGCCTTCTGTATATACTCCTACACCTACACCTGTTCCAATCGTATAGTAAAGACAGCTCTCCAAACCTTTTGCCGCTCCCCATGTTGCTTCACCCAGAGCTGCTGCATTAACATCCGTATCCCAGCCAAATGGAACATGAAGAGCCTTTTTCAACTCAGGAAGGAATGGATAATTACTCCAACCTGGCTTAGGTGTCGTCGTCACGTAACCATATTGCAGGCTGTTCACATCTATATTGATCGGCCCGAACGAGCCTACTCCAATCGCTTCGACTTGCTTATCTTGGAAATAAGCGATAATTTGACGAACCGTTTCCTCTGGCTTAACTGTTGGAAAGCTTATTCTTTCGAGGATTTCACCCTCTTCATTACCAATCCCGCATACAATTTTCGTTCCGCCTGCTTCAACTGCACCAATTCGCACGCTAATTACCTCCGTTGTATTCATGAATAATGTGAATGTAAGTTTGATAATTACTTATGTTTACTAGTGTAATATGTCTCATCTCGTTATTCCAGTCTAAAGCTTAATTCTTTGACTAAGCCATAACATCATGGTGTCTATTGTCAGCGTTAAATTTGATATTCCAAGCTCATTCAGATAAGGCGATTCATTGCGAAAATAGTCTGCGTGCCCGCCAATAATCGGCAGTCCACGCTTATGTAGTGGTGCGTGCAATTTATTATTCCAAAGTGGAAAACGCATTCTACCCGAATGCCAGCCACCGAATGTACCGAGGCGGGTAATGGGATCAGCTAGACGAAGCGTTCGCTTGCGCCCATTCACCGTATGTCCGCCTTCTGCAAACAAATAAAATACGTTATCGCTAAGTCCTTCAGGTATGCGACATTTGGGCGACCCGATCATGACAACGAAGCAGTTATGCTTGCCCTCCCGCTCTAAAAGCAGCTTTGCTGCATGAAGCGAAGCAATGCCTCCCGCACTATGTCCAATCAATATCGTTAGTGTCGCTAGCTCCCGCAGCTCACGGGATTGATCAATCATCGCAAGCAATCTTGTACCGCCAATCGATCTAGCATATCGCCCCTCGTGAATGTGGAGGTCACGGCTCACTTCACTTAACTGTGTCTTGAGCGGAACGGACCAATCGCCATATGGAAATACGAGCTGCGAGTGAATTTCCCCAATATCAACATGCGATACCATGGCACGATGTAGCTTCACACGGAATTGTTCAAGGAAGTGTGGAGAAGATAGTACCCCTGCTGCCAAATAGAGATCAACGCCCATGTTGTTCCGCATATTGTACTGCACGCATGATCCTCTCCATGTCAGTCGGATGTGTATTCCAGATCCACTTTATTAGTGATGGCGGATTCACATCTCCAAGCCCAGTAATCGTCATCGTCTGATACATCGAGACTGCCCCTTCACTATTGCCGATTAACTCGAAAGCATAAGTATCCGAAGCTGACTCAGCGTTTCGCGATATCGCATTCGATAGGGGCATGGATACGAAGGAGATCAATGATAGAAGCAGCAAAATGAGCGGAAGTGCAGTCATATCCGACAATGATCGAATCCCCAACCTATTGCCCCATTTGCGAACAGCCCAACGATACAATACGCTACCAATGAAAAGTAAGGCCAACGATGAGCCTACTGCTCCGAGTGCGCTCCATTCTAGATGATGCTTTACATAGTGACCCATTTCATGAGCCATAATGAGCAAAATTTGCTGCTCAGTCAGCTTCATTAACGTCGTGTCCCAAAGCACAATACGTAAAGAAGACCCTAGACCATTCACATAGGCATTAATCGAATTGGTCTTCTTAGACATGTTCACTTCGTACACTCGATCAGCAGGAATATCCGCTTTGGCAGCAAGATCAAGAATGCTTTGCTCTAATGCCGGATCGCTCAGTCGGTAATAATCGTTGTAGATTGGATCGATAACGACGGGCTGTATGTACATCATAAACACGATAAATGGGATCGACAGCAGCCACAGCTTCAACCACCATCGGCCACCCCGAGAGATAATCCAGAACGCAACCGCTGCCACAACGAGTACTGTCACATACCCAATACCGAATGCGACAAGTTTATCCCGAATCCAGCTTGCAACTGGCTGCGTCGAAATCCCATAGTTCTTGGACAAGCTGTAACCGAAAATTCGCAGTGGCAAATATAAAAGGAATGATGCCGCTTGTACAAGCAACACGAATATTGGGAATCGAATTACGATTGGAAACCGCCGCTCCAGCATCTCCCGCCAATAGCGCGATAATCCTCCTAGCAAGAGAAAACCATAAATCAACCACTCCCAAGGACCACTCATGAACGTAATCCAGTAACGTGCCGAATTGAGCTTAGCGCTATCCTCTAATTGCTGCGGTGTGAAGAACGTTGCTGGGTCTGCGGGTCCACCTCGGTACTCTGCAGGCACAGTATTGGGTGAGGTAACCCACACATAGAGGCCCATGACAGCAGCATAAATAAGGAACAGAACAACGTACTTTACAAGAGATGATCTTTGATGCGTGCGCATGCTGTCAGTCTCCTTCCCACCTACACAACATGTTGATTAGAATAAGTATATCCTATTTTTTACTGATGGGAACCTTTTGCCTATGTATGGAGTCTAATTGTTCAACGGAGAGAGGAAGGTGACAGGAAGCCGTGATGGATGAGCATCTCAAGTACATCTCTACAATAGAAAGTCTCGACATTCGTACGATGATGGAGAAATACGGCGAGGACGTATGGAACTATGCCTACTTTCTAACCCGCAAGCACGACTGGGCTGACGATATTTCGCAGGATGTCTTTTTCAAAGCTTTCAAGCATATCGATTCCTTCCGCGGTCAATCCTCGATTCGAACATGGCTGCTGACCATCACAAGGAATACCGCCAATTCCCGCCGTAGGCTTGCCTTCGTGCGCAGAACAGTGGGATTTAACGCTAGAAAAATAAATCGAGCACACCCTTCCGCAGAGCAACAATACATGGAACAGAGTTATTCCAATGAAATATGGGACAAAGTCATGCAATTGCCCGTCCAATACCGTGAGACGCTCGTCCTTAGCGCACATTATCAGCTTTCATTAGAAGAAATTGCTGCAACCCTTCATATATCATTAGGCACTGTAAAATCCAGATTACATAGAGCGCGCCGTCGTTTATCTGATCTGATAGGGAGTGAACTAAGCGATGCCACCAACTGAACAAGAGATGAATGAAGCACTTCGCAAAGCTCCCTTCCGCGAGCGCATGTTCACATCTCAGCATATGGAGGCTGTGGAGATCAAGCTGCAAGCTGATCAGAGGAAGCAAACCAAGCCTTCAAGGCGCATATGGGGAATTGTGCTCGGGAGTGGAATAGTAGCTGTTATTGTTGGATTTGTGCTGTTCGTCGGTATCGAGCGTCCTAATAGCAATGAGCAAACGGTTAGCGGTAATCTATTGGTTGCTGCAGATGAGGACAATGATATCGCTTCTCCAGAATCTTCTCAGGAGCCCTCTCAAGAACCTTTAAAGCAGCCTTCACCAGAACCTACTCCAATTGAGACACCGCTAACCCCTGCCCAGCAGCAAGCGACTGACATGTGGAACAGCATTGGATTTGTTGATGTGAGATATCATCCCGTTAACGAAAGAATGGAAAATGTAACATTAGATCAACTACTGATTTTAACGAAGCACCCAGACAAAGACGTTCGCTGGTATTGCGCCTATCGAATCATCGAGTTCGATAGCCCTGAGCATCATGACGTCGTACTCGGGATCGTTGACGAATTGTTGCAAGACCCAGAACATTTAGTCGCTGAAGCTGCTTCATTTTCTAATAAAGTTATGTTGAAAAGCTTCGATGCAGATCCCCGATTCATTCGCTCGCCTGATGGAAATACCTATACTTTCGTTAAGTTTGAAGAAGCGACATATAACGATGGAACTGTGTGGATTGCAAGAGATGGAAGGGTAGAAAAGCTCTACTCCGTGCAAGGAGCGTTTATCTACGATTTATTCTGGTCACCTAATAGCAAGTGGCTCTATGCTCGCTATGGCGGTCGGACATGGAATACTTTTATGTGGATAGATATCAGATCAGGTGAAATCTTCGATCTGACAGACATCGAGCAGCAGATTATGGATGATCCAGACAATGGCTATCTCATCGATCACGAGCAGTACGGTCGGTTTGATTATGAGACCTCAATCGTAGAGTGGAGTCCGGATAGCAAGCGGTTCTTATTCCATTACAACATTAGCCATGACGATACCTACGGATATACGGGCTTCGGAGTATATAATCTCAGTAGCAAAAAGGTAGAAAAGGTGATCAGACAGACCGGAGGGCAGTACTCTACAGAGCGCCTAGAAGACTTTACGTGGGAAGAATAAGCGATTCCTGCTCCACCTTTTCAAAAAGCAGTATAATTCTCTCATTCATTTTCCAGCCATGATATAATACTTCTATAGAAATCTAACGAACCGATTAGGAGAACCGACATGGACATGATCGAAATCGCGACACACTTAATCGACGAGGATACGGATCAACCCCGTTATCAGTTCGATGAAGAAGCGTTGCAGGAGCTAATGAACAGCATCGAGGAGCTCGGCCTGCTATCCCCTATTAAAGTAAGAACGACGGGAGATGGACGGTACAAGATCATCTACGGAAACCGTCGCTACAAGGCGTGCAAAATGCTCAATCGTCCCACGATTCCTTGCATCGTCTCCACGGTAACTGACGATCTCGAAATTTATTTGGAGCAAATTGCGGAGAATTTAACGCGTGAAGGCTTCTCGCCGATTGAGGAAGCTGAGGCGTTTCATAGGCTACTCACTGACCCAAAATTCAGCAGTTCTACCAAGTATTTATCGAGTAAGCTTGGCAAGCCTGAGTCCTATATTAAGAACAAGTGCGAGCTACTGAAATTCAGCAACGCCGTGAAGAAGCTCATTGTCTCGGGCACAGAAATCCGCAAGGACAAGTTGACCGAGGATCAATTGATGCCACTGAAGGATCTTCCGATGGAGCATCGCGATTCACTAGCACTTATTATGGCGCGGGATGAAATGCCTGTAAGTGATGTGAAGAAGATTGCCAAGCTGTTCAAGGACAAGGACATCTCCGATCGCACGAAGGGCAACCTATTGTTCAAATCCGGTCACGAATTGATCGAGACTTGGGCGACGTTCGAGCACAATCGGAAGGAACGAGCGAAGGCTGCAGAGCCAAAGGAACCAGTGGAGAAAAAAGAAAAATCGAACTCCAGCGCACCTATAGTGGAATCGAATGAAACGGTTGAAGAGAAGCAAACTGTAGTTGATGGTATGCAAATTCCGGTAGAGCCCGCGGTTGCGTCCTCTGCACAACCTCTTGTCGTTTCACAGACTCCACAAGCAGTTTCAATCTCCATCGCGTTGCAGCGGATGCTCAGTTCAGTACCTTCACACCTCCCGCTCCCGCAAGAAGTCGTACAATCTCTTGAGTCGCTAACCTCGGGTGAGACAGATAATCTACTAGATGGCATCAACAAGCTTATCAATAACCTGGAAAAGCATCTCGCGGATTGGCAAGCGGTACGCGATGCTGCTCACAAGTATCAGTCATTATAATCTGAGTATTACACAACAGCCCCGTGTTCGCGCATGAATAATGCGTGAACACGGGGCTGCTTTTTCATGATACTAAACTACTTCCTACACACCTTTGATCTGAAAAGTAATGTTATCGAATTCGATTTGGTGCGCAGAGGACGGTACGATTCCTACTTCCGGCTTCCCTAATAGAAACTTCAAACCTACCGTATCGTCCTGCGTGGGTGTAAATTCAAAGCGATACGTATTCGTAGCTACATCCAGTGAGACAGATTGGTTCAAATAACGATAATAGGACGAGTTTTCAACTACGGCTTCAATGTTTCGAGCAACACTGGAGCTTGCTTCAAATGTGACCACATACGTCTGCCCTTTGATAACAGGCATATTTCCTTGGAACAACATCACATCCCACGGATTGTTGCCAACATTCGAAATTGTAGCTATTGCTACACCACCCACAACCTTAATCGCTGTTACTGAATCCCAACCATCATAGCGACCTTGCACATGCTCATTCCAATCCGTCATTCCATTATCGAAGCTGCCATTTTTCAGAGGAAATGCTCTTTCGCGCGCGCCTTTCTCCTCTACACGAACGTTATCTACAGTAACCACATGCGCCCCTGGATCTGTCATCCCTGTAATTTTTCCAAGAAGAAGCTTGAACGATGCGGTCCAGTCAGCAGTTGGCTCTAGCTCGTAGGAGAATGTCTGCCAAGTTGTAGTCAAGCTAACTTTATCAGACAGGTAACGTGTTCCCCCTCCGTCAACTACTACCTCCATGTCACGAGGGACAGTTGATTTAACGTCAACTTTAACAATATACGTATGACCTTTCCGTAGCGGGAAATCGTTCTGCATGAGCATAACATCCCAAGGATTGACCCCTATGTTAGCAATATCAATGCCCATTTGCTCCTGATCTACTTCGAAGGTAGCACTCGAACCCCAGCCATCATAGCGACCTTGAACATGTTCCGACCAGCTCTCTTTGCCATTCGAGAAATCACCGTTGACTAATGGAAATTGCTCCGCAATCGGCAACATGCCCACACCTATATCCGTAAGTCTAATCAGCTTCACATCGTCTAACATTATTCCAATATTGCTTCCTCCGAGCATAAATACTAGCTGACTAAGCGGATCGCTATCTTCTTCCATCGTAAATTCAATTGTGTATTCAGCCATCGATGGAGTCAGATGTATCGTTTGAATGCCACTATATTCTGTTCCATCCAGCTTGCGTAATGCAACAGCAATGGAGCGTGCTTGATCGCTCTTCGCACTGAAAGTTAGACGGTAATCATTCGGCTCAAGCAACTGAATACCCGACTGCCGGAGCGTAATCGCATCCGCTGTTGATCCACCTGATTGAATGTTCACCTTTAACTTTCTTTCTGTAGCGTCTACCGATGCTGTGGCACTAGCACCACCTGAAGTATTAAATTTCCAGAACGTCATTCGGTCGATCCGCCCTAAATCAAATGTACCATTATAAATATGATTACCTGCGATCGGCTCTTTTGCTGCATCCTCTGAGTAGGGATCAGGTGCTGTCGTTTCTTCTAATTTCACATTACCGATCCAAACTGAATTTGTATTCAACCCTAAATTGTATTCCAACCTCGCCAAAACATCTGTATCTGCTGCCATCTGGAACACCATAGAATAGCCTTTCATTTCTGTAGATAGACTTGCCGTCAAGGAGTCCGAATACGACGACCATCCACGACTTTCTCCTCCGCCCACTTTCACCGAAATATCTCGGCTAGCGGACGCTTTAGCATCAAACGTCAGCTTATACCATCTTCCCTTGCCTAATGTTACATTCTGTATAAGCTGAATGGAATGCGCTGCGTTGCCTCCGGCGCTGATATCGACCTTAGCATAAGACGATCCACCAATTACATCTTTGCTGACCGTACCATTTCCGTTAAAGGTGCTAATATGTGCAAAATTCCAATAAGCGGTATCTAATATTTGGTCTGGTGTTGCAATTTCTGTGAAGCCTTGTTCAAAAGCCACATCATGCACATAATTGCCATTGATCGGATACTTATAAACATTAGGCAATGGCTCCTGTGCAACCGATGGTTCAACAGGCGTTTTATATGGACGTCCTGCTAATTCATAGACACGCACATAATCTACGACCATCTCTGCCGGCAGCATGTTCGCATCTGGAACAAGTCCGCCATCGAAAGTACCACCGACTGCCAAATTGAGAATTAAATAAAATGGCTTGTCAAATGGGGCTGGGAATGCATATTTGGCTGCTTGATCAGCACCTGTACTATCCCAATTATTAATCGTTTGATAGAGGTTACCATCTACATACCAGCGAATTTCACCCGGCTCCCATTCCAATCCGTATACATGCTCTCCACTAATGTCTTGGCCATCCGGAAATTCATAATCTTTGCTCATATATTTATTGTTCGGCCAACCGCGACCATAATGGATGGTACCGCCGACCTTGTCTGGAACCCGTCCTCTTGCTTCCATAATATCGATTTCACCTGATGATGCCCAGCCGCCATATTCATCATCTGCAGGCATCAACCAAAATGCTGGCCATATTCCCTTACCGAGTGGCATCTTGATCTTTGCTTCGAATTTTCCGTATGCTTTGGAATATGTCGTATTGGTCCATAGTCTTCCAGATGTATAAGGCTTGCTACCTTGACCATCATTACGTGCCGTAATGACAAGCTTGCCTCCCTTGACCTCGACGTTATCTTTAGAATAAAACTGCTGTTCTGAATTGCCCCAGCCATCAAGTCCATACTCGGCCCCAGTTCCCAGCTGATAATCCCACTTACTAAGATCTAATCCATTCGCGTCCGCGTGGTCGCCGTCTCCATTAAATTCATCGCTCCAGACGAGTTTCCAATCATTTGAATTCCCGTTATCCCCTCCACCGATTATGCCACTAGATGTCGGAGCTGAACCCTCTACTCTCCCGTTACGAATTTTGTGCGGCACAACCGTGTTTACACGATCTCCATTCAACGTCGTCCCACTTCCGCTTTGCCCAACTGTAAAGCTTTCTATGTTAACTCCGCTACCTGTTTCGATAATGGCGTCTGAATCTATGCTCACATCGTTAATCCCTGTCGTCCCTTCGAACACGACACGAACCGGTGAGCTTCGTTTATTGACATTCATATGATTAATAGTAGAATTTCGCACATAAATACTGTTCACTCCGCCTCCGTTCACATATAACGTTCCTTGAACTGTAACGTTACTAAGAACGACTTCACCTTCACCTACTCCAGCAGTAATGAACAGATCACCTTGAACTTTAACCTCCTGCAAAGTAACACCTGAGCTTGAAATGAGAACATTGCCTTCTCCATTCAGCTTTGATACTGCGCCCGGCTTATTAATTACATTTGGCGCTAGTCGATCAAGCATGACGATGGCCTCTGCACGTGTAAGCGATGCCAACGGACGGAGTGTTCCATCCTTATAACCCTTCATATATCCACCTGCGATTAACTGCTCGAAAGGCTTACGGGCATATTCCGCAATTTGATTGCTGTCACTATACCCATCCAATTGAGCAACATTAGCTTCAGATAAGTTAAACAAAGAGGCTACAATCTTAGCTGCTTCCTGACGTTTAACACTCGAATTAGGCTTAAAGATTCCACCAGGATATCCCGTAATATAGCCCGCTTCCACAGCATAGGATACGTCCTTCACATACCATGCATGATCATTAACATCTGAGAAAGTACTTTTACTACTTGCAGTAAACCCGAATACCTGATTGACAAGCTTAACAAATTCAGCGCGGGACAAAGATTCATTGGGTCTAAAAGTGCCGTCAGAATAACCCTTCAATAATTGCTGATCCTTCCATTTACCCAATGTCTGGTCCGACCAGTGTCCGCCAGTATCTCCAAAAGACCCAGTAGCAGATGCAGCAGAAGCTCTGCCGAATCTCGACGTATCTTCAACCAAACCGAACACCAAAATTACGCACATCATAATATATAGAAGCTTTTTACTGCTAGATAATTGCTTTTTCACCATTCGCACCTCTCAATTTGGCAAAATGAAAGGAACGCCAACAGCTAGTAAATTAATACCTAGTTCCATGGCGTTCCTTCTTCGTGCTTGTCGTTGTTATTTACCTGAAGCTGTTTTGTACCAATCATTTACTTCTTGTGTAACATCATCGCCACCAGACTTCTTCCAATTGCTTACCATTGTGTCAAACTCGTCAACCGATGATTGACCATAGATAATCTTGGCATAAGTTTGATTGATCAGCTTATCCAACAGCTCGTTCTTCTGCTTCATCGTCTCTGTCAACGGACCTTGGAAGTAGTTCTTCATTCGAATGTCTTTCTGTGCAAGAACGACCTTCATTGCATCGATATTTTCTTGCTTACGGATTTGAGAGGTTTGAATCTCATACGGTGTAGATGGTGTGCCTCCATCCGCTAACATCGACATCGTCTCTGCATAGAGAGCCGGAAGTCTTGCACCCTCGTATGTCAATGAATAGTAGATCGGTTCTACAAGGTGCGTACGATCTCCATAGTCAGGAAACAAGTCCGGATATTTCTCAGGCTCTTTCGTAATTGTACCGTCCGGAAGCTTCGCCCAATCATAGCCTTCTGCAAAGCCATATTCGAACTCACTGCCAACGCCTGGATTCGCCCAATTATCAAAGAAGAAATTATAGTAGCGTAACAGTGCTTCTGGATGCTTCGCATCTTTATTGATTAGCATCCAACCGTTAACCGATGGGTTTCCACTTTGTGATCCGATCTTACCATCAGGTCCGCTTGGAATTGGATAAGCTTTATACTTGGACCCCGGTACGTTATTTGTTAAATCACCGAATGGCCAGTCAGGCAACCAGTTACGACCGACGATTGCACCCGCTTCGCCTTTAGTAAACAGCTCCGAGCCGGATACTTCATCCTTCAGACCGGAATCTTTAGAAATATATCCTTTGTCCATCCAATCTTTGAGTGTCGCTAATGCTTGCTTCGCTGCAGGATCAACCGATCCGTGTTCGAGTGTGCCGTCGCTCTTCAAATTCCATTGTCCTGGCATCGTGCCATATGCACCAAACACCCAGCTTACATCAGTCATCCAGTTTAGGTACGAGTTCTTAAACCCGAGCGCTAAACCAATCGTATTTTTCTTGCTGTCGCCATCTGGATCTTTGTTCACGAATGCGTCCATAATGACTTCCAAGTCGGCAATCGTTTTAGGTGCTTGAAGATTAAGCTTATCCATCCAATCTTGACGGAGCCAGAGTACCATATCGTCGTTGTATGCATAGTCAAGTATCGGTAATGCCATTCTCTTCCCATCTCTCATAACGGAGAGGAAAGTATCGGAATTCAATGCTACCCCTGCTTTATAGCTATCACTAGCGTATTTATCAAACAGTTCATCAATGGACATAAATTGACCAGAATCGATCAGCATGTTTATTGTTTCGTTGTCGCCCCGATAAGTAACGACATCTGGCATTGGCTCGCCGGATGAAAGCATCAGGCGCAGCTTTGTTTTATATGCGTCATTCGTATCTGTCACGAGCCAATCATACTTTACATCGATACCGAGGTTTTCTTTAATATATTTCTGTAATACATTATTTTCCATTGTCTCGTTCTTTTTGAAAAAGTAGTTCGTTCCTATGCCTTTAACTGTAGTTAAATCGATAGGTTCTACATATCTCTTTCCATCCCAGCCCGTCTCATCTACATTGCTTTTATCACCTTGCTCAGTTGAATCTTTGCTTGACGATGCTGACGCGCCTTGGCTGCCTGAAGCTTTTTCATTGTTTTTGGTACCTGAGCAAGCTGCAATAGTAAACGTCATCATAGCGATCAGTGCTACGAGCAACAGCTTGCGATAAGTCATTTGATTACGCATTGTTATCCCCCCGAAGAATATTTGTGAACGCTTCCAACGTTCTGGTTTCAATATAAATCTGGAATAAATATTTATATATACCATTATTTTGAGAATGATGCTATTTTGTTATCTTCTTCTCTACTCTTTCACCGCGCCAAGCACAATTCCTTTAACAAAATATTTTTGTAAGTATGGATAAACAAGTAACACTGGAACGATACCAATAAAGATTTGTGCCGCTTTAACTGTGCGTTGTGAAATGTTCTTCAGTTCATTAATGTCCGGGTTCAGCTTACTGAAATCTTGTTGAACGATAATCGTCTGCAGGAACGTCGCAAGTGGGTAATTGCGATAGTTGTTAATATAAAGCAAGCCATCGAACCATGCATTCCAGTTCCCAACAATCGAGAATAAAGATAGTGTGGCGATCGCTGGCATCGCAAGTGGCAAATACACCTTCAACAATATTTTGAAATGCCCTGCTCCATCAATAAATGCTGCCTCCTCAAGCTCCTTAGGAGTAGCTCTGAAGAAATTCATTAACAAAATCATGTTGAACACTTGAACCGCGCCCGGCAGGACGAGCGCCCACATCGTATCCATCAAATGAAGGCTGCGTATCAAAATATAGCTTGGGATGATCCCACCACTGAATAACATTGTAAACACAAAGAACCAAGCATAGAAGCTTCTACTTTTGAAGTAGGAGTAGTTTTTCGAGAGTACATATCCTGCTAGTAGAATAACCGACATCGTAATCGTCGTTCCTAATAGCGTTCTCTCCACTGCAATGAGCAAAGCACGTAAGAAGTTTGGATTGTTCATCGTTTTCGTATATGAATCGAGATTGGGTTCGATTGGCCATAGTCCAACTATATGGGCATTCGCAGGTGCACTTGCACTGAAGCTGACCGCTAGAATATGAATAATTGGCAGAATGCAGAGCAACCCGGCGATTCCCAGGAATAAATAGTTGAATAGCGTAAACACTCTGTAGCTATTAGATTTATAGTACAACTGGCCGCACCTCCTTAAAAGATTTTGTAATCTGCAAACTTATAGGCCAGTCTATAACCGATTACAATGAGTACAAAACCGACTAAAGATTTGAATATCCCAATTGCAGTTCCGAAGCTATATTGACCATTCAATATACCTGTTCGATAAACGAACGTATCGATGATGTCTCCCTTGTCATAGACGAGCGGCGCGTAAAGGTTGAAGATTTGATCAAAGCCTGCGTTTAAGATGTTGCCCATCGCAAGCGTACCAACAACGATTACGATAGGCGTCAATGAAGGCAGTGTAACGTGGATCGTCTGCTTCCATCGACTCGCACCGTCAACCTCTGCAGCTTCGTAAAGCGAAGGGTTAACGCTTGCTAAGGCCGCTAAGTAAACAATTGTGCCGAACCCGAATTGTTGCCAAATGTCACTGACAATGACGGTGAATCTGAACCAATTGCCATTACCGAGAAACAATATCGACTCGATTCCAAACCAATCCCCGAGCAGTGTGTTCACAATTCCGTTGGAGTCGAGCATATCGCGCAAAATTCCACCTAAGAAAACCCATGAGATGAAAAAGGGTAAGTACACCATTGTCTGAACTGTCCGCTTGAAGAAAGTTTTTCTCACTTCATTCAGCAAGAGGGCAAATGTGAAAGGGACGACGATGTTGCAGATGATCTTAACACCCGCAATGAACGCCGTATTATATATAATTTGTTTGCTATCAGGATAAGTGAACATAAATCGGAAATGGTCAAGACCGACCCACTTGGACCCTGTAATCTTCAAAAAGGGTTTGTAATCTTGAAAAGCAATGACGAGCCCTCCAAGCGGGATGTATGCAAATATGAGCTGTAAAATAACTGCTGGTAGAATCATAAGATGCAGGGGCCAAGTTCGTCGCAAAAATCCTTTCCAACCGGTTCGTTTCGGACGCCCGAACGGAGCGTCAGCGGTAGTGTCGACCGATGTATTCGTGATCATCTCCATGTTGATTATCCTCTCCACTTTCTATTTTCTGAATTGACAGACACTCCACTTTGGGTATATTTAGTATATCAATCCGCAATTTGAGCGTCTGTGCCAATCATTTTGGAATGATACCGCTATTTTGTCATATCACAGCTTGCTAGGAAAGGTTTGATCGAGATGACGTTAAGACCCAATACGTTCACCAAAATTATGGGCTTGATCGTAATGCTGCTCATTCCGATTATTGTAATCTATTGGTTGTCATATCGTACTAGTGTGGCAGTTGTAACAGATGAAGTAGAGAAATCGATGTATAAGGACTTGTCCTTTTTCGCTTCAAAAACCGATGAGATCGCGACCCAAGTGTCAAAAGCAGGGCTTCTGATCAGCGAAGACATTAACGTACGAACATTAGAATTCATTGAAATTGCAAGCCTTTATGAGCAAACAAACGAGCAACAGCGTGTTGCAGAAAAACTGCGACTACTTAATGCCTCATCTACTTGGGATACTACAATTAGTGTTTATGCCCCCAATACCCAAACCTATGTTTCTAGCAATTCTTCATTGGTGTATGAAGAGGATCTCTTGAAAGCCAACTACTCCAAGAACTGGCATTACACCGAGGCTGTACCCTCCTATTTTCGAGATAGACCCCGCATTATCCGCTATTTGATCGAGCCCTTCGAAACGACATTGGATAAAGCAGGGCTAATTGTAGAATTGAGCTTTCCAGTCACCGATTTAGTGAAAGCGCTTGATAAATTCAAGGCCGGAGGCAAAGGCAACCCCTTCATCATTACTCCAGATGGCCACATTATTAACTCTAGTAGTGCCGATATCAGCAAGCAAACCACAATTATGGAGCAGATCGACCCAGCAGAGCTTGCAGAGCAACAGATTTCACAAATTAAAATATCTGAGAGCACTTATATTATTAGCGCTGTCTGGATGTCATCTCTGAAAATGTACTTAATCGACTACATCTCTATCAAAGATTTCGTGAGTCCGATTACAGCTAACAGCTATTTATTCTACGGTTCAATCGGCTTCCTTCTCATTGGCAGTATTATCGCAGCGTATATTCTATACAACAGTGTGCAGCTCCCGATTCGCGAGCTTATCATTGGCATCAGAAAGCTTAAACGCGGGGAGTATCCGAAGCTCAAAGTGTTTAATCCGAACAATGAGTTCCACTATCTGCTTGTAGGCTTCAACGACATGGCTCTTCAAATTGAAGATCTCATCCAGAACGTCTATCTAGAAACGATTAGGTCACGGGATGCAAATCTGAAACAGCTGCAATCACAAATCAATCCCCACTTCCTATACAATTGCTTTACCTTGATTCGAAGCTTAACTAGACTTGGTCATAAAGAATCCGTCATGGAGCTTGCACTGCATCTTAGTAAGTATTATCGCTATACAACAAGATCTGAGAGGCCCTTAGCAACGTTGCAAGAAGAGCTAGATTTAGTTAACAGCTACTTAGCAATACAAGCGATGAATGTTCAAGATTTGCACTATGAGATTCAGATTCCTGAGGAAATGAATAAGCTAGAGATTCCGCGTCTAAGCATTCAGCCACTAGCTGAAAATGCCGTCATCCATGGAATTGGCCCTTTAGGTGAAGGAACGATTTGGATAACTGCATTGCAGTTGAACGGCTTTAACTTGCTACGCGTCACAGACAATGGAGTTGGTGTTTCCACCGAGAGGCTCGCCCAACTTCATCAGCAAATCGAGCTTCCTCCCGCCGATGACCATGGTTGCGCACTTTGGAATACGAGACAGCGAATGCTGCTTCAATTCGGCCAGCACGCAGGACTTCGAGTCACCCGTACAGATGCTGGACAATTGACGGTTGAGCTCTATTGGCCAATTGAGAGCATAGAAGAAGGAGGAAGATAATTGATGTACCAGCTACTCATCATCGACGATCAATCTATTTTGGCTGATGACCTTGCAGATATGCTACCATGGCAAGATATTGGCATTACAGTAGTTCACAGAGCATACTCTGCTTTTGATGCAATCGACATTATGAGCGAGCATCCAATCGATGTCGTTGTAACCGATATACAAATGCCAGGAATGTCGGGTCTCGAGCTTATTGCGGAAATTAGATTGAAGTGGAAGCATACCAAATGCATTTTGCTGACAGGCTATGCAGATTTCGAGTATACGAAGGAAGCGATGAAACTCAAATCAAGCGATTATCTACTCAAGCCTGTAGCTGATGATGAATTAATGGGAGCAGTGAGCAGAGCGGTTGTAGAATTGGAGGAGGAATGGAAGGAGATTAGCTCTGCTCAGCGAGCTAAATACACCCTTCGTGAGCAACTGCCTAAGCTGCGCGAATATTTGTTGCTTGACCTGCTCACCGGAAAGCAATCCAATCATACGCAAGAAGTCCAACGCAAGCTCATTGATTATGAGATCCCTTTCATGATGAAGGATACCGTTCATTTGATGCTTGTGAGAATGGATGATGAACATAACCGATACGATGGTGAAAGCGAAGCTCTCATTGAGTACGCACTCTCCAACATCGCAACTGAAATATTTGCTGACCGACTTCATGTGTGGCACTGTAGCGACTATCATGGCTATACAGTTGTGCTGTTGCGTTCAAAAATAGATCCCACAGAATACAGTCGCTCCGATGATGAATTGAACAGTTGGATTGAGTTGCGTGCTTTTGAACTCCAGCAGCTTGCACGCAAATATCTTAAAATCGGTATCTCCATACTGATGAGCAAGCAAGTCGAATTCCCTAACGATATTGCGCTGCAGTATCAGTCCTCACTCACGAATTTTAGACATTTCATCGGTGAGGATCGAGAGCTGTTCGTCTCGCTAGCAAAAGAACCTACCCGTGGAGAACCCCAACTTCTGAGCGAGCTCTATCGCTTGCCTTCGCTCTCACAGCTACTAGAAATCGGACAATGGCAAGCTGCATCAGACAAATTAAGTGCAATATTCGAGGAAATTGAAGTGCATTGGCGCAATTCGCCCGAGCATATTCTAGAAGCGTACTTTATGATTGCTAGTGCAATTGCCTCTCTAATCCATAAAAACAAAAAATGGCTTGCAGATACGATCGGTGAAGATTTTCACATCATTGCGAATGGTCGTACGATGAATACGGTTAATGAACTTCGAGAATGGACCGAACGTGTCGTCGCCCAATATCGAAATTTCATTCACGTTGAGGAGAAAGATTCTCGCTCTACACTTATTCACCAGGTGCAGACATTTATATCAAAGCATCTAGAGAATGCCTCCCTGCAATCGATCTCGGAGCACGTCTATCTTAACCCCTCCTATCTGTCCAAGGTGTACAAATCTGAAACAGGTGAAGGCATTAGTGAATATTTATTGCGAGTGCGCATGGAAAAAGCCTCTGTGCTACTGTCGCAGACAAATGAGCGAATCTATGAAATATCGGTTATGCTCGGTTATCAGAAGCCAAGCTATTTCATCGGATTGTTCAAAAAGCATTACGGAATTACCCCGCAGGAATACCGAAATAAAATTGGCGGAAGTTAATTAAGACAAGCAAAAACGGCTTCGCCGTCCTTAGACGGTGAAGAAGCTTTGCGGAGGTTATACAGTTAATGATAAGTGTGAAACCTATAAATTCTGTATAACTCGGAAAAGAGCCCTTCGACCGTGGAACTCACGATTCGAAAGGCTCTTTCGTTACCATCTTAATTATCCGTTCCGTTTCTGAAAATCTATCATAAAGTCAGCAAGTGCTTGGCACGATTCCACTGTGACCGCGTTATAGGCCGAAGCTCGAAGTCCACCGACACTGCGATGCCCCGACAAACCTTCAAAGCCTTGACCCTTCGCTTCCTGTACGAAACGCTTTTCAAGCTCTTCATCGTGCATCCGCCAAGTCACATTCATAATCGAACGATCAGCGACATCGACCAAGCCTCGATAGAAGCCGCCACTATTGTCGATCGTGTTATAGAGCAATTCCGTTTTTTGCACATTACGCTTCTCCATCGCCTCAATGCCACCTTGTCGCTTCGTCCACTCTAGCACTAGCTTCATCACATAAATCGAATGTACAGGAGGTGTATTGTATAACGATTGATTGCTTGCAAACGTACTGTACTTGAAAATCGTCGGAATCCTTTCCGCACATTCTGCCAACATGTCGTCCCTTATAATCGCAACGGTAACACCAGCGGGACCTAAGTTCTTTTGCGCACCTGCATATATTAAGCCAAACTTCGTCCAATCACGTTGCCGACTTAGAATATCACTCGTCATGTCAGCAATAAGTGGAACGTCTGTTGTGTCAGGAACGACCTTAAATTGTGAGCCTTCGATCGTGTTGTTCGTCGTCATATGCACATATGCGGTGTTCTCACCTAACACGATGTTTCCTATGTCCGGCAACCTGCTCCACTTCTGCGCTTTACTGCTCGCAAGTACGGCAGCTTCTCCAATCGTCTGCGCCTCTTGATAGGCTTTTTCCGAGAAACTACCTGACAGAATATACTGCCCTACTGTTCCAAGCTTCAAAAAGTTAAGTGGAACTAACGCAAATTGCGTACTCGCACCTCCCCCCATGAAGAGCACCTTGTACTGCGGCGGTAAGCCCATCAATTCCATAAAAAGCTGCTGCGTCTCCTCGTTCATCCGCTCCACAGGTTTGCTTCGATGCGACATCTCCATCAGTGACATCCCTAAATTGTCATACTCCACGAACTGCTGCTGTGCTTGCTCGAGCACCTCTAACGGTAAAGCTGCCGGTCCTGCGTTGAAAATGTGTTTTCTCATCATCGTTCCATCCTCCTAGTTGTTTGTAGACAAACAAAAAACGCCCTTCGTCTAATTGGGACGAGGAGCGTTAGCTCGCGGTGCCACCCAACTTGATCGATCCGCACAATGTACGATTCGATCCGCTTGGTTCCGCGATAACGGGCGGGGCCGGTTAACTTAGGAGATAGCCATTACGGCTACACTTGACGAGAACGCCTCCGAGTTGGATGCTCTTCATAGGCATAATCAACGTGTATGATTGTTAGGAACATTATAATCCTTGTGAAGGAGAAGTCAAGGGGAAGGATTTAATTAGGAGCACCTGTGTATGTAATCTGCCACACACAAGATCTCTTTTCTTCAGTCTTCTTCTGGGTAAAATTGAATAATTGGGACGGGCTCTAGATGCTTCAAGATTGTCTCTGCGATCTGACGGACATATGCGATTTGTTCGGGCGCTAATTCACTGCTAATACTCACGCGGGGCGAGTTTTGCGCATTTAAGGCGGTTTTCTCGCCTTAAATCTTCGCGCGATGCGAGTTTAGTGAATTTAAGGCGGTTTTCTCGCCTTAAATCATCGCGCGGGGCGAGTTTAGCGCATTTAAGGCGGTTTTCTCGCCTTAAATCATCGCGCCGTGCGAGTTTTGCGCATTTAAGGCGGTTTTCTCGCCTTAAATCTTCGCGCGATGCGAGTTTTGCGCTTTTAAGGCGATTTTCTCGCCTTAAATCTTCGCGCCGGGCGAGTTTAGCGCATTTAAGGCGGTTTTCCCGCCTTAAATCATCGTGCGATGCGAGTTTTGCGCATTTAAGGCGGTTTTCTCGCCTTAAATCATCGTGCGGGGCGAGTTTTGGGCATTTAAGGCGGAATTGTGCAGGATTGTCCCAGCATATGTAATCGAACAAAAAAAGCCGATCGTTCACAAGTTATGCACCTGGAAATCGTTCGGCCTTTGATATACACAGCTCAAAATTCCTACTCCTCGACTACATACCAATAAGCATCATGCTCGCGAACAATTATGTCGTCAGCTTCAAGATCTGCCCAATCGATTACAAGTTCGGCATCATCAGAGGTGCGATAATCGAATTTCACACGAAAAATGTAAGAGCCGTCGGGTTGCACTTCTCCTTCATCAATCTGGTATCGCTCCAGCCATGGACTCGATGTTCCTGTCACCCAGTAGCCGTCTTCGAAACTCTTGAGCTGCTTAGCACGAGACCATGGAGCAAGCATCGCATATTCCAATGCTCCATTGCGGCTATCGATTGCCCTCACCCATGTTTCGATCGCCTGCTTAGGCGTTGTCGCTGCTACAGCCCTCTCAAGCATATGTATCTGTTGCTGTAATGACGCAATCTGATCATCGAAGTCTTGTTCTTCTGCAGGTGAACTCTCTGCACTCTGCTCTGGTGGCGTACTTTCCTGCACCGGAGTCGATGTACTCAGTGAAATCCCCGCACTATCTGGACTATGCACACCACCACGTTCAACCGCACCACACGCGACTAAACTGCACGCTAAACAGAAAGCAACCACTATTTTTACAATCGCAGTCATACCAGCACTCTCCTCGTACGTCTAATCAATTATTCCATACCATTAGACGATTTAAACGAAGATGTGTTGCAACCTCTAACCCACTCCTCACTCACTTACCATTTGGTTCGTCAGCGCGCCAAGCTTCTCAATCTCCACCGTGACAATATCTCCGGGTTGTAGGAAAACACGTTGCTCCTTCGGCAAGCCCATGACAACACCTGAAGGTGTTCCTGTCAGAATGATATCCCCAGGCACCAAAGTCATATGCTGTGAAATGTAGCTGACAAGCTCATCGCATGGGAACACCATATCGGAAGTGTTCGAATGCTGCCGAACTTGTCCATTAACGGTACAGCGAATATCGAGTGCATTCGGATCACCTACCTCATCCGCAGTTACTAAGTATGGACCAAGCGGACAAAAGCTATCGATGGATTTACCAAGCAACCATTGCGATGTACGTCGTTGTAAATCACGTGCGGACAAATCGTTGCCGTTACAGTAGCCAAACACATAATCCAACGCTTGCTCTTTCGCGACACGCTTCGCTTGTTTCCCGATGACAATGGCAAGCTCTGCTTCATAATCCACATTTCGCGATACGCTCTCCGGTAAAGGAATATCGCACAGATGACCAGTAAGCGCGTTGTTGAATTTATTAAAAAGAATCGGATGTGTTGGCACTTCTGCCTTCGTCTCCTCCGCGTGCTTGCGATAGTTCAAGCCAATGCAAATGATCTTGTTCGGATGCGTTACACAAGGACCATACTTCAAGCTAGACTCATCACGCCATACCAAAACACCCGGATCTGTTACAGTCTCCATTAACTGTTGCAAGGCAGCAACCGAGGCTGCTCCACCTTCGAGTAACTCAGTAACTGTCAGAGGCACATTCCCCAATTGAGCCACCCGATCAGCCCCAATCGCCTTGACTGATGCCCCAACATCCAATACGCCTTGCTCCGTAACTACGCCAAGCTTATACTGCTCTTTCTCAACAAATGAAATCAGCTTCATCTTTAATTATCACTCCTGCTAATTTAAAGTGTGTCTGCGCTAAGCGTAATCCAACGTTCTCCCCTGGTCAAGAACACGCCAAAACTAAATAGTGTCCTGGGAGGACACTATTTCCTCGGATCCCCGCCATTCTTGCAGATTAGTGTCCTGGGAGGACACTATTTAATCTGAGCGAGCGGGATAAGCATGCTTGCACTCATTCACGCAGCAAGCAAAAATCCGCACCTCATTTAAGATGCGGATCTTAATTTATTTTTATAGACTTCATATTGATTTAATTCTGTATCTAGCAATTGTGAAAGTCGAATCACTTCAGGATCACTCATGTCGAACCCTATTCGCTCGCAAAGCGCTACCATTTCCTTACGAATTTGCTCAATATGCTTTAAAGAAAAGAGCAGTTCACTAAACATTTGATCCCTCCGATCCATCTACAATATATGTTAATTATAAGGGTAACATATTTAGAAAATTCAACGTTAATCATTAAGAAATTGTTAGCTATATTCTAATCTCCTTAATCTGAATGGTAGAACTAAGGCTAAGATCAATAAACTCATTATCCACTTTAATAAGAGGAGTCTCTATGCGATGCGGATTCAAGTAGACAACCTCTCCCATTCGATCATCCGTTAACACCACTTGTTCACCGACGAGCTTCTTCATCACATTTTCCAAAAACACCGACACAATATTAGGATTGAGAACACCAAACTTGCCATCGCGCATCTGTGTAACAATTTCGTAGAATGGAATTGGCGCATGGTATGGGCGTTTAGAGGACATCGCATGATAGATATCTGCCACAGCCACGATTGAACTAAGTGGATCAATCTGATTTCCTTTTATTCCAAGTGGGTATCCACTGCCATCTTCACGTTCGTGATGCTGTAGCGCGATCAGCGCAATGCGCGGATTCAAGCCCGGTGTGTCCTTCATCAGCTCATATCCGTAAATCGTGTGTTTCTTTACTTGCTGAAACTCATCATCTGTCAATTTCCCAGGCTTCGTCAAAATATGCTGTGGAATCTTCACCTTGCCCACATCGTGTAATATTGCTCCAAGTGACAAGATCGATAGCTCTGTCTCGCTTAACCCCATCCACCTCCCGATGTAAGTCGAGAGAATGCCTACCCCAACATTATGCTCGTAGGTGTAGTCGTCTTTAGCTCGAACGGCATCAAATAGCTCAAACACATTGTTTGTGTTGCACGCAGCTTGGATAGCAGGAATGATTTCATTTCGAATTTCTAGCACTGGGATTTTGCGCGATGCATGAATCGATTCAAAAAGCCCCTTAGCCTTCTTCACTGTTTCATTTACGAGAGTCGTTAATTCTTCTCTACTTTCTTCACGACGTAAAAAGGATATCGATTCTAGATCAATCTTATGATTGAGGATCAATTGAAGAGATTCCTTAGAAATTGTCGTATTTGCTGGCACAATCGTAACACCGTATTCGTTAATGATATCGTTTACAATAGTTTGCCCGACAATGTGATCCACGCTGTTGCCTCCCCAATCTATCGTTCGCTTTAGTATAACCGAATTCATCGCATTGCTTCGCTCGTATTGTGATCCATATGTTGATATATTAATAATATCAATTCTATTATATCCCAAATTGTGGGTCAAAACTAGGTGAGTCTTATGAATGAGCAAATACTGCGCAAAGAACAAGAGATATTCCGCTTGTTATATATGAAAAGTGGTGAATATGATCGGGAAGCATTCGGTGTCTCGCTAGGGTTATCCAAGTACAGCGTCGACAAATCTAGAGCGTCTGTCATGACAATGCTTCGCGAGCTTGATCTCACTCCATTGCCTGAGCCGAATGGCAAACGAGCGCGACGACTTCCGCCAACACTATATACAGCCATTACTTTAAGTCAATTGTACCGTATGACTCCCTTAACCGACTGGCAAGTAATCCGTTATTACTGTCTCATCAAGCTAGTGCAACAAGGAGAGCGAGAAGGGAAACAATACGGTCGAAAAGAGCTGATAAAGCGCCTAGGCGAATGCGTGCTTCACCCAAAAGAGCAGCAGGCAATACGAACAATCGATGATTTTAAAATATTGTTTCAAGGTCTATCACGCTCCTTACAAGATCCAGTCGACCGTGAACCGGATCCGGATGCGGTATTGGCAGATTTACAATCTCTATGTAATAGTGGCGTGCTCATAACTGAAGTTGGTGCTCGACGAAAAATCTTATATCGGGTTAATGAGGTATGGAGCCATTTTTCGGATGAGCATTTACTCGAGCTGCATGGGGTTGTTTTGAAGCATGTCGCTGAACAGCCACTTCGTGCAGCTGGTTTGTTGCTCGCACAAAATTTATACGATTATCTCTACTACAGTCGTAATATCCCACTCTCTCAGTTGACCCCGGTAGAGATGCAAGCTGCTAACTATGGGACACTGCTCGATGAGCAAACCGTGTATCAATTGTTGCATCTAGCAAATGAGCGTCGATCGGTGAAGCTACACTATTTTTCGGTGAAGTCGGGAAAGAAATCTGCACCGGCAACATCGACAGACCCTGAGCGGCAGCAGCTTGAATGCTTCCCGCTTCGGATCGTTCACGACTATCGCTTCGCTAGGTGGTATCTGATTGCGTGGGACGAACGAAGCGCGATGCTGTTAAAGCTACGTATCGACTATATTATCGATTGGACAGGTGGAAACGTCGTCGATGAAATTTTATGGGAGCATCTGCAAGCAGAATGCACTCGAATGTTAGATACGAGCTGGCTCGTAGATACGAATGAACTTGTCAACATTCAAGCAAGATTCTTTTTTGAAGCAAATGATAGAACAGCTGCCCACAACTTTATCCTTAGACGTGTTCAGGAAGAAGCTCCAATGGCGCATATTACGATTGAGAGTGAGCAAACATTCTTATTCGAGCTTGAGGTTAACGGCGTGTCCGAGATCAAGCCTTGGTTAATGAGCTTCGGTTCGAGCGTTGAAGTTCTCTTACCTCGGGTTTTAAGAGATAGCATTCGAAATGATTGGGAGGTGACAGTAAGCCGCTATGAATCTATTTGAACATATGCATCATTATCAGCTTTTGCACTTTTTGAGAAGCACACCGAAAATCGATCAGTTAGCCGCAGAGCCGGGACCCTTCATCCCCTCGCGAACGATGCTTAGCTGGCTATATAATCAGCTCGATCCCGATCAATCCAACATGAGCTCTTCGTTAATTGATAAGCTTAACGAGCTTCGTGAGCAAGAGAATATCGAAAAGCCCTCGACACACTTTTTGATAAACAAAGGCAAGCCATGGAAGAACAGCTCATCCCATACAGATGAACTGTTCCAAACGTTATGTCTAATGATCCGCCGAAAAATGCCCATTTACCTCTCCTATCTTACTCGAAGCGGTAAACAATACGAGCGTGTGAGTGGATTTGCTTTCCGGTTAAACTATTACGCGTTGCGGAGGCAATGGCAGTTGATTTGGCAGCATGGCGAGAATCAACGAACAATGACGACACCTCTCGAAATGATTACCGATGTTGTCGTATGGGACGATTGCAATGTACCCTTCCCTGAAATTCCGTATCAACCATTGCGCACACTCTCTTCAATTGAGCTTCAGATCGCGAGCGATTACAATCAAGACCTTGGACGTATCTATCAAGTTCTCAGCTCTTTCGACAAGAAGATTACACGTCTTAAAACAGAGGATGGCGAAGCTGATCTTATTCATGTTTATTATTCACAAGACGACTTGCCCATTCTGCTGTCACGACTTCGAATGATCGGACGGCATATCCATATCATTAAGCCTGTAAGCATTCGCGAGCAATTGTACGAGACAGCCCGCAAAGCCTTAGAACGATATCAATAGAGGAATTGGAGACAATACGAGGCTTTGTCAGACGCGTCGGAATTCTACGGATGCCTCACCGAAATGCCAGAACATCGTCCCGTCCTTCAGCTCAAAGTCAACGATGCCGTCGGTTCCCCCATTGCCCGTTAAAAAGCGCAGCTTCCCTGCTGATGGAATGTCATAGGTCATGCTCCTGCCACCCATTTGCACAAGATTACCGCTCATAAATTCAACCTTGCCTCCAATCGGATAAGCCCGTTGAAAGTTCGCGGATTGAATCTTTGCCATAATCGAGGTAGCTTCCTGCTTCTCATGAAGCGCGACAACTTCCCATACTCCTGTCAGCTGCTTCGAGCCCGAAGTGCTGCTACTGTTGAAGTTGCATCCCGTCACGATCATGAATAACATGATCACCATTACGGCTATTGCGTTCTTTTTAATCATTAATATCATCCTCCATTGATTGTTTGTAGTAGGTTGCGAGCTTGCGAGAAACGAAAGGGTCAGTCCCACTGATGTGAATTGACATAACCCATTCCTCGATCGATGCCGTGATGGTACTCGTCCACCACAAGATCAACTCCCGGTGTCTGATAGGGATCAGACATGCGAGCGAGATCGTCAGCGTGCGTGTGGCTAGAAGATGAAGTCCATCCTTCACTCTTCGATGCCACATTCAGCACAGCAATAACGATGATCAATACCGCAAAGATATAGATCATTTCGCATTCCTCCTTTCTCTGTTCGTTTCGATAGGTTAACTTTACAACGATTCCATTGTTTCAATTAGGGGGGGAATCGGTACAAAACAAAAAGGACGCCTTGTGGCGTCCTCGTCCTCTATTCAATAGCTTTTACATTACAATATTGCAGAAACTAGCTTATCCCATCGTTGTTCGGTGGGGGAATGATTCGTAATTTCATGAATAAGCTGCTCATAATTACGTGAACCATTGTTCTGAAGCTGAAATAATTTACTAGCTAGCTGCTGCAGCTGCGGATCACTCGTAGTCGCCCTTGCGACAACACCGGACAAATAATCATACTTCGCAAACCCTACATGAGGCATTGCCTTCGGATCGGCTAACTGCTGCAACAACAGAAAGGTTGTTCTCGTCACTTTTGCAAAGACGCTCATATGCAAGTCAATCGACACTTGATGACCTGCTTTCGCATAAGGAATAAGCTCCCCTTTCAAACCCAACTGCTTCTGCAAGCCTTCCGTCCATTTCGCTGTAAAGTTATATTTTTGTGAAAGCACCTGCTGCTGTTTCTCGATTTCCGACTTCGTCGCGAGTAGAGACGCCATCGCCTCATCCTCAACGATTTCGTACGCCGCAGCTGCTGCTCCAAGCGCTTTCGCATTCGAGTGACTAAGCGCGATCGGCCTCCACGTATGCGTAGCGCTGCGCGTTTCTTGAGAATAGGTCACATGCTTGAGCAATACGATGGGATGAGGCAGACCCTCCAAGGAAACTAAAAAGGCATGAGCAAACCGGAAGCTTTGTGATATTATGCTTTGAATTCGCTCAATATTGACGTGAAAAATCCGCTTGTTTACCCGCTTATAATTCATCGTTTCGCTCATTAAACGTTGAAACGCCTCAGCACTTAAAAACGGATTGGGAAGTACATGTTGAAAGCTACCCGTCGTTTCATCAGGCTGAAATAATGAGTGATTAGACTGGTTAAACTCACGACTAAGCAAAACACCATGAATCGAATCCGCCTGCACTAGCTGTCTTGTCGTATACTTCGTATATTTGATTCCTTCTGCCACCGATCTTCTGCCAAGCTCTGTCAACTCGCCATTCTCAATATGCCCGTACCCTTCCAAAATCGTCATCAGCTTTTGCGTATAATTGAGCGGAAGTCCCATAACCTCGCTTATTTGCTCAATCGACTTTAAACCGGCGTAAATCAGCTCGAGCATCGCATTTTCTATCGTGTCGAATTCCTCGCTCGCATTTTCCAAAAGCTCAAGCTCCAGCATCGCAATCGGATAGTAGATGCAAGCAAATTGCGTCAAAGCACGACCTGTTGTCAATTCAGGACAGCTCCGCATGAAATCTCTTAGAGCGATATGATTGTTTTGAAAAGGCGTTTTTACTACAGTCATACTGCACCTCGTTCCAGATCTGTCAGCTTCTGTTCTAATGTTGTCGAGGATAAACGTTGTCCGTGACCGGCTTCAATATGCCGAACCATCAGCTTAATAAAAGCAGAAAACTGCTTTTCACTTGCACCAGGCATTGGATTACCGTCGTCATCCATAGGCTGGAAGCCGTAGTCATCCATCTCCTCATATTCACAGCTCTGCAGAAAATCGATATCCCCAATGAATATCAATTGCTGCTGACAGCGGGACATCGCCACATTCAACCGACGCAGCTCGTTTAAGAAGCCGATCCGCTTTTTATTAGGCGCTAAGGTGTTACTTCGTGTACAACTATAGAGAATGATAGGACGCTCCTGTCCTTGGAAGCTATCTAATGAGGCAACTAACGATGCGATTTCCCTTTTCGAAAGCTCAGGGAAATGCTTCGCAATATCATCTCGAATAAACTTCACTTGTGCATTGTAAGGTGTAATAATACCGATTTCCGCTGGGAGAAACAGCCTGCCCCCGGGCACATACAGCTTGCTTCCTTCCTCGAGCGTCGCAGGATTAATCGTTGACAGGATTCGGCGCAGCAACTGAATGACGATTTCACTTTCATGACGATTCGTATAACCACCGCCTGATGCCGCAGACTCCCGACGCGCTTTCGCTTCCGTTGTATCAATCACTGCGAATGGACTTGCCAGCAATTCAGGCAACACCGTCGTCAAACCGCGCTTGCCGGCAAACGAACGATATTTGCCCTCATAAAACCATTCGGATAGCAGGTCGGCAATTTCAGCAGGCATGCGATATTGCGTATCGAGTAAAATTTTGTCCTCCTCATGCATGCGTGTATAGAGATACTCAAAAAAGCTAGTTGAAAGAAGCTCCGTATCCGTGCCGTCCTCCTCGCAACGCTCCTTCACCCTATCATTTACAATCGGTGGAATTTGGAGATGATCTCCGAGCATTATGACTTTCGGACTGCGACTCATCGGTACAATCGCATTATGAATTTGAATTTGACCTGCTTCATCTATAATCGTCACATCGAAGTTTAGATCATTAAACCTCTGCTGACTGTTAATACCGATACAGGTTGCCCCAACAAGATCTACCGAATCCAAGAGCACTTGTGCGAGCACATAATTCCGCTTGCTTTCAAGATGACCGAGCCAACGCTGCAACGCACGTCTCGAAGAACCAATCTGAAGCAACCGCGCCTCACATTGGCCAATGACAGCTTCGATATCCCGTTTGCTGACATTGTCGCTGCCAAAAGTACGCTTCAATGGCGGGATCATCGACTGAACTTCAGGCCATTCCTCTCTAACCTGCTGAAGGTGTGCTTCCCAGCTCTCGCTTAGGAGCTGCCAATCCCGCTTCGAATTCGATAGCTCATCGGACGAGAGGTCGACAATCAGCTCGTGGTATAGAAAATTGTAGTTCGTCATCGCGCGTGCGCGCCAATCGCGAATTTGCCCATGCTGCAAGTGCAGCTTCTCTAGCTTCTTCTTGCGAAAATAACGAATCGGACTAGTCAGCCATTGCATGAAGCTACCGGATTGCTCCGATACAGCAATTTGCCGTGCAAGCTTGAAGGCGACAGCCGTCACCCCTTGCAAATCTCGCGTTAAGTTTTCATAGGCTTCATACAGCTGCTGCAAAGGCAAATATTTCTCATTCCGAATCGTGTCATACATCGTTTGCAGCTTCACATCCACTGTTTCGAATGCGGTAAGAACGCTTCCTGCTAGCTGCACTATCTCTACATAATGCTTCAACAATTTATCATCATGAAGAAGCTTCTCCATATATGCGCTCGACTTGCTCGTAATATTCTGCTGTAGCTCGTAGGCTTTATTTTCAAACATCAGAGGTTGAATATTCGCTTGAACGTTAACTTCGCTACCGACACGAATCGTCTCAATCCCTGACTCCATCGATAACCGCTCGAGCACGTTGTCCACCGCTTTATTGTTCTGCGAGGAAATGAGTACGCGCTTGCCTTCATTGCGAACGAAGTGCTTGACCCATTCCAAAATAACAGTCGTCTTGCCAGTGCCGGGTGGACCTAGAACAAGAAGTGCATCTTCCGTTCGAATTCCGCGAACAATCGCATCGATCTGACTCTCATTCGGAGGGTTTTTGCGGCTACGCAACTCTTTCTCCAGCTCACTAGTATCGACAGGTGCAACTTTGGAAGAGTGGTTTTTACCGATGACTTCATCAAAGTATGCCGCAGGTGAACCGTAGCTTCGAATGCTCTGAATGACCGCCTCACGCACTTGCCGCTGCGTGTCCTGGTAGGCTAGCCCGATAACCCCCCGCTCTGGAAGCTGAGAAATGTCGAACAATGCATCAAATAGAACCGTCATACGTGTCGGTTCTTCATCCTCAGACATAGCAGTAATTGCTCCTGTTATCGTTTCTTCATTGGCGAGCGTTACGGTTATTCGCGTTCCTCTCTTATAAAGCTTAGATGTTAATTCAAAGATGAGAAATGCAAGCGACAGCTTATCTACACGACTATAATCGGATTCTGTCTCGAAGCGAGCATAACTGATTAAGTTGCCCGATTGTGCATTGCTCCTCTCAATCTCATCCTCAGCTATGACATATTGCTCTGCAGTGTCCAGCAAGCTCTCCAGCTCACCGCTAATCGCTTCGTCTTCGCTTTGCTGTGTCTGAATCATTTGCTCAATCTCATTCATCGCATTTCTAGCAGCAGCAACTTCATTAAGCTTGGGGGGCACACCCCATTCCATCTTCGATCCCATGAACACATAGGTAATATACGCCCCGCCTGATGCAAAGAGCTTCACTGATCTACGAATAAACTGTGTTTGTGTGCTCGGTGTTTTCGCAAAGGCGCGTGTAATGAGAAATGTTCGTTGCTCTGTAATTACACAGCTAAAGATCGCCGACTCTGTTAAGATCGAATAGAACGGCTTGTCGGCATCCTGCTTCATGATGAGAAAAACTTTCATCTTTACGAACTTCGAAAGAAGCTCTTTCCCACGAATTCCTAATTTGCCACAATCCTTGAAAAAGGTTTCTGTACAGCTGAACTGTATGCTTCCTTCTACACGAACGGTCTCATCCTCTCGGTAAAGATAGATGGGCTGCTGCATGCCTGATCATCTCCTCTACCGAAGGAAGTGGCCCCTCTTCTTCATTGTCCATTAATCTATCAGGAAGAGCTTCGAACATATAACGATCAGAAGGCTGTGTTAATCTGTTTCTGTCAATTTCATCTAGATGTCGCTTTGCCACTCGTTAATGCCCTCCTCTTCTTACTTGCATGATTGCTTGTTTGAGTTCCCTCGCATCCCCATATCGCGCCTTCGGCGCATAGCTTAAGCATCGCATAATGACATCGATCAACTTAGGCGGAACCATCGCTTCATTGCTTGGCGGATTGAAAAACTCCCAGCCTGCTTCACCTGGAAACGCAGAATAGTCGATCCCGAAATTCGGTGCTTTTCCTTGTATAAGCTCATACCCGATAATGCCTAGCGCAAATAGATCGACCCGATCCAAGCCAATCCCCTTCATATCACGATGCTGCTCAGGTGCTTGATATTTGCGTGTACCTTCGCCTTTGAACGGAATCGCGGCTGACAAGTTGAAATCGATTAGATACACGCTTCGACCTTTGATCATTATATTTTCCGGCTTTAAGTCGCGATGCTGGTACTTGCTTTGATGAATCGGAATTAAGATGTCGCAAAGTTTAAGCAGCAGATCGATCACATCGATCATTCCGCCGCTTTGTTGCACCTCACGAAGCGTCTTCCCTTGCTCGATCAATTGCATAATCAAATAAAATTTGCCCATTCTCGCATCGTAATGCGTGCCATAAAGCGCTGGAATCTGAGTCGTTAAACCGGCAAACTTATGTATTACACTCGCTTCTACTTTCGCGGCTTCTAGATCCTTCTGTTGCACCGTAACGACCTTCACGCCAACCTTCCGCTTCTCCACATCATCAAACGCCTCGTAGAAGTAGGATTCATTCGATTCGTTCGCATAGATCGTTTTCAAATATTTGAGCTTGAACGGTTTATCGAAAGCCAAATCATACATTCGCTATCCCTTCTTCCTCTAGGACACTGCGAATCGTTTCAATATCCGGTCGACTAGCCGCATTCGGATGAATCATTCGCGCGACAACCTGTGTGAATGCTGCTGAACACCCTTGCTTTTCTAACAGTGCCACTCGCTTCGACATCGCTTGCTCCGCAAGAAAAATATGCAGCACAGTAACGCCGAAAGCGTAAATGTCTACAGCCGCCCAGTTCACCTCTACGTCTTCAATTTCCAACTCCGGTGCTTTGTACAGATCTTCGCGGTCCAACACCTTCTTGAGCATCGTAACCTTATTCGGATTGTTTACTTTGGCATATTCGAACTCCCCGATCTTCACATCGAGCTCGCCATCACTCTCCCGGATGACATAGATACTGCTTGGCGATAGAAAACGATGGTAGATCGGTTCTTTACCTTGATGAAGCTCGTGAATTCCGTTCGCGATACCACGCACAAGCTCTAGCTTCTCCCGCTTATTTAATGCGCGCACATTGACATCCTGCAACAGCCTTGCTTTCTTGCTGAAGTCATAGCATGTAAAAAACAAATCATTGTTTTCCTGTATCGATACACGATGATATTTCACAATATTGTTCGGAAACTTGCCGCTGCTCCATCGTTTCTCAAGCGCATATAAATCACGAATGAGGAACGCCTGGTCCTCTGGATTCCGCTTGTGATTAAATTGCCGAATCACACAATAATGCTCTTCACCGTAAGTTGACACATAGGTGCAGAGGTACTTCTTCTCGCAAGCCTCATTGCTGTCTTTATTGAGCACTTGAACTGGCTTATATTCGTTCATCGGAATAAAGTCTGTATGGAAGGGGGCAATTGGAGCTGCAACTAGCTTTTGATCTCTGTAAAAGGTAGCAAGAGCCATGTGTAAATCACGCGTACGCTCAACAGCATCCTTCACGGAGATTTCCTTGTTCGGATGAGTATAGTCATTGCCAAGCAAACGAATTCGTTTGAATTGATTCGCTTGATCCTCGTTAATTAATCCTGCATCTTGGACTGCAATCGCCATTCGCTTTAAATCTGTGTTGTCTAAGTTGTGTTTCCTACATAATGCCTTCATGAATTCTTCCATCGTACGCCTTAACTCAACGGCGCATTGATTCGGCTGTGTCTTTGAGAGTTTTTCTGCAATGACACTCATCGAGTAAATTTTATCGTCAATTCCTTGTAAAAATGCAAAGTTAATGCTCATCCGGTTCGCCTCCTTGGGTGTCTATATCCCCTCTTTCGACAAAAACGACCCGAAACCCTGCTATAAATCTTATAATGTCATAAAGAAAGAAGCTACCCCCAAGGATGTGCTCTTTGGAGATAGCTTCTATTTCATTCTATATTTATTATTTCGCAAATCGATGAGTGCCGATCGTATCGATCACTTTCAGACTCGACCAGAAAGACCCTTTAGACACGCGAGGATTGAAGAAATAGATTGCATCCTCTACATTGTTTTTTCCGTTTAAAGCATCTTTAGCTGCACGAAGCACGCTTGCGTTCGGTACACTTTTATCTAACAAGCCATTGTGTGCCGGCGGGAACTGCTTTCCCGAATAGATGACATCACGGATTGTACTCGGGAATCGTGAATCCTTGACTCGATTCAATATGACATTCGCTACAGCGAGTTGACCTTCATATGATTCATACCCTGCTTCAACTTGCGTTATTTTCGCAAGCAGTTTTAAATCTTCCTGAGTAAAAGCCTCCGCCTCGTTGTTAAAGATCGAAGCTGTAACTTCCTTCGCGGCTTTTGCAGTTCTCGAAGCCTGCAACGAAGTAAGCTCTACAACTTTATCTTCCGTATTCCAGTTCACGGAAACATTCATCAATTCCGCAATGTAGCGTACCGGAATGTATATTCTTCCCTCTGCATTGAAAGGTACTACATCCATCCGATACCTTTTGTCGTTAACGTAGACGGTCGGTACCCCCATTGCCTAATATGATTTGATCTCCATTCGAACTGAAGATCGTAACTTCTTCATTATCTTGATCCCACTTTGCCGTTGCATTGAACAACCCTGCCAAGCGAGCTACGGGTAAAAACAATCTTCCGTCCACAATCCGCACGGAAACTTCCAGATCCACTTTCTCTCCATCCATCGTTAGCGTAGCCTCTTGTACAACTGAAGCATCCACATTCTGCGCCGCAAGCGCTGTCAAAGGTGCGATGCAAAGCAAGAGCATTACAAAGATCGATAGAAGTATTCGTTTACTAGCTTGCTTGCTTTTACAAACCATAACTGCCCCCTAGAAATTGTTATTTATACTTGCAATATCGAAGGATACTGTAAAAATATATCACAACATGGGGCACTTGTAGTATTAACCTTTTCACACAATTATCATTTCAGTATAGAAATAGGCTACAAATTCGCCTTAAATTCCCCAATTCAATTTAAGAATTGTAGAGATATTCGTTACCTGTTCAGACCCGATTTGAGCTTCTATTCTTTTCTCCAATGCGCTCTTAATGTCCATATATTTCTCATAACAAGCCTCTCCATATCCGGTTAACTGTAGGCATCTAACTTTCTTGTTGTTTTCCACCTGTTGAACGACTACGAGACCCTTCGCTTCAAGAGTCTTGATCCATTTATGCGTCGCTTGTCGAGACATCTCAACGTGCTTCGATACAGAGGCAATCGTGGGCTGATTCTGATAGATTCTACCCATGATGTACCATTCAGAATTCGATATGCTCAAATCACTTTGTTCGTTCCACAATTCCTCAATCATTCTGCGAAGATGGACGTAATGATCGCTAATTAAATCGATGATACCTAAATATTGAATTTCCTTTGCCATCTCATTCACCTCAATTAGCAAGTTCGGAAATGAATATACATAATAGTCTATTAATTGTCAACTAAATTGACAATTTTTCATTTTTGAACTATGATTATATAGTCAACCAAGTTGACAATCGTGTGAATAGGAGTGATGACTTGTGTTCAATATAGGCGATTTAATTATTTATTCCTCACATGGCATTTGTCGAATCGATGACATCTGTGACAAAACCATTATGGACGTAACTAGACGTTACTATATCTTGCATCCCGTTCAAGGCTCCGCTATCAAGATCAGCACACCTGTTGATAATAAAACAGTCGTTATGCTTGATCTCATCGATCGCGAAGAAGCTGAAGAAATTATTCAATCGTTTACATTGCCGGGGATTCCCTGGATCGATAAGAGCAGTCAACGAAATCACACCTACACTGAAATCATCAATAGAGGTAACCGCAAAGAAATTGCGAGCATTGTCAATACTCTTATGATTAGACAGCACGATGCTGAAATCAACAAAAAGAAACCTCACGAACAAGATCGCAGACTTCTATTGTCCACACAGACCGTATTATTTTCCGAATTGGCACATGCTCTCGATACAACTTATGAAGCGATACAGGACAGAGTTAATGGGGTGCTAGCGCTCGCCTAGCTCCTTCCGAGCTGACGTACGGTTCATTCTGAAGCGAAATGTCCAGGTAAAGCTCGTGGCTAACACTTCCGCAAATACTTGCATAGAAGCTTCCGAGCTACTTGAATAAAACATTTCCTTCGGGGTACCCTACTTCAAGAGCTCTTTACGCATTCATATTGTCCCGGAATACCGAGCAGCCCAATATCAATATCCCTTGTATTACTCCTTCTTCAATAACCTCTGAATTATCTTCGATGACCTTCGTAACCAGAAGCTTGATGTATCTAATGTGATTGACAACTCCTTTATTGAACAAGCTGTAGCTAGCGAAATAAGCGAATCGATTTCTAAGAAGCGATACTTGAGTTCAATACTCTGGAGTCGCTTCTTGTTTTTATTTAGAGGAAACCGATTGGAGTGTGTTGAATTTAATAGAGTTAATTGTATTTTCATTGATGGAGGATGACTAATGGTTTTCTCGAGCTTACTGTTTCTCTACTTGTTTTTACCGATCCTACTTATCTTCTATTACATCCGGTCATCGATTCGGTATCGCAATTGGGTGCTCATCCTCTTCTCTTTCTTGTTCTATGCATGGGGCGAACCGTTATGGGTCATCCTGCTGCTCGGAGCTTCATTCATCGGCTATCTGTTCGCGTTGCTGATCGAGAGGTATCGCGACAGTTGGAAGGGTAAGACACTCTTTATTATCGCGATTGCGATTAATCTCAGTCTATTAGGCTTCTTTAAATACATAGGATTTTTCATAGATAACTTGAACAGCGCATTAAGCCTTGACCTTCCTAGACCGGACATCGGACTACCGATCGGGATTTCATTTTTTACTTTTGAAATCATTTGCTACTTAACCGATGTTTATAAAGCAAAAATTCGCGCTCCGCGCTCACCAGAGCAGCTGCTGCTCTATGTTTCCTTCTTTCCACATCTCGTTGCAGGGCCAATCATACGGTTTTCAGATATTCAGCACCAGATGGAAAATCGCAAGTTTCAGCTATCCACTTTCAGTGAAGGCGTTTCCCGCTTCATGATCGGCTTAGGTAAAAAGGTGATCATCGCGAATCAGATTGGCGAGAGCGTCCCGCTCCTGCTCGGTACTAGTCATTCCTCCTTCTTCGGAGATTGGTTAGGCATTATTTTGTTTGCGTTGCAAATCTATTTCGACTTCTCGGGCTATTCCGATATGGCGATTGGACTAGGGAAGATGTTCGGAATCACATTGCGCGAAAACTTCAACTATCCTTACATCGCCAAATCTGCCGGTGACTTCTGGCGACGATGGAATATATCTCTTGGTGGATTTTTCCGCGACTATGTGTATATCCCGCTCGGAGGCAACCGTAGATTTTATGTCCGAAATCTATTCATCGTGTGGTTTCTTACAGGGTTCTGGCACGGTGCGAGCTGGAACTTCATTATATGGGGATTGTACTTTGGCTTATTAATTTATATGGAGCGAATGTTCCTCGACAAACTCTTAAGCAAGCTACCTGCTTTCCTGTCACACTGCTACTTAATTGTTGCAATGTTGATTGGTTGGGTATTCTTCTACTTCATAGAAATTCGCCAAGCTGCGGTTACGTTATTTACGATGAGCGGATTGTCCAACCGACCACTGATTACATTGGAACATACGATTTATTTCAAAGAAAATTTCATGCTGATCCTCATTGCTGCCTTAGCTTCAACACCTTTATTCACTTGGTTGTTGTCACGACTGATGAATCGTTTCCCTGTACTTCAAGGTGACACCGCCTCAGTTGCGCTATCGCTATTTAATTTAGCTATTCTTTTAACCGCAACGATCATGCTCGTCGGCAACAGCTACAATCCATTTCTCTACTATCGTTTCTAATTGGAGTTGAAAAAAATGAAGCATAAATTAAATGTCTCGGTCTTTATTATCGCTCTATTCGGAATCGGGCTGATGAACCTGTTCTCCCCTAAGTCCACAACCGTTTCAGAGATGGAGAAGCGCGAATTGGCAGCACTTCCCCAGTTCTCAATCAACGAGCTTTTTCACAATAACTTCACGATTCAATTCGATAATTATTTCGCAGATCACTTCATGCTTCGCAATCAATTGCTGGAAGTCAGCAGTTCGTTCAAAGAGTTGAAAGGGTTCGAGAGCACCGATAATGTGCAAATTATTAATCGTACCGGGGGCAATAATACAGGCGGGAATTCAGAAAATGGATCAACAGCGTCAGGTTACTTAGTGCTGGGAGATCGTTCGATGATGCTTTATCACTTTCGTAACGCTGCGGCTGACAATTATGGAAAGGCATTAAATCGGTTCCAGACGTCCATCTCACCTCAAGTGAACGTTTACTCCTTAATTGTTCCGCCTGCAATTGAATTTGTAGAGGACGACAGCTATAGAGAGCTTTCTTCATCAGCAAAGTCGGGCATAGAATATACTTACGGGCAGTATAATCCGGCAATTATCCCAGTTGATGCGTATCGTGCAATTGCAGATCATTCGGATGAGTATGTTTACTTCCGATCTGACAATCACTGGACAGCATTGGGTGCTTATTACGCATACACTGCTTTCATGGATACCATTATCGAACCAGCTGTTCCGCTAGAAGACTATAAATCGGGAGTCATCAGCCAATACTTAGGAACATCCTATACATCTACCCTTGCCAAGTCGGTCCGAGAAAACCCCGACGATGTTACCTACTATAAGCCTGCGACTCCATACAGCTATACCTATTATCAAAAGAATGGCAAAGCCGTTGAACGCCGTGCAGTAGTAGATCCCGAGTTTGCGGCAAAGGGTAACGGAGCATATGCCGTATTTTTAGGCGGTGACCATCCATGGGGTGAAATTACGACGGATGTAGGTAACGGCAAACGAATCGTGGTCATTAAGGATTCATATGCTAATCCGTTCATTCCGTTCTTAATTCCGCACTTCGAAGAGATCTATTATATCGATCCTCGGTCCTATGAAGGAAATATCGTACAGTTCGTTCGTGATAAGCAAATTACAGATGTTCTGTTTCTTAATAGCATTATCGTAACCTCATATAGTGGGATTGCAGATTTACTCAACGAGCGTATGGACGCTGTTAGTTCTATTGAATCGTAATTGAACGTACTTTATAATTACAATGTAATGATTGGTTATCCTCACACACCCTAAGAACAAGGAGCGAAGATCAACATGTATGATATTGCGATTATTGGAGCAGGCCCAGCCGGAGCGAGTGCGGCTATCTTTGCTGCTAAAGCGGGCAAGAAGACATTAGTGCTCGATAATGACAAGAGCATGACGAAGAAGGCTTGGGTTCTCAATCACTATGGCGTACCTGAAGTTACTGGTCCTGATCTAGTGGAAACGGGTAAAAGCCAAGCTGCTAAGCTAGGCGCGGAGATCGTTCAAGAAACTGTCGTTAACATCACTAAGCAGGAGACAGGCTTCAAGCTCGATACCGAAAGCCAAGTGTATGAAGCCGCACAAGTCATTATAGCGACTGGTGTTGCTATTGATCTTGCGGAGAGTGCAGGCATTAAGACGAAAGATGGCACAGAGCCACGGATCAAGAAGGTAATCGACGCTGAAGCAGATGGCAAAACGAACATCGAAGGGATCTGGGCAGCTGGTACGGTTGCGGGTGTGAGCGTTCATACGATCATTACAGCAGGCGATGGTGCTAAAGTTGCGATTAACGTTATCAGCCAACTGAATGGTTCGCGATATGTGGATCACGATATATTGAAAGCATAATTGGATATATAATAATTAATAAGCCGAGAGATAACAGGTGTGATCACCTAAAGTCGCTCGGCTTTTATAATATCTCTATAGATCAGTCCAATGAGTGGGTCGTTGCAAGAAAGTAGGCAAAATCGTTTCTTTGTTGCCTTTTGTTGAGTTAATTTGCATCTGGGTCAGGAACATGCTAGTAGAAAGGTTCGCTCCACTTAAATTTGCATCACGTAAGTCAGCGCCAATGAAGTCTACACCTCTTAAGTCCGCATTTTGAAGATTTGATGCAATTAAATATGCGCCTCTAAAATCTGTTGCTCTTAAATCTTTCCCTTTAAAGCTTTTCCCCACCCCATCCACACCTCTAAGGTTAAGATTTCGTCTACTCTTAGGTGAAGATATCTTGGATATGAATTCATTGCGAATTATCTCGCTTGTTGCGGATAGTAATTCATTTATTGGCATTCGATAAGTCATCATATCCAAAGCGAGTATGCTATCGGCATCCAGCTTCGTTAGGCTCTGCAACAGTTCGAATTGTTCATGCAATTGATCAGATAACGAATACGAAGCTTTATAGGATAAAGCCTCAGCAACATACGCTATCATTTCAAATAGCTGCTCCATAATCGGAAACACTCGAAACATTTTTTCAGCAACTTCAGGACGCTCTCGCCAATTTTGCCCATTGAAAGTAATCTGAGACACCATTTGTCCCGCACCAAGGCAGTCAAAGACTGTGCATCCTTTAAATCCTGTTGCTCTAAGATTGCTATGAATTTGACAGCGAAAATCTGATTGCAGGTTAGGAAATGGAGTTCCCGCAGACTTATTGATTGCAAAATCATTGGATGCAACAATATTAAGCGCAGTGCAGCATAGACCAAAGCAGTTTGAACAATCTGCTCTTAATCCTTTACGAAAATGGATTGCCGCCGTATGATCAAAACCACTGTCTTCGAACATACTCACTCTTCCTTTCAGTCTCTAGGTATCGAACGGCTCCAACAAGCCCATCTCCAAACAGATGTTGATCGACAGCTTATTCGTAGCCGTCTGGAACTTCATCTCCATGAAATCTCCATCTATCATCACGATTTCTCCAATTCCAAACTTACGATGGTTCAAAATCTTACCGATCATTAATTCCGACCTAGCTTTAATCGCATTGGTATTAATTGATGCATTCATCAAACTTTCCGATCGCAGAAGCGAAGGATTCATAATCTTTCGAACATCTGCTACAAATATTGACTCGTGTGTCTTCGCACCATCTCTTTGCCCATAAACAATTAACTCCAAGTGCTTTTTCGCCCTCGTCATTGCAACATAGAATAGACGAGTGGCTTCTACCAAATTGCCATCCTTAACTTCATTAGAAGACGGAATAATGCCTTCAATCAGATCGATCATATATACATGCTCAAATTCGAGTCCTTTTGCACTATGAAAGGTGGAGAACGTTACTGCATTTTCACCTTTTCTATATTTGGCTTTTTTGAGTACAGACTCTAAATATTTCAGCCGGCTCGCAAACTGCTCCATCGTTTCAAGCGGGGCCGCAATTTCTTCCAACGTATTTAAAATACCGATTAAATATTCTTTTCGAAAACCGAGCCATTCGCACAGCTTTTCGAGTGCCTTCTCATAGCCTAGTTGTTCACGAATCGTTCGAATCGCCTGTAGCGGCGGCATTCCCTTCATTTGCAAAAACGTATCTCTACTTGCGGTTAATGGCTTCACCTGATAATCCTGAAGCTGCACAGTATTCAGCAAATTATCAAACACGGATGCATCATTATCTATTTCCTTCAATGCCGCCATCTGCTGCTTACTAATGTAGCCATTAAATTTCAAATGGATTTTCTCCAATATGTCCGTCCGTTTATCGGTAAAGGTCATCCGCATAAAGTTCAATATATCCTCAACGACCCAATGTGAGAAAAACCGATTGTCAGCGTCCTTCATGTAAAAAGGGATGTCTGCTCGATCAAATTCATTCATTAAAGTAATCGATGACGAGTTGTTGCGGTACAAGATCGCTACGTCGGAGAGATTATCGATCGATTGAACCGTCTGAACGATATATTTTGTCTGCTCCATGTAATTCGACAGGCTATTGAGCTTAATCGGTTTATGCGAACCATTATTCGTAAACATATTTTTGTTGTAACGATTCGTGTTTCGCTTAATAAACTGGTTAGCGGTCTGCACAATCTCAAGAGATGAGCGATAATTCTGTTCCATAAACAAAGTGTCAGCGTTCGGATAAACTTGTTTGAAATTAAGCAAGTAAGAAGGTTCTGCCCCTCGCCAGCTATAGATCGATTGATCGTCATCAGCGACAACAAACAGGTTCCGGTGTCCTCGAACAAGCTTCTCGATAATGGCATGTTGCACATTTGAAGTATCTTGGCTTTCATCCGTTAGCACATAATCGAACTTCTCTTGATACTTCCGAAGTAGCTCCTGATTGCTCTCAAGCAACTCGTTTGCGATGACGAGCATATCATCAAAATCAACTAGCAGCTTCGGATGACCAGACTGCTTATAGCTCTCATATTCGTGCAAGATGTGCTCAGCTTTAGGTACATCTACCTTAACCCGTGACCACTCATCTGGTGGAATCATCTTATTCTTAATGAAGCTGATATACGTCGTAAGCTCGTCCATCTGGTCATCGGTGATGTTCTCCCCGACAATTTCTTTGAACAGCCTTCGCAAAATAATTTTCTTATGCAGTGGCAATTGACCTGGATCAACAGCGTCGTGCTCATCTATCGTTACTTCGCCTTCTATGATTTGATAAGCAGTCCCTGTTTGACGATAATAATCTCGCACAACAGTGAATGCAAAGCTATGGATCGTAGAGAAATCAACTGAAGGAAGTTCAGGAAAAAACCGCTTAAACCGCTCCTTCATATCATTCGCTGATGCACGACTGAACGTTACTGCTTTGATCCTTGTAGGCGCGATCCCTTTTTCCTCTATTAGATAACCAATCCGCATTACCATCGTTGTCGTCTTACCTGAACCCGGTGAAGCCAACAGGAGATGCGGTCCCTCGGTCTGTACAACTGCCTTCCTCTGAACTTCGTTTAAAGATACGCCTATTTCATTGTTTTTTCTCTTAAAGAATTCATCATTGATGTTCAACACAACTAATCCTCTCACCCTATCATTCGTAGCTGATCTTCTATTATAGCATCCTGTACCCTTTGTATAGCATCGATTACTTATTTGGGAATTAATTGTAAACGGCACCTTCTCCACTTCAGAAGGTGCCGTTCCCATGATAATAACTACTCGCTTAGTATCCGAATACCTTCCATGATTCTAAACCTGTGGATGTGGTCGCTTTGGCAACAATGTTCAACCGTATTTTGTTCGTCGATACCGGCGTGAACGTCGTTGTATTATATTGATTGGCAAGCACACCCAGCCCGGATGGACTAGCGACATTCACCCACGCTGTGCCGTTCCAATACTGGATCGAGCACGATGCTGGTAAGTCGATGCCCTGATCGTCGTCAAACCAGTAAACATCCATGCTAGAGATCGTATAATTTTGCGTAAAATCATATTGCACCCACTGGGTCGTGTTCGGGTTGTTCCAGTTGCCGTAGACCGAGTGGCCACGATCAATAGAACTGGTCGGTGTGTAACCGTCGTTCAATCCCGCCAAACTCTCCCAAGAAGAAATATAGGACGTCGATGCCGTTCCGAGTGGCGCAATATTGGAGGCGGTTGGTGTTGAGCCCGCAAGTGTGCCCACCTCAGTTGCGCTTAACGCTCTGCTGTAAATTCTAAAATCATCAATTACACCATTTAAATACGGATCAGAAAATTGAGAGCGACCGATATAATTGAGAGTTGTGCTTCCCAAGCTTGATGGCTTCAGCGTCATATTGCTATTGATCGCCACCTGCACCCCATCCACATACATTCTTCCAGTCGTCCCAGTCAACGTAACCGCGACATGCTTCCAAGTTCCTGTCGGAAGAACCGTCGCATTCAGCTGTTGCTCTGAACCGTTGCCGCTCGATGTAATTGAAAATCGTAAACCGGAACCACCCGCCCGTGGCGCAAGAAACATATAGTTGCTCGTGCCCGTGCCAAAGTCAAAGATGCGTGCCCAATCGCTCAGACTATTTACCTTCACCCAGGTCGCAATCGTAAAATCATTCAAGCCACTCACAATACCTGATGGTAAGCTAGCGTATGCGTTGCTGCCATTCAAACTCAAGGCATTGCCAGATTTGCCTGCGACCCATGAAGTACCCCCGCTCAGTGTTGCATTCTTTCCGTTACCCGAACTATCGCTTGCTGTCGTTCCGCTCGTCTCATTGAACAAATATTGCGCAATGACCTCAGGTACAACCACAGCAGGCAACACCGTGTGCGTAACAGTGGCATTGGCAGACAATGCACCATCACTTGCCGTAAGCCTAAATACATAGGCTCCAGCGACGGATACCGTCGCCGTTGTATTAACGGAGTTAGCGTTTGCAAACGAGACGGTTCCAGGGCCACTAATTAATGTCCAAGTCGTTGTCAGTGTGCCGCTCGGCTGTCCATCATCGGTTGCTGTACCTGCTAATACAACAGCAGCCGGCAACGTAAACGTACCGTTCGTTCCTGCATTCACGACTGGAGCCGTATTCGCAGGAGGTGTGCCTTGCTGCAGCTTAATATCATAGGTAGCTGCAGTGCCGATGCTAAGCGTGACCACCGTATTGACATTGTTAACCGCAGTTACAGAGCCAACAACCGTATTATTGACCAGCACATTATAGCTTCCCGCAGCTAAACCCTTCATCGTCAGCTTCGTCGTATGTGCAATTCCTGAAGTGGCATTTTTCAACGTGAGATTTACAGTGTTTTTCGCTTTGGCAATTGTGGCTGACGTATATTTATCCCGTTCCAACTCTAGACCAAATTTCTCTGTAATCAAATTAAGCCGTTGGAATACACCATCCTTCGGAATAACCGTATAGTTGCCACTGCTATCCGTTACCTCGCAACCATAACAATATAAACCGAAGATCGGATCTACCGCTACGTCGGAGCTTAAAATTTTTATTGCTCCAAACAAGCCCAAATCTGCTTCGCCAGCCATACCACGCCAGCCGTTCTGTAGCGCACCGCCACCTACACCTAACGCTGGATAATTGCCCTTCTCCGCCTGATATGTCCATGCGACCGCACCTATATTCGCCGGATCCGAACTAATCTGTCCGGAGTTAATAGCGCCAACATTGGCAATCTTCGCCGCATAGGATAGTCGTTGCTCCACCTCAGGCGTTGCGGAATGATTGCGAATCCAGTCATCCATCGTATACCCCGCAAGCGATACGGTGTACTGGAAGTTCCACCAGTTCTCTCCCGTTATCGTCACCGGATCGGCATAGTAGTACCAAACTGGCATTTGCCCGCGTGCCGCACGTGTTTTAGCGTTTATTTTACTCTTCATCGTCGTATTGTTGTTCATCTTGGCGAGCGTATATACAGCTTCTTCCCCCGTGTTGTCGTAATTATATTCAGAGCCGTAAGGATATGTTGTATTGACGAAGTTGTTATATTTTGTTGCCATCTTCGAGATCAAGTTGTTCGCTTGCGTCGTATAACCCTCATCCTGCAACGCTTTAATGATTTCAGGCGTCGTCATCTCACCCATCAAACCTGTATTCCAGTTGTACGCGACACCAGAACCGTACAGTGCGTTGAAGATATTGTAGGCTCTAAGCAAATATGTGGTGCGTGCATTGTCATAAGTGATCAAAGTCGGATAAAGCTTGGCGATCTTATACATGCTGAAGTAGGTGTTATAGATGTGCGGATATGCATACCCACGATACGTTGGCGTTGTATTCGGATCTGGCATCAAGAAGTCGTGAATCAAGTAATCGGTCTGATGCTCGCCCATCAGCTTGCCCCAAATTGCGACGGTCAAATATTGATCAAGCGCCTTAACCTCAGATGCGATCGGTGTTTGCACATTTTTCTCTGCGAGGAATTGAGCGTGGGTGTAGCCCCAATCATCGCCCCAGCCCCAATAGCCATTGAAAACATTACGCTTCGATTTCGTTTGCATCATCCAATCGTCGAACACCTTGTCCCTTAGATCACCAGGAACATTCCACTGTGTGCTATTCACCATAAACGTGGAGTGTCGCTGAATGGCAGCATCAATGGGCTCGATCGCGTAAAATTGCAGCACAGTCGTTTCACCATTACCGTAGTTCACGGTAATATTGTTAGGCCCTAGATGATTCATCGTGAGGGAATAGATCTTATGGTTAGTCCCAGTCGTGCCGAGCGATACGATCGTCGTTTCCGAAGGATACTGTGCTGTAATAGAGTTGATCGTCTTCGTCGTATGCAAATCGAACTTAGCAGTCTGATTCGTCGGTACGATCATACCCGGCACAACGCTAACATCTATGTTTCCTTCACTGTATAGCCGATCCTTCATATCATTTTCATTTGCAACTTTGAAAAATTTAAATGCATACGTTTTGCTCGCCCCAGGTGCAAGCGTCAAGCTCGTGTTTGGTAGATAGCCTCGGTTTGTGCTCTTGATTACATTGGAATGGATATAGAACACGTTGAGACCTTCCCCCCATCCCCCTTGGTCCATCGCCCACATACTGCCAGGATGCTCTTCAATACGCCAACGATCTTGATACTCGAAGCCAGCGCCTGTGCTAGAATCAGGTACCATGAGTAGGAAAGGACCGATCCCGCTCGGTCTCGCTGCCGTAATATACGAGCTGTTTTTGCCTACAAAGGAGTGGGTCAGTACGCGTGTTTCATAAATTTGCTCATTGCCTCCCCCTGTCCAAAATTCATTGAAGGGCAATGGAAGTCCCACATCTCCAAACTCAATCGTCTGACTGCTCGTATTCGTAATTTCAAATGACCATAGGAAGTAATCGCTGACTAAAGAATACGTGTTTACGAGCTTGAAGTTTTTTACACCATTCGTATTCGCGGAATTCTGATAGGTGATCGTTACTGTATTGCCGCTTTGACTTTGCGTCCTGACATCGGAAGAGCTCTGCGTCATCGCCGTCTGCCAAGCGCCTGTTCCAAGCCTGTATTTGAACATAAGCTCGCCAAGCCATTGATGATCGGATGTGTTCTGTTTCGGGGTTACTGTCGGATTCATGACATATTGGGTGCTGAACGTATCTCCGACTAGCTTCAGTGAATTGATTTCGCCGTTCGTTCCGGTTGAGACATTAAAATTGCTGTTAGAAATCGTATATGCGGAAGCGACCTTAGGGAGAACGAGCAACAGAAAAGCGGTCACAATAAGGGCTGCCACAATCGTTAGCGTTTTGCGAGTACGGGGTACAAGAGAAATTAACATGAATGATGCCTCCTTTAATTTTTGGGGTTGGCAACTTCCTTCCTTCTCTAGGTGGTCAAAACTCACTCAATTTTTTAAAATAGCCAATCATCGCCTCCTCTCTGTTATCGCATAATTCGCACTTAATCCACCTCCCTTCAATTCTCTTTTTTTCGACAAAAAAACCCTATTCTACAGTGGCAAATGATACGACCGCTGCAGGAAATAGGGTGGGAATAGTTAGAGTGACAAAGAAATAATATAGGAATCAATTAAATCTAAACGTTTAGATTTTGTTGCAAAAACAAGTGCTTATTCTATCAATCGCATGACTGAGTCTCTCTCAATGAGTCTGCATAGCGGCATCTGGCTAACTTCGGTAGTTTCACCCTGCATCAGACGAGATAGAGCCTCCATCGCCTGAAACCCCATTTCATGAAGCGGTAAACTCATCGTCGTAATTCTCGGCATTAAATAATCGCTAAACTCACGGTTATCAAAGCCCATTACAGACAACTCTTCAGGCATTCTGACCCCTAAATCCGTCGCTGCACGCAACACACCAACTGCCATTACATCATTCATGGCCAAAATCGCCGTTGGACGCTGACGAAGCGCTAACAGCTCTTGGGTCAATCGATACCCCGATTCAGCCTCCCAGTTGCCCATCTTAATATACTGCGGATCAAACGGCAGCTCGAAATCGGTAACCGCCTTGTAATATCCGTTAAATCGCAGCCGAGAAGGGGTTGAATTCATCGTGCCGCTAATGATTGCAATTCTAGAATGACCATGCTGAACGAGATAAGACATCGCCTCGTATGAAGCTTGTTCGTCATTGTATTGGATCGATACATCGTTCTGCGTGTAGCTGTATGTATATACGATCGGCTTACCTAGCGTATCGCACAACCCGGTCAAGTCGCGCGGGTGTACACCAATATAGATTATCCCTTCAACCTGCTTGCTAAGGAGCTCGTCCACCGCATTGTCCACATCTTGGCGATAAGCCTCCGTCTGATGCAGATTGCGTCCGACTCGCTTGTCCAATCGAAGGTTCGTTAAAAGAATATGCATGTCCATACGCTCCGCGCAGTCGTGAATACCATCGATAATTTCCGGGACGTTAAAAACCGTCACGTCCTCAGCGATAACTCCGATCGTATTCGTACGTTTGCGCTTTAGGCTTTGTGCCGCATTATTCGGTTTATAGTTCATTTCTTGAATGACCCTAAGCACGCGTTCGCGAGTGTTCAGCTTGACGTTACGCGTTCCATTCAATACATAGGATACAGTTGCAATTGATACGTTAGCTCTAGCAGCGATATCTTTAATGCCTACACCTGACAAACCAACACCTCTTTTTAAACGTTTAGATATGGTATATTTTGGTTATATCACACATTATGCCTTTTATGCAAGCGCTTTCTTGATTTTTTGATTGTAAGCATACGAAAAAACCGCTACTTTGCGCAAAAAGGCAAAGTAGCAGTTCTAAATAAAATGCATCAAGCAAAATTGACCTAATTTACAAACCTGCATAGAAAAGCAGATACGACTCCGTATTGGCTTTCCAATAATGACTGTCATGCCCGCCGGATGAAGAATGGAGCTGCACCTGAACACCTACTGCTTTCAATTTCGCATACAATTGATCCGTCGTTTCGATTACATGTTGCATATCACGATCGCCATAATCTAGGTACACGTCAAGCTTACTAAGATCGAGTGAATCTGCTAAATAGAGCGGATCGGTTTTCTTCCTCATCGCTTCATCTTTATATAGCCAATCTAAGCTTTCAGTCGAATCGAGAAACATCGCTGGACTATGTCCCCCTGCTTTACTGAACAAATCCTGATGAGTAAACGCTAAGAATAATGCTGCAAAGCCACCCATGGAAAGTCCGCCAATCGATCTCCCTTCACGAGTCGCTATCGTGCTGTAGTGATAATCGATGTAACTGATCAGATCCTTGGTTATGTAGTCCTCATAGCGGCCGTACTGCCGGCCAGACTTCGTATAGGTGTGATCTGCATAGTTGGTACCATAGCTATTATCATAATCTGGCATGACGATAATTAATGGCTTTATTTTTTTGTCATCGATCAATTTCGTTGTCTTCGTGGCCACATCCATGTCTTTATTCCATGACTTCTCGTTACCACCTTGGCCATGCAGTAAGTAGAGGACAGGATAACGAAGGGATGATGAATATCCTTTGGGCAAATAGACCTGCACCTTCATGTCCTTATCCAAGGAATCGCTGTGCATGCTAATTTTATCCACATATGCGTTTGTCTGACCATCAGAAGCTATCGTTTGTGCCGTACTTGAGAACTCGGAGCAGCCCATTATCGAACAAGCAAATAAAAAGACCAGCAAGAGTATGAAAGATTTCAATGAGTTCCTCCTTCAGGAATTAAATGACATAATAGTCATTAATATCTTACATCCCCGGCGCCTGATTCACAATCCGACTTGCGATGGATATAATCGACCGACCTAGAACCGTACGATAACATTCATACACCTCGTAAATCACCAATCCCCTTACATACTTCATCCAAGCGGTCCCTAATCAGAATCTTACTTGAATACAATTCGGGGATGTTCAAATAACCGAAATAAACACCTGCCACACCGCCCGCAATTGCACCAATTGTATCTGAATCTCCACCTAAGTTGGCAGCCTTCTGGACAACCTCCGCGAAGGAAGCAGAAGTTAACAGGATATGTAGCACCCATCGAAAAGTGTGCACAACGAAGCCGCTTGGCTCGCAATCAGGGACTGCGTGTACTTTGTGTTCGTAGTCGGTGTGCTTGATTTCGGACTCAATCGCATCCTGCAGATTTGTCTCACCCATCATAATTCTGTACACGATTCGGGAGTAGATTTCGCAAGCCTCATTACATCTCTCATCATAGTGGGTCATCTTCGATTGCATTCGGGCAACTCGCTCCACATCTTGAAGCTTGGGGTAACATAAAGCAACTGGAAGACAACGCATCAAAGAGCCGTTACCTGCAGAATGACCAAGCACCGAATGAGTGCGGATCGCAGCATCGTACCAGTTTCCATCATACTCTCTGATTGTATGTCGGATAATATTTCCTACATCCTTGGGCAATGTTCGATACCATTGAAGGAACCTGCCCCCGATCTCTTGCATCGGATCCAGTGGGTTAGCTAGAATGCCTTCCGCTACACATAGCGTCATCATTGTGTCATCTGTTACTTCTCCAGCATCCAGATTCCAAACGCCACCGCCTATGATCTCAGTGAGATTACCGTGCTCTTTCATAATTTCACTTCGAGACATAAATTCGGTTGTTCCTCCTAGAGCATCTCCCACAGCCACACCATACAAACCACCTCTGATCCGATCTATCAGTTGCATACCCATTCCCCCAAGCTTCTATATTTCATGAACCGCCGCAACACCTCATTCACGATGATCGAGCGTTCCTCTAACGTGCCCCTTAGAAGAAAATACGGTATCCGCCTCAAGTTAAGATCAGCTATAATTTGTTTTTGAAAAATCTGCCTCTCCACATCTCCTGACCGGTCCCATGTATTATCATAGGGAATATCTGTCCCGCACAGGAAGACAAGATCATATCGTCTAGCAGGCGACGACCATCATGACAGCAATCAAACCCGACATTGTCCACATTCGATTCATTAAAACCCACTCCTAATAATATCAATATGACAATATCAAGCGATAAAAAGAATACCTAGCTGTAAATAGACAACCGAGGTACTGAATCTGTGAAACGGTATAGCTGCGCAGCACGCTGAGAGTATTGGTTCGATTGTAGCCGCTCGCCATTGCGACCTAGCACCTCTTCGATAATGCCCTTGCGACTTTGGGTGGACGTAATCTTGCGAATGAAATTCCTTTCCTCAAACGACGGTACGACCGCTTGGATCACCTGATAGAGTTCACCAATCGTGAAAGCCTCAGGTAGAAATTGTCTGGCAATCGTCGTCGTGAGCATCTTGCTCTGGATTTGCTGGAGCGCATCAGCCAGAATAGCATGATGGTCAAAGGCAAGATCCATGCCCATTGCCTCATCTACTGAAAATAGCCTCACATCCGCAGCATCATCATCGGCACGGCGACTTGCGAGGTATTGCTCATGTACTAAAGCAAAGTAGGCATGCGAGATGATCCATCCTCGCGGGTCGCGTCCAGGAGTACTATACGCATTGAAATATTCAATATGAATATCTTTTACTCCGGTCTCTTCCTCCAGTTCTCGCTTCGCGCTATCGAGCAGAGTCTCCGTCTCCTTCGAGAATCCGCCGGGGAGAGCCCATTGTCCCTCGAACGGCCAACCCTTTCGTTGGATGAGCAGCACCTCAAGCTTCCGATTTGGCAGTGACTTCTTCGTCGTCCGACGTGGAGTCGACGTGATCGTGAAGATCACGATGTCCGCTGGTGCGCCATCTGGTGTTCGATATTTACTAGAGGAATAATTCGCTGCTTCATCTGAATTTGTACTCACTCATGTTCACCACCCTGCATCATTCAATATTGTCATTATGACATAATTGATTGATGTGTCAAGAGGTTCCACATTAAATTTATTTTGACAGTAACTATCATTTGATATAGACTGTCAATATTAATAATATCCAAAAGGTGGAATGCTGGATGAGTAATTTAGGAAATCGCAAATGGTGGGTGCTTGTAGCCATTGCCTGCTCGATGTTAGCGGTAAGCTTAGACATGACCGTTTTGAATGTGGCTCTCCCCACATTAGCAACGGAACTTAACGCCTCAACAAGTGAATTGCAGTGGTTCGCCAACGCTTATAACTTAGTACTAGCTGCTCTACTTCTTCCTGCTGGTATGCTCGGCGATCGATACGGCCGAAAGAAGCTCATGCTTCTAGCTTTGGTACTATTCGGAGTTGCCTCACTAGGCTGTGCTTATTCCAGTTCAACCGAGATGCTGATTTCAATGAGAGCATTGCTCGGACTGGGTTCCGCTTTCCTCATTCCGCTCTCAATGTCTGTTCTACCAGCACTATTTTCAGGCGATGAGCGTACGAAAGCAATGACCATCTGGGCGACGGCCAATATGCTCGGAATCCCTCTCGGACCTATCTTAGGTGGCTGGCTTCTGAAGCACTACTCCTGGGGCTCAGTCTTCCTTATCAATGTTCCCGTTGTAATCATCGCATTGCTCGCAGTTGGTCTATTAATGCCTGAATCGAGAAGTAACCAACGACCTAGCATCGACTTGATAGGCATTGTAACCTCGAGTCTCGGACTTGTATGTATTACCTATGGAGTCATACGTGCAGGTGATTACGGGTGGAGTGATTCTCTTTCAATCCTAAGCTTGATAGGAGGACTCGTGGCGTTAGCTGTATTCATTATTGGGCAGCGACGAGCAGCACATTCATTGATAGACTTGTCGTTGTTCAGCTATAAAAGCTTCACATGGGGCTCGCTACTAGCTACATGTATAACCTTTGCATTGTTTGGGATGTTGTTTACATTACCTCTCTTTTTCCAAGCTGTCGGCGGAAGCGATTCATTCGATACAGGATTGCGCTTGTTACCCTTAATAGTCGGTCTCATTATAGGTGCTAAGCTAGCCGATCGACTCATTGCAGCAATCGGGACAAAATTTAACGTCGCATTCGGTTTTGCCATCATGGCAATAGGGTTACTCGTCGGATCAGCTACGAGTATTCATAGCAGTTATGGCTTTGTAGCCCTGTGGATAACATTAACAGGAATGGGATTGGGATTAACCCTCCCAGCGACTATGGGATCGGCAATTAGCGTGCTTTCGGCAGAACGAGCCGGTGTAGGGTCCGCATTAATTATGGCTCTACGACAAGTTGGCGGTGTGATTGGGGTCGCACTCCTTGGTTCTGCACTTAACTACAACTATCGAAATGGACTCGATCTCGCCAGCGTTCCAGACACTGTTGCCGACACCGTAAGCCAAGGCGTGACTGCCGGCATCGCCGTAGCCCATAACCTAAATTCCAAAGAATTATTAGTAAGTGTTCAGAATGCTTTCATACATGGGATGGGGTCAATGTTATGGATATGTGGTGGCATTGCAATTGTTAGCATCGTCCTTACTTTAATCTTTCTGCCTAAGCAATTAGGTGTAAGTCAGTCCGAGTCTATCACGGTTTGACGAGTGCTATCGCCGTTGGGTAAACTGAAGGGAGAGTGACGGCTGTAGGAGGGTAAGTCATGTTATCGGATCAATCGTTGAAAATCAGCTTGCGTGAACGCAAGAAAATAAAGACGAGAGCCGCGATTCAGCAGCATGCTTTACGACTTTTTCGTGAGCAAGGCTATCAGGCTACAACCATCGAACAAATCGCTGAAGTCGCTGAGATATCTCCTAGTACAATATTTCGCTACTTTCCTACGAAAGAAGCATTGGTACTAGAAGACGATTACGACCCGATTATTATTCAATATTTTCAAGAACAGCCCATTGAATTATCTCCTATTCAGGCGTTTCGCAATGCGATAAAATTGGGGTTTTCCACGATATCAAAAGATGAGCTAGGAGCTTTACGAGAGAGGATGGAGCTGTTATTGTCAGTTCCAGAATTACGAGCCGCCTCTCAATTTCAAATGATGGGGATCATTCAAATGATTTCTGAATTAATGGCCGATCGAGTCGGGTTAGAGAAGGATAACTTTCAAGTACTCGTATTTGCCGGTGCAATATATGGTGCGATCATGTCAACAATGAACTATTATACTAGCCAACCTGACGCGGACTTGGCAACATTATGTGACGAAGCTTTAACGCTTTTAGAAGCAGGATTGCCTCTGATATCCGGGTAGACGGAACAGTAGGAATGAAAGTCTCCCACCCGAGCACAATACCCTCAAGCATAAACTGCGACCCACAAGAAGGACACTTTGAGAAAAGTTCCAACTAGTGGGTCGCAGATTTTTTTGCTTATGATTTCAAATCGATAGGATGTTCATCATTGCTACCTTTATGACTCTGACTCTTGAACGGCCACCAATTGGCTGAACCGAACAGCTTCACCATAACCGGTATGAACAATGGAAGCATGACGAGTGCGTATAAGAATAGTCCGCTCAAAACGAGCGTTGCAATTTGCAATAGGGACATCACTCCCGATGGAAGCATCGCAGCGAAGGTGCCTCCAAGAATGACTGCAGCTGACATAATGACCGTCCCCATCTTCTTCATCGCTTCATGTATCGCTGCGACTGGCGACAGATGACGATATTCCTTGAACCGATCCATCAGGAATATGCTATAGTCAATTCCGAGCGCCATCAGCATAACAAATCCGAAGAATGGTACCGCCCAGCTAATCCCTGTATAGCCGAGCATTCGAACAAAGATCAGTTCGGTAACCGCCATGGATGTGTAGTAAGTGACATATAACGATGCAACCATATAGATTGGCATGACCATTGAACGGAACAAAATCATGAGCATAATCAAAATACTAACTAGGATGACGACGACTGTCCGGGAATAATCCTCGTCTGAAATGTTGGACAAATCATGGTTAATGCTCGTCACGCCACCGACTGCAATCGTCGCACCGCCGTATTCCGTTCCTGCGAGCACTCGCGTCGTAACCGCCTCAAGTTCATCTATTTCCACCATTGTTTCTTGCTTATAAGGGTGACTAGCGAAGATCACATCCAGCTTTACCGTCTGACGATCCTCAGACATATACACATCCAGAGCCGCTTGGAACTGCTCGCTTGTGATCGCTTCCTCTGGGATGTACCATCCTGTCATTTGCTTATCCGGCGACTGTGCCAAATTGTTCAAGTACCCACTTGCAGAAGCCAGACCATCCGTTACCTGGTTCAGACCATCTACGCTTTGATCAAGACCGGAAGTTAACTCGTTAATCTGCTCATTCAACGATGCAAAGCCCGATTGAAGCTCCTTCTGACCATTCTCCAAACTGCCAAGGCCATCCGTTACCGTAGGCAACTTCTTGACGATCTGCCCTTGACCATCAGCAGCTTTAGCAATACCTTTTTGTAACTCCCCGATTCCTACAGCCAATGCACTTAAGCCGTCAGCCAGCGCCGCTTGACCTTCTGAGGCTTGCAAATAGCCATCATTAGCTTGATCCATACCTGTAACAATAAGCGCAAGCTGTCCGTTCAGCTGCTCCAAGCCTCCGCTGATCGCAGCAGCTCCCTGCTCCAGCTTCAGCAATGTAGCGAGCGCTTTTTGATAGTCTTCATCACTTTCCAATTCAGGATACTTTTGCGACATGCCGCTTAAGCTTTGCCCAACACTTGCAAGTGCTTCTGCTAGGTTCTTCTGCTCCGTAGCTGTCGTCACATAGGCTTTGCTCAGCTCCTCTAATCCGCTACCAAGCTGACTATAGGTTGCATATAACTGCTCGCTGGCCGTCGCAAGCTCCTTAGCACTGGTTTGAGCCTGCTTCAGCCCGGCCACTAATTCTTTGGCTCCTACCGAACCATCAATTAACCCCTGCTCAATGCTCTTTAAGCCTTCACCAAGCTGCTTAATCCCCTCTTTCAGCTCATTCGTTCCCGCGACAAGCTTACCTGCACCTTGCGAAGCCTCCTCCAGCTTGGGAGCATTATCACTCAGAGCGCTACTCGCATCAGACAAACCGCTCTTTATTTCACTCAATCCGTCACTGCCTTGCCCAAGTCCATTTTCTAAAGTGACCACTTGATCGGCAACTAGAAACTGTGTCAATATTTCACCGGTTGGACGCGTTGCGCTTCTAACAACGGAGACATTATTTACTTTCGTAAGCTCTCTGCTTAATTGCTCCAGCACACCTAAGCCCTCAGAAGTATCGAATCGCTTCTCCGACTTCACGATGACCGATGTCGGCAGCGACTCTCCCGCGCTAAAGCCATCAGATATCAGGTTGAACGCTTGTACCGACTTATATTTATTACCGATCTCGTCTAGTGAATTGAACGAAATCGAACCTTTATATGCAGTCAAAAGCGGTATTGCTATCACACCAATGATGAGCAACGCTCCCAATGGACGCTTTAATGAGAAGCTGCCGACCTTACCCCATAGCTTGCTGTCTTTATGCTCGATCGAGCCTTTGGAAGGCCAGAAAAGCGCGTTACCAAGCACCGCCATGAAAAAAGGAACAATTGTAAACAAGGCAACCAGCAGCACAACGACTCCAATCGCAACAGCGACTGCGGAGCGATACAGCACGAAGGTTGATAGTCCGATCGATGAGAAGCCCACAAGCACGGCAAGTCCGGAGAAGAGTACCGTTTTGCCTGCTGTTCGATAGGTTGCAATAATCGCTTCCGTCTTATCCCCACGGTGCATAAGCTCCTCTTTGAATCGACTGATGAGCAGGATACAATAATCCGTACCTATACCGAATAGAACGGCGACGAGGAATATTTGCGTAAACGTAGACAGCGGAAAATCAAAGTAATCTACTAAGTACGCCACTACCGATTGAGACGCAAGATAAGTAAATCCGACTGTCAATAACGGCACGAATGGCGCTACAACAGAGCGGAACACGATAACCAATATGATTAAAATAAAACCGACTGTAATAAATTCTGTCTTCTTAAGTCCATCCTGCGAGCTCTGTAGAATATCCTCCGTTATAATCCAACCGCCCGTATAATAATGATCGATGGAAACATATTGAATAGCTGTGTACAGTCCCTCACGAAGCTCAACTAGTTCCTGATCTCCGGGCGACACTTTAACGAGAGCTAGTACCGTGCTGCCGTCTTCGGACACCATCTGTGCTTTCAGTTCTTCTGTGTCAAAATGGGTCATAACCGACGTAATATGATAGGTGTCGCCCGTATCCTTCAATAGCTGGATACCCCGCTTCACTTCTGCCAAATCGCTGTCTGATAGCCCGCCCTCTTTGTAAAACACGAGTACCGTTGACAATTCTTTGTCGCTATCTTCATTCCCAATGGAAGCTGCAAGCTTACTGGCGATCGATGAGGAGTACCCTTCAGGCACATTAATCTGGCCCTTCTCGCGTACAAGCGCCTCCATAGCCGGAGCACTAAGCATTAATCCTACCGTAGCTGCGATCCATATGGCCATAATAAGCCACTTCATTTTCAAAATCATTCTCATACCTTGTATCACTCCTTCATCATTCTGCTTGACAGCTTCTCGAATGTCTCTATAAATGCAATTGCTTCATCCTTCTCAAACGGTTTAATATGCCTCATCAGAATCTCATTAACTTGATCATCCATCATGCTGCACAGTGTCTCACCTTCAGGAGTAAGCATCAAATAGATGACTCTACGATCCTTCTGATCGGGCTTACGAACGATTAATCCCTTGTCTGACAATCTTGTGATCATCGCTGTAATACTACTCTTGCCAACGTTGAAGTTGTCTGCAAGCTCAGAAGACGTACATTGGCCCTTCTGTAGCAAAAACCGCATAATCGGGTATTGATCCATTGTCATCTCACCCGGCAAACGCTCGAGCAGCATCTGTTTGATGCTGCGATTCACGTTATAGGAAGCTCTCTCATAACGATGAACAAGCTCCTTCAGTAGCTCTGTATCCAAGAAAAATCCCTCCATATAATAATTCTATTATCGAATAGTTCACTTATGAAACTATAATGCAAAAAATTATAACAGAGTTGCACCAATCGAACAACTCTTCTGGAATAGTCATATCTGATCATTCCAAGCTTCTGCAAGCAGCTCCCCATTGATGCCCATACCGGCCAATGCCCCCATTGAGGCAGCTGTAATTACCTGATACATTTCCGATGCTACATCTCCTGCACTATAGATGCCCGGTACGCTCGTTTTACCAAAGCCATCAACAATAACGGTGCCTGCCTCTGTAGTATTGCAGCCTAATGCTCTCGGTAAATCTGATCCAGCAGTAAGCGTTGGAGCAAAGAAAATGGCTGAACATGTTATGATAGTGCCATCAGATAGCGCAACTCGTTGTACCATGCCATCACTTGATTCAATACGGTCAATCGGGGAGACAAATGTAGGAATGTTATGCTGCTTAAGCTCCTCACGTTGTTCATTCGTCCAGTCATCAGGTCCGTTGGTACAGATCAAATATCGCTTTGTCCATCCAGCGATCACTTTGGCCATATGCATTGCCCTTGCGCCATTGCCAATCAAGACGAGTGGCTGATCTCTCCATTCCCAGCCATCGCAATACGGACAGACAAAGGCGCTTTTGCCATACACATCTATTAAGCCTTTAATGTCGATAGGGAGGTCTTTCATCCCCACTGCAAAGAGAAGTTTTTTGCTCCAATAGCTGCTACCCTGTGCAGTCATAATTCGAAAATAACCATCCGTTCCATGAATTGCAACCGCAATATCTTTAACGAATTTAACAGAGGGATATGCACTGATCTGCTCTTTCGCAATTTTACGAAAATCACTTGGGTTGATCCCGTCTCTAGTAAGAAAACCATGCGACTCTCGTGTAACACGATTACGCGGACGTCCTTCATCTATTACGACCACACTTTTTTTTGCCCTTCCCAGTATAAGAGCTGCATTCAATCCTGCTGGCCCGCCGCCAATAATCGCTACATCAATAAGATTCTCCATCCTCATTACCCTCCTGGATCGTTAGACAATTCATGTATATTTGTATTTCTTTTTTTCGATGCTAATTACGCGTGGAAGATGCTGACACGGAACGTAAAATTCAGAGCATTGGATACTGTGTCTCTAGATGAACCCGAATATACCCGAATCAACGCATACGATTTCACTCCATAGCTGTATGTTATAATAGCCCTACTATATTGATTAACGGAGCAGTGATCTATTTGGACTTAGTTACAGTGTTATCCTTTATTGGTGTGTCCATGCTCCTTACGCTTATGCCAGGACCTGACAATATGTTCGTTCTCGCACAAAGTATCGCCCAGAATAAACGAGCAGGGATTATTACAACCCTAGGGCTTTGTACCGGACTTATCGTTCATATTACCGCAGCAACAGCAGGCATTTCCGCAATTATTTATCAATCTACATTAGCCTTCTCTATCATTAAATATGCTGGAGCTGCCTACCTGTTATTTTTAGCCTATAAGTCATTCCGAGACAAAAACGCTAGCCTCAACCTCAATCAACAGAACACATCAAACTACACTGCCTTGTATAGAAGAGGAATTATTATGAACCTGTTAAATCCGAAGGTTTCCTTGTTCTTCCTCGCTCTGTTCCCGCAGTTCGTCAATTATTCGAGTGGTTATGTCTCTGTGCAGATGATCGTATACGGAATGATCGTCTTGGTTGAAACGCTGCTCATCTTTTCCCTAATCAGTATTTTCGCTGAAAAAGCGGGTCATGTGCTACGCAGAAGTCCCACAATCGCTAGAAAGATGAATCTCATCCAAGGATCTCTATTTACGCTTATTGGGTTGAAAATCGCCTTTAGTCAGAAGTAAATCGTCTATGAATAAGGAGCTAACAAAACAAATATGAAAACATTAATATTAGCGGAGAAGCCGTCGGTTGCGAGAGAGATTGCTCGTGTGATGGGCTGCCACAATAAGCACAAAAGTCATATCGAAGGACCGAAGTACGTCGTGACGTGGGCGCTCGGACATCTCGTGGGATTAGCCGAGCCAGAGGATTATGATGTGAAGTTTGGAAAATGGGAGCTGGAGGATTTACCGATTTTACCTGCTTCTATGAAACTGAAAATATTACGAGAAAGCAGCCACCAGTATAAAGCTGTGCAGCAACTATTAAGACGGCCAGATATCAGTGCACTCATCGTCGCTACCGACGCAGCGCGCGAAGGCGAGCTACTTGCGAGATGGATCATTGATATGGCCAAGTGGAAAAAGCCGTTCCAGCGTCTATGGATTTCCTCACAAACAGATAAAGCGATCAAGGATGGGTTCGCCACACTTAAACCAGGTAGCCAGTTCGATCGACTTTATCATTCTGCACGTTGCCGCGCTGAGGCGGACTGGATGATTGGACTCAACGTTACGCGTGCGCTGACGTGTAAATTCGGTGCGCCACTTTCTGCTGGGCGCGTGCAGACGCCAACACTCGGCATGATTATGCAACGAGAGAAGGAAATACTCTCTTTCCGTTCAGAGGAATACCATCTCCTTCGTGTCGATACTGGAAAATTCGAAGCTCTATGGCGTGGTGAGAACGGGGATTCGCGAATCTTTGATACGGAGAAGGCGAATGCGTTGCGGGACAAGCTTACGGGTCGCTCTGGTCGGATCGTCAAGCTCAAGAAAAGCGAGAAAGTCGTACCGCATCCGCTCGCATATGATCTAACGGAACTTCAACGCGACGCCAATCGGTTGCTCGGCTTCTCCGCGAAGATGACTTCTAATGTGCTACAGCGATTATACGAACAGCATAAGCTTGTCACTTATCCGCGAACAGATTCGCGTTATTTGACTTCAGATATGACAGACACTTTGAAGGAGCGGTTATCGAGCATTGCAGTCGGTCCTTACGCGCCACTGGCTCGACCATTGCTACGTAGTCCGCTGCCTCTCAGCAAAAGAATAGTCGATAACAGCAAAGTCACCGACCACCATGCCATCATTCCTACGGAGCAAACGTTGCTTCTGAATGTGCTTAGTACAGAAGAGCGCAAGCTATATGATCTGATCGCTAGACGATTCATCAGCTTGTTCTATCCGCCAGCCCGCTTCGACCAAGTATCTGTCGTTATCGATCTGGCAGGCGAGACGTTGACTGCCAAAGGCACAACGATGAAAGAAAGCGGCTGGCGCACGGTGTATGATGGGAAGCCCCACGACGAGGATGAGGCAGAATCTGATGTAGAGGAAGGTACAGCGACACTACCCGAGCTGCGCGAAGGCGAGTCCTTCACGGTCAAGCAGTGCCGTCTGCAAAGTGCCAGAACAACTCCACCAAAGCGGTATACAGAAGCTGCTCTGCTCACGCAGATGGAGAAGCATGGCTTAGGAACACCAGCAACACGTGCCGACATTATCGAGAAGTTGGTGGGCTCCGATACAATCGAGCGCATAGGCAATCTTTTACACCCGACAGGCAAAGGCAAGCAATTAATCGAGCTCGCACCCGCGGACTTGCGCAGCCCTGAGCTCACAGCGCGCTGGGAAGCGGAATTGGAACGGATTGCGCGTGGACAGGGCCAACCAGAGCCGTTCCTGAATGGGATCAGGCAGATGGCTGGGCAGCTCGTGTCTGGTGTTAAAAGCAGCGATGCTGCTTACGTGCCACACAACGTATCTAGCAGTCATTGCCCAGATTGCGGCACCCGTATGTTGGAGAAGAAAAACAAGCGCGGAACGATTCTGGTGTGCCCGAGTGAAGACTGCGACTACCGTCGTTCTGACGAGAAACGACTGTCTAACCGTCGTTGTCCGCAATGTCATAAGAAGATGCTGCTGAAGGATGGCAAGGCGGGGATGTATGTCCAGTGCTTGTCTTGTGGCATTACAGAGATGATGAATAAGGACAGCAAGCATATGAACAAGCGTGAGCAACAGAAGCTAGTGCAGCAATTCTCGAAGCCACAGGAGTCGATCGGCTCAAATCTAGGAGAACTGCTCCAGGCAGCGATGGAGAAGCAGAATAAGAACAACAACGATTAGTCTCGTATCCAAACCTCGCCAACGTTTTCGCATGTATTGTTGTATTTGATACTCGCTCAACGTTGGCTTTACGCATTGGCGGACATACAATCCGGTATTCGCCAACGTTTTCATTTGTATTGTTGTATTTGATGCTCGCTCAAACGTTGGCTTTACGCTTTGGCGGACATACAATCCGCTATTGTTATATTTTCATCAGATATGCGATTTACCCGGACACACAATCCGTTAATGCCATTGAAATCGAAGCTATGTACTCAAATTTAGACAAATAACAGATCGTATGTCCGCATCATGTTCAAAACCGCTGAAAACTAAAACATAACAGATCGTATGTCCGCTCACCACGGCCTCCGTGCCCAGCATGCTACTTTGCAATCCGATTTACCTCGTAATCTCACCTTTGCCTGATAGGAGACGTTCCAATTCATCTTTCCTCGGCAATCCTTCCCAATCACCTTTAAATTGGGTTGCGAGAGCTCCCATTAAATTGCCCCTCGCAAGTGCATTAGTCATGCTACCTTCGTCGTCGAATGATCCACTCTTTAACCATTCAGACAAAATGCCTGTAGCAAAAGCATCTCCAGCTCCGACTGTATCAACAATGCGTTTCACATCATAAGGTTGTGCCCTAACAGTAAGATCACCAGAAAATCCTAGAGCTCCGTGTTCCCCCAGCTTTAAGAATACAGTTGACGGCCCCATCGAAAGGAACGTTTTCCCGTATTCTTCATGCGATTGATGTCCAAGCAGAAATTCTGCTTCCTCAATACCCGGTAAAAACAGATCACATAAAGGCACCAGCGACAGCAATGTCTTTCTTGCCACTTCTTCTCCCCACAGCTTGCGCCGTAAGTTGGGGTCGAACGAAACCGTCAGCCCAAGGGCGCGTGCGCGCTGCATCGCCGTTCTAATCGCATCGGTGGTCTGGGGACCGAGCGCAGGGGTAATGCCTGTGACGTGCAGATGCTTGGCGCCCTCGAACCATTCGTCACACACATGCTCGGGTGACAGCTGGCTCATCGCCGATCCACTGCGATAATAAAACACATTCGGATCTCCGTACCCTTTGAATTCCTTAAAGTAGAGCGCGGTCGGATATTTCGAGTCTCGCTGTAACATCGACACATCGACACCTTCCCCCGCTATTGTGGCAGCGATGACATCACCAAACGGATCTTGCCCCAGTCGACTGATCCAACGAACGCGATAGCCTAGGCGAGTCAAGCCGATCGCTATGTTAGATTCTGCTCCCGCAATTGAACGATTGAACAGTGGCGCATGCGCGATTGGACCCTCGTTCATCGGCTGTAGGGATAGCATGCTCTCTCCAATCGTAACGACATCCGTTAATCGAGGTGTACTCATGTAAGCTGCTCCTTCTTCACTTCGTTCACGAATGAACGTGCGAGTCTCGCAAGCTCATCAAATTTACCTTCCTGCACAAGACGTTTATCGACCAAATTACCACCGAGGCCGACCGCGATTGCGCCTGCATCGAGAACTGAGCAAATATTAGTCAGGTTCACTCCGCCCGTTGCGATCATTGGAATATGATTCAATGGTGCGCGTACTTCCTTCAAGTAGTTGACTCCGAGTGCACCCATCGGGAATACCTTCACAGCAGTAGCTCCCGCCTTATAGGCACGGACGATTTCAGTCGGAGTCATCGTGCCAGGCCATACTTCAACACCTTGTGACAGACCATAATGGACGATCTCCTCATCCAGATTGGGAGAGATGATATATTCTGACCCTGCAGCAACGGCTTGCTTAGCCTCTTCTAAACTAAGCACAGTACCTACACCAATACGCATCTGTCCGCTATATTTCTGTCTAAAGCGCGAGATCATCTCCAGCGCTCCATCCGTATTTAAGGTCACTTCCAGAAAGCCGATCCCACCGTCTGCCATCGCTTGGGCAGTTTGATCGCCGGCGTCTGCTTCTATACCTCGAATAATGGCAATGATTTTTTGTTTTCGTAGCTCATTCAAAAGTTCAGATGACAATATTCACACTCTCCTCTATTCATCCCAAATTTCACACGCCCGAATAGGCCATGAAGCCACCATCGACGGGTATTGTAACACCAGTGACAAATCCAGAAGCTTCGTCGTCTACAAGCCACATTAACGTTCCGAGCAAATCTTCAGGTTTGCCGAATCTTCTCATCGGCGTATGTGAAATGATTTTATGTGACCGTTCCGTTAAAGTCCCATCCTCATTCGTAAGCAGTCTGCGATTTTGCTCCGTCAAGAAAAACCCCGGGGCGATGGCATTTACCCGAATACCCGCCTCAGCCATATGTACGGCAAGCCATTGTGTGAAGTTGTCTATTGCGGCTTTGGCAGCACTGTATGCGGGCACCTTCGTCATCGGGCTTGGCGCGCTCATCGAAGAAATGTTAATGATAACCGCTCCTTGCTTGTTCAGCATTTGCTTTGCAAAAATTTGAGTCGGAATCAACGTTCCTAGAAAATTAAGATTCAACACCGAAGAGAACCCATTCACGGTAAGGTCGAAAAACGTTTTAACGTCCGAATTTAGCAAATCGTCCACATTCAACGTTTCTTTGCTCGTTATACCGTCTGGATGGTTTCCTCCCGCTCCGTTAATTAAAATATCGCAACTACCCCAAGCTTCGGTCACGATCTCCTCTGCTTTTTTTACACTATCTACATCGAGCACATCACAGGCAACAGCAAGAGCTTCACCTCCAGAAAGTCGAATTTCTTGAGCGATTGTCTCTCCCTTCTCAGCAGTTCGGTTTAGAATCGCCACTTTCACACCGAGCTTCCCAAGCTCTTTTGCCATTGCCGAGCATAATACACCGCTGCCCCCAGTTATGACGGCAACTCGTCCTTTAAGGTGAGCCTTATCATTTGTCATTCCGCTTTGACCTCCTGCCTGCTGTCTTTTGTTCGCTCTGCACTATCCCATAGCCCCCACAAATACATAATGCCTAGTGCCCTGTCATATAGACCGTAGCCCGGTCTGCATTGTTCATCCCATATATGTCTGCCATGATCCGGTCTCGCATATCCCGTAAAGCCGATTTCGCTATAGGCTTGTACGATTCCACAAATATCGACCGTTCCGTCCGTCGTTCTGTGGGAGGTTTCAATGAAATCGCCATTACTGTACACGTGTACATTACGGATATGAGCAAATGGAATTCGATCCGCGAATTGTCTCACCATTGCAGCAATGTCGTTACTCGGATTGGAACCCAGCGAACCACTGCACAAGGTTACACCGTTGTACGGACTGTCCACCAATTTCAAGATCGCTGCGATATCATCTCTGTTCTTCACGATGCGCGGCAAACCGAAGATCGAATAGGGAGGATCGTCAGGGTGAATGGCCATTTTGATATCATAGCGTTCGGCGACAGGGATAATTTGTTCCAGAAAATAGCTCAAGTGGTTCCGAAGGTCGGTCTCCGTCACATCCCGGTAGGCTTCGAACAGTTCGCTTAACCTGGCTAGTCTTTCCGGCTCCCAGCCCGGCATTGAATAATCTGGGTTTTCTGCGATTTTGCGGACAAGCTCGATTGGGTCCATATTATCGATTTTGGCCTTCTCCATGAACATTGCAGTCGAACCGTCTTCCATTTCCTTGAACAAGTCGGTTCGCACCCAGTCGAACACCGGCATGAAATTGTAACAAATCGTCTTTACCCCTACCGAAGCTAGCTTTGCAATCGTTCTCTTGTAATTGTCGATATACTGATCTCTAGTAGGCAATCCCAGCTTAATGTCATCATGAATGTTAACGCTTTCAACAACTTCAAGATGCAAGCCGTATTCGTCTGCTAATTGTTTGTAGGCCATTATTTTATCCAGTGGCCATTCCTCGCCCGCAGGTACGTCGTGAAGTGCCCAGACAATACCTTCTACGCCAGGAATCTGTTTGATTTGTTTCAATGTTACCGTATCATTTCCTTCTCCATACCATCGAAACACCATTTTCATAGATTGACCCCCCACTTCTAATGATGCAACTCCTAATTTCCTATCCCTTGAATGTAATTATAGACCAATTCTAATTATTGTGTAAGTAATGCAATTTGGGATCTTTGAGTTGTTCCCCTACAACTAATAGTTTGGCAAGATCAGCATTTGGAAGGTTTTGTATCAATTTATGTAGAATATATGCGGAGTGGTAAAATAATCCAATCAAATTAGGAGCAACTAAAGTGGCCAAAAAACGATTAATCGTAGTAATGTGTATGATGCTTTGTATTTTCCCCGTTTCAGCCAATGCTAGCAATTCGATTGCTGCCCCAAGTAAAACTGCTCAAGCGATTGAAGTATTTATTGATAATGTCAAAATATTTTTTAATGTACAGCCCATTATTGATAATGGAACTACTCTTGTTGAATTCAGACCCATCTTTGAAAAGCTCGGTTTGAGGGTGGAATGGGATTCCGCGACTCAGACTGTATCAGGGATAAAGGATAATCTCAAGATTTCTTTGTTAATTAATAGCAAGACTGCATCGATCAATGGTGAGGCTAAAAAGCTATTACAGGTGCCTCGTATCATTGATGGGCATACATTCATTCCTCTGCGTTTTGTAGGTGAAGCTACTCACAAGCAAGTGGATTGGGATGAGAATGCGCGTAAGATCACAATCTCATCTACTATCTTCTCAGATATCTATGACGTACTTCAGGTTGCAGGCGAAACAAAGCTCAAATATGAGGGCGATTTAATCGATGGCAAGAAGAATGGCGCTGGGAAGCTGTATTACCTTAATAAGCTCTGGTATGACGGGCAATTTAGAGAAGATACACTCGATGGTCAAGGTAAGCTCTTTGATCAATCTGGAAGCTATCTAAGATACGAAGGGCAATTTAAGAATAGTAAAATGGATGGACAAGGCAACAGCTATTCCCCAGATGGAACAATGCTTTATGAGGGACAGTGGAGCGTCGGACTTCATGATGGATTTGGCGTGTTATACAATGTATCAGGGAAAGTCTATGACGGTCATTTCAAACAGGATCAGTATGATGGCGAGGGCAAGCTTTATTACGCATCCGGTACATTGAAGTATGAAGGCAGCTTTAAATCGGGTGTGCCACACGGAGCTGGAATCTTACATTTTTCAGATAACAGTCGGTATGAAGGCGAGTTTAGCAGTGGGAAAATGAATGGCTCCGGAAAATACTACAGCTCGACTAATGTTCTAGAAATGAGTGGAAAGTTTGCTGATAATCAATATTTAATGAATGGCGAAGGTTCCATTCCTACACCAATACTCGGACAGGCGGTAGTGAACGGAAAAAACATCGAACTGAATTACTCCGATGGCTATTCATATATTAAAGCATGGACTTCGGACCCCGCGTTAAGTCAAAAGATTGGCTATGCTTATAATCTAAATACAATCACTCTTGAATATTTTCCTGATGGTTATCCGGAATTCGATAAGCCTGATAAAGCACGTTATAATCTATTAACGCTGTACAAATATCCAAAGTCCGGTTACAAGCTAAGCTCACCTAACCAGATGGTGATATTTGAAACTAAGGAATGGGTGTATACATACACACTTGATATTAACCCTATCCCTAATGATGAAGCTCATAAAGCACAATTCGAACAATTTCAGTTGGCCTTATCCTATATGAAGCAGCTTATTTCTAGCATTAAAACAATAGACTGAGCAGTAGTGTAACTCGTTTCCCTTATCAATTCTGTGCGCCAAACCTTTTCACAGCTTTGGCGCGAGCGCGTGTAATTTCTACTTCACGATTCTTCGATGGGGCATTGGTTACTAGCGTGTTGAGCAATTTATGTGCAACTTCCGTCACTTCCTGAATGGCAAGCTGGAATGCCTCTTCGTTCGCTTTGGATGGTACGTTGAAGCCTGAGAGCTTTCTCACGAATTGCACCGATGCTGCGCGTATTTCATTTTCCGAAGCTGGCGGATCGAAATTAAACAACGTCTTAATATTCCTGCACATTACGAATCACCCTCCGATTAGTATTATTTACTCTCCCAGCAAGTTTATCACATTTCTTATTTTCAGGCAGATGTCTATTACTTGTTTCAATTCGCCGGTCGTACCCACAGCAATAACAAATTAATCAAAAAACTCGCTAGCTCTAAGCTAAGCGAGTTTTTTTTGTAAGCTTTACGTCAACCCGATTAAACTTTATCTGTTTCTGGTCTTTTGACAAGTAAAGGAGGTGGAACTAGCCAACCCTTATCCTTAAGCATTCTAAGGATTTTACCACCAAGTACCGTTTTGGCGGCAGCATATTTTGCAAATAATGCACCGATATCTTCGCGAATACACATTGCCATTGCTTGAGTGCAAGCAACAACCCCCGTTGCTGTGTCGGCAGCTATCGCAGTAGCAATTTCCTGATCGGCTAGACGAGCACCCACAGGAATATCTTCGAGACTGGCTTTAGGTCTGTCAGCCATTATTGGAGCAGGAGCGATTCCATTCGCATTTAGTACCTCATCCAGTTCTTTTACTTCTTGTTTTGCCTGATCAATATGATCTTCAATCAATTTCCTTAGGTCCTTGTCTCCGGTATGGTTTAAATATGCTTGATAAAAAGAAATTACTCCTTTAGCTACAGTAGAAGCTGTCCATACACTGGATACTTCACCGTAATGTAATGGTTCATCATTAGGGTTACCACTTAGAATTCCCACGAATTTGTTGCCTCCTTAGCTGTAAGTACAAATGTATTTTATCCATCATTTAGCCCCCTATTCCTATGTACGCTTTTTTTGCTTGACTTAGAGTAAACTCTAAGTTGTAAACTAACTTTAACCAAATGAAAGGGATGATATTGTTGTATTCCATTAGTAAAGCTGCTGAGATGTCTGGTATTAGCTCGTATACATTAAGGTATTACGAAAATATTGGGTTACTTCCCCCTCCAAAACGTAAAAACGGTGGAAGACGTATTTATACAGATAGTGATATTCAATTCATGACATTCTTGAAAAGTTTAAAGGAAACAGGTATGTCTTTGGAGGATATTAATGAGATTGTCAAAGACGGATGTATTTTAGAAAAAATTTACTCCGATATGAAAACTTCTCAATTAACTCCTTCTATAAATAAACGAGTTGAGATTTTAACTAAGCACTTAGAGAAAATGGAACATAAAAAGAAAGAGCTGGAAGAAGTGATTTCTGCAACAAAGGGAAAACTGGATACCTATTATTCAATTTTGAAAGAGGAAGTGGAAGTGGAAGTTGATCGCAAATGAAACATTTAAATATATACCTGATGTTAATCGGCTTCGCCATTTTTACAGGAGCTACTTTTAATCTTGCAAAATATACAGTTGGATATTTTTCTCCGTCATCTGCTGCGGCTTGGCGTTTCGGCTTAGCTGCTGTGGTCATGCTAATTATTTTATTTTTTAATGAAGGTATAAAGAAAAGTCAATTAAAGAAGAATGCCGTTTCATATGTTGTTCTTGGGGTTGTAGGGATCTTTGGATTTAATGCTTTGTTTTTTGTAGGTTTAAAATATACATCTCCCGTTAACGGGGCATTAATTATGGGTCTGAATCCTTTATTAACAACCGTTTTCGCTCGAATTTTATTAAAGGACGCAATTACAAAAAACCATGTAGTCGGCATATTCTTTGCTTTTATCGGTGTATTGTTAGTCATTACACAAGGTTCTATTGAAACCATTAAAACCCTATCAATTTCAAGTGGAGATATAATTATATTTGCAGGGAACGTTTGTTGGGCACTTTATGGTGTACTTGGACGTCGGTTTGTGAAGGATGGCACTCCGCTATCTACTACCACTTATACGATGGTTATCGGTGCTGTTAGTTTAATAGTCGTTTCCTTATTTACGTCCAACCCTGTTTCTTTACCGAACATTCCGATCGGGGCTTGGGAAGCAATTGGATTTATGGCTCTCTTTACAAGTGTTTTGGGTTACCTATGGTGGAATCAGGGTATGAAGGAGATTGGGGCAAGTAAAACATCTTTATTTTTTAATCTTGTTCCCGTTGTAACGATGATTATTTCATTTGCCATCGGAACACCAATAAAGACATTTCAGGTTATTGGGGCTGTGTTAGTTATATTAGGTGTTATAACTGCTTCGGGGAGAATAAGTATTCCAAAGCTCAATCGAACAATCCAAGATTCCTTACGTAAGAAGTCTATAGAGTAGGTCATACAGATAATGATAAGTGTGAAACTTGCCATTATCTGTATGACTATTATTGTCTGCTACCTCACCGACTGGCTCAACTCAATCCCGTCGGCCACTCTCAGTTCGGCTCCATCAATGTTGTCCATGATGTTTTCGACCATACTGAGGTGCTCCCCGGCATCGATCCTGATGCCGTTAGCTGCCTGTCGTATGACGTTGTGTTCGATCCTGATGCCTGATGGGATTCCTCTGCCCCGTCCGTCAGCACCACGGTCATCCCTGAGCCGGATGGCCCAGAACCCATCAGTCCCTCCAGTGATGTAGTTACCGTTCAACTTCGTGTCCGGCGCATTACGTACCTCGATGCCGGCCTTCGAATCCTCCCCGGCGGTGATCTTGTTGTTCTCGATGAGGGTGTCAGGAGTTCCCAGGATGACAAGGACTCCCTGACGGTTTCCAATCAGGTCGTTGGAGTGCACCCAGTTTCCAGGTCCTGAGGCGTCGTGCTTGTTCTTAGCCCCGCCAGAATTACCTAGCGCAATTCCCGCCTTCTTCCCGCCGATGACCGTATTGTCCCGGACCTCATTCAGATATTCACCCTCACCGTGCAGGTCGATGGCGTCGAGGAGGCTACCGACGATGGTGTTTTCCGCTACGAGATTGTTGTGCGTGGGAAACTGTAGCAGAATCGCGTGCCGCAAATGCTTGCCATCGAAGATATTGCCGATGACGACGTTATGCCGGGAATCGTTGGTGGCATCCGGATCGTGCTGGTCCACTGAGCCCTCGATAGCGATGCCGTATCCCTGTCCGCCAGGGCCGACGGCAGTTGCCCCACTGACGTAGTTTCCAGAGAGGGTCACTTCACGGCTGGCCTTGACAGAGATGCCGTGGCGCTCGAACCTGCGGATGCCCAGGTTCTCCACCAAGACTCGGGAGCTGGACTGCCCTTTGTGGGCTCCGAGGTGAATCCCGTACTTCGGGCCGCCACCTGCGTCGCCGTCGTCGGGGTCGTCGCCGAGAGGACCCTCATGACGGGATGTGATGGTGAAGTCAGCGACGATGACGTCGTGAACCCCAGAGCCGCGGATCACCCGGCTGTTATTCTCGCCATCGAAGGAGGTCAGCAGTACTGTGCTCTCCCTGCCTTCGCCGCGAAGGTCCACACCGCTGCGCAACACGATGTTCGCCGACTCGTCGGCCGGATCAGTTGTGCGCAGGTCATACGTGCCAGCTGGCAGCAAGACCTCATCACCCGGTACGGCTTCGTTCAGTGCCGCACGGATGGCTGCTGCATCGTCGTGTGAGTCTGGAGCTGGATCTGCCCCAAAGTGTGTGACGTCCAAGGTCCTGCCCGTGACCGGCCCCGGCGTCGGAACCTCGATTGGCGCGCCGGAACGGTCCACCAAGCCGGGGATGTGCCAGTCGCCGTGACCGGACGGCGCGGGTCCCACGGCGTCATCGCTCCCGACCGTTCCGGCGGGTTCTCGGGCGGTGCATGCGGTCAAGAGGATCACAAGAACAAGGGCCACCCACCACGAATGCGCCGGACCTCGCTGGCTGTTCCGAACGGATTCCTTCATCAGACTTTTCACGTCCTTCCTTGACTTTTTTCGCCCCTCTCGTCACCCATGGGTGCGTCGAGAAAAGCGGTGAGCCCGCGTACCTCGGCTTAATTCGCCGAGCCCGCGGGCTCACCTTCTTCGGGATGTCTATACTATAGACATCCACCATCCAAATATTTTACAGCTTGATTCCTAGGTCTAAGTTAACGTTAAGAACCCGAATAATCATAGTTACTGACTCAGCTCTAGAAGCAGTAGATTTAGGATCGAACTTTCCGTCACCTTTACCACCGACAATCCCAGCATCAGATAACTGGTTAATTGCATCTTCCGCCCAACTACCGGATATGTCTGTGAATTTAGAGATACCGGAAGAATCGCTCATGTTCATTACCTTAGAGAGAATAGTCGCCATCTCGGCTCTAGAGATTTGATTATTAGGCTTAAATGTACCATCAGTATAACCATTGATGATATCATTACTCTTCAGAGCATTGATTGCGTCTGCTGCCCAACTGCCTTTTGTGTCAGCAAATGATGAATCTCCTTTTGGTTCGATTCCCAGCGCCTTCACTAGCATTGTAGCGAATTCAGCTCTAGTTACCTTAGCATCAGTCTTGAAAGAACCATCAGTATATCCGCGCACGAATCCAATCTTAGCAGCAAGCTCGATCGCACTCGCACTCCAGTTGGTTTTCAACACGTCTTTAAATTCTACTATAGCAGTTGATTCGAGAGCTTTAATTACTTTCTCCTTAACAACCTCTACATTTACAACCGTCGTATCGAACAAAGGTTTTTCTGGTTTTGGCTCAGGAGTTCCGTTGTTGCCATTGTTGCCATTGTTGCCATTGTTACCGTTGTTACCGTTGTTTCCGTTGTTTCCGTTGTTTCCGTTGTTTCCGTTGTTTCCGTTGTTTCCGTTGTTTCCGTTGTTACCGTTGTTGCCATTGTTGCCATTGTTGCCATTGTTACCGTTGTTGCCATTGTTACCGTTGTTGCCATTGTTTCCGTTGTCCTTGCCGTCATCCTCGCTGACTTTGAAGTTCAAAGGGATGTCTTTTTCCAGCGGAGTGTCTGCAGAGGAACCACCGACATGCACGCGGTACTTTCCGTCAACAGTAGCCCACTCGCCGTCAGCCCAGTTCGCTAGGTTGTCTGGTTCTTCCGGAACGAAATAGGAGAATGGGTGGTTAGAGTCAGCCTGGTTAACTCGTACAGTCACCTGCTTGCTCTCACCTGGTTCAAGGTCCACCTTCTTGAAGTTGACTAATCGCTTAGACGGTTGTCCTGCCTCGTCCGGCAGTGTCAGGTAAACCTGTGCCGCTTCAGCGCCGGCAACGTCACCAGTGTTCTTGACGGTGAAGGACACGTCAATACCGGACAACGTTCCTTTACCTTGGACTTTCTTCACCTTAAGACCGTCATACTCGAAGGTCGTATACGACAAGCCGTACCCGAATGGGAAGACCGGCTCCACGTTGTTGGCTTCGTACCAGCGGTAGCCCATCTCTAGGCCTTCGGTGTACTTAGCGATTAGCTGTTTGGAACCGTTACCGTACGCTCCTGGACCACCTGGCTTGCCAGTATCGTGACGAGTTCCAGGGAACTGCTCTTCGGTTGCGAATGCTGCCTCACGCTCAGTGGCACCGAACGTCATCGGCAACTTGCCCGAAGGATTGACCTTACCATAAAGCAGGTTAGCGACGGCATTGCCATCTTCCATACCTGGGTACCATGCCTGAAGAACTGCAGGGACCTCATCCAACCACGGCATGATCACTGTACCAGAAGTCTTCAATACTACAACTGTGTTTTCCGCGTTGGCTTCCATAACCGCGTCGATCAACGGCTCTTGCTCAACCAAGCCCGTTTCGTAGTTCAAGGCTGGGAATCCGAGGGTATCACGGTCCACGGTCTCATGTGGGTTGTCTCCGATCATGAGAAGCACTAAGTCGGACTTAGCGGCTAACTCGGCAGCAGCTTTCGGGTCACGGCCATCGTTGTACTTGACTTTAGTTTTGTATCCCAGTTCTTTGATAACATTCTCTAAGCCTTGCTTTGGTGTGACCGTATATGGAGTCACTACATAATCATTGTCGTCACGAACAGAGCGAGGAGCCATCTTTGCCGAACCAGCGAACGTATGAATGCCGATTAACGCGATTGTCTTTGGCTCGCCGTCCAGTGGTAGGAATCCGTTATCGTTCTTCAACAGAACGGAGCCTTGCTCGGCCATCTTCCGTGCGCTAGCGCCGTTAAGCATCGGATCAACGATCTCCGGCATGAACTTGTCGTAAGGCTTATCCATGTGGCCAAACTCGATCATCTTGATGTAACGCGGACGAAGTAGATTGTCGATGTCGTCCTCAGTCACTTGACCAGATTCGAGGGCCGCCTTGATCTTCTTCTCAGTGTAGTACTGCGGTGCCCAGTCGAGCTCGACATTCATGCCCGCCTTGATGGCAGCGACCAAATCGTGAATCGCGCGACGGTCACTCATGACGTAACCGTCGAAGCCCCATTTGCCCCGCAGAGCGTCCTGGAGTAGCTCCGAGCTGTCGCAGGCGAAGGTGCCGTTGACGTCTGGGAAAGAGCACATCGCAGAAGCCGGGTCAGCGTCCCTGACGGTCATCTCGAAGGGTAGCATGTACAGCTCGTTCATAGCATTTGAGGGAACCTGAACACCCATCGTCCAACGCTCGGTCTCCTGCTCGTTACCAGCCATGTGCTTGATCTGGGCCTGTACACCCTGATCCTGGATACCCTTGACCTGCTGTGTCGCCATTGTACCAGTCAGGTACGGGTCCTCACTGAAGTACTCATAGTTCCGCCCACCGTACGGGTGACGGATGAGGTTCAGACCTGGTCCGAGAAACACGTGATGCGCGAAAGCTAGTGTCTCCTCACCAAGGATTCGGCCAGCCTCATAGTTTAGCTCGCGGTCGAATGTCGCGGCCAAAGCTGGAGTAGACGGAAGGCCAGTCGCCTGTGGGTCATTGTTACACGATCCGCCTTTAACGCCCGTACCACCGTTAGTCATGCGGATTGTGGGAATGCCCAGATCCTCGATCCCACGGATCTGCCGGCCGGTGTCTTGAAACTCACACCCGGGCAGGCTACCCTCAGGCGCGAATTCGCCGTTCTGATACTTGCTACTACCCTTCTTGTTGATGACGACCGTCTCACCAGTGTCGTTCTCATTGAAGCGCGAGATGGCGATCTGCTGGATCTTCTGTTCCATCGTCAACTCATCAATAAGCAGCTCGGTGCGCTCTTCAGCTGAGAGCTGGGTGTTCATCCAGGGGCTAATCCCTTCCGTTCCACTCGCACTAGCAGGATTTACTAACGCAGAAATGGATATCGCTGCTGTCAAAATAATTGAACCAATTCGTTTTATCATCTTATATTCTCCCTTACATCTGTTGTCTTGCAACCAAGCCGTTGTAGTTCAGGTAGTTCGGCGAAACATAACCGAATTTGCCGTTTACCGATAATTTCAACTAGTAGCCATTCACTTTCTCCAGGACGGTAACGTTGGTGTCCGGCTCAGTAGCTTATACTTGGAACTGCTCGCCGACTAACCCGAATGGTAGTTGAAGCTCAGTTCAACTGTGACTGGGGTACCAGTGACGTAGTCTGGCAAGTGAAACAAGGCCCGTTACTCGATTGCTTGCATACTCTTCTTCATGAATCTCCCTTCCCCGCCAGTAAGTATAGCTAGGCAAAAATAGAAGTTTCCATATGATAAAAATTCCATTAGAAAAATGAGTGAATGAAAATCCTAATAGGCTCAAGCATTCAATACTTTATGAGAATTCTCTTCTCATGGCGAAGAGAGCCTGTAATCTATACTTTAGATTTGAAAACAACTCTGAATATTTTTTGAAAATAAGGTGAAAATACATTAGTCAAATTTAAAAAAGCAATTTTAAGGCGGTCATATATACGATGAGTAAGAGAAAAGGAAAGCTGTGGACAAATCAATATTTAATAATAATCATATTGTCTTTAGTCATGTTCTCATCCTTCTATATGATTACAGCAGGCTTTCCGATTTTTGTATCAACCATTAGTGATAATCCTGCGATTGCAGGAATCATGACCACGACCTTAATGTTAGCCTCACTAATTACGCGCTTCTTTGCTAGTGTAATTATCCAAAAAGTGAATATGAAATTACTCCTCATTATTTCCCTCTTTTATTTTTTGGGCACAATCGGTCTTACTTTTATAAACAACTCCATCGGTTTTTTAATATTCATTAGAGCACTACAAGGGATTGGATTTTGTATGCTTACGAATTTAGTCTTTACGATATCAAGTAATATCGTTCCTAAATCTCGGTTAGGTGAGGGCATTGTTTTTTTCGCAATGTCTACAAGCGTTGGCACGACAATTGGGCCATTAATCGCGATATCTTATCTTGCAAAATATTCATTCCGGTCGATGATGATTTTAACTCTGGGTCTTATGACTTTTTCATTTGTGTGTAGTTTTTTCACCAAAAATAATACGGTTAATACAGAAAAAGAAAGTCCACAGGCGACAAAAAAAGAACCTTTCTATAAGTACATGTACGATAAGCGTGTGCTTCTTCCATGTATTTTGGTAGCGTTTAATTATATGGCGATTGCAGGGATAGTCAACTTTATGGGGGCTTTTGGTAAAGAGATCAGTGTTGGCGGAAGAATTTCACAGTTTTTTATCGCACAAGGCATTGCAATGGTACTCATTCGTGCTTTCTCCGGTAAAATTTTTGATAAATTTGGTCACCGGATCCTCATTATTCCCGCCGCTATATCAGGGGCTGGAGGGTTGATCTTATTAGGCTACTCTACTCGTATGGGGATGGTTTTGGTCTCTGGGGTATTATTCGGAGTCGCTTTTGCTATAATCCACCCAATTATTCAAGCTTGGGCATTAACTCTTGTTCCACCTGAGAAAAAGGCAACAGCAAATTCCATGCTGCTTATTTTTATAGATTTTGGTTTAGCCATTGGATCAGTAGGACTTGGATTCTTAGTAAAAAGTGTTGGGTACGGCATGACCTTTAGTTATTCTGCAGCTTTTATGATTGCTATCTTGATATTGTATCTAATGGGGAGCAAGAAAACGTTAGCATTGGAAGCTAATAAGAAAAAATCATCCTAAGATAGCATACAAAGACTAATGGCTTCGCCCCAATTGAAAAGGGGCGAAGCCATTTGATTAGTACCAACTATATTGCCTTGGCAACACGGGCTGTTCGTAGATGAATATCTTACGCCAGATACACGCGAGCTTCGTAAGGTCTGAACGTCAGCTCGTCCGACGAGAGTACAGTCTCTTCAACTGCATAGTTTGACAGCAGTAGCTTCTGCTCATGCATGACTGCCTCAGGAAGCGCGAAGCGGCACTCTTCGCTACTCATGTTGACGATGACGAGCAACTGGCGTTCTCCCATTGTTCTCGTGTAAGCGAAAATTTGCTCATGCTCCTCTAGCAGCAAGTCGTACGCCCCGTACACCGCCACCTCATTCTCCTTGCGCAGACGTATCAACCGCTTATAAAAATGATAAATGGAATCCGAATCGGCGAGATCCTTCTTCACGTTAATATCGGCATAGTTCGGATTTACCCTGAACCAAGGCAACGAGCTCGAAAACCCTGCGTTCGGACTAGCGTCCCATTGCATTGGCGTACGGGAGTTGTCTCGTGTCGTTTTACCCATATCGCGCATCAACTGCTCGTGAGATTGGCCGTTCTCGATCGCGATCCGATAGTGGTTATGCTGCGCTTTATCGTCGAAATCTTCGATGCTGTCGAACGACAAGTTCGTCATTCCGAGCTCTTGTCCTTGGTAGATGAACGGTGTGCCCTTCATGAGAAAATACATAGTAGCGAGTGCTTTGGCGGAAGGCACGCGGTACTCACCATCGTTACCCAGCGTTGAGACCGAGCGCGGTAGATCATGGTTCTCAATGAACAGTGCGTTCCATCCCACTCCCTCCATGCCATTTTGCCATTTAGACAAAATACGCTTAAGGCCGACCAAATCCAGTGCGTTGTCGCTCGTGTTATTCCACAGGCCCAGATGCTCGAACTGGAACACCATGTTAAAGTTTCCGTTCTCCTCACCAACCCAAGCCGCAACGTCTTCCACGTTCTCGATTTTGACCCCGTTCGCCTCGCCAACGGTCATGATGTCATATTTCGAAAACGTCTCGGTCTTCAACTCCTGCAGCCATTCATGGATACCCTCGCGGTTCATATGCCCGTCAAAAGACGGAACGTAAGGAAGGTTGTTCGGATTCGGCAAGTCTGGTAAACCAGGCAGCTTCTTGATGTGCGAGATCGCGTCGATGCGGAAACCGTCGATTCCTTTGTCCAGCCACCAGTTGACCATCTCGTACAGCTCTTGCCGTACTGCGTCGTTCTCCCAATTCAAATCCGGCTGCTTGCGCGAGAAAATGTGAAGAAAATACTGGCCACTCGCCTCATCCAGTTCCCACGCAGACCCTCCAAAGATGCTCTCCCAGTTATTAGGCACGCCACCCTCGACTGGATCTCTCCAAATATAGTAGTCGCGTTTGTCGTTATTCATGCTCGCACGCGATTCGAGGAACCAGGGATGCTCGTCAGATGTATGGTTAATGACTAGGTCGATGATTACCTTCATTTTACGTGCATGCACTTCTCTCAGAAGCTGGTCGAAATCCTCCATCGTGCCGAACTCGGACATGACACCACGATAATCGGAAATATCGTAACCGTTGTCGTCATTCGGCGACTGGTAGATCGGACAGAGCCAGATGACGTCGATGCCCAGCTCCTGCAAATAGTCGAGCTTCGCGATAATGCCTTGTAAATCTCCAATGCCGTCCCCGTTGCTGTCCATGAAGCTGCGAGGATAAATCTGATAAGCTACACTTTCTTTCCACCATGTTCTATTCATGTGTGCAATCCCCTTTTCGATGTCTGAGATGATTTTAAATAAGTTTAACCGCGAATGCCTCGTAGGGCTGAAGCTCAAGGTTCGAAAAATCTACTTCCGCGCGACTATAGTTGCTGACGATGACATCCGCGCTTTTGCCGAATGCAGGCAGTTGAACGAGCATCCTTTCCGCTCCGATGTTCGCCGCCACCGCCCACACTTGGTCTTCGTGTTTGCGCAAATACAGGAATACTTGCTCCGGCACGTCGTCGACAAGCTCGTAATCTCCATAAACCACGATCGGGTTTTGTTTTCTGAGCTCGATCAACCGGCGATAGCAATGGAAAATCGAATTCGGGTCAGCCAAGTTGTCGGCCACGTTGATACTCGGATAGTTCGGGTTGACATGTAGCCACGGCGTCGCCGTCGAAAAGCCAGCTTGTCCAGAACGATCCCACTGCATCGGTGTTCTGGCGTTATCGCGTCCTTTTGCGTTAATCGAGTTAATGATCTCTTCTTTGCTGTAACCGTTCGCAAGGCGCTCGTGATACATATTGATGCTCTCGATATCGTTTACTTCGTTAATATCGGTAATCGGACAGTTCGTCATTCCGATCTCTTCGCCCTGATAAATATAAGGAGTTCCCTTCATCATGTGGAGGAGGATGGCAAACATCTTCGCGCTTTGCGTGCGATATTCCTTGTCATTCCCCCAACGTGAGACGATTCGCGGCAAATCGTGGTTGTTCCAGAACAGACTGTTCCAGCCTTCGTTGCCCAGCGCGGTCTGCCATTTGCTCAGAACCAGCTTTAGCTCCGGGATTGAAAGAGGCTTCAGATCCCACTTGTCTTTCCCTTCCTGCTGATCCAGCGAAATATGTTCGAACTGGAATACCATCGACAGTTCTTGCCTTTTGGGATCCGAGTACAGCTTCGCAATGTCCGGTGTCGCGCCCCACGTTTCACCCACCGTCATGACATCATACCGGCCGAACGTCGCCTTGTTCATTTGCTGCAAATATTCATGAAGCTTCGGACCGTTGCCTGTCACCTTCTCGTCCGGGATTTTGCCGATGAGGTCGATGACATCCATGCGGAAGCCGCCGACGCCCTTCTCGAGCCAGAAGTTCATCATGTCCCAAACTTCGTGGTGAACCTTCGGGTTCTCCCAGTTCAAGTCCGGCTGCTTCTTGCTAAACAGATGCAGATAGTATTGGCCGCTATGCTCATCGTATTGCCATGCCGAACCGCTAAAAATCGAACGCAAGTCGTTCGGCGCTTCTCCATCCACCGGATCTCTCCAAATATAATAATCTCGGTACGGATTATCTTTGCCCTTGCGAGACTCAATGAACCATGCATGCTCATCGGACGTATGGTTCACGACAAGGTCAATAACAATACGGATGTTCCGCTTGTATGCCTCTCCGATTAGCTCATCCATATCGCTCATCGTACCGAATTCATCCATAATGTCCTGATAATCACTAATATCGTATCCGTTGTCGTCGTTCGGGGATTTGTATACCGGGCTGAGCCAGATCGCTCCGATGCCCAGCGTCTGCAAGTAATCCAAGCGCTGGATAATGCCTCGAAGATCGCCGATGCCATCTCCGTTGCTGTCTTGGAAACTTCTTGGGTACACCTGATAAACGACAGTTGTTTTCCACCATGGCTCTTGCATATTCGTCCACTCCTATTATCCTAATCAGACTAAGTCAAGGCTTATTTCGCCAAACGCCTAACCGTTGCTCTCTCCACAATACTATGTTCAGCAATGATAGGATGCACTTCACCGCTTGTATCCATCATGCGGATCAGCATTTCCGATGCGCTTCTTCCCATCTGTTGTAGCGGCTGATGTATCGTCGTCAGCGGAGGAATGCTCATCCTCGAGATCAGTAAATCGTCGAAGCCGATAATCGAGATGTCCTCGGGAATGCGGATACCCGCTTCATGCGCGACACCCATCGCACCGATTGCCATCTCGTCGCTGGCTACGAATAACGCGGTGAATGGCAGATTCGTGTCCAGAAGCTGCTTCATGGCACTCCGGCCGCTTTCGTATCGGAAATCACCGTAAGCAATTCTGTCCTCAACATAGGTCAGACCCTGATCCTCCAGTGCCTGTCTGTAGCCTGAGAGCCTCGTGCTGCCTGCGAGCAAATCGTCGCGGTTCCCGCTAATCATGGCAATCTCCCGATGACCATTGGAGATTAAATATGCCGTAGCATCGTATGCGGCCTGCCGATCGTCTACTTTCACAGTCACGATCTGGTTATGGTGGGCTAACGTGTTAATGAGTACGACAGGGACGTTCATCGACATCAACTCTGCTTCATAAGCTTGGTTGATGCTCTGACTCGCGACAATGACTCCGTCAACTTGCTTCTCCTGGAGTACCTGAAGATACTTAAGCGTCCGCTCACCGTTACGCGCGGTATTGCACACAATGACGCTGAACCCATGCTCATGCGAGGTTTCTTCAATTCCATTTAAGATATCTGAGGAGAAGCTACTAGATACATCTGGGAAAAGCACTCCAATCGTTTGCGTCCGCTTGTTGATGAGCCCTCTGGCGATAGCATTAGGGCGATAGCCAAGCTCTTCGATCGCCTGTAACACCTTGCTTCTCGTCTCTGCTGAGTAACCCGTCAAGTTGTGCAGCACTCTCGATACCGTCGCCACTGACACCCCGGTCAGCTTAGCCACGTCTTTGATCGTCGCATTGCTCATTGTCGCTCCACCTTACCTGCCTCACTTGCTTTTAATTGTGTGCAAATTTCTTTCTGAGTATTGCGAATGATTGAGTAAACGTTTACTCAATCGTATAGATATAATATTACTCAAATAATCTGTTAAGATCAACTTTGATTGGTTTACGAAGGGCACTAATTGTATCGGCAGATGATTTAATTATATCCTATTCAATTTCACTTGACCGACCTTGAGAAATACGTAATCCATAATTCTCAGCATTAGCATCGAAATAATTATTGACTAATCCAATATATGGTTTATGCTGGTAACAAATAGTTGAATGGTGGGATATGTGCAGTGATGATGATGATGGTGTTTCTGACGGAAGTTAAAGCTTAATCTAACCTAAAAGCACATGAGCGTAAATAAGGCACTCTACTAATCTAGGTAGGGACAGCTTTGTTGTGTCGTCGTTCAAGTGCTCCGTCATGAACCAAATCATCATTACTGCTTCCGTATTGAATGCTTGGAACAAGGCATTGTCTTGTTTAGGCATTCCTACAGAATAGAAGCCGTGGTGAACGATTGTTCATCCATGGCTTTTTTCTATTTCCCTTTCACTATTTTATTTCCATTTGTATCTCTCAATAAAGGGAGGAATTTACCATACCTAGAGAAGTCATAGAAAGAATGAACGGGCACAAGGGTCGAGTTGTTTGGTTTACCGGCTTGCCTGGTTCAGGCAAAACAACGTTGGCCAATGAAGTGGAAAAAGAGATGCTTCAATGTGGTATCCGATGTGTAGTCATTGATGGAGATTGTTTGAGAAAGGGACTAAATCAAGATCTCGGATTTTCCGAAGCACATCGGATAGAAAATCTTCGACGAGCCGCCGAAGTTGCGCTTATGTTCGTGGAAGCAGGTTTTCTCGTCTTAGCTCCACTTATATCGCCCTCCGAATCTGGTAGGGTAATCGTCAGGCAGTGTTTTCAGCAGGAAGATTATACAGAATTATTTATTAAGTGTTCATTAACGGAATGCAAGCGGCGGGATCCGAAGGGGATGTACCGCCTCGCCGAAGCCGGCGAACTTCCGAATTTCACGGGCGTATCTGCACCATACGAACCACCAGTTCAGCCTGACCTTGTGCTGGATACGGAGAAAATTAATTTGCAGCACTGCGTCGAGACCCTCGCCAACTATTTACGATTAAAAACAAAAAAACTAAACCCATAAGGAGAATGTTCAATGAAACCTGTACGCAGTTACACAATCTGGTTTTCGCAGCGAACCGGAAGTACATTGTTGTATAAAGCACTCGAATCGACTGAGGTAGCAGGAATTCCAGCAGAGTGGCTGACGGAGCCAGATCCCGGTACATTCAACATCCAGGATATACGGCAAATGTGGCAAAATGGTACGACTCCTAATGGCGTATTCGGGCTCAAGATCTCGTCTGTCAAGTTGGATGAGTGGTTGAATACGTTCCAAAGAGAGTTGCATCTGCCAGAGGGACTGTCTAGGCCACAGATTTGGGAAGAAGCCTTCCCGGCTTGTAAACACATTTTTATGACTCGTCGCAATAAAGTGAGGCTCGCGGTGTCGTGGTGGAGAGCTATCGTATCCGGAGAATGGCACCGGGTACATGGCACGAGACCACATCAGGAGGAGATAGCAGACAAGTATTCCTTTGATGCGATCAATCATTTGCTTGTGGAGTGCACGTTGCGTGAAGCTGGCATAGAAGCGTTTTTCGCAGAGCAGCGTATTGTACCCATGACGATCGTATATGAAGACTTTATCCAGAACTACGAAGATACGGTTATGAAAGTATTGAGCTTTCTGAACTTACCGACGGAATCTGTTCAGGTAGCCTCTCCTTTCTACGACCCAATCGCCGATGATATCGCTGAAAGCTAGGTGCAACGTTTTCGGAAGGAGCGGCAAGCTGACTGGGAGAACATAGCTTGGTGATTTAAACAGCAGCATTTAACTTGCGAAAAACGATAATTAAAAAAATAAAGGGTTCCACATATTAGTCATGCATAATATGTGAAACCCTTTATATTATTTGACTTTTTAGTTTAGGTCTTGATAATTTTCAGTCTAATGTTTTATTTTCTTTTTACACAAATAATTGTTCGATGAAAATAAAGTATTTGACTAAATCACTTATAATAATGTGGATGAATCATGTTGAGTAAGCAATAACAAATCTCCTTTCTATATCCGTTGTACGATGCTATTATGAGTTATAATAACAATTTTAGATAGTACAACCTTTTAAGATGTATAGTATACAAAAAGATACTAAAGGGGTGAAGAACGATGGAAAAACAACCGGAATTATGCCAAGTAGACGATGCACTAGGTATATTAGTAGGGAAATGGAAACCCCTTATTTTATTGCATCTGTTACAGTCAGGGACGAACAGATTCAGTGAGCTAAAAAGACATTTACCTGGAATTACCCAAAAAATGCTGACACAACAGCTCAGGGAATTAGAGGAAGATGATATTATCACGCGCAAAGTATATCCACAGGTACCTCCAAAAGTTGAGTATTCTATTACAGAATACGGGAAGACCTTAGAACCGATTCTGGAAGCCATGCATGAATGGGGAACCAAGCACACCCAGCATAAAAGACAAAAGCTAATTCAAAACAGCCTATAATGCAAACTAAAACGACCGATGAATCTTATGACGCTAACCCTATTCCCCCGACCGTTCAACCAACTCCCTTGCAGCAGGTGTGAGCACGAACACTGGATCACGCCAGTCGGCCAACTCGATGAATTGGACGAGGTTATTCACAAGATAGGCGACATCGGACTCCAAATACTCCCTCCAGATGACCTCGATCTGCCAGCCCTCCAGCCTTAGCTCCTGCTCCGTCATCCTGTAATCATTATATTTCCGCATGCCGCAGCTTCTTTCTACGAACTCATCTCCGGGAAATTGAAACGCGATCAGCTTCTCATGCTTTGAGGGATAGAGATATAAGCAATTTGGTGTACGCCTACCCCTGAATGGGTAGCCCACTACAAGATCGCTAAAATCATAATTGCACATCGGCCCCCAGATTTCCTGAAGAAACAGCCGTAGCTCTTCACCATACTTCAAAGCATCCTTCTTGCTCAGCTTTTTCTCTATCCAGCGATACACGTTTGGGTGAGTATGCTCCGGCTTTGTGGGTGGAGACTTCCTCCTCGGCCGTTCCAACCATTCGAACCGATACTCAAGCGCGTCATCGGCCAGCGAGACAAGCTGCCCAGATTGATCGAAGACGATGTAGGAGCGAGTGATGGAATTCTTATAGTAAAACTTATCGTCGTTGTTGCCCATGAACATCATGAAGACCATAATTCGGTTCACATCTTCCTGATGACGCCTGTTCAAGTAATCCTGTAATGGCGCGAACGCCTGATCCAACCATTCCTTCGACACATCTTTTTTCGGACTGTTTACTTTCGGGTACATAATCATCCTCCTCCGGATTTCCACGAGACAACAACAAAAACCCCGACTAGACGTCATAGACGTCGAGTCAGGGTGTGCTTCACCTCTGGAATATTACCATTACTCTACCATATTAAAAGATATAAGGAAACAAAAACTGTGTCGCATTGCTCGGAGCATTTACCTTAACCTTCGTCGCACCCGGTGCGCCTAACTTGTTGTCGTCTCCCATCGTATTCCTAAGAGGACTATGTGTTATAGCTTGTTATCTATTATACAGCATAAGAAAAATCATAAAATATGATGTGCTATATTGGCGGTTATTATTTTTCTGTTGGTGCAGGAAAAGTGGGTGTGAATGCCAGCATACGGGCTGCTAATGGTTGTGATGGGGGCTTTTTCGCTCAAAATGTCCATTTTGTATTCTAACGGTTATCCATGAGCTTATTTTGACATTTGCACGCTTGATTGGACCACTTTCCCGCAATTAAGCTCCACTGCATCCGTTAGATACCCAATGACACCATTGTAGCGAAATAACCTCCAGGGCAACCGTTAGAATTCATTCCCACCGTGATGATGATCAGCTCTTTTGTTGGCTTGCGCAAGAAAAAACAAGCGGCATAGGATTTTCTCCCATACCGCCCAGATTCGTGATTGTTCCCGTGTTATTTACTATTTGGAGTAATAAAGGTTCCATTTCTGTAATCCGAGTAAGCTTGAATGATTTCTCTTTCTGTATTCATAACAAACGGCCCGCGAGCGACAACAGGCTCTCTCAGGGGAGCGCCAGCGAATAGAATAACGCGTAATTTATCAACTGAACTGACGTTAATACTGCTCATTTCTGCTTCATCTGCGGAGCTTAACCACATTGCCTGCCCTTTTTTAGCTTCGACTTTATTTTCCCCGAACGTCCCGCTACCTTCTAATACATATATAAAACCGTTATAGCTGCCCGGAAGATCTTGAAGCACGGAAGCTCCGCTTTCCACGATCATCTCTACAAATGTGAAAGGCGCGTAATTCAGTGTATTTGATACTACATCCCCTGATGATCCCGAATATACCCGAATCAATGCGCCGTCCTCCTGGCGAACGGGCATATCCTTTGCTTGCAGGTTTTGGTAACGCGGCTCTGTCATTTTATGCTTGCGCGGCAGGTTCACCCAAAGCTGGAGGAGATGAACGCTTTCCCCGTCGACTGGCGATTCATTATGGACGACTCCTCTGCCAGCGGTCATTAATTGCAAATCACCTTTTTGCAGGGTTCCACCGCCCCCTGTCGCGCTATCATAATGATTAATTGTCCCATCAATAATGAATGTTAGTGTCTCAATTCCGCGATGCGGATGCACGTCAAAGGCTCCCTTTTGAAATTTGTCTTCCATCATGAGTAAAAACGGATCAAAATCTTCCCAGTGCCCCGGTTCCAGAACTGGACCCGCTCGATGGATGTCACTGATTCTTCGTTCGTTGACCGTCCATATTTTTTTTAATATCACGACGTTTACTATTATCGATTATCATTTTAAGACACCTCCTTAAAAATTTCTTTGCGGTCATATTCCGCTAAGTACAGAGAAAGCCTCCTATTTCTTAGCTGTGTATTTCTTAATTGCTGGTAAAATTTCCCTGCCAATCAGCTCGATGTTTTTCACAAGATTTTCAAACGGTACACCGCCAAAATCCATCTGAGCAATATAACGCTGATGACCAAACTGCTCATGCTGATAAAGTATTTTTTCGATGATTTGCTGCGGGCTGCCGACATTCAATACATCATGAGGATTAGTACTCTGAGCAAAATGCTGCTTCGGATAGCCTCGTCCGTTAATGAGCTGCATGCCTTGATTAATGTGGGGATAGGACTCACTCAGCGCCTGCTGCGTCGTTTCAGCCGTATAGAAGAAGCCGGCTGTTGAAATTGGAAGCTCCGATGGATCAAAGCCTCTCTGCCTTGCTGCCTCTTGGTATGCTTCAATCGACAGCTTAAAGCTAGTTGCTGGTCCGCCTAATGTAGCCAGGAACATTGGAACTCCCGCATAACCTGCCTTGATGGCACTAGCAGGTGGTCCACCAACAGCACGCCAAATCGGCATCGAGCCTCTTTGCGGACGTGGAATGACCTGCGCATTTTTTAACGCAGCACGGAATTGCCCGCTCCAATTGACAGTTTCCTCTTCATTAATTTTCAATAGGAGCTCAAATTTTTCTTCGAACAGCTCTTCATAATCACGAAGATTGTAGCCTAATAAATTAAAAAGTCCTACCCGCGAAGCACGACCGGCAATAATCTCCGTACGACCCTTTGAAATCAAATCAATCGTTGCAAAATCCTCATACACACGTACGGGATCGGATGTGCTGATAATCGTAGATGAACTGGCAATTTTAATCTTTTCAGTCGCTTGAGCGATGGCTGCCAATACAACAGAATGGGCCTGCGTTGTAAAATACTCCTGATGGCTTTCGCCGACACTAAAAAAATCAATACCTGCCTGCTCCGCAAGCTTAGCTAATTCAATGATTTCATGAATACGCTGCTCAGCAGATATACGCTTTCCTGTATGTGGATTCGGGATATGATCCCCCAGTGTATAAAGTCCAAACTCCATCCCTTTACTTGGATCAATGCGGTATTTTTCCACTCTATATCCGACCTTTCCTTCATTATTTGAAGTAACTATCTTTTATTTTGTTATATAACTATTATCACTCACAACATCAATTCATGTAAGTACGCACTTATAAGTAGCATAGTATACAAAAGGATACTATTAAGAAAAGTTTGAATCGCGTCAAAAAAAGACGACATAAATTCATTAATGAATTTAGGATCGCCTTTTTGATCAATGATTTTTTTTTATAGTGGAAACAGGCTATTGAAGTACCCGTCAGTGTCGAAAATCCTCAATTAATAGTCAGTTAGATTACGAAGAATAGGGTTATCAACGAAACTATGAAGATAAATAGTCCCATAAGTAGTCCACCGTGCCCTAAATCACTATCGGTACTTATTCCAAGTAATACCGCTATCAAAGAATCAATAATAGACAAGATTATAAGAATAATTGATTCAGTTGTTAAACTAATCACGTACATGTGTAGTGCAATAATCCCTAAAAATAATGATACGATATCTTTTCTATTTGAGACTGTTTTGCCCATCATCCCTTCTCTCCTTCATTTACTTATAAAATTGCTTAGAAGACCTCTGACTAGCAAATAATAATTCCTTGGAATATAGACGTTTCAGTAGAGTAATGGTTGTGTTAACCTGCCCGTTAGCATAACGAAAATGGCAGCCGATTGTTTTGTCAACTGCCACGATATCCTTTTTCAATTATCGTTCCCCATTAACACAATCATATAATGGACTAGTTATTGTAACGGATTGTCATATGGTTTCGTCGTACACCCGTTAAAAGCCGCGAACCGATCGATTCGCTCTCGCAGCATCCGGCGGAACGTGTCGTCTGGCTCTACCCCGATCTCCGGCCAGTAGTGAACCAAGTTCAACTGTTTCGTCTTCTTGTCTGCAACTAGCTCGATCCGTCCGATAAGCGCTTCTCCGTACAAAACCGGAAGCACGTAATACCCGTATTTTCGCTCGGTGATCGGGGTGTAAATTTCCCATTTATAATCGAAATCGAATAAAGCCTTAATTAGCTTGCGATCCCAAAGGAAGTTATCGAGCGGAGCGAGAAAATCTACGCGGCGTTCATACTCAGTCCTCGAAGACAACACAGCAAGGAGGAGCGGCTCGTCCTCCAAGGCGATATAGAGCGGATCCACTATTCCTTCAACGGAACACGCGACGATCGCTTTCTCCTTCAACAGCGTAGCGAATGCGTCCTTACGAGCTTGCGCCTTCATCGGTTCGATGCCGAGCCAGGCGTCGGACGGCTTGTTCCATAGTATCCCGACTGACCGAATACGGCGCAGTACCATCCATTTCATAAAGTCCGCATCCGATTTGTTCGGATCCTTGGCACATAAAATAGCAGGGACGATATGATCCTCCGCCAAAGCGTAATATTTGATCGTTCCCTTTTTGTGGTGAACGATCAAATCCCCGCGAAAATAAAGCGTCTCCAGCACCGCTCGGGATAACGTCGTCGGACTCCAAGACCAGTCTACCGTTTCCTTAAGCGGGACATCTTTGGAACAAGCCGCCCCTTTCTCCTGTATGAACCGCTTGACCTCGTCGGCAACCGAATCGACCTTGTCTCGGCTTCTGCCATGGAGCCGGTACCGCTCACGTGTTCTCTCGAAATACTTCCAATCCTCGATAGAGATGATTGCGAGCTGCTTGTCGAAATAATCGACCAGCTTGCGATCTTCATATAGAAGCTCCCCGAGCATCTCTTTCGTAAATCCCGCTACTCTGGATTGCAGCACAAGCTCGGCGTTCTTGCCGCACACGTCGATCGGGTCGAACTGGATGCAGCCGGCTTGGCTCACAAACTCGCAAATCCCTTCCTTGCCCTTGAACTTGTACGCTCCAAGCAGCCCCTGCTTTAACAAAAGGAATCTTCGCGCCTGTATCTTGGTCAATCGGTACTTGCTCATCTATCCTTGCTGCCCTTCGATGACAACCATCAGCACCGCTGCAGCTAGCCCTAATCGGCGGTCCAACCGGTTACCCGTATCGAGCGAGAAGTCCAAGTTCAGTTTGCCGACGAACGGATTCAGGTCTTGCTTAAACAGCGCAACCCGCTCTCCTCCCATCTCTACATGGAATTTTTGCGGAATCAAATTGGTCAAGAACCTTCTAAGCAGCGCCATGAGCGGGCTGTCTTCCTTAATGAGCCCGACCTCTGTCTCGCTGGAATCCATTATCACCCACTCGTCCTTCAGCATCGACTTCATGCCCTTGCGGCGAAGGGAGCCGAGCCTTTCTCCAGTGGTAGAATCGACGACGTCATAGGTAGCGGAGAAATCGATGACGCTGCGAGCCTGAATTGAAATGAGCTCATCTTGCATCGTATCGTCGGCAAACAGCCGAATATCTTCTTTCAGCTTGAACGCCTTCATTTGCGAAAATAATACCGGTTGTCCGCTGCTGTCGAAAATATCAATCTTCGCTCCCACAAGCGACATAATTTGTTTTCTGACGAGGTATTGCGTATGCGTAAATTTAGGATTCATGGATAGCCTCCTGCGACTATATTTTCCATAGATAAAATTCGACAGTAAGGCGAGAACTCCTTCCTAAAAGAAAAAGGAGAGGCTCCCCTCTCTCTTCGCAATGTCCATAGACGTTCATGCAAACACCATATTTACCCACATTTTAATGCTTGATGTCGCCGTTCTCTTCCCGGTGCATGCGGCGTGTAGCGACGGTGTGACTGCTGGCCGAACCGTTCGAGGCGTCCGGCTATTTTGAACGCGGGTCACACTGCAGCGCCGGGCCACCGCAGCGGATGTCCTGGACAGTAACAAATGTCCTAGATTGCCGCTGGTTTATTAAAGTAACGTTCTCCGTTAGGTTAATCGTCCATCCCATAAAAAACTAATGAATTGAAACACGCCCATTAATAATAAGGCAGCTAAGGCTTTAATAAGATTTCTATGTCATTTCGCATAACCGAACAAATTTCAAAGAATAAGGGATCCTCTGACTGCCGCTACAGCCGGAGAATCCCTATTAAAGTAACGTGCATATTAGGCCGCTGGGTCAACCGAACAACTAAGCTGGAACATAGGTCAACCTAATCACCTGCTCGCCAATTCGATCGCTTGCCACGAGGCGCAGCCGCGGCCGCGGACCGGCGAAGAACGGCTTGCCGTGACCCAGCACGACTGGATGGAGATAGAGTCGATACTCATCAACGAGACCGAGCTCCGTTAGACTGTGCGCCAGCTCCGGCCCGGCAACTTCAATCTCCCCTTCATGCTGAGCCTTCAGACCACGTATGGCCGCTGTGAGGTCGCCCTCGATCAGAGAAGCGTTCGGACCGACGGACTTTAATGTCCTCGACACCACCCACTTCGGTTTGCTTTGCCACGCCGCTGCGTATTCCCGTTCCGGCGCATCCCAGTCAAATTGGTCTTCGTCCCAATATCGCATGGTCTCGTACATGCGGCGCCCGTACAGGCAGCCCGCCAAGCCGCGAACGTCGTCGATGAAATGACGGAATAGCACGGGGTCGGGCAGAAATGCCTCATTCGTGTGGTCGACGAACCCGTCCAGAGACTGGTTCAATGCGAAAACGATCTTTGCCATGCGACTAACTCTCCTCCCTCGTTTTCTTGCAAATTCATCATCAGAATTACACGTTCCATTTGCAGCCTCTTTTATGTCTACACTTTATCATCCAACAGCATGACCGGTTTCTCATAGATTGCTAATGTGCACAGCCCTGGCCGACCGAATACAGCTTCAGTTTAACAAAAGATGGTAAATTAAACAATCCTACCCGTTAGTTTAATGCCCTCGCCAGTCTACAACTTTATTTATCTAGTTTTTACTCCTCCTTAAATGCTGATACCTTCATTGTATTGAATTCATCAACTCATAGTAATATTTAGAATCACTAGTCTTATAAAGGCTATACCAGGCGTCTAATGTTTCTGGAGAAAACACATCCAAAGCTTTCAAGATGTGTGCAGAAAATTCCAATGGTGCTATTCCAGATGCTGTGATCAGTTTTCCATCAGTTACAGCAGACTCCATTTTGTAATACTTTTCTCCTGTATAAGTGGAACAGATCATTTTAAGGTATTCCAGATCATTGCTTGTATGCCCACGTGAATTCAGCAATCCTGTTTGGGCAAGTCCCATTGTAGCACCACAAATCGCTGCAACCCATATACCTTCCCTTAAACACCTCTCAGCGATTTTTAAGAGGGGGTGGTGAATGGTTTCTGTCCATGTATCTCCACCAGGTAAAATCAATAGATCTGATCTTTCAATGCTGCACTCGTCCAATGTGATGTCAGGCAGTATTTTCAATCCGCCCATTGTAGTTACCGGAGTCTTATCAATTCCCACGGTAACTATTTTTGATGGGGCCAGCCCCTTTTTATAATATCTTCCCGAGTTCAGTTCGGCAGTTAAGTAACCTATTTCCCAATCTGCCATTGTGTCAAACACATAAAGATATACCGTATTATTCATTTGCAAGTTCTCCTTATTTTACAATTCATCAGTGATACCAACCATCCATCGGTAATCAATGATTATCATCATTATAAAATAGCTTCACTGACATCCGCTGTCAGTGAAGCTATTAAAGTTGATAATATTCCATTAACTCCGACACAACACCAACAAGTTTTTCCTTCAAACTCTGTGGTTCGATTACTTGAATGGATTTCCCGTAGGATAAGAGAAAAGAGGGAACATAGGTATGAATTGTTTTTTCCTCAAGTAAAAAGATTGCTTGATTTGATGTACGCTCTTTCAGATGATGTCCCAAAAACCAATGCAGGCATAAGTCATCCAACGCCTCTGACCTACCTTCGATAATTAAAGAAATTAACCCGTCCTTGCCGACTAAATCAGGTAATAGATTTCGTACAAAAAATTCCCGGGCTGAAAAAGCTTCGGAACGCTTAAATATGTTTTGAGTACGCTTGATTTGTAAAATCCGTTCTACCCGAAAGCTGCGGATCTCATTCCTCAGGTGGCAAAATGCAACAATATACCATTTATTGTTCCAGTAAACCATTCCATAGGGATCTATCACCCTAGTCTTGGGTTGATCATCACGGCGTGTGCGATAATCAATTTCTACAGATAATTCGTTTGCTACAGCTTGCTCCAATTCCGCCAATACTGGCTGAATTGAAGGGTCTCCCATACGGTTTATAACTTCAAATCCGGCTAAATGACGGCTGAGAACACTTTCCTGTTCCTGATTCGAATACATTTTCAATTTGGATGTCGCATTACCTAATGCCTCACTCAAAGGGTATCCGGCTTCTTTTGCAAAAATAGCAGCATGAAGAAGTGCTTTCTTTTCTTCAATATCAAATAGCAGAGGTGCTCTGATAAAATTATTCAGCAAGCTATACCCGCCATTATGACCAGGGTCGGATATTATAGGCACTCCACTGGCACCTAGCGCATCAATATACCGATAGACTGTCCTTATATTTATTTCTAACTTTTCAGATATTTGTTTTGCGGTCATTTTAACGCCCGAATTCAGCATCCATAGGATTGCCAGCATATTATCTTTTTTTGGCATCACATATACCTCATCTTTTATTAGGATCGCACTAAAATATTAGCTTTGCGAATCGCCTGCATCCCTTTATTCATCAATCTTTCAGCCTTTCAATCCTCACGTAGCATTCAATGTGTGTCGACTCCCGTAACTTAAACAACAATCTACAATTTTAAACATTGCGGCTTCTACTCTCAACTCAACTTTCTACTTTACCACAACTTGTGATACGGTTCACCGAGTATGATCTTAAAATAAGCTGCCCGTTAGCTGAATATGCTAACAGACATAAGGCTTTTATCCTCATTATATTAAATAATTTATACTAAGCTTTAAAGCCATAGTTAATATTTCTTTTAAACAAAAAATAGAGGAGATTAGCTCATATAATGAACTAACCATCCTCTATTTACGTTACTACAATTAACACAGTCTACAACTTTATTTTCTTCCGACAGTTGTCATTAAGCTAACGTATCCGATAGTTCAACCGCCGCAGGCTGTGTGGGTAACCGATACTGCTTCCTTATTGTACTACATCAAGATAGATGTTATCGTTGTAGTGGGATAAAATTCCTTATTTCTTACTTAGGAGAGTTGCTCTAATGATGATCATCCAGTTCATTCGCTTACGTTAATTAGGATGCTTCCAAGATGCGCTTTTATTTTTTGTAAAGGAAGTATGCGTTTATTTAAGTATGCCTAATTAAAATCGAATGAAAAGGATGAGTTACCTATGAAGGAAAAGATCATTAACAATAATGGACTTCATATCTGTACAGAAAGTTTCGGCAATCCTGCCTCCCCCGCACTCTTACTCATTATGGGAGCTACTGCTTCTATGGTTTGGTGGGAAGACGACTTTTGCCTGCGTTTAGCAGACGAGGGCCGCTATGTCATTCGATATGACAATCGCGATGTTGGCTGCTCGATCTCTTATCCGCTAGGAGAACCTGGATACACCTTTGAAGATATGGCAGATGATGCGATCCATGTTCTAGATGCATATGGGATTAACCAAGCCCACATTGCAGGAATGTCTATGGGCGGGATGATAACTCAAATCATTGCTTTAAGGCATCCCCAGCGGGTTCTTTCGACCACGCTTATATCTACGTCAAACTACGCACCTGAACTTCCTCCGATGGATGAAGAAGTGATGAGCTTCTTTACCAATATTGGGGCAGTAGACTGGGAAAATGAACAATCCGTCATCTCTTATACAATAGCGAAATGGAGAATTCTTACAGGTCCGAAATACCCGTTCGATGAGGAAAGAATAACTCGTTTGGCGACTATAGAAGCTAAAAGGGCCGTCAATTTGGCTAGTATGAATAATCATAGCTTTGTTACGGGCGGCGAAACTTATTTGGAAAGAACCAAAGAAATCAATTTACCAACGTTGGTGATTCATGGCACGGAAGACCCAATTAACCCTTACAAACATGGCGTATATTTAGCCAAGATCATTCCGAATGCAGCATTTCTTTCTTTAGAAGGAACGGGGCATGAACTTCCTCCGGGCGATTGGGATCTAGTTATCAATGCTATTTCGAGCCACACCGCAGAAAGTGGTAGGATTTCCTAAGATTCAAAATATTCCTTCCTACGGGTTACAATTCCGGATATTTGCCGGGGTTGTAACCCGTTTTTATCATTTGTTCTCTTAATTATTCAACTATACTGCCCATTAGTTCAACGTTGCCGGTATGATTCTAATACTCTTTATTCGCAGTCGACATCTTTATTTTCTTAGTTTACAACTATTTTTCCAGTCTAATACTTTATTTTCTCAAGTCATTAAAATCTATTCCATAGGCAAAGGACATAAACTTCAATCCGACTTCAGGATGAATATACGAAAGTAGTTCTGTACGTTTCGCAACCGCTTCGTCCTTTGTTTTCGCTACTGTAATGAAAACACTGGGCATAATTTTTATGTCCAATTCACTCAGCGTAGCTTGCGAAATACCTACTCGACTGGAAAATTCAATCTGATTCCAATTACCCCCTAAAAATAAAAAGTCCCGATGAGCACTTGCTTCACCGGGACTGACAGAGCTGGTTCACGACATTTTTTTTACTGGTTGGTGACTTTTTTACTAGTTCACGACTTTTTTATCATCGAACAACAATCTCCTCTTACACTGCTCCCCTACTCCACCGTAACACTCTTAGCCAAATTCCGCGGTTTATCTACATCATGGCCCAGTGCAAGCGAAGCGTAGTAGGAAATCAACTGCAACGGAACAACCGACAATGCTGGAGTTAGTATTGGCAGTGTGCGCGGGATCGCAAAAGTGCGATCTACGGATCGAGCTGCTTCTACTTCGTGTCCTTCGTTGTCAATGCCAAGGACATCGGCGCCGCGAGCCTTTACTTCCTTAATGTTGCTCAGCGTCTTCTCATACAACGCTTCCTGTGTTAACAAGGCGATGACCGGCGTTCCTTCTTCAATCAGCGCGAGCGTACCATGCTTCAGCTCACCTGCAGCATAAGCTTCGGAATGAATATAGGAGATCTCTTTCAGCTTCAGCGAACCTTCCATTGCGACAGCATAGTCAACACCGCGACCGATGAAGAAAAGACTGCTATGATGCGAGATCGACTCTGCGATTTTTTTCAACTCTTCAACACGCGCAAGAATCCGTTCCACTTGTTCAGGCAACGATTGCATCGCAGCAAGAATGTGTGCAATTTCTCCCGCTTCCTGCGATCCGACTATTTGAGCCCAATACAATCCAAATAGGTAGAAAGCAATCAATTGCGAAGAGTAAGCTTTCGTAGAAGCAACAGCGATCTCTGGACCTGCGAGCGTAATGATCACATCGTCTGCTTCACGAGCAACAGAACTCCCTACAACGTTCGTAATCGCAAGTACGCGAGCACCGCAACGTTTTGCTTCACGCAATGCAGCAAGGGTATCAGCTGTTTCACCGGATTGGCTTACGACGATTACGAGAGTATCTGGCGTAATGATCGGTGAACGGTAACGATACTCAGAAGCAATATCTGTTTCTACTGGAATCCGCACGAGCGACTCGATCACATTTTTCCCAACGAAGCCTGCATGCATTGCTGTACCGCAAGCAACAATATGCACACGATTAATGCCACGAAGCTGCTCTGTCGTCATCTTCAACTCAGGAAGCTCTACAGACTTACCGTCTGCGCTGATCCGACCAAGCATCGTATCGCGATAAGCGCGAGGTTGCTCGTAGATTTCCTTCAGCATGAAGTGGTCAAAGCCACCCTTCTCGGCGGTCATCAAGTCCCAATCGACATGAAATACATCCTTAGCAATCGCGTTGCCTTCCATTGTCATCAGCTCGACACCGTCACGAGTGAGCACAGCCATTTCGCCATCATTCAAAATATAAATATCACGAGTATGCTCTAAGATCGCCGGAATGTCCGAAGCAATATACTTTTCGCCTTCTCCGATTCCGATGATGAGCGGGCTCGCATAACGCACTGCAACGAGCTTATCCGGCTCATACTCTGTCAGCACGCCTAATGCGAATGCGCCGCGCATCTTTTTCACTGCGCGTTGAACTGCTTTGACAATATCTCCATCATACTCAACCGAGATCAGGTGAGAAATAATTTCCGTGTCCGTCTCAGACAGGAAGCGGTGACCCGCCATCATCAGTTCTTCCTTCAAATCGAGATAGTTCTCAATAATCCCGTTGTGTACAACTGAAAATTTCGAAGTATTGTCCACATGAGGATGCGAGTTCACATCTGACGGTTTACCGTGCGTTGCCCAGCGTGTATGTCCGATTCCCACTGATCCGCGCAAAGGATCGCCACTCAATCGATTTTCAAGATTCGCAAGACGGCCGACTGTCTTCGTAATTTCCAAGCCCTGCTCCGTGAATACTGCGATACCTGCCGAATCATACCCACGATACTCTAGTTTCTTAAGCCCTTCTAGCAAGATTGGCTGTGACTCTCTATTTCCAATATATCCAACGATTCCACACATAATTATATAAGCCTCCGTTTCGGGTTCTCCAAGTCTAACGCGAACCTGAAACCAAGCCATTCGAGCAACCTATTAGACAGTATTATAATAAGAGGTGACTTTTATCGCCTCTGTGCCTGTTCTATGTCCACTCGCAACCCGTCTCAGGAACGCTAGGACATTCTATTTGCATCGTATCGGAATATTGGCCGCCTGGTTGCCCTAAGCGTTTTGTCTTCCGATTGTCGGCTTCGATGATAAGCCGAGAGGTCCCCGCCGAAACGTTCCGAACACCTCTACCTCGTCAACTTGCCTTCCACATTGCTCGCTTCATTGAATTTTCCCGCTTTGGTCAGCTTTCCCGTCCCTGACCGTTGCGCTTCAATGACGATCGATGCTTCGACAAGTTCTGGCGCTTTTTGTGCTAAATTTCGCTACCCTGCCTTTCAATTCCAGAATGTATTTACTTATCTTATTCGTTTTGCCGTGTATATGCAACTCATTCGTGATTATTTCCGAGGAAATGACAAAGCCGCCCTCGTCCAATTTGGAACGAGAGCGGCTACACCACTTTTTATGCTAATTCAGCGCGCACGACATCGACAATGGATGCGACAAGGCGTTCAATCTCCTCTTTGTCTGGTCCTTCCGCCATTACACGGATCAACTCTTCCGTTCCTGATGGACGGACAAGTATGCGCCCGTTATCGCCAAGCTCGCCTTCGGCAGTCGCAACGCTTGCAGCGATCGCAGCATTACCAGGGTAACGCGACTTATCCGCAACACGCACGTTCACAAGCACCTGCGGGAACTTGCGCATCATGCCTTTAAGCTCGCTTAGCTTCTTGCCTGAGCCTACTATGGTATCTACCAGCTGTAAGCCTGTTAGAATGCCATCTCCAGTCGTACTGTGATCGAGGAAGATCACATGCCCGGACTGCTCGCCGCCTAGGTTATAACCGCCATTCACCATCTCTTCCATAACATATCGGTCACCGACAGCGGTCTTCGCGGTATTCAAGCCCAACTCACTTGCAGCTTTGAAAAACCCGAGGTTCGCCATTACAGTCGTTACGATCGTGTCCTTCGCTAGTTTACCGCTACGTCTCATTGCATCACCACAGATGCACAGAATGTAGTCGCCGTCGACTTCTTCACCCTGATCGTCAATTGCAATTAAACGATCGGCATCCCCATCAAACGCGAGGCCGAGATCTGCACCATGCTCCTTGACCTTTTGCGCCAACAGCTCTGGATGAGTTGAACCGACTCCCGCATTAATGTTAAGTCCAGTTGGCTCAGCGCCATAAGCGATCACTTCAGCGCCTAAGTTACGGAATATTTCTGGTGCAAGCTCATATGCTGCTCCATGTGCGCAATCCAATACAATCTTCAACCCTGCGAACGAATGCTCAACAGTTGTTTTTAAGTAATCCAAGTATAAGTCTTTCACTTCATGATTGGAGGTCAATGCGCCAATTTCCCCGCCCACAGGCCGTGGCAATGTATCCTCAGTCGCATCCATCAATCGTTCGATTTCCGCCTCTGTCTCATCTAGCAGCTTAAAGCCATCTCCGCCGAAAAACTTTATTCCATTATCTTCAACAGGATTGTGCGACGCTGAGATCATTACCCCCGCATCGGCACCAAGCGTCTTCGTTAAGTATGCCACCGCAGGTGTGCTTACAACGCCAAGCTGTACAACATCTGCACCAATCGACAACAATCCTGCAACAAGTGCACTTTCAAGCATTGTACCTGAAATTCTTGTATCTCTACCGATCAGCACTTTCGGGCGTTCTGCCCGACCAGCTAATACAACACCGCCACAACGGCCAATTCGATAGGCTAATTCAGGAGTTAAGCCACGGTTAGCTACACCGCGTACCCCGTCTGTGCCGAAATATTTTCCCATAAGTATCTATTCGATCCCTTCATCATTCACATTAGTTGAACCCTACTATCCATCAATTATGGAGAGGTTCTGTTCTCAGGCACTGCCACTTCAGTTCCATCCACGATGCCATCAACAGCGCTCGTATCCTCTTCAGATGCATTCAGTGCTGCCTCATCAACGATTTCGACAGTGATGCTACTTGTACCGCCTGCCTGTGTCATGAAACGCTCCAGATTCACGCTGAGCGGAATCGTATGCGTACCTGGTCCTTTGCCATTCAAATCGGCATAGACATCAACATCACCAGGCTTCAAGTTGCCTAAGATCGCTGGTGCGCCCTTCACGACGATATCAGCCTTGCCCGATGCAGGTTCAATAATCGTCATTGTCAATCCGTCACCGAGTCCCTTCCACATGATCGGAAGTCCTTCCAGTGTTCTCGTCTCCGACAGAACAACTTCAACCGTGATATCCACCTTCTTCGGTGCAATTTCCACAATCGATGCGACAGAAGTAAGCACTACTGTAACCTTGCCTGAGTTTTTAAGCTCTGATAATTGTACTTCAACTTCTAAGAAATCGAGCTGATCTAACGCAGTTTGCGGACCGTAGACGGTAACCTGCTCCACATCGGGTTTAAATGAAGCAATGCTGAGACCCGGAGGCATATTTCCAACAAGCTTAATTTGCAATGGTACGGTCTTAAATGGATTCGTTATCGGCACTTCAACCTCAAGCACTGCAGGATCAATGACCGCATTGTCGATCACATTTCCGTTCTCATCATAGGCAGCTAGCTTCACACTCTTGCTCTTGATCGTCTCTGTATTCCCTTTAATCGATATCGATCCACCCACTTTTGCTACGCGTGCCATATCATTCGAAGGTAGCGTCACATGTACACGGTTACTCGGCTTGATAATCGGTGTCCCTGCTTTATATCCTGCCGCCGGATTGCCAATTGTAGAGACATTGACTTCAAACTCCTTCGTCTGCAACGTAACAATCGTAACTGTTACTGTGCTCGGCGTCATATCTACCAAGCTAATCCCGCGCGGAAGTGAATAATCTATTTTCAATGTATGCGTACCTTCGCCTGCGGTTCGCAAATCTACTTGGAGCTTATAATCCTCCGCCTTCGCGATCAAGTCACCGCTTGTACCACTCACAGTAAGCTTCACTTGTTGTGGCTCTAAACCGACGAGAACATAATTTTTCTCATCCAAGCCATACGCTTGTACCTTCACCGCTTCAATCGTCTTCACTTTAACGAGAGAAGATACTGTATTCGGAGTCGCTTCAGGATCGAAGTGAACAACAGCCCACATCAAAATTCCGAGCCCTACAGCTATTAACTTGATGATCGTCGGGTGATTGATCCATTTATCCACGACTGCCACCACCCTTGCGCTTCCAGAACGCTTTCCATTCAGACTTCTTCGTCTTGATTTGCGGTCTAAGCTCGTCAAACAGCTTGGAGATTAGCGACTCTTCCTTAATGTCTCGGACGACTTGTCCATTGATGGCTAGCGACACCTGGCCTGTTTCCTCAGAAACAACGACCGATATCGCATCACACACTTCACTAATCCCGATGGCTGCCCGGTGACGAGTTCCCAGTTCCTTGCTAATGAATGGATTTTCCGATAATGGCAAATAACAGCCTGCTGCCATAATCTGATCACGTCGAATTATGACCGCTCCATCATGAAGTGGCGTATTCGGAATAAAAATATTACAAAGAAGCTCTGAGCTGAGCTTAGAATTCATCTTAATTCCGGATTCCAAGTAATCATTAAGTCCAGTGTTCCGTTCGAAAACAATCAACGCCCCGATCTTTCGCGGAGCTAAATAATTAACAGCCTTAATAACCTCATTGATCTGATGACTCGTCTCCTGATCTTCCTGAGACGATCTACCGAACAGCTTACCGCGCCCAAGCTGCTCCAGTGCGCGACGAAGCTCAGGCTGGAAAATAACCGCCAAGCTCACTACACCAAACGTGAACATTTGATTCATCAGCCATTTGAGCGTATAGAGATTAAAGTAGGTACTAAGCGCCCATGCCATAACAAGGAGTACAATCCCCTTGAGCAATTGAACTGCGCGCGTGCCTCGTATGAGGATAATTCCATGATAGATGACGTAACTGACAATCAAAATATCAATTATGTCTTTTATTGAATTTTTTACTGTCAGCCCGGCAAAATAGTCCAAGACGCGACCCCCCGTCCCGGCGCTGGAATAGTTACTGCGATAATTGTCGAATTTGCGTATACGATCTGTTATTATCTTTTCTCTATTGCGCACAAGAAATCCTGTTTATTACACAAAAAAACCTTTCTATTATCCAGAAAGGTCCATTCACACGATCCGGAAGCTAATTTAACTTTCAAGCGATAGGGCACATCTCATTAACTACTATAAGTTATTGTACCAAACCAAGAGCTTACTTTGTACCAGAACCAATCTACAGCGCGATCAATTTGCTTCACATTACCTGTAATATGCGCAGTTGATGCGAGAAGTACACTGCCATCTATGACGGTTAAATTACCTTCTACATCGCCTAGCACCTGAGCTGTACCATTCGTAATAATCAAGTCACCGTTTACCGTCTTTCCTTCGGGAATGATAACACGATTACCCTCTATAATAAGATTGTCCAAATCACCGGATACAGACAGCATCTGATTCTGGTTCCACATCGCTACGAAGCTTGAAACCATTACAACAAGGAAGAGTGCTGCAGCAGATACAGCTGGATGACGTCGAACCCACTTCGTCCAGGATATCCCCCGCTTCGATTTAGGTAGAGCATCCATAATTCGGTCACATAGATAACTCGGCGGCACTGTAACAGGTATCGCACTTACGAAAGCATCGGTGCGTTGTAATGACTCTAAGTGAGCTTGACAAAACGAGCATTCAGCTAAGTGCACACGTAACTGTGCTGTCTGATCTGCCGATAAATCTCCATCCAAGTATTCATGAATTAACGCGACGGCGATTTTGCATCTCATAGCTGCCATCCCTTTCTTCTTAAAAGAACTCATTACATGAGTGTGGTCTGTATAAAGTACGTGTTATCTATCACTCTGGTTTCAACTTTTTACGAGCTTACGATCCATTACAACTTATGTTCAAGTCGTTTACGAATAAATTCACGACCTCGATGCACGCGTGTCTTCACGGTTGTGACAGGAATGTCCATTACATCGGATATTTCTTGAAGGGACATATCCTGCAAATAACGCAAGATCATTACAGATTTATACTTCGCAGGTAATGTAGCAATCCCTTCTTGGACGATGCGCTGTGTTTCTGACAGAATGAGCTCACTCTCTGGTGTACGATTGTCGCTCGGCAACATCGAATAGCCATCTAAGCCATCGTAATCCGAAGATTCTGCATCAAGTGAATAGATGGCTCGTCGCTTACGCAGTCGATCGATACATAGATTCGTTGCAATGCGATAAATCCATGTAGACAGCTTCTGGTTTTCATCATAACGATCTAAGTTCTTATACACGCGAAGAAAAGTTTCCTGGACGACATCCTCGGCTTCTTGTCGATTGCCCGTCATTCGATATCCGAGATGAAATAGCTTGTCTGTATAAATATCAACGAGTTCCGCGAATGCGCGTTGATCTCCCTTACGCGCTAATCTGGCCAGTCGCGTCTCTAAAGGCTTCTGAGTCATTACTCACCTTCCTTACCGGCAGCATCAGACCCATTCGCATTACGCTGAGCTACCATTATGCCTATGATAATGAGTGCGATTCCCGCGACTTGCCATAACGTGATCGGCTCACCCAATAGAAAGAATGATGCGACCACCGCAGCAGGTAACTCCATTGCTCCGAGCAGTGCTGCAAGTCCTCCGCCGAGCTTCGGAATGCCTATGTTGAAGCAAAAAAAGGGAAGTGCCAACCCTAATATACCTAATAGTAAACCCCACCAGACGTTGGAGAAACCATTACTCCAATCGTATTGTGCAGGTGAATAGATTAAAATAACAAGAAACACCGAAGCCGTGGACATCACAATAGATTTCGCTAACGGATTTACTTCGGCTTTTACAATACCGCTAAGGAAAAAGAATAAGCTATAAACAATAGCTGCTAGTAGCCCGTACATGATCCCAATTCCGTTGATATCGCTAGTTCCTTGACCAATTAGACCAACAGCAAATACTGTACCCATCATAACACATCCAATGGCGATCCACTCTGCACGATTCGGCCACTGTTTCTTCCAAATACTTTCCAGCATAATGGTAATCCACGTGTATTGGAAAAGTAACACAATAACGAGTGATGCATCTAATCGTCCAAGCGCTTCATTGATAAACACCGTTGTGAGCGCCAATCCTGACACACCAATTATCGCAAATTTGTACCAAGAATGCTTTAGTCCAGCGAAGCTTACTGTCCGCTTTCCGAGTTTATCGATCAAGAGCACAAGCCATAATAATACTGTACCTGAAAACACCTGAAGAAAAGTTAGATGAGCAACACCCAGTCCATCCGCTATTGCTAACTTAAATACAGGAGATAAGAGACCATAGCTCACAGCTCCAATTAGCACAAGCGTCATCGCCCACAATTTCTGACTTTTCTTCATATTCTCCCTGCCTTCTTATGTATGAAAAGGCCCAGGTATAAACCCAGGCCCCCAACTTCATTTATACACGATCAGCCTGTATTGCGAAGTCCAGCGGCGATTCCATTAATCGTGAGTAGCACTTCACGCAATAAAATCGTATCATCTTCGTTCAGAGCTCGTAAGCTTCGAAGCTCGGATAACAGTTGGACTTGCAAGTAGCTTAATGGATCTACATAAGGATTACGCAGTCGGATCGATTCTTGGATAACAGGTGTATTGTCGAGGATTCCCTCTTGTCCAGTTATCTGCAAAATCATGTCCGTCGTCCTCGCAAACTCTTCCTCGATCTGTGTAAAGATTCGTGTACGAATCGTATCATCCTGTATCATTCCCGCATACTGGCCTGCAATGTTTAAATCTGCTTTGGCAAGCGCCATCTGCAAATTATCTACAAGTGAGCGGAAGAACGAATATTCCCGATACATTGTACGTAAAATTTCTAGTTTTGATGCATCTCCGTCTACGTATGCAGAGAACGCTGTTCCTGCTGCATACCAAGCTGGCAGTAAGTAACGACTTTGCGTCCATGCGAACACCCAAGGAATTGCACGCAGATCTTCAAAGCGATCGCTTCCTTTGCGCTTGGAAGGTCTTGAACCAATATTAAGCTCGCCAACCTCAGGCAGAGGTGTAGATTCCTTAAAGAACGTCATAAAGCCAGGATCGCGGAAAATAAGATCTTGATACTTCGTCTGCGAAATTTCAGAAATACCCTCCATGATCCGTTCCCATTCTGCTTCAGAGGATTGCTCTTGAGCAGGGTAACGCGCAAGGTACCCGCTAAGCAGTAATGAACTTGTGGCTTGCTCAAGACTACGATAAGCAATACCCTTCATGGAATAGCGGGAAGAGAGCACTTCCCCTTGCTCAGTAATCTTAATTCCTCCACCAATCGTATGAGGTGGCTGTGCTAGAATACTGCGGTTAAGAGGCATACCGCCACGACCGAGTGCTCCACCACGACCATGGAAGAACTTGAGGCGAACGCCATATTGATTACCTGTTTCAGTAAGCTCATTCAATGCAACTCTGAGCTTCCAGTTCGCAGTAACCATTCCACCGTCTTTGTTGCTATCAGAATAGCCCAGCATGATTTCATGCAGATTGTCCATCGATTCCAGACACTCGCGATAGAGTGGCAACTCGAACAATGTCTTCATGATCGCTGGTGCTTCACTTAGATCATCAATCGTTTCGAATAAAGGCACCGCTTGAATCGAGCACGTAAGCTTGCCTTCTTTATTTTTACGAACAAGACCCGCTTCCTTAGCAAATACCATAACTTCAAGTATGTCACTTGCTGCTTCAGCCATACTGATCAAGTAACTTGAGATACAGCCGATACCAAACTCCTGCTGCGCACGGAAGATCGTACGATACACATCGAGACATTCCTTCGTGGAATCACTCAACTCTGCTGTTTCATGAAGCAATGGTCTCATATCGCCAAGCAAATTGTGCATCAGTTCGATCTTCGATTGTTCATCTAACTCAGCGTAGTTAGCTGACACGCCTGCTTTCGCAAGAATTTCAGTCATCGCATTCTCATGCTCGTTGCTATGCTGACGTACATCTAATGCAGCAAGATGGAACCCGAATAGTTCAACCTGACGGATAAACTTCTTAAGGTGGGTATCTGCAACATAATCCGCAAAGTGATGACGCAAGCTGCCATCGATAATCTTCAAATCGCCAATCAGCTTCTCAACCGTATGATATCGTTGTCTGGATTCCTTAAATTCATCCTCACGCATATTGTGCAGCTTCTGTAGCATATAAGTCAGCTTTACGCGATAAGGCTCTTGTTCATTCGTCCAAGGCTCTACCGTGCGCAATTCAACTGCTTCAGCATCGATTGCAATGGATTCTAACAGTTGCTCGCTTACGTTGACAATTGTTGTGCTAAAGCTCATCTGATGCATGAGCGAACGAATGACGTTCTCATACTTATATATCACGAGGTTACGCTGCATATCGAGCGTCTTCCAAGTAATATTCGCTGTTACCGATGGGTTTCCATCACGATCGCCACCGATCCACGAACCGAAACGCAAATAGGTCGGTACGTGCCACGTATGATCTGGATAGAACTTCGTTAAACATCTTTCCAGCTCTTCGTATACATCTGGCAGCACTTCAAATAGTGTCTCATGGAAGTAGTACATCCCATTACGCACTTCATCGATCACGGTTGGCTTACGATCACGAAGCTCATCTGTTTGCCACAGTGTGAGCACTTCATTTAGCAGCTTCTCACGTAGCTTCTCACGTTCACGATAAGTTAAGGTCGGATTATCCAACTCCATTACTTCATCTGCGATCCGCTTATGGATATCAAGCACTGCACGACGCGTCGCTTCCGTTGGATGCGCGGTCATAACAAGCTCCAATGAAATTTCATCTAAAATCGCTTGTACTTCTTCAAGTGAAAGCTCTTTGGACTTCAGTTGTTGTACAACACTCTCAATCGATCCACGCTGCGCTGATTCACCACTTGAACGCTCATATTCACGCTTACGACGAATCCGGTGATTCTGTTCTGCAATATTAACGAGTTGAAAATAAATCGCGAACGCCCTAATGACACTATGTCTAATTTCAGGGTCCAGCGTCTTAATCGTATTCTCGAACTCTTCATACAACTCCGGTAAAAACTCTGCTCGAAGCGACTTGCTCATTTCACGAATCTTTTCAACATGTTCTAGTAGTTCCCGACCACCTTGATGCACGAGCACTTCTCCTAAGATGTTACCGAGGAAACGCACATCTCTACGTAGCAGATGGTTGGACGGAGAACGTTGGCTTGTTGCCACTTCCGTCATTTAACTCACTCCAAATCATGCATTCTTCTAAAAAACCCTTCATTCCATCATACTACAATGATCGGCGAAAATCTTCATTTTATTTCACTAATCTGTAACGTATTTAACGTATTTATATTTCGCTCTTTATTGAAAATCCTCTAAAACTCTCAACGTCCAGGGTATAACTCAAAATCATTATATGAATTATTTGGTTGAAATGGTTTGCGTGGTAAGGCTTCCCAAGCTTGGATTACTCTTAATTCATAATGTCGTCCGGGATCCCAGAAAATAAACCCCTCAACAGCCAGCACCCGCAAAGCCATCTTAATTCGCCCCTGAGATCTCCCTGATCGCCGTGACAATTCCGATATCGAAGGAACGTATCGTGTATTAAATAGTATTCGTAAAATCTTTCGGCTTGTATCATCCAACATGTCTGCTCACCGGCTGTACCGCTAATATGCGATCAATATCAAACACTCTAAACGATTGTTTAGCTGTGTCAAACCCCTTTACACGCCCATCTCTTACACTATGAACACTGATTTGACGCTTCGTAAATTTACCGTGCCGATCCTGGTAGATGATATCGACAATTCGTCCGATGTACTTTTCCACAGGAAACGACCTCCTTTGAATAGAACGTTTGTTCCTATATCATAACCGGAATGTATGTTCTTATTCAAGAGCGAATTAATTCAAATGATCGATTGCGTAGTTGAAGCTTTGGGGTGTGTGAAAATCGGATACGTAGTTGGTCATAATGCGAGTAGTTTGATTTGCATAACTATGTGCAATAGCGGGGCATCGGGCATTTAAGTCGGAATTACCGATTTAAGTCGTGCGTTGTAGGGAGTCTGGAGCTTTTAAGCCGGTTTCACCGACTTATTCGGCGCGACAGAGCGCGTCTGGTGCATTTAAGTCGGTTTCACCGACTTATTCGGCGCGACAGAGCGCGTTTGGAGCATTTAAGTCGGTTTCACCGACTTATTCGGCGCGACAGAGCGCGTCTGGTGCATTTAAGTTTGTTTGGCCGACTTATTACGAGCGACAGAGCGCGTCTGGAGCATTCAAGTCGGTTTTACCGACTTAAATCATGCGGCGATGCTACTTTAGAGCTTCTAAGAACGTCTCGCGGTCTTGCATCATTCGGCGGTGCTACTTTTGAGCCTCTAAGACCGTTTCGCGGTCTTGCATCATCTGATGGTGCTACTTTTGAGCTTCTAAGACCGTCTCGCGGTCTTGCATCATTCGGCAGTGCTACTTTTGAGCTTCTAAGACCGTCTCGCGGTCTTGCATCATTCGGCGGTGCTACTTTAGAGCTTCTAAGACCGTCTCGCGGTCTTGCATCATTCGGCGATACTACTTTTGAGCTTCTAAGACCGTCTCGCGGTCTTGCATCATCTGGTGGGGTTACTTTTGAGCTTCTAGGACCGTCTCGCGATCTTGCATCATCTGATGGGGTTACTTTTGAGCTTCTAAGACCGTCTCGCGGTCTTGCATCATCTTGTGGGGTTACTATTGAGCTTCTAAGACCGTCTCGCGATCTTGCAGCTTAAGGCACTACTACTTCAGAAACTATTCCAAGCTCCATAATGTAGATCCCACTTCTCGAAAACCACAAAAAAACCCTTACCGGAGTAAGAGTTTAAGTTATTTGTTTATGGAGCGGGTGATGGGAATCGAACCCACGCTATTAGCTTGGAAGGCTAAAGTTCTACCATTGAACTACACCCGCGCAATTTCTCTACTATAAAGATAATGGTCGGGACGACACGATTTGAACATGCGACCCCCTGGTCCCAAACCAGGTGCTCTACCAAGCTGAGCTACGTCCCGAAGTTATACATATCTTATAGAGAAAATGGCGCGCCCTGAGAGATTCGAACTCCCGGCCTTTTGATTCGTAGTCAAACGCTCTATCCAGCTGAGCTAAGGGCGCAAATATGGAGCGGACGAAGGGATTCGAACCCTCGACCCTCGCCTTGGCAAGGCGATGCTCTACCACTGAGCCACGTCCGCAAATGGTGCGCGTGGAGGGACTTGAACCCCCACGTCGTGAAACGCCAGATCCTAAGTCTGGTGCGTCTGCCAATTCCGCCACACGCGCATGTAAAAAGGTAATTCATAAAACTGGTGAGCCATGTAGGACTCGAACCTACGACACCCTGATTAAAAGTCAGGTGCTCTACCAACTGAGCTAATGGCTCAAGAATGGCTGGGGATCTAGGATTCGAACCTAGGATGACGGAGTCAAAGTCCGTTGCCTTACCGCTTGGCTAATCCCCAACGGCAAGCCTAAGTGTATTAATGGTGGAGGCTGACGGGATCGAACCGCCGACCCTCTGCTTGTAAGGCAGATGCTCTCCCAGCTGAGCTAAGCCTCCGTATTATGGTGACCCCTAGGGGATTCGAACCCCTGTTACCTCCGTGAAAGGGAGGTGTCTTAACCGCTTGACCAAGGGGCCATGGGTAGGTTGGAAAGTGGAGCTCTCAACCGGGATCGAACCGGTGACCTCATCCTTACCATGGATGCACTCTACCTACTGAGCTATGAGAGCAAATCTCCGATTTCTGTTTCATGCAATAATTATCCGGCCTGGCAACGTCCTACTCTCCCAGGACCCTGCGGTCCAAGTACCATTGGCGCTGGAGGGCTTAACGGTCGTGTTCGAGATGGGTACGCGTGGTACCCCTCCGCCATTATTACCAGACCAGATAGCTTGTTGCTGAGACATCCAAAGATGCTCCCCATATAAATAGCAGCGTTATTAATAATAACCGATATTTATATAGATTACAAGGCTTGCGCCCTGAAAACTGGATACGAAACAAAGCGGTGAAATAAGATCATCTTGCGGAAGTGTTGAAATTAGGATAAGCCCTCGACCGATTAGTACTCGTCAGCTCCACACATTGCTGCGCTTCCACCCCGAGCCTATCAACCTCGTGTTCTCCAAGGGGTCTTACTAAATTGGGAAATCTCATCTTGAGGCGGGCTTCGCGCTTAGATGCTTTCAGCGCTTATCCCTTCCGCACTTGGCTACCCAGCGATGCTCCTGGCGGAACAACTGGTACACCAGCGGTGCGTCCATCCCGGTCCTCTCGTACTAAGGACAGCCCCTCTCAAATTTCCTACGCCCGCGACAGATAGGGACCGAACTGTCTCACGACGTTCTGAACCCAGCTCGCGTACCGCTTTAATGGGCGAACAGCCCAACCCTTGGGACCTACTTCAGCCCCAGGATGCGATGAGCCGACATCGAGGTGCCAAACCTCCCCGTCGATGTGGACTCTTGGGGGAGATAAGCCTGTTATCCCCAGGGTAGCTTTTATCCGTTGAGCGATGGCCCTTCCATTCGGTACCACCGGATCACTAAGCCCGACTTTCGTCCCTGCTCGACTTGTAGGTCTCGCAGTCAAGCTCCCTTATGCCTTTGCACTCTACGAATGATTTCCAACCATTCTGAGGGAACCTTAGGGCGCCTCCGTTACTCTTTAGGAGGCGACCGCCCCAGTCAAACTGTCCACCTGACACGGTCCTTCTACCGGCTTCACGGTAGTAAGTTAGAACTCCGATACGATCAGGGTGGTATCCCAACGGCGCCTCCACAGAAGCTTGCGCTCCTGCTTCATAGGCTCCCACCTATCCTGTACAGACCGTACCAAAGTTCAATATCAAGTTACAGTAAAGCTCCATGGGGTCTTTCCGTCACGTCGCGGGTAACCTGCATCTTCACAGGTACTAAAATTTCACCGGATCTCTCGTTGAGACAGCGCCCAAGATCGTTACGCCATTCGTGCGGGTCAGAATTTACCTGACAAGGAATTTCGCTACCTTAGGACCGTTATAGTTACGGCCGCCGTTTACTGGGGCTTCGGTTCATAGCTTCGGGTTACCCCTAACCACTCCCCTTAACCTTCCAGCACCGGGCAGGCGTCAGCCCGTATACTTCGCCTTACGGCTTCGCACAGACCTGTGTTTTTGCTAAACAGTCGCTTGGGCCTCTTCACTGCGGCCCCCTCGTGCTATTCACACTACCGGGGCACCCCTTCTCCCGAAGTTACGGGGTCATTTTGCCGAGTTCCTTAACGAGAGTTCTTCCGCGCGCCTTAGAATATTCATCTCGCCTACCTGTGTCGGTTTGCGGTACGGGCACCTTCTCCTGGCTAGAGGCTTTTCTTGGCAGCGTGGGTGCATGACCTTCGGTACTATGATTTTCCCTCCCCATCACAGCTTGAGGTATCAGTGTGCGGATTTGCCTACACACACCTCTCACTGCTTAGACAGACTATTCCATCAGTCTGCGTCATTGCCCTCCTGCGTCCCCCCATTGCTCATAACGGATTACGGTGGTACAGGAATTTCAACCTGTTGTCCTTCGACTACGCCTTTCGGCCTCGCCTTAGGTCCCGACTTACCCTGGGCGGACGAACCTTCCCCAGGAACCCTTAGGCTTTCGGCGGATCAGATTCTCACTGATCTTTTCGTTACTCATACCGGCATTCTCACTTGTATGCAGTCCACCGTTCCTTCCGGTACGACTTCAACCCACATACAACGCTCCCCTACCCAAGTACCATAGGTACATGCCATAGCTTCGGTGGTGTGTTTAGCCCCGTTACATTTTCGGCGCAGAGTCACTCGACCAGTGAGCTATTACGCACTCTTTAAATGATGGCTGCTTCTAAGCCAACATCCTGGTTGTCTTCGCAACTCCACATCCTTTCCCACTTAACACACACTTAGGGACCTTAGCTGATGATCTGGGCTCTTTCCCTCTTGACAACGGATCTTAGCACTCGCTGTCTGACTCCCGAGTATACATACATGGCATTCGGAGTTTGACTGGACTTGGTAACCCTTGGCGGGCCCCGCACCCAATCAGTGCTCTACCTCCATGATGCTTTACCTCGAGGCTAGCCCTAAAGCTATTTCGGGGAGAACCAGCTATCTCCGAGTTCGATTGGAATTTCTCCCCTACCCCCACGTCATCCCAGAGCTTTTCAACGCTCACGAGTTCGGGCCTCCAGTAAGTATTACCTTACCTTCACCCTGCACAGGGGTAGATCACACGGTTTCGGGTCTACGACCACGTACTTATTCGCCCTATTCAGACTCGGTTTCCCTTCGGCTCCGCCTCATCAGCTTAACCTTGCACGTGAACGTAACTCGCCGGTTCATTCTACAAAAGGCACGCCATCACCCCTAGATCGGGCTCTGACTTCTTGTAAGCGCACGGTTTCAGGTTCTTTTTCACTCCGCTCCCGCGGTGCTTTTCACCTTTCCCTCACGGTACTGCTTCACTATCGGTCGCCAGGTAGTATTTAGCCTTGGCAGATGGTCCTGCCGGATTCCCACGAGGTTTCACGTGTCTCGCGGTACTCGGGATCCGTCTCGGAGAGAGCACACTTTCGGCTACAGGGTTGTTACCTTCTGTGACGGGCCTTTCCAGACCTCTTCGCCTAATCTGCTCTTTTATCACTCCATGTGAGACGTCCCACAACCCCTAAGAGCAAGCTCTTAGGTTTGGGCTTCTCCGCGTTCGCTCGCCGCTACTGACGGAATCACTATTGTTTTCTACTCCTCAGGGTACTTAGATGTTTCAGTTCCCCTGGTCTGCCTCCACGTAAGCTATGTATTCACTTACGGGTAACTATCCATTACGATAGCTGGGTTTCCCCATTCGGAAATCTCCGGATCAAAGCTCACTTACAGCTCCCCGAAGCATATCGCTGTTCGTCGCGTCCTTCATCGGCTCCTGGCGCCTAGGCATCCACCGTGCGCTCTTATTAGCTTAACCAATGCTCCGAATTGTTGTCTTCTCTCCCGTTGCTCTCTCGTACATTCACACCCACATACATGAGGTCAACATACGCGTTCGCAAAAGTCCGTTCAGACAATCAATTCTCCGCATATAACAACACATTCAGCTATAAGATGATTTCTTAATTCGCGCTTTGTTTCGTTATCCAGTTTTCAAGGTGCAAAAACTTACAATTACAATTGAAAGGCAATTTGCATTGCTCTTTCAAAACTGAATTCGAGCTTCATACGGTAATCTGTTATAGCCCTCAAGGGGCTCCTTAGAAAGGAGGTGATCCAGCCGCACCTTCCGATACGGCTACCTTGTTACGACTTCACCCCAATCATCTACCCCACCTTCGGCGGCTGGCTCCCTTGCGGGTTACCCCACCGACTTCGGGTGTTGTAAACTCTCGTGGTGTGACGGGCGGTGTGTACAAGACCCGGGAACGTATTCACCGCGGCATGCTGATCCGCGATTACTAGCAATTCCGACTTCATGCAGGCGAGTTGCAGCCTGCAATCCGAACTGAGACCGGCTTTGATAGGATTGGCTCCACCTCGCGGCTTCGCGACCCGTTGTACCGGCCATTGTAGTACGTGTGTAGCCCAGGTCATAAGGGGCATGATGATTTGACGTCATCCCCGCCTTCCTCCGGTTTGTCACCGGCAGTCAACCTAGAGTGCCCAGCTTAACCTGCTGGCAACTAAGTTCAAGGGTTGCGCTCGTTGCGGGACTTAACCCAACATCTCACGACACGAGCTGACGACAACCATGCACCACCTGTCTCCTCTGTCCCGAAGGAAAGTCCTATCTCTAGGACGGTCAGAGGGATGTCAAGACCTGGTAAGGTTCTTCGCGTTGCTTCGAATTAAACCACATACTCCACTGCTTGTGCGGGTCCCCGTCAATTCCTTTGAGTTTCAGTCTTGCGACCGTACTCCCCAGGCGGAGTGCTTAATGTGTTAACTTCGGCACCGAGGGCATGATACCCCCAACACCTAGCACTCATCGTTTACGGCGTGGACTACCAGGGTATCTAATCCTGTTTGCTCCCCACGCTTTCGCGCCTCAGCGTCAGTTACAGTCCAGAAAGTCGCCTTCGCCACTGGTGTTCCTCCACATCTCTACGCATTTCACCGCTACACGTGGAATTCCACTTTCCTCTTCTGTACTCAAGCTCCCCAGTTTCCAGTGCATCACGGGGTTGAGCCCCGCACTTAGACACCAGACTTAAAGAGCCGCCTGCGCGCGCTTTACGCCCAATAATTCCGGACAACGCTTGCCCCCTACGTATTACCGCGGCTGCTGGCACGTAGTTAGCCGGGGCTTTCTTCTCAGGTACCGTCATCGAGCTAGCAGTTAACTAGCTCTTATTCTTCCCTGGCAACAGAGCTTTACGACCCGAAAGCCTTCCTCACTCACGCGGCGTTGCTCCATCAGGCTTTCGCCCATTGTGGAAGATTCCCTACTGCTGCCTCCCGTAGGAGTCTGGGCCGTGTCTCAGTCCCAGTGTGGCCGTTCACCCTCTCAGGTCGGCTACGCATCGTCGCCTTGGTGAGCCGTTACCTCACCAACTAGCTAATGCGCCGCAGGCCCATCCTTAAACCACAGATTGCTCCGTGTTTCCCAAGTCCGTCATGCGACAAACTTGCGTATCCGGTTTTAGCATCCGTTTCCGAATGTTATCCCGGTCTTAAGGGCAGGTTGCCTACGTGTTACTCACCCGTCCGCCGCTAACTTAACTAAGGAGCAAGCTCCTCAGTTAAATCCGCTCGACTTGCATGTATTAGGCACGCCGCCAGCGTTCGTCCTGAGCCAGGATCAAACTCTCCATGATAGAAGCCGAAGCTTCATATTGTGAGAGCCAAATGGCTCAATCTGTATTGCTGGTTTGCTTACTGCGACCGTAGTCGCTGTAAGACTTTTTTATTACCGTAATTCGCTCGAATTCAGTTTTCAAAGAACAATTTGTTTCTTTTGTTTTGTGTCGTCCGCGCTAACGGCGACTTTTATAATATATCACAGCTTCATACTCGATTGCAAGAGGTATTTATTAACATCTCTTATTTTCTTGTAATCACTGCTTCATTCGTGCACCCGTTTTAGTGGGGCGAGAGATAATTTATCACATTCAAGGGAGCCGGGTCAACCCTTTTTCACAACTTTTTTTAAAAGTTCTTTTTATCGTTGTTGTCTCAATCCCGTTGCATACCTTGATAACTCCCGTGGTGGTGCGATTCTGGCGTACATTCTGAAGATGATTTTGTAGCGCTTCGAGATCGCTTCCTTCACCGGACCATCAAGTCTACGATCACTTAGATCCAATAACATCTCATCCATTTCCTTGCGTAGCAAGTAATCTAATTCTCTACATTCTTTATCTGTATACATCATTCCGAGCATTTGTACGAATCCCCCTGTACATATAGCGCATGTGCCAGAACCCTAACGATTACGGTTGTCCAGCATCGTTTTAATGTTATGCACTTTTTCATGCATCTTTATGACAGAGGGATACATATTGAGTTAAATATTTGTTAACGACTGCGCTAACCAATACGTTATCGTACTTTCAATCAGCGCTGCAATAACTAACATCACAGTAATAACTACAATTCCAGGAATAGCTCCCTTTACTGTTCGTGAGAACGGTTGCCATGCAACAGACTTCCCAATAAGCGCCCCCCAGATACCACGGAATAGACTAATTCCTAAACGAATACCGAACGCACAAGCAAGGAAGATCGCTGCAAGCTCAATTATTCCATGAGGAAGCAACAGCTTTGCAACATACTCCCATCCACCAAAGCCACTCGTAGTGAAAATTTGACCTACAACAAATCCCATTACAATCCCATTCATAACGAGGACTACGATCGGCATAAATCCCCCAATCATTCCTAATATCATCGCCATGAACGCAGCCTGCATATTTTTACTGAGAATCATAAAGAACATCGCTTGCTCTCTACGATCTGCACCTTCTGTCGATTGAACTGCCTTCTGCAAAGCTTCAATTTGACTTTTCAGCCATTCAACAGGTGCATGATCTGAGTAACCTACATACACACCCGCAAAGAACAAAATCGCAGCAATGATGAAATAATGTTGGGTTTCTTTCCAGACCAACAACAAATTGTGCCGTGAAAACATCATACATCTCCCTTTACATGCGAATAACTAACCCGTCCAAGCATACATTGATAGTAAACAAGCCCACTTCACCAAAAGTCACACCACTGAACGAACACTATTTTATTAAAAAAAGGAGCCGATCAATACAGATGAAACCATTTTTCGTAATTAACGGACGGCGCGTAAAACGAATATTCCTTCTGACACTTACCCTTCTACTTTCGCTTGCTGTCATATGGATCGAGAAGGACAACATCAGTGTTTTCGCCATGCAATCACCTACAGCTATTTATAGTGTGCCTACAGAGCGCAAAGTTGTAGCCCTCACATTCGATATTAGTTGGGGAGAAAAGCGTGCAGAACCCATTCTTGAAATTTTGAAAAATAAAGGCGTGGAAAATGTGACCTTCTTCCTCTCTTCACCTTGGAGCAAGACACATCCCGAGCTTGTAAAGAAAATCGTTGATGAAGGCTATGAGATTGGCAGCCATGGTCATAAGCATGATAACTACAGCCAATATAGCGATGCCGAAATCCGCAAACAAATTATGACCGCTGACGGGATTTTGAAGGAAATGACGGGAAAAAGCCCCACCTTGATTCGAACACCGAATGGTGATTTCGACAAACGTGTTCTGAAAATCGCGGAAGAGCTTCAATATAAAGTCATACAGTGGGATACGGATTCATTAGATTGGAAAAATCCGGGTGTGAATACAATTATCAATCGCGTCGTTACGAAGGCGCACCCTGGCGATATTATTTTGCTCCACGCTAGTGATTCCTGCAAACAAACCCATGAAGCACTGCCCGTTATCATTGACCAACTGCGAGCAAAAGGTTATGAATTCGTAACCGTGTCGCAGCTCATCGACCAGACGGAGACGAAGAGCAAAACAATAGAAGATAAAATTGGGTGGAACGAGCTCGCCTTATTGGAATAATATTATGAGCTTGCCTTGGACGTTTTTGGATTAGATGCGATTGGCGCTTTTGCTTCATTACCCAAAATACGGTGGAGTTGCATAATCTGATAAGCATTACACACGAACAATGGAACCATCTGGAAGATCAAGGAAGAGATACTTCCCGTTCGGAATGCTGGTACGGACTCCACCGTCGTGACAACAATAAGGAAAAATAAAGTCGGAATCCACGCACCTGATGACGTTTCTGACGTCTTCCTCCAAGCGACGAGCGTAGAAACCACTAGCAATACTAGCGGTACTGCCCAGTAAACGTATGTCGGAAATTCCGACTCAAAGGTCCAATAACCAATTTCGGCTAATGCGAATACAGCAACAAACGCTTGCAGAGAGAGCCATATGTACGGACGCTTAATAATACTTCGCGCGATATAGTTCAACATCAAATAAGCGAAAAATCCCATATGAGAAAATGCACCGAAGGTCAGACCAATTAAAGCCATCATTGCGATATTAAACAACCAACCCGATGTACCCGTTACCTGAAACTCTTGGTCGGTGAGCATCATGACGATCCCTGTTACAGCCGAAGCCAATGCACCGATCATGATGGACATTAAAAATAACTTCATCCATTTGCGTAAATTCAAGTATGATTCCTCCTCTATTTCATCCAACAACTATTTTACCATGATCCAACGAAAAAGGCATGAACCGCCTCCTTATAATCCATCGGACTACGTCGCATACTATGCCCATCACCCTAAAGAAGGGAATGTGCCGCGATGATTGCACGATGGTTAAATTACGTACAAACAACTCGTTCGTTTCGTTATGCTTTCCTTGTTCTCATGTCATTTACATTAGTTTCATGCGGGCAGGAAGGCTCAAGTAGTCAAGGTCAGTCAAGCTACAAAGATGTGAAGTCAATGGTTATCGATATTCTAGGCTCTGAGGATGCTCAGAAGGCGTTGGAAAAAGCGACAACAGAGCAGTATGGGTCAAGCACACTTCAGATAAAAAGCTTGTCTCCTAGCGATCAGGAGCAGATGAAGATTAAAATAAAAGACGTAATGACTTCACCCGATTACGCAACAGTGCTGAAGAAGATGATGACCGATCCGAAATTCGCTGGTGAATTTGCTACAGCAGTTAACAAAGACAATAAGCAAATTCATCTGGACTTGCTAAAAGATCCCGCTTATCAATCTGCACTGATCGAAGTGTTCAAAACACCGGATATGGTGAAAATTCTCGCAGATTCCATGAAAACTTCAGATGTACGTAAGCTTATCAACAGCGCAGTATCTGAATCGATCCAAAATCCGCTATATAAGCTGGAAATTATGAAGCTGCTTCAGACCGTCGTGAAGGAAGAGTTGTCCACAGACTCCGAGGGTGGAGGTGGCAAATCACAATCCAACCAACAAAAAGGTCAAAGTAGTTCAGGTGGCGGTGATAGTGGAGGTGGTGGAGATTCAGGTAGCAACAGTGGCAGTACGTAAATAATAAAAAAAACGTCATCGAGTTCAAAAAGACTCTGATGACGTTTTTGCTTGTTTCACATTACTTGCTACAACGCTCAATAACTGCTTTACCAAGTTCCAAATACTGTTCACCCGTTACCGAGTCTGCTTTGTATACAGACGGCGAGTAGTCAGGCTCTGACGGGTGATTGTCCGGTGCTCCGAGCGCGAATTGCGCCAGTAAATCGGTGTGCAGCGTATCTGCAAGCATCCCGCCACCACCACGACCAAAGATATAGTCGCGATCACCACTTGGTTTGTGCTCGTAATAGGACATATTCTCTACCACACCGATAATTTCATGATTCGTACGAAGAGCCATCGCACCCGCACGTGCAGCGACGAATGCTGCTGTCGCATGTGGAGTTGTAACGATGATCTCTTTACTTTGAGGAAGCATCTGATGCACATCGAGCGCAATGTCTCCTGTGCCTGGTGGCAAGTCCAACAGCAAGAAATCTAATTCGCCCCAATCGACCTCCGCAAAGAAATTGCGTAGCATCTTGCCCAGCATCGGCCCACGCCAAACGATCGGAGCGTTATCCTCAACGAAGAAACCCATTGAAATTACCTTAACTCCGAACCGCTCCACTGGTTTTATTTTATCGCCAATCTGTTCTGGACGTTCCTCAATACCCATCATATCAGGAACACTGAATCCATATATATCGCTATCAATTAAGCCAACTCTTTTGCCCAATCGCGCTAAAGCTACTGCCAAATTGACAGTAACGGTTGATTTACCTACGCCACCCTTACCACTAGCAATTGCAATAAATTCAACACCGCTCTCGGGGTGCAGAATTGGCAACACTTCAAGTCCTGCCCCATGACCTTTAATAGGAGCAGCGCTCTTGGAGCTCGAATTCCCGTTCTCCATATGAGGCTGAAGTTTCGTAAGTGTCTCCGCCTTCTCATGCTCTGTCATTTCACGATGTCGGATATGTACTTTCAACACTTCAATTTGGGCTAACGCTTCATTCACTGCTTTATCAAGCGCGCTTAGTGTTTCTTGAGACATGCTCTCGGGCATGAGCACTAAGGTCAAAGATACAGAATCATCTCGTATAACAACATCGCGAACTAATCCCAATGTAGCAAAGTCTTGCTTCAAATTGGGCTCTTGCACCTGATGAAGTGCCTCAATTACTGTATCCTTTGAAATCACAACATATTACCTCCATCATCGACTGTAATCTAATCATTATAGCACAGGCTTCCCTGTTTCACCGGAGCTGTAACGTAATATTCCACGATAGACAGCTGCCGCGACCTTGCGCTGATAATCTTGATTGGCCAATAACGAGGCCTCGTCTGGGTGTGATAGAAACCCAACTTCTACAAGCGCAGCAGGTCTTTCTAAATTTTTCAATAAATACAAGGTGTCAATCCTCTTGGCTACTCGACTTGTATTCCCTAACATCTCTCGTAATTCCGCTTGAATGACTGTAGCGAGACGTTCGTTGTCAGGACTTACATTAGAGTAAAAGGTTTGAGCGCCCGACCAACGCGCAGAGGGAACGCTATTCATATGAACGCTGATCGTCAAGTCTACCTTTGTTTGATTAATCGTTTGTACTCTCGTTTTTAGATCCTGACTTTTACGACGTGCATATTGCCGTGAATCCCCTGATGCAAGATCATAATCACCTTCCCGGGTCATAATGACAATGGCACCGGACTGTTGCAAATAATCTCTCAGATAGAGTGCAATCGCTAAATTCAAATCCTTTTCAATTACCCCATCCTTACTAACTGCTCCACCATCTGCGCCTCCATGCCCGGCATCAATAGCAATCGTCTTGCCGGTAAGTGGTAATGACCAGTGCGTCCAAACACGCGTCACCGGAAGCTCGACGATAAAGACCGTGATTGCTAGTAGCATTAATCCAATGACTGTACCCATTCTGTACAAGCCGCGCTTCGTCATCCAGATGATGAGGTGTCGATGATACCAACTTGTCTGCTTCTTTGAATGATTCCCTGAATACATAAAAATCCACCCCGCCCCATGGATTGCTCCGTACATTCTATGGGACAAGGTGGATAATTATGATTTATATTGTGTAGTTTTTACTTGCTTCTGCCATACCTTCGATCAGAATTTGCGCCACTTCTGGTCGTGAAAATTCTGGTGGTGGGCAAATGCCGTCTCGTAGCAACGCACGCACCTTCGTGCCTGAAAGCGTCATGTGATCTTCCTTACCGTGTGGGCAAGTTTTACTTGAAGCCATGTTGCCACACTTCGTACAGAAAAAGCTATGTTCGAAGTAAAGTGGTGTAATTCCAAGCTCATCAGCGGAGAACGTCTTCAGCAAATCCTGCGCTTCATAAGTCCCATAATAATCACCAACACCTGCGTGGTCTCGTCCAACGATAAAGTGTGTGCAACCATAGTTTTTGCGTACGATCGCGTGGAAGATGGCTTCGCGTGGTCCTGCATAGCGCATCGCAGCTGGGAATACACCGAGATGTACGCGATCTGCCGGATAATAGTTCTCTAGAAGCGCCAAGTAGCTCTTCATTCTTACGTTAGCTGGAACATCATCCGACTTTGTCTCGCCAACGAGTGGATTGAGGAACAACGCATCTACGATTTCCATAGCAGCTTTTTGAATATACTCATGAGCACGATGTACAGGATTACGGGTTTGGAACCCTACGATTGTTTTCCAGCCCTTATCAGCAAATAACTGTCTCGTCTGAATCGGATCGAAGTAAAATTCATTAAACTTCTCCGGCACTGGACGGTTCAGCACCTGAATCGAACCACCCACATACGTATTAGGACGATCCAACAGCTTTACGACACCTGGATGCTCTTGATCCGCAGTTTTAAATACTTGAACAGCCTCATGCTGTTTATCAACATTGTAGATACTATCAACATCGATAATCCCGTAAATGATTCCATCATCCTCGCCAACTAAAGCCGCTTGCTGGCCAACCGATAATTGCTCTATCACATTACTCGTAACCGCTAATGTAATCGGGATACTCCATACAGTACCATCAGAAAGTCTCATTGTATTGACTACAGATAAGTAGTCTTTTTCATTCATGAAGCCCTTCAATGGACTAAATGCGCCTACGCCGATCAGATCTAAATCGGATATTGCCCAAGTGTTTATAGGTATTGCAACTAATTGCGCTGCCTTAGAAAGCAATTCATCGCGTTCTTGTCCTTCGACAATTCGATTAATTAATGTTCCGCTATGGGGCTGAATTGAACTCATCTGTAAGCTATCTCCTTAATATTTACTTATTTGTGCAAACCGCACTCTGTCTTTTCAGATCCCGACCAGCGTCCTGCACGCGGATCTTCACCAGGCATAACTTGACGTGTGCAATATTCACAGCCGATGCTTGGATAGTTCTTATCGTGTAATGGATTATAAATGACATCATTCGCTCTAATATAATCCCACACATCTTCAGTCGTCCATGACGCAAGTGGGTTAAATTTAATGAGTCCAAACTTCGAGTCGTATTCTACTTTTTTCGCATTCGCACGCGTAGGTGCTTGATCACGTCTAATTCCTGTAATCCACGCCTCATATTGTGAAAGAATTCTCGTAAGTGGCTCTACTTTACGAATGTTACAACATGCAGTAGCATCGACAGTCCACAAAGCTTCACCATGTGCAGTCGCTTGCTCTTCAGGAGTAAGCTTAGGCTTAACCTGTACGAAGCTAAGATTATATTTCTGCTCCATCAAGTCGCGAGTCTCATAGGTTTCCTTGAAGTGGAAATCAGTATCTAAATAGAAGATATCAGTACTTGGGCTAATTTTTTGTAGCATATCTACAAGAACAACATCCTCAGCACCAAAGCTGCAAGCGAATGTAATGTTCGGGAAAGTCTCTACTGCCCATGCGATAACAGTTTCAGGTGATGCATGTTCAAATTCTTCTGCTTTTTGCGCGATTAACGCTTCTTTTTCCAATAAATTCACGTTAGTAAACCTCCTTGATTAATCCGATCAATATGATATGAATACACTTCATTATACGCTTGAACTTACAATTGTTCAATTAGAAGTTCGATTTAATTTCTACCCATCAAAAGAACAGATGATCAATCCCAGTGTTGTGCCACCCGTTATCACTGCTACAAGACGAACCCTCCGCTGTTCAGGGTGTTGGTTGTCCTGCATTGTTTAAGAAAATGGTGCAAAAATACAGCATTATCTCAGGAATAACGCTCATTATATGTGAAATCCTGCAGGATTTTGCCCGAATATCGAACTCTCGCCCCATTTTTCATTTACAAGTGATTGAAAAATCTAAATCGATAATGATTTTATCTACAAACAAAAAAATACCTTTCCTGCATGCCTGTTTGCATGAAGAAAGGTATTTGATTGAATGTATTAACGTTTGGAGAATTGTGGAGCGCGACGTGCAGCTTTCAAGCCGTACTTCTTACGTTCCTTCATACGGGAATCACGAGTCAAGAATCCAGCTTTTTTCAAAGCAGGACGCAATTCTGGATCAGCTTTAAGCAATGCACGGGAAATACCGTGACGGATTGCACCTGCTTGACCAGAAGTACCACCGCCATGCGCTAACACATGAATGTCGTACTTGCTAACTGTTTCCGTAAGATTAAGCGGTTGTTTCACGATCAATTTCAATGTTTCAAGATCGAAATAATCGTTGATTTCACGTCTGTTGATAACGATGCGGCCTTCACCCGGCACGAGACGAACTCGCGCTACGGAGTGCTTGCGGCGACCCGTTCCAATATATTGCACTTGAGCCATTCGTAAGTCCTCCCTTTTGTTTATCCGCGAAGTTCGTAAACTTCAGGTTTTTGTGCTTGATGTGGATGCTCGCTACCTGCATATACATTCAGCTTGCTTTGAAGCTGATGTCCTAGCTTATTCTTTGGCAACATGCCGTAAATAGCAAGTTCTACGATACGTTCAGGCTTTCTGTTCAGCATCTCTTGCGCCGTAGTCGTCTTAAGACCACCTGGGTAATGAGAGTGAGTGTAATATTTCTTTTGTTGTAGCTTCTTACCAGTCAATACGATCTTCTCTGCATTCACGACGATAACGAAATCGCCTGTATCAACGTGAGGTGTAAATTCTGGTTTGTGCTTACCGCGAATCAATGCAGCAGCTTCGCTCGCAAGACGACCAAGAGTTTTTCCTTCGGCGTCGATTACAAGCCACTTGCGTTCAACTTCGTTCGTCTTAGCCATGTAAGTAGTACGCATGAATATCCTCCTTCGGGTTTGTTGCCCTACTTTGTATGTGTTACATCTTTTCATTCAGTTCATTCTTCGAAAGTTAATGTGAGTTTTCTTCACTGGGGCCGTGGGAAGCCGTGAAGAAGGCACAAAATACATTGTACATGAATTAGGCGTTATGTGCAAGATTTATTTTTGGAATAAACCTTGTCTTTGCCTAGAACTGTTCGTATTCCACTTCACATAGAGTCAAGCCATGTGGAACTGCTGTTGGTCCCGCCTTTGAACGATCTTTAGCTTCTAATATAGTAGCGACTTCTTCGGGCTTCCGCTTGCGTTCGCCCACTTGAATAAGTGTACCCGCAATTATTCTTACCATATTATATAGAAAGCCATTCCCTGACACATACAATCGGATTACGCCACGCTGCATTCCTGGATAATGTTGCTCATCCCACTCTGAGGTGTGATACAAATTGCTTTCAGTCAATACATTTACAGATGCAGGCTCAAGTTCAAGTCGAGCATCCAAAATTGTTCTGACATGACTGGCCTTCTTTGATAAAGGAGAAGTGAATGAAGTGAAATCATGTTCTCCTAACAGATAGACAAGCCCTTGTTGCATCGCTTGAAAATCCAGCGGTAGAGGATGATGAAATTCATATCTACGTTGAAAGAGGTTAGGAATTCGATTGCAATTAATCGTATAACAGTATGTTTTACGAATAGCACCTCTTCTTGCGTGAAAATGATCTGGAACACTGAATGCCGAATGAATGACAATATCGTTTGGCAACCTTGCATTTAACGCAAGAGCCCACCGTTCGGCTGGAATTGAAGATGTTGTATGAAAGTTGGCAACTTGTCCTGTAGCATGTACACCTGCATCAGTTCGACCAGATCCATGCAACTTTACACGTTCACCAGACAACACGAAAATCGCTTGCTCAAGATGATCCTGAATCGTATTGCCGTGAGGCTGACATTGAAACCCACTATAGTCTGTTCCATCATAGCCTACGATTAAAGCGATATTACGCATTGTACTCCCTCCCTATTGGCAGTGAAACAAAAAAAGGATGATCCGAATACGCGATTCGGCCCATCCTTCTTTGCTCCACTTTTACGCGCGGTCTACAAGCTCAAGGAATACCATAGGAGCAGAATCTCCACGGCGAGGTCCTAGCTTAAGAATACGTGTATATCCACCTGGACGGTCCGAATAACGTGGTGCTAGTTCGGAAAACAGCTTTTGGATAGCGTCTTGACCACCATCGATGCTTTCACGACGTACGAATGCCGCAACCTGACGACGCGCATGCAAATCTCCACGTTTAGCAAGTGTAAGAAGCTTCTCTGCAATAGAGCGTACTTCTTTCGCCTTAGCTTCTGTAGTTTGGATACGCTCATACAGGAACAGGTCGGTTACCAAGTCACGGAACAATGCTTTCCGGGAGCTGGAATCACGACTCAGTTTTTGATAGGCCATCGAATTTCCCTCCTTCTCTTATGCAATAAAGCTACTCATCAAACCGTAGGCCCAAACCCAGCTCTTCAAGCTTCTCTTGAACTTCCTCTAAAGACTTGCGACCAAGGTTGCGTACCTTCATCATATCTTCTTCGGTTTTCGTAATAAGCTCTTGTACTGTGTTAATACCAGCCCGTTTGAGGCAGTTGTAGGAACGAACAGAAAGATCGAGCTCTTCGATCGTCATCTCAAGCACTTTCTCTTTCTTGTCCTCTTCCTTTTCTTTCATCGTCTCTGTATCTTTAGCTTCGTCCGTAAGGCCAACGAATAACGATAAGTGATCCGTAAGGATCTTAGCGCCAAGGCTGACTGCTTCTTCCGGTCTAATGCTACCATCCGTCCATACTTCAAGCGTAAGCTTGTCGTAGTTCGTGACTTGACCGACACGAGTATTCTCAACTTGATAATTAACGCGTGTAATCGGCGTATAGATTGAATCGATTGGAATTACACCAATGGATTGCTCTTCCTTCTTATTGCGATCTGCAGGAACGTAACCACGTCCCTTTCTTGCAAAAATACGCATATGAAGGCGGCTACCCGCAGCAAGTGTTGCAATGTGTAGATCCGGGTTAAGGATCTCTACATCGCTATCTGCACGAATGTCGCCAGCCGTTACAACACCTTCGCCCTCAGCGTCGATCTCAAGAATCTTATCCTCATCGGAATGAATCTTGAGGGACAAACGCTTCAGGTTGAGGATAATTTCTGCTACATCTTCGCCGACTCCAGGAATCGTGGAAAATTCATGTAGTACGCCATCAATTTGTACAGATACAACTGCTGCACCCGGTAGGGATGACAGTAGAATGCGGCGTAGAGAGTTACCTAGTGTCATGCCGTAACCACGTTCAAGCGGTTCTACAACAAACTTTCCGTATCTCTTATCAACTTGTAGTTCCACTGATTCGATTTTCGGCTTTTCGATTACTATCACAAGCATACCCTCCTTCAAGAACGTCACTGACGTTGCTGATTGCTCACCCAAACGATACTCATCAATGTTTATGGGATAAACCTAGTAGTATGTCTAACCGTTACAACCATTATTCACCAGTTGTTCTTGTTTGATACCACAATAGCAACGTAGTTTATACGCGACGGCGCTTAGGAGGACGGCATCCATTATGCGGGATTGGAGTCACGTCTTTGATCATGCTGACTTCAAGACCAGCTGCTTGCAACGAACGAATCGCTGCTTCACGGCCTGCGCCAGGACCTTTAACCATGACTTCAACTAAACGCATACCGTGATCCATTGCAGCGCGAGCTGCGGATTCTGCTGCCATTTGAGCTGCGAATGGCGTGCTTTTACGGGAGCCTTTAAAACCAAGGTTACCGGAGCTCGCCCACGATACCGCATTACCATGCGGATCAGTAATTGTCACAATCGTATTGTTAAACGTCGAACGGATGTGTGCAACACCAGATTCAATGTTTTTCCGGTCACGACGCTTCGTACGAACGACTTTCTTACCTTTTGCCATTTTAGTTATCCCCCCTTCTTACTTCTTCTTGTTCGCTACCGTACGACGAGGACCTTTGCGCGTACGAGCGTTCGTTTTCGAACGTTGACCGCGAACTGGAAGACCGCGGCGGTGACGGAGGCCACGATAACATCCGATCTCAATCAGACGCTTGATGTTTAGTGCAATTTCACGACGTAAGTCGCCCTCGACCTTTTGCGTTTTGTCGATCCCTTCACGAATACGAGCAAGCTCATCCTCGGTAAGATCACGAACGCGAGTGTCAGGGTTGATCCCTGCAGTTGCAAGCAGCTTCTGGGAAGTGGACTTGCCAATTCCGAAGATGTAAGTCAGGGCGATTTCCACACGCTTGTCGCGCGGGAGGTCAACACCAGCAATACGTGCCACGTTAACAGCACCTCCTTATTATTAGCCTTGTTTTTGTTTGTGTTTCGGATTTTCGCAAATTACCATCACGTTGCCTTTGCGACGAATGACCTTACATTTTTCGCAAATCGGCTTGACCGAAGGTCTCACCTTCATGATAATGTCCTCCTTAAAGTGAGATTGAGCTTGCTCGCCACTGACGATACAATTCAATCATCGCAAATGTGCGTTCAAATGTGCGACGCGCTGCGTACGCAGTTTGATCGTCACTTGGTGCGGTCAATGGAAGTGCGCCACTAGCATCACGGATTGACCGTCACGCGCTTCGGTAGACCGGACGAGCTTATTTGCGGTAGGTAATTCTTCCACGGGTCAAATCATAAGGCGACAGTTGAATTACAACTTTGTCTCCAGTCAGAATCCGGATAAAGTGCATACGCAGCTTACCGGAAACATGAGCTAAAATCTGATGTCCGTTTTCGAGTTCTACCTTAAACATCGCATTCGGTAGCGGTTCAATAACCGTTCCTTCTACCTCGATGACGTCCTCTTTGGCCACCGTCATTCTCCTTTCTCTTCAGCATGCGCATCACGTGCGACTGAGTGAGATATTCCCGGTTTGTTTCGGTCTTCCTTCACAAGCCGTTGTTCGATTTGTCCGATAGCGAACCGGAGCTTCGCGTTTGTCACACGACCGGTATCACGAATACTATTCGCGACTTCTTCGCTTTGGATCCCGATCGGTTCGAGATGCAGCACGTTTTTGCGTTTGGGCCGATCGAAGCGGCGTTTGTCGCCGTCAGCCACGAGCGCGAATCGCTCATCAAGAATTGCGATGACTACGAGTAGTCCATCTTCATCTCTTCCACGCAGGCTTTTCACGATGTCTCCGGGTTCGAGCTTCACGTTTATCGTCATTGCATTCACCTAGCTTTACGCACGAGTCAGAATTTCAAACCCGTCTTCGGTTACGGCAATCGTATGTTCGAAATGCGCGCACAACGACCCGTCCAATGTGATGACTGTCCAATCATCGGCTAAAGTCTTCACATAACGTTCTCCCACAGCAACCATCGGTTCAATTGCAAGCGTCATTCCGGGCTTCAATCGCGGTCCGCGATCAGGAATGCCATAGTTCGGAATTTGAGGTTCTTCATGAAGTTCAGCGCCTACGCCGTGACCGACGAATTCTCTGATAACTGAAAATCCTGCTTGCTCAATTACTTTTTGGATTCCATGTGATACAGTGTACAGCCGTACATCAGGTCGAACAAGTTCTAGTCCCGCATAGAGCGAAGCTTCCGTTACATCCAGCAACCGCTGTGCAACTTCTGAAATCTGTCCGACACCATATGTCCAAGCTGAATCACCATGATAGCCCTTGTACTGCGCTCCGATATCGATGCTGATAATGTCACCTTCTACGAGCTTCCGTGGCCCGGGGAACCCATGAACGAGTTCCTCATTAACGGAAGCACATATACTGGCGGGGAAAGTTCCGTTATAGCCTTTAAAAGAGGGCTTCGCACCTTGGCTCAAAATATACGTTTCCGCAATCCGATCCAACTCTATAGTCGTGATACCTGGTTGAACAGCTTCTTTCATCAATCGATGAGTTTCAGCAACGATTCGACCAGCTTCTCTCATTAAGCTTAGCTCATTGGCAGACTTAATTACGATCATCGCCGACTACCCTCTGATTAGTGAAGCGATATCTGACGTTACTGCATCGATATCCTTCTCACCATCAACTTCGCGTAGCGAACCTTTGTCTCCATAATACGTAAGGAGTGGTGCAGTTTTACTCGTGTATTCATCTAGACGAGTACCGACCTTCTCTTCCGTATCATCAGAACGCTGGTAGAGCTCTCCCCCGTCCTTATCGCAGATGCCTTCCTGCTTAGGCGGGTTGAAGATTGCATGAAAAGTTGCTCCGCAAGATTTACAAATCCGTCTACCCGTCAGGCGAGCGAGCAAAAAGCTGCGATCTACCTTTAAGTTAATGACTTGATCAATTTTGCGTCCCATATCGTTCAGCATGATGTCTAGTGCTTCAGCCTGTGCGATTGTGCGAGGAAATCCATCAAGTAGAAATCCTTTTTCACAATCAGCTTCAGCTAGACGATCACGTACAATACCGTTTGTTACTTCATCAGGTACGAGTAGGCCTTGGTCTACGTACTCCTTAGCTTTCTGACCCAGTGGTGTGCCTTGCTTCATAGCCAACCGAAACGCATCACCGGTAGAGATGTGAGGAATGCCGAATTGTTCGACGATCCGTTCAGCCTGCGTTCCTTTACCGGCGCCAGGAGGCCCCATAAACAATATGTTCATTGTCGTTACTCCTGTCAGTGTTGATTGTTACTTGTTAATGAAGCCCTTGTAATGGCGCTTGATCAACTGGCTTTCTACTTGCTTCATCGTTTCAAGTGCAACCCCGATTACGATCAATAAGGATGTTCCACCTAATTGAATCGAACGGTCAAATCCAGCAAGATGTCCGAAGAATACTGGCATTACAGAGATAAGTGCCAAGAAAATTGCACCCGCAAGCGTAATCCGTGTAATAACACGAGTTAAGTAACCTGAGGTCGGCTTTCCTGGTCGAATTCCCGGAATATAACCACCGTTTTTCTTCATATTATCAGCTAGTTGAACTGGATTGAATTGTACGAAAGTATAGAAGAAAGTGAAACCAATAATCAGCAATACGTAAAGGACCATACCAAGCGGTTTATCATACGACATGTTATTGATGATCCATGTTGCCCAAGCCTTTGTCGACCAGAATTGCGCGATCGTAATAGGGAACATGAGCAAGGAGATTGCGAAGATAACTGGGATTACGCCCGCGCCATTCACTTTAAGTGGAATGTGAGTCGATTGTCCACCATACATCTTCTGACCAACTACACGTTTAGCATACTGAACAGGGATCTTACGAACCCCTTGCTGAATGAAGATGACACCAGCAATGATCAGTATAATGACGAGCAAGATCAATACTACCTTAATAATACTAAGGAATAATTGGTCCGAATCCGCTAATTGCGTCGAGTAGATCGTACGAATATGAGTTGGAATCGAAGCGACAATCGCTGCGAAGATCAGAATGGAAATCCCATTTCCGATCCCTTTCTCATTGATCTGTTCACCGAGCCACATCAAGAATGATGTACCAGCGGTCAATACGATTGCAATCATCAGATAGTTCACAACGCTAGGATCGATAACCATGTTGTACATGTTGTGGAATCCAATTGCCGTCGCTAAAGCTTGGATAAGCCCTAGAATAACCGTCCCATAACGCGTAACCTGCGCCAGCTTACGCTTACCGTTCTCGCCTTCCTTTTGCCATTCGGAAAATTTCGGAATGACGTCCATCGACAGCAATTGAACGATAATCGAAGCCGTAATGTATGGTGTTATTCCTAGTGCAAAGATGGAAAATTTGAACAAGGCTCCACCGGAGAACGTGTTAAGTAGGCCGAACAAGTCACTGCCTTGTTCACCGGCCGTTTTTAGCGCGTCTTTGTCTATGTTCGGAACCGGTACAAAAGAACCAATACGATAAACAAGCAAGATGAAAAGTGTGAACAAGATCTTCCTGCGAAGGTCCACAACTTTCCAAATGTTATTGACGGTTGCGAACATTAGATCACCTCGGTTTTACCGCCGGCGGCCTGAATTTTTTCTACAGCAGACTGTGAAAACTTGTGAGCCTTAACAGTCAGCCCTACATTCAGTTCACCATTGCCCAGAATTTTAATGCCGTCTTGTGCATTTTTCAGAATGCCCTCAGAAAGCAGCAATTCAGGAGTTACTTCAGTCCCAGCTTCAAAACGGTTGAGTTGGTTTAAGTTTACAATCGCAAACACAGTTGCAAATCGATCGTTGTTAAAACCACGTTTAGGAACACGACGGTAAAGCGGGTTTTGCCCACCCTCGAATCCTGGACGCACACCGCCACCGGAACGAGCATTTTGCCCTTTGTGACCGCGACCTGAAGTTTTGCCGAGACCGCTACCAGCACCACGACCTACCCGTTTACGGGTAGCAGTGGAGCCAGCGTTCGGTGAAAGCTCATGCAATTTCATCGTACGTCGCACCTCCTTGATAGTTATGCTAATTACTTAATTATACTTCTGTAACTTTGACCAAGTGAGAAACTGCGTTAATTAAACCACGGTTTGCCACATTGTCATCTCTGATTACAGTTTGATTTACTTTACGCAGCCCAAGCGTTTTCACCGTTTGGCGCTGATTCTCAGGACGGCCGATCAAACTGCGAACGAGGGTGATTTGGATTTGTGCCATCTGTTTCCCCTCCTTATTTGTATAGCTCTGCTACGGTTTTACCGCGCAATTTCGCTACGTCTTCAGCGCGTTTGAGGCGAGATAGTCCTTCCAATGTTGCGTTAACCACGTTAATGGAGTTGGAAGAGCCAAGCGACTTCGTCAAAATATCACCGACACCTGCAAGTTCTAGTACGGCGCGAACTGGACCGCCCGCGATAACTCCCGTACCTTCTGATGCAGGTTTCAGTAGCACTTTGCCGGCGCCGAATTGTCCCGTAACAGCGTGCGGAATTGTTGTTCCTACGAGAGGAACGAATACAAGATTTTTCTTAGCGTCATCGACGCCTTTACGAATCGCGTCTGGAACTTCTGAAGCTTTACCAATTCCAGCGCCAACCCATCCTTTGCCGTCTCCGACAACGACGAGTGCACTGAAGCTAAAGCGACGTCCGCCCTTGACGACTTTGGAGACACGATTGATTTGAACCATTTTTTCCGTTAGTTCCAACGTATTCGGATCTACACGCAAGTCGTTTACCTCCTTATTTCAAAAAGTGAATTAAAACTGTAAGCCGGCTTCGCGTGCAGCATCAGCCAATGCTTGGATACGTCCATGATACAAGTAACCGCCACGGTCGAATACAACGTTTTCGTAACCTTTGTCTTTTGCACGTTTAGCGACTAATTCGCCAACTTTACTAGCAGACTCAACGTTACCGCCATTTCCGATTCCAGCAAGCTCTTTATCAAGCGTTGAAGCCGAAACAATCGTTACACCTTTAACGTCGTCAATCAACTGTGCATAGATATGCTTGGATGAACGGAACACGGATAGACGTGGACGCTCATTCGTTCCAGTGATTTTCTTACGTACACGAAGGTGACGCTTGAGACGAGCTTTATTCTTATCGCCTTTAGTAATCATCCGAAAGGTACACTCCCTTCTCGTCGTTGCATCTAGGCAGCTATAAGCCACCCGCAACTGATTTCATTATTTTTTCTTACCTGCTTTACCTTCTTTACGAAGGATACGCTCGTTATCATACTTAATCCCTTTACCTTTATACGGTTCAGGTTCACGTACGGAGCGAATTTTTGCAGCAGTAGCACCAACAAGTTCTTTGTCAATGCCCTTAACGATAATTTTGTTTTGCGCCGGCACTTCGAATTCAATGCCAGATTCCGGAACAAATTCAACCGGGTGGGAATAACCTACGTTCAAAACTAGCTTGTCGCCAGATTTGCTAGCACGATATCCTACACCTACGAGCTCAAGGTTCTTAATATAACCATCAGTTACACCGACGACCATGTTGTTAACAACACTGCGCGTCGTACCATGAAGCGAGCGGTGAAGCTTGTTATCCGAAGGACGTTCAACAGTGATTACATTAGCTTCGTAAGATACGTTCATGTCTTTGTGCAATTCGCGCGACAACGTTCCTTTAGGTCCTTTAATCGTGATGACATTGCTGTCTAGATCCACGTTAACGCCTGCAGGTACAGCAATCGGCTTGCGACCAATACGGGACATGAGTACACCTCCAATCTTGTGACAGTTAAATTACCAAACGTAGCAAAGCACTTCGCCGCCGGACTTCCCTTGACGGGCTTCCTTATCGGTTACGATGCCTTTAGATGTTGAGATGATCGCGATTCCGAGGCCACCCAGAACACGAGGGACTTCAGCGGATTTCGAGTACACACGTAAGCCTGGCTTACTAATGCGCTTGAGACCCGTGATTACACGTTCGTTGTTCGGACCGTATTTCAAGAAAATACGGATTAAGCCTTGCTTGTTATCTTCTACATATTCAGTATCACGGATAAAACCTTCACGCTTCAGAATTTCAGCAATTTGCTTCTTAACTGAAGATGCAGGCATTTCCACTGATTCATGACGCACAAGATTCGCATTGCGAATGCGCGTCAACATATCTGCAATTGGATCAGACATAACCATGGGGTAAACCTCCTTCCCGAACTAGGCTGATTACCAGCTCGCTTTTTTGACGCCAGGAATCTGGCCTTTGTATGCCAACTCACGGAAACAGATCCGACATATCTTAAACTTCTGTAGAACGGAATGCGGACGTCCGCAACGCTCGCAACGCGTGTAAGCCTGGACTTTAAACTTCGGCGCGCGTTGTTGCTTGATTTTCATCGATGTTTTTGCCACTTGCTTTACACCTCCAATGGGTACCTTTTGCTAATTTGGCCGGATGGGCGTCACTTCGCAAACGGCATACCCAATTGGGTGAGCAGCTCACGCGCTTCTTCGTCCGATTGAGCTGTCGTTACGATGACGATATCCATCCCGCGAACCTTATCGATTTTGTCGTATTCGATTTCTGGGAAGATCAATTGCTCTTTCAAGCCTAAAGTGTAGTTACCACGTCCATCGAACGACTTCGTCGATACACCGTGGAAATCACGTACACGAGGCAATGAAATGTTGACCAATTTGTCTAGAAAGTAATACATACGGTCGCCGCGCAGCGTTACTTTAACGCCGATTGGCACATTCTCACGTAGGCGGAAGCCTGCGATCGATTTCTTTGAACGAGTTACTACAGGCTTTTGGCCAGCGATCTTCTGCATGTCTTCAAGTGCGTTGTCAATAATCTTAGAGTTAGAGACAGCCTCACCGACACCCATGTTAATTACGATCTTCTCGACCTTAGGCACTTGCATAACTGATTTGTAACTGAACTTCTGCATAAGAGCAGGAGTGATTTCATTCTGGAAACGTTCCTTCATTCTTGCTGCCATGAGTCACAGTGACCTCCTTTCCGTCCTTACTGAGATTAGTCAATCTCTTGGCCGGAACGCTTTGCGATCCGGACTTTCTTGCCATTGTCTAACGTCTTATAACCAATACGTGTTGGCTTGTTTGACTTAGGATCGATATGCATCACGTTGGACACGTGAATTGGCGCTTCGCGCTCAATGATACCGCCTTGTTGATTTGTAGGGTTAGGGCGAGTATGGCGTTTCACCATGTTGACGCCTTCTACAAGGACACGATTCTCGCGCGGATAAGCAGCGATTATACGGCCTTTCTTCCCTTTATCTTTACCTGTGATCACGATGACATTGTCATCCTTCTTCACATGTAGTTTATTATTGTGCGATTCAAGCACTTTTTTCAATCGGGGCATGGGTCCACCTCCTAGCCTTATTGTTCGGTTCCGTAATCATCATAATTAGATAACTTCCGGTGCCAGGGAAATGATTTTCATAAAGTCGCGTTCGCGAAGCTCACGAGCGACTGGTCCAAAGATACGAGTACCACGTGGGCTCTTATCTTCTTTTACGATTACAGCAGCGTTCTCATCAAACGCGATGTAAGATCCGTCTTTACGGCGAGTCGAGCGCTTCGTACGAACGATAACGCACTTAACTACGTCACCCTTCTTGACAACGCCACCTGGTGTTGCTTGTTTAACTGAACATACGATCAAATCACCGATATATCCAGCGCGGCGACCAGTACCACCTAGTACACGGATACACATTAATTCTTTAGCGCCTGAGTTATCAGCAACTGCAAGACGCGTAAATGGTTGAATCATCGCAAGGTCCTCCTTTCAGTCACTGATCAGTCACTTAGACCAATACGGCTTTCTCGACGACTTCGACTAAACGCCACGTTTTGTCTTTCGACAGAGGGCGGGTCTCCATGATTTTCACTGTATCGCCGATCTTCGCATCATTGTTCTCGTCGTGCGCTTTGAATTTCTTCGTGTATTTAATCCGCTTGTGATAAAGGTTGTGCTTTTTGTAAGTTTCAACAGCTACCACAATCGTTTTGTCCATCTTGTCGCTTACGACTTTACCAATCTGTGTTTTACGATTGTTATTGCGTTCGCTCATGGTAATCCTCCTTCCCGTAATCAATGATCGGGATATTATCCAATTCCGAGTTCACGCTCGCGCAAAATCGTTTTGGCCCGAGCAATTTCTTTACGCAAATCGCCTAGGCGATGCGGGTTGTCCAGTTGGCCAGTAGCCAGTTGGAAGCGGAGGTTAAACAGCTCTTCCTTAAACGTGGCGATCTTCTGTTCGAGTTCTGCCGACGTTAGGTTACGAAAGTCACTGGCTTTCATTTGCTTCACCACCCAATTCTGAACGTTTCACAAACTTCGTCTTGATTGGCAACTTATGTGCAGCAAGACGCATTGCTTCACGAGCGATCTCCTCGGATACACCTGCAAGCTCGAACATGATTTTGCCCGGCTTAACTACAGCAACCCAAGCTTCTACGTTACCCTTACCACTACCCATCCGCACTTCTAGAGGCTTTTGAGTAATTGGTTTTGAAGGGAAAATTTTGATCCAAACTTTACCGCCCCGTTTAATATAACGAGTCATGGCGATACGAGCAGCTTCGATCTGACGGTTTGTAACCCAAGATGGTTCCATAGCTTGCAAACCGTATTCACCGAAGTGCACTTCTGCGCCACCTTTAGTACGGCCTTTCATTGTACCGCGGTGTACTTTGCGGTGTTTTACGCGTTTAGGCACCAACATGATTAGTTGCCTCCTTCCTCAGCAGCTCTTTTCTTCACTGGAAGGACTTCGCCACGGTAGATCCATACTTTTACGCCAATGCGGCCATAAGTTGTATGAGCTTCTGCCGTTCCGTAGTCGATATCTGCGCGCAATGTGTGCAATGGCACTGTGCCTTCGCTATATCCCTCTTGACGAGCAATTTCAGCTCCACCAAGACGACCACTTACGGATGTTTTAATACCTTTCGCGCCAGCACGTTGCGTACGTTGCATAGCTTGCTTCATTGCACGGCGGAAGGATACACGGCGTTCCAATTGTTGCGCGATGCTTTCAGCAACAAGGATAGCGTCCAATTCCGGGTTTTTGATCTCGGAAATGTTAATGTGTACTTTTTTACCGTTCGAAATCTTAGTCAGTTGACCGCGAAGTACTTCTACTTCTGCGCCACCTTTACCGATTACGATACCCGGCTTAGCTGTATGAATTGTTACATTCACACGGTTAGCAGCACGTTCGATTTCAATCTTAGAAACTGCTGCTTCTTTCAACTTTGCTTTCAAGAAGTCACGAATTTTCACGTCTTCGATTAGAAGATCGCCGAAATCTTTCTCAGCATACCATCTGGATTCCCAGTCACGGATAATGCCGACACGAAGACCGACGGGATTTACTTTTTGACCCACACGTTGTCCCTCCTTATTTTTCGGATACGACCAGTGTTATATGGCTGGTCCGCTTAAAAATGCTGAACGCGCGACCCTGGGAACGTGGTTGGAATCGTTTCATCGTTGGACCTTCATTTACGAAGGCTTCGGACACGACCAATTTGTTCACGTCGAGCTGGAAATTATGTTCAGCGTTAGCTATTGCAGAGTTCAGCAACTTCTCCAATACAGGAGATGCTGAACGTGGTGTGTGGCGCAAAATTGCAATCGCCTCGCCCACCTTCTTGCCACGAATCAGGTCTACGACCAGACGGACTTTGCGAGCCGGGATGCGAATGTTGTTCACATTAGCTTTCGATTGTTGAGACATCGAAGTACCTCCTCCCTCACGTAACTGGTAACGACTACTGAATGACGCTTACGGTCGCTTCAGTCAATCGCACTTCGCAGGGTTTTATCGTTTACCTGTTTTCTTGTCGTCATCAGTGTGACCTTTAAATGTACGCGTTGGTGCGAATTCACCTAGCTTATGACCGACCATGTCTTCAGACACGTAAACCGGTACATGCTTGCGTCCATCATACACTGCGAATGTTTGACCCACGAACTGTGGATAAATCGTCGAACGACGAGACCAAGTTTTAATAACTACTTTCTTATTCGAACCGGACAGTTCTTCCACTTTTTTCAGCAGATAGCCATCCACGAAAGGTCCTTTTTTCAAACTGCGACCCATGGAATGCCCCTCCCTTCAACGCGGCTTATGAGCTTATCGATCATATTACCGCCACCAAGTATATTACTTGCTGCGACCACGAACGATATATTTGCTCGATGCTTTCTTTTTCTTGCGAGTTTTGTAACCAAGCGTTGGCTTGCCCCATGGAGAAAGTGGAGACTTGCGTCCGATTGGAGCACGGCCTTCACCACCACCGTGTGGGTGATCGACAGGGTTCATGACGACACCACGTACGACTGGGCGTTTGCCGAGCCAGCGATTACGTCCTGCTTTACCGATGTTAAGCAACTCATGATCTTGGTTACCAACAGTACCGATAGTCGCGCGACATGTTTTGAGGATACGGCGAATTTCACCAGAAGCCAAACGAACTGTCACGTACATATCTTCTTTACCCAACAATTGAGCGCTTGTTCCAGCAGAACGAACCAATTGTCCGCCTTTACCTGGCTTAAGTTCAATGTTGTGGATAACTGTACCTACTGGAATGTTTTCCAGTGGAAGCGAGTTACCGATTTTGATGTCTGAAGTTGGACCAGAGAAAATCTCATCTCCAACCTTAAGACCTTTAGGAGCGATGATGTAAGTCTTCGCACCGTCAGCATAGTTGATAAGCGCGATGTAAGACGTACGGTTAGGATCATACTCAATCGTAGCAACGCGGCCTGGAATGCCGTCTTTCGTACGCTTGAAGTCGATGATCCGGTATTTACGCTTATGTCCACCACCGTGGTGACGTACAGTAAGCTTACCTTGATGGTTACGACCTGCACGCTTGCTTAATGGAGCGAGCAAAGATTTCTCCGGCTCTGTAGCCGTAATTTCCTCGAACGTGGATACCGTCATTTGACGACGGCTTGGCGTTGTCGGTTTAAACTTTTTGACTGGCACTAGGATTCCCTCCTTACTTTAGAGACTTATTAAACCGATGCTTCGAAAAACTCAAGTGGTTTGCTGTCTGGAGCAAGCGTTACGAACGCTTTTTTCCATTCAGATGTATATCCACTATGTCGGCCGTAGCGCTTAGGCTTAGCTGGTACTCTTAGCGTGTTAACATTAACGACCTTAACTTTGAAGATCGTTTCGATCGCTTGTTTAATTTGTGTTTTGTTAGCCTTAAGGTTAACTTCGAACACATATTTTTGTTGGTCGATAAATTCACTCGTGCGCTCGGTAATCACTGGACGGACGATAATATCGCGGGCGTTCTTCATTACGCGAACACCTCCTCAACTTTAGCGACCGCATCCTTCGTAATGATGAGCTGGTCATGCTTAAGCACATCAAGTACGTTGATTCCATCAGCAGCGACGAATTTCACGCCAGGAATGTTACGCGCGGATACAGCCACGTTGTAATCAAAGCTTGCAGTAACCACTAGTGCTTTGCTGCCAACCTTTAGATTGGATAGAAGCTTAGTGATTTCTTTTGTTTTTGGTTGGGACAAGCTCAGCTGATCCAGTACGATCAATTGATTTGCAATGACTTTGCTGGACAATGCAGATTTGATCGCCAAACGGCGCACTTTGCGTGGTAATTTAAAGCCATATTTGCGTGGAGTTGGTCCGAAGACAATTCCGCCGCCTTTCCATTGTGGTGAACGGATGCTACCTTGACGAGCGCGTCCAGTTCCCTTCTGTTTCCATGGCTTACGACCGCCACCGCGCACTTCCGAACGACCTTTCGTGTCGTGCGTACCCGAGCGAAGCGAAGCTTGTTGCAACAATACGGCACTGTGCAGTACGTGTGTATTCGGTTCGATCCCGAAAATACCGTCTGCCAAGTCAAGTTCGGAAACTTGTTTGCCGTCTACATTATAAACAGCCACTTTCGGCATGAGTGGTCCTCCTTTCTCTAACCGTTAAAATTATTTCTTCACAGAAGCACGGATTTTAAGATAGCTGTTACGAGCACCTGGTACAGAGCCCTTGATGAGCAATACATTGCGCTCTACGTCCACTTTGACGATTTCAAGGTTTTGTACAGTGATTGTCTCACTACCCATGCGACCATGCATTTTCTTACCTTTTGGCACGCGGTTTGCGTCACGAATCGTCGCAAGCGAACCGTTACCACGGTGATACTTAGAACCGTGCGTCATCTTACCACGTTGGAAGCCCCAACGCTTGATTGCGCCTGCAGTTCCTTTACCTTTAGATATCCCTGTAACGTCAACAAACGCACCTTCAGCAAATACGTCAACTTTGACTTCGTTACCGACTTCTAGGTCGGACGAATCGCTGATTTCACGAATGAAGCGCTTGGGCGCCGCGCCTGCTTTTTTAGCATGGCCGATGGCTGGTTTAGTTGCTAGCTTTTCGCGACGATCCGCGAAACCTAGCTGGATTGCTTCGTATCCGTCGTTTTCAATTGTTTTCTTTTGAAGAACAACGTTCGGAGTTGCTTCCACTACTGTTACAGGCACTACGCTTCCGTCTGCTGCGAACAGTTGAGTCATTCCGAGTTTACGTCCCAAGATTCCTGGCATGTTGACACCTCTTTTCCTTCTTAGATCTTATAATCTCATTGCCACTTACACATTAAAGCTTGATTTCGATATCAACGCCAGACGGTAGATCAAGACGCATAAGCGCATCAACCGTTTGTGGCGTAGGATTGACGATATCAATCAGACGCTTGTGCGTACGCATTTCGAATTGCTCACGCGAATCCTTATACTTATGCACCGCACGCAGAATCGTAATGATTTGCTTCTCGGTTGGCAATGGAATTGGTCCAGATACACCTGCACCAGTACGTTTTGCCGTTTCTACGATTTTCTCCGCGGATTGATCCAGGATACGGTGATCGTAAGCTTTCAAACGGATACGGATTTTTTGCTTTGCCATATTATTCCCTCCTTCATTCGCCCAATTTTGGAATCGGACATACTCCGCAAGAATAACCCGACAGTCACCACGCCTACCCTCTATGGCAAAGGGGCCGGGTGTGTCGGCAACCTCTCGCATCATCGCACAGTCACAGACCAACATGATCTATTATAGCGATCTGATCGGGCGAATGCAACAATTTTTTTTCAATATTTTTTCTCAGCTATTTTCAGTGATCTTTCATGATTCCAATCATTTTAGGAAATGATGAAGGTACACCATATAGAGGAGGTTTACGTGTGCCCACTTGGATTGAAGTAACATTAAGAACTTTCGCCGCTGTAGCTGTTCTATTTGTTTTGACGCGCTTGCTTGGAAAGCGACAAGTCTCTCAACTCTCGCTTTTTGAATACATCACTGGAATTACAATCGGAAGTATTGCCGCCTTCGTTTCCCTTGAAGCAGACGAAACATGGTTTCGTGGACTAATATCGTTGATCGTCTGGTCTGCAGTTTCTCTAGGGATTGAATTTCTTCAGCTCAAAAGTAAAAAAGCAAGAGATATGCTCGATGGAAAAGCTGCCGTATTGATTCAACATGGCAAAGTGTTAGAGAACAATATGAAGAAAGAACGGATTACGTCGGACGAGCTGCTTGAACTATTACGAATGAAGGATGTTTTTAATATCAGTCAGGTTGAAGCTGCTATCATGGATACAAGCGGAGAACTGAACGTATTATTGAAGAAAGAATATCAACCTCTGACACCATCAGACATCAAGCTACCCGTTACAGAAGAAAAAATTCCAATGACTATTATTATGGATGGCAAAGTGCTTGAGGATTCATTGCGAAAAGTTGGTTTAAATGTGAATTGGTTGAACGCCGAGCTGGAACATCTCAAGCTTTCAACAAATGAAATCTTTCTTGCTCAGGTAGACAGTCAAAATCAGCTTTATGTTGACCGTTACGAAGATCATATCCAACAACATTAATCCACATACGAAAACCTAATTTTCCATACATGCCTTCAATAAGTCTGCCATATAGATAAGACAGGCTTTATTGAAGGGAATGATTTCCTTGCAAGTGCCATATCGTTGGTTCGCGGTTTTGTTTGGCTGTTCGATGATCGCAATTGGCATTGATTTTTTTCTACTACCGATCAAAGTGCTCGATGGTGGAATGATCGGTGTAGCTCTGATTGTGAAATATGTATTTAATACAAAGGTAGGCTTAACGCTAATCGTTTGCAGCATTCCGATCTTCATCTTGACTTGGATCAAAGACCGGTCAGTCTTTTTCAACAGCTTATTAGGATTACTTACGTTAGCATTAGCGATCGATTTGCTGGATTCCTATACACCACCATTCGTTTCTCTTGTAAAAGAATACCCGTTCATTTCAGCAATTCTAGGTGGATTGTTAAGTGGGGGTGGGTTTGGAATGTTATTGCGACATCAGGCCAGCACTGGTGGAATTGATTTACTCGCCAAGCTTATCGCAACACCCTTGAAGATGAATGTAGGAATTATTATTTTAATTACCGATTTCATTATCGTTATACTTGGGGGAATTTTATTTTCTGCAAACACTTTTTTCTTAACGATCGCTGCTATTAGTACAGGTGGCGTAACAACAAGTCTTTGCACAATCAACGGAACTCGATACTAAAACAAAGAAGCTATCTCCAGCTTACGCCGGGATAGCTTCTTTATATTGAAAGGTTAAATTACTTTTGGATGGAAGCAACTGCTCCAGCACCAACTGTACGTCCACCTTCACGAATAGCGAAACGAGTTCCCTCTTCGATAGCGATTGGAGCGATCAATTGAACTGTAACTGTTACGTTATCGCCAGGCATAACCATTTCAGTACCTTCTGGAAGGTTGATGATACCCGTTACGTCAGTTGTACGGAAGTAGAACTGTGGACGGTAACCTGTGAAGAAAGGCTTATGACGGCCACCTTCACCAGAAGTCAAAACGTAGATTTGAGCAGTGAATTCCGTGTGAGGCTTAACGGAACCTGGCTTTGCAATAACTTGGCCACGCTCGATATCTTTACGATCAACACCACGAAGCAATGCACCAACGTTGTCACCAGCTTGTGCTTGGTCAAGCAACTTACGGAACATTTCAACGCCTGTTACTACGGATTTACGAGTGTCTTCTTGCAGACCGATGATTTCAACTTCATCGCCCACTTTGATGATACCACGCTCAACACGTCCTGTAGCAACTGTACCACGACCTGTGATTGTGAAAACATCCTCAACTGGCATCAAGAAAGGCTTGTCAGTTGCACGCTCTGGATTTGGGATGTAGCTGTCGATTGCTTCGAACAATTCAACAATCTTGTCAGCCCAAGGACCATCTGGATTTGCAAGAGCTTCACGGGAAGAACCACGGATAACTGGAGTGTCATCACCTGGGAATTCATATTCGCTAAGAAGGTCGCGAACTTCCATCTCAACAAGCTCAAGCAATTCGTCGTCTTCAACCATGTCGCACTTGTTCAAGTAAACGACGATGTAAGGAACACCTACTTGACGGGAAAGAAGGATATGCTCACGAGTTTGTGGCATAGGACCGTCAGCAGCGGATACAACCAAGATTGCTCCGTCCATTTGTGCAGCACCTGTGATCATGTTTTTAACATAGTCAGCATGTCCTGGGCAGTCAACGTGAGCGTAGTGACGGTTAGGAGTCTCATACTCAACGTGAGATGTGGAAATTGTGATACCGCGTTCGCGCTCTTCTGGAGCTTTGTCGATTTGATCGAATGCTACAGCAGATCCGCCACCGAATCTTTTGGAAAGAACGGAAGTGATCGCAGCAGTTGTTGTTGTTTTACCGTGGTCAACGTGACCGATTGTACCGATGTTAACGTGTGGTTTGTTACGTTCAAACTTAGCTTTTGCCATGTTAGGATTTCCTCCTTAATAATTGTAAAGGATTTTATTTGTTATGGATTTACAGGAAGCACTTTCGTGCATTCCTGCTTCGTCCACTTTCAAACTTAATTAAGCACCTTTGTGCTTAGAAATGATTTCTTCAGAAATCGACTTCGGAACTTCTTCATAATGAGAAAGTTCCATTGAGAACACGCCACGCCCTTGTGTACCTGAACGAAGTGTTGTGGAATATCCGAACATCTCAGCCAATGGTACCTTCGCACGAATGATTTGCGCGCCGTAACGCGAATCCATTCCTTCGATACGTCCACGACGAGAGTTAAGCATACCCATAATATCGCCCATGTACTCTTCCGGAGCAGTAACTTCTACCTTCATGATTGGCTCTAGCAAGCAAGGACTACACTTATCCTTAGCCGCTTTAAGTGCCATCGATCCAGCAATCTTAAACGCCATTTCCGAGGAATCGACGTCATGGTATGAACCATCTACGATCGTAGCTTTGATATCTACAAGCGGGAAGCCTGCAAGAACACCATTTTTCATAGATTCTTCAATACCAGCTTGAACAGGAGAAATGAACTCACGTGGAACGGAGCCACCGACAACCTTGTTCTCGAACAAGAAGCCTTCACCTGGTTCACGTGGTTCGAATTCGATCCAGCAATGTCCGTATTGACCGCGTCCGCCAGATTGACGAACGAATTTGCCTTCGACCTTCGCAGGAACACGGAATGTTTCACGGTAAGCAACTTGTGGTTTACCAACATTCGTTTCAACTTTGAATTCACGACGCATACGGTCAACTAGAACTTCTAAGTGAAGCTCACCCATTCCTGCAATGATTGTCTGGCCAGTTTCTTCGTCCGTGTGAGCACGGAACGTAGGATCTTCCTCAGACAGCTTCTGCAGAGCGATACCCATCTTATCTTGGTCAGCCTTTGTTTTCGGCTCAACCGCAAGCTGGATAACTGGTTCTGGGAAGTTCATCGATTCAAGAATTACCAGGTTTTTCTCATCACACAGTGTATCACCAGTCGTCGTATCCTTAAGACCAACAGCTGCAGCAATATCACCTGCATGAACTTCACTAATTTCTTGACGGCTATTCGCATGCATTTGCAGAATACGGCCGACGCGCTCACGTTTGCCCTTCGTTGCATTACTAACATATGAACCTGCGCTCAGTATGCCAGAATATACACGGAAGAATGTCAGACGACCAACGTAAGGGTCAGTCATAATTTTGAATGCTAATGCTGCGAATGGCGCTGAGTCTGAGGATTCACGAGTCGTTTCCGTACCATCATCAAGATGACCAACAATCGCTGGAACATCTAGGGGTGAAGGAAGGAAATCTACAACTGCATCCAACATCGGTTGGACGCCCTTGTTCCGATACGAAGATCCACATACTACTGGGAAAATTTTAACTGAACAGACGCCCTTACGAAGTGCTGCCTTTAGTTCTGGGATGCTGATTTCTTCACCTTCAAGAAACTTCATCGTCAGATCTTCGTCCAGTTCTGCGATTTTTTCTACCATGATGCTTCGCAGTTCTTCCACTTGCTCCAAGTATTGTGCAGGGATTTCAATCTTCTCAGGGTCTTTGCCTTGATCATCTTTGTAGATATAAGCAACCCGTTCAATCAGGTCGATCATCCCTACAAATGTGTCTTCAGCACCCATCGGTAATTGGATCGCTACAGCGTTAGCATTTAAGCGTTCCTTCATGTCTTTAACAACATTCAGGTAATCCGCACCGATGATATCCATCTTGTTGATATAAGCGATCCGAGGAACACCGTAACGGTCAGCTTGACGCCATACCGTTTCGGATTGTGGCTCTACGCCTTCTTTAGCACTAAATACACCAACAGCCCCGTCCAATACGCGTAGGGAGCGTTCGACTTCTACCGTAAAGTCAACGTGACCCGGTGTGTCGATAATATTAATACGGTGACCATGCCACTGAGCAGTAGTTGCGGCAGACGTAATCGTGATACCGCGTTCTTGCTCCTGTTCCATCCAGTCCATCGTCGCGGAACCTTCATGCGTTTCGCCGATTTTGTGTACGCGACCGGTGTAGAACAGAATCCGTTCAGTTGTCGTGGTTTTACCCGCATCAATATGCGCCATAATCCCGATATTCCGCGTATTTTGCAAGGAGAACTCTCTTGCCATATAACAGTCTCCCTTCGAATAAATTACTCAAGCGGATTCTACCAACGGTAGTGAGCGAATGCTTTGTTCGCTTCCGCCATCTTATGCGTGTCCTCACGCTTCTTCACTGCAGCTCCCGTGTTGTTGGAAGCATCCAGGATTTCAGCAGCCAAACGTTCTTCCATCGTCTTCTCACCGCGGTTGCGGGAGTAGTTAACGAGCCAACGCAGTCCTAGGGACGTGCGACGCTCAGGCTTAACCTCGATTGGAACTTGATAGTTTGCACCACCTACACGGCGTGCTTTAACTTCAAGGACTGGCATGATGTTCTTGATAGCGGCTTCGAAAACCTCCATCGCATCTTTACCAGAACGCTCTTGTATTAGCGTAAATGCATCATATAGAAGCTGTTGCGCAACACCTTTCTTACCGTCGATCATGATGCGGTTAACAAGACGTGTTACAAGCTTGCTATTGTACAACGGATCCGGAAGAACATCGCGTTTTGTTACTGGTCCTTTACGTGGCATTGAAATTCCTCCTTTCTCATTCATGTCCAATACTGGCTCAAGCAATGCAATTGCTTAATCGGTTATTAGGACTTCTTAACTTTAGGTCTCTTAGTACCGTATTTGGAACGAGCCTGCATACGATTGTTTACACCCGCAGTATCCAATGCACCGCGAACGATGTGATAACGAACCCCTGGAAGGTCTTTTACACGACCGCCACGAATAAGAACAACGCTATGTTCTTGTAAGTTGTGGCCAATCCCTGGGATATACGCTGTCACCTCGACACGGTTCGTTAAACGTACACGAGCATATTTACGAAGTGCAGAGTTCGGTTTCTTAGGCGTCATAGTACCTACACGAGTACATACACCACGCTTTTGAGGAGCGCTTAAATCCGTCTCTTCGCGCTTCAAGGCGTTAAAACCTTTTTGAAGTGCTGGTGACTTGGATTTTACAACCTTAGGTTGACGACCTTTGCGTACGAGTTGGTTAATAGTTGGCATGTTGCCACCCCCTTCCGATCAACGTTATAAACAGTAGTTCGAGTTTCTGTTGTTCGAATTGCGAAGCCCACAGATCCAGGCGGTTCATTTTCAGAGACGAGAAAGGGCCCGATCAGACGTATTGCCTGAATCAAACCCGGTTAAGCTATTCGTCAACGATCACAGACAAAGCTGGATCAACTTTAATGTCACCTTAGCTCGTAGTATCGCATCGTAAACATAGACTGCTGACACACACTAGAACATATTATCATTACGATATACCCATGTCAAGAACTGTTGTTTGAATTTTTTTGTGATTTTTCCACCACATAACTGTTCAATAATAATGCCACTATAGGACAGAAGACTATAACATTTACAAGAAAACAATTAAGATGAGCTCAAACATTTAGCTTTTTACATTGACCCCTCTGACTGACCCACTTTCCAATCTTTAGTCAATCGATCATCTGACTACAATCGCGTATATTGCACGGCTTTATTGAAAGTTGGGTATAGCTACTCTACATGGGGATTGGTCAACATGTTCTTTTATTTAGTAACGTGAGATGATTTGGATTATGGTCTAGTATAACTAAATGCATATCATACAGTTAGATATATTCTGTCTGGATATTCGCATGAACAAAATGCATATCATACAGTTAGATTGTACGTATACGGCCAATTCAATAAAATTATGCCATACTAAATGTAGGTTTTCCATTTAGATTAGCTGAAAGGAGGTATTTCCCTCAAACTACCTGTACATTTTACAGTAAGGCACTTTCTTTATTTGAAACTTCATCCTCGTGATCAAACCCGTAAGTTCACACGATCCCCCTTGGCTATTAATATACAAAAAAACAGGCACCGTCACCGGTGCCCGTTTTCCACTCTAACAACTTCTTATTCTACGCCAACTGGTTCTAGCTCAACAGCTTCATCAGTCGGTTCGTCAAATGGCGACACAACACGAATGTTGCGGTAGCGAGGCATACCCGTACCTGCTGGGATGAGCTTCCCGATAATTACATTTTCCTTCAATCCGAGCAAGCGGTCGACTTTCCCCTTAATTGCAGCGTCAGTCAATACGCGTGTCGTCTCTTGGAATGATGCAGCAGATAAGAACGAATCTGTTTCGAGAGATGCCTTCGTAATCCCGAGAAGAACTGGACGCGCAACTGCTGGTTCTAGATCTGCAAGAATTGCAGTGCGGTTAGCTGCTTCATACTCATGGATATCCACGAATGCTCCTGGAAGGAGAATCGTATCACCCGGATCAACGATCCGAATCTTACGAAGCATCTGCTTGATCATAACTTCGATATGCTTATCGTTGATTTCAACGCCTTGGTTACGATATACGCGTTGAACTTCTTGAAGAATGTAGTTTTGAACACCACGGATACCTTTGATACGAAGCATTTCCTTCGGATCGATGGAACCATCCGTAAGTTCATCCCCAGCTTCTACCTGTTGTCCTTGGATTACACGAATACGTGAACCATAGCTGACAGGATAGATTTTGGACTCTGCAGCGCCTTGAATCTCGATTTCACGGCGATCCTTTGTCTCACGGATTTCCTTAACAACACCATCCATCTCGGAAATCATCGCTTGACCTTTCGGATTACGTGCTTCGAACAATTCTTGAATACGCGGCAAACCTTGTGTAATATCATCCCCTGCTACGCCCCCGGTATGGAACGTACGCATCGTAAGTTGTGTACCCGGCTCACCGATAGACTGTGCAGCGATAATCCCAACTGCTTCACCGATTTCAACCTTTTTACCTGTTGCGAGGTTGCGACCATAACAGAGCTTACATACGCCATGACGTGCACGGCAGCTCAGTACGGAACGGATTTGAACTTGTTTGATGCCTGCATGAATGATATTTTCAGCAACTGGAGTGTCGATTAGATCGTTACGGTTTGCAATGACTTCACCTGTTTCTGGATGACGAATCGTTGCAAATGCATAGCGTCCTTCGATACGGTCGAACAGATCCTCGATGACTTCCTTACCGTCTTCAATACGTGAAACCGTGATACCTTTATCCGTACCACAATCATCTTCACGAACGATAACGTCTTGTGCAACGTCTACGAGACGACGAGTCAAGTAACCTGAGTCAGCTGTACGAAGTGCGGTATCGGCAAGACCTTTCCGCGCTCCGTGAGTGGAGATAAAGTACTCCAATACTGTCAGACCTTCACGGAAGTTCGATTTAATCGGCAATTCGATAATACGTCCAGATGGGTTAGCCATCAAACCACGCATACCGCCAAGCTGAGTAATTTGAGATTTGTTACCCCGTGCTTTTGAATCTACCATCAACATGATCGAATTGTAACGATCCATGGACTTCATCAGCACATCCGTAATTTCATCCTTCGTCTTACTCCAAATTTCGATAACACGGTCACGACGCTCTTCATCTGTAATCAATCCACGACGGTATTGTGTCGAAACGACCTTAACCTTCTCTTCGGATTGTTGCAGAATGACATCCTTCTCAGTTGGTACGATAACATCAGAAACCGCGATCGTAATACCAGCTTTCGTCGAATACGTGAAACCAAGTTGCTTGATATTGTCCAAAATTACCGAAGTCTTCGTCGTATGATAAATACGGAAGCACTCACCGATAATTTGTCCAAGATATTCTTTACCTACAGCGCCAGGTGTCGGAAGTTCATCAATAATTTTATCGATGTCTGCGCCCTTGTCGTAGATAAAATATTTATCAGGTGTACCTTTAACGAGGTTTTCCTTTGTTGCCTCATTGATATAAGGGAACGTATCCGGGAAAATTTCGTTAAAGATGATTTTACCGATCGTTGTAACAATTAGCGCATCTTGTTGTTCAGGAGTAAATGTCTTCTTCTTCAGCTCACGCACAGGAATAACGACGCGTGCATGCAGAGAGTTTTCAGATACGCCACGTTGATACGCAGATACAGCTTCATTCACATTCGCAAAGCGAAGTCCTGTACCCTTAGATTCCTTATTGTCCATCGTGAGATAGTAGCAACCAAGTACCATATCTTGAGACGGTGTAACAACAGGTTTACCATCTTTAGGGTTAAGGATATTGCCTGAAGCAAGCATCAGTAGACGCGCTTCAGCTTGTGCTTCTGCCGAAAGTGGTACGTGGACGGCCATTTGGTCACCGTCGAAGTCAGCGTTGTACGCTGTACAAACGAGTGGGTGAAGCTTAATTGCGCGACCTTCAACCAAGATCGGTTCGAATGCTTGAATACCTAGTCTATGCAACGTAGGTGCACGGTTTAGCAGAACAGGGTGTTCCTTGATAACTTCCTCAAGCACATCCCACACTTCAGGGCTTACGCGTTCAACCTTACGCTTAGCGCTCTTAATGTTGTGTGCAAGTCCTTTAAGTACAAGCTCTTTCATAACGAAAGGCTTGAACAACTCAAGCGCCATTTCCTTCGGCAGACCGCACTGATACATTTTCAAGCTTGGACCTACAACGATAACCGAACGACCGGAATAGTCAACGCGCTTACCTAACAAGTTTTGACGAAAGCGACCTTGCTTCCCTTTCAACATGTGGCTCAGTGATTTCAATGGACGATTACCAGGTCCCGTTACAGGACGACCGCGACGACCATTGTCAATCAATGCGTCAACTGCTTCTTGAAGCATCCGCTTCTCGTTTTGCACGATAATGTCCGGAGCACCCAAATCAAGCAAACGCTTGAGACGGTTATTACGGTTAATTACACGACGGTACAAGTCATTCAAGTCACTTGTAGCGAAGCGACCACCATCCAATTGAACCATTGGACGAAGCTCTGGCGGGATAACTGGAAGAACATCGAGAATCATCCAATCTGGCAGGTTGCCAGAATTGCGGAATGCTTCAACGACTTCAAGGCGCTTAATCGCACGATTACGACGTTGCCCTTGTGCGGTACGAAGCTCTTCTCTTAACATCTCAAGATCGCGATCAAGATCGATATCTTGCAGCAGCTTTTTCACTGCTTCAGCACCCATACCAGCGGAAAATGCATAGCCGTACTTTTCGCGATAGCTACGGTATTCCTTCTCCGAAAGCAATTGCTTGCGCTCCAGTGGTGTATCACCTGGATCAGTTACCACATAGGAAGCGAAGTAGATGATCTCTTCCAACGAACGTGGCGACATATCTAGTGCCAAGCCCATACGGCTAGGGATACCCTTGAAGTACCAAATGTGAGATACAGGAGCAGCCAATTCGATATGGCCCATCCGTTCACGGCGAACTTTCGCACGCGTAACTTCAACTCCGCATCGGTCACAGACTACGCCCTTATAACGGACGCGCTTGTATTTACCGCAATGGCATTCCCAGTCCTTAGTTGGCCCGAAAATTTTCTCACAGAACAAGCCTTCCTTCTCCGGCTTCAACGTACGGTAGTTGATCGTTTCTGGCTTTTTCACTTCGCCTCTCGACCAAGACCGGATTTTGTCCGGGGAAGCTAATCCAATCTTCATGAACTCAAAGTTATTGACGTCTAACAAGGAGCAAGCCCTCCTTTATCGTTGCTAAGATTTCAGATCTTAACGACGGCCCCGAAGGCCCGGCGTCACACAATCGCGACTACTACTCTACGCCGACTTCAGAGCCCTCTAGATTAAGGTTAAGCTTATCGCCAGCGGCATCCTCTTCGTCGTCCATATCTTTCATTTCGATTTCCTTTTCATCACCGGAAAGGATCTTAACGTCCATACCTAAGCTTTGAAGTTCTTTAATCAGAACCTTAAATGACTCAGGAACACCCGGTTCAGGAACGTTCTCGCCCTTAACGATCGACTCATACGTTTTTACACGACCGACGACGTCATCGGACTTGACTGTCAAGATTTCTTGCAATGTATAAGCAGCACCATATGCTTCAAGTGCCCAAACTTCCATTTCCCCGAAGCGCTGTCCACCGAACTGTGCTTTACCACCGAGCGGCTGTTGCGTAACGAGTGAGTAAGGACCTGTTGAACGAGCATGGATCTTATCGTCGACCATGTGCGCCAGTTTGATCATGTACATGACCCCAACTGTAACTTCACGCTCGAAATATTCACCAGAACGTCCATCGCGCAGCGTCCATTTACCGTTACGCTGCATGCCGGCTTCTTCCATCGTGTCGAACACGTCATGCTCGCTCGCACCGTCGAATACAGGTGTTGCAGCATGAATGCCGAGCAAACGACAAGCCATACCTAAGTGAACTTCAAGCACTTGCCCGATGTTCATCCGTGAAGGTACCCCTAGCGGATTAAGAACGACTTGTACAGGCGTTCCGTCCGGAAGGAACGGCATATCTTCTTCTGGTAAGATCCGTGCGATAACCCCTTTGTTACCGTGACGTCCTGCCATCTTATCGCCTTCGGAAATCTTACGTTTCTGAGCGATATAGGCACGAACGAGTTGATTCACTCCAGGTGGCAGCTCATCGCCGTTCTCACGAGTAAACACTTTCACGTCAACGACGATTCCGTCAGTACCATGCGGTACACGTAGTGACGTATCACGTACTTCACGTGCTTTCTCACCAAAGATCGCATGAAGTAGACGCTCTTCTGCAGTAAGCTCAGTAACACCCTTAGGTGTAACTTTACCAACGAGAATGTCTCCTGCACTAATTTCAGCACCGACACGGATAATTCCACGCTCATCGAGATTGCGAAGCGCATCTTCACCTACGTTAGGAATGTCGCGAGTAATTTCTTCAGGTCCGAGCTTCGTATCACGAGCTTCAGACTCGTATTCTTCGATATGAATCGAAGTGTACACATCTTCACGCACTAGCTTCTCAGATAGCAAAATCGCATCCTCGTAGTTGTAACCTTCCCAAGTCATGAAGGCAACGACAACGTTACGACCAAGCGCTAATTCGCCAGTCTCCGTTGAAGGACCATCAGCCATGATGTCACCCTTCTTAATCACTTCGCCAACCTTTACAAGTGGACGTTGATTAATACAAGTACCTTGGTTAGAGCGCATGAATTTCTGTAGCTTATATCTTACCAAATCACCCTTTACTTCTTTACCATCGATGATCTCGACGCGACGAAGTTGGATTTCATTAGCAGAAACACGTTCGATGAAACCGTCGTATTTGGACACAATACATACACCGGAGTCTTTTGCCGCTTTATGCTCCATACCTGTACCTACGAAAGGAGCTTCTGGCACGAGCAACGGTACAGCTTGACGTTGCATGTTCGATCCCATGAGCGCACGGTTGGAGTCATCGTTCTCGAGGAACGGAATCATCGCTGTAGCGACGGAAACAACCTGCTTAGGAGATACGTCCATGTAGTCAACGCGATCACTCGGCAATGTAAGAATGTTATCCGTTTGCTTGTTATAGCGAACGATAACGTTCTCGTCTACGAAAGACCCATCTTCGTTAAGTAGGGCATTCGCTTGCGCGATGATGTAATTGTCCTCTTCATCAGCAGTCATATAGCTGATTTCAGCCGTAACGCGATTCGTGTTTGGATCAACTTTACGATAAGGCGCCTCGATGAAACCATATTCGTTAATGCGTGCAAAGGTAGACAAGGAGTTGATCAACCCGATGTTCGGACCTTCCGGCGTTTCAATAGGACACATACGACCGTAATGAGAGTGATGGACGTCACGGACTTCGAAGCCCGCACGTTCACGCGTAAGTCCACCAGGTCCGAGTGCGGACAGACGACGCTTATGCGTTAGCTCTGCAAGAGGGTTCGTTTGATCCATAAATTGTGAAAGTTGCGATGATCCGAAAAATTCTTTAATCGCAGCGATAACTGGACGAATGTTAATTAACGCTTGAGGCGTAATCGCATTTTGATCCTGAATTGACATTCTTTCACGAACAACTCTTTCCATCCGTGACAAACCAATACGGAATTGGTTTTGCAACAATTCACCTACAGAACGAAGACGACGGTTACCGAGATGATCGATATCATCTGTGTTACCGATGCTTTGCAGTAGATTCAAGAAGTAGTTGATCGACGAAATGATGTCAGCAGGTGTAATGTTCTTCACCGACTTGTCGATGAGTCCATTAGAAATAACCTTGATGACTTTCGCTTCATCATCAGGTGAATATACACTAACACATTGTAGTGGAATGTCTTCAACTTCATTGACACCACCAGCAACACGGTACGTCTTAAAGCCAACATTCTTCTCAAGCATCGGAAGAATTTGATCAAGCAGACGACGATCAATCATTTGACCTGATTCAGCAATTATTTCTCCAGTAGTCGGGTCAACTAGCGTTTCCGCTAGACGTTGATTGAACAGTCTGTTCTTGATATGCAGCTTCTTATTGATTTTATAGCGTCCTACATTCGCAAGATCGTAACGTTTCGGATCAAAGAAGCGTGCGATCAGCAAGCTACGCGCGTTCTCTAGTGTAGGAGGCTCACCTGGACGCAGACGCTCATAAATTTCGATAAGCGCCTTCTCCGTTGAATCGGTGTTGTCCTTCTCCAACGTATTGCGAATATATTCGTCTTGTCCTAAGAGATCAAGAATCTCAGCATCGGTACCAAAACCAAGAGCACGCAACAATACAGTAACCGGAATTTTCCGAGTACGATCGATACGCACATATACGATGTCCTTAGCATCTGTTTCCAGTTCTAGCCAAGCACCGCGGTTTGGAATGACAGTTGCAGTGAACGTCTTCTTACCGTTCTTATCGACTTTAGTACTATAGTACACACTCGGAGAGCGAACCAATTGGCTTACGATAACCCGCTCAGCACCATTAATGATGAACGTACCCGTTTCCGTCATGAGTGGAAAATCACCCATGAACACCTCTTGTTCCTTGACCTCACCAGTCTCCTTATTAAACAGTCGAACTTTCACTCGTAATGGAGCTGCGAACGTTACATCGCGTTCCTTGGATTCATCGACCGGATACTTAGGCTCGCCTAAGCTATAGTCGATAAACTCGAGTACCAAATTGCCCGTAAAGTCTGAAATTGGCGAAATGTCCTGGAAAATCTCACGCAAACCCTCGTCCAAAAACTTCTGGTACGATTGCTGCTGGATTTCGATCAGGTTTGGGACGTCCAACACTTCGTTAATGCGGGCGTAGCTACGCCGTGATCGGCGACCATACTGAACAAGATGTCCTGCCAACTTAACCTCACCCCTTGAGTCTGCTTTAACACAAAAATAAAGAAAAGCCCTTATGCGTTGGTTTGCGGCACAATGGCAACTCATCTTGTCACAAGCCCGTAATAAACGCCATAACCTTCAACAATTTTGGATTTATTCATATGCTCATCACTAAGATAGAACTTTATTTTGCATTAAAGACAATTAGCCCATTCTAATACTGACATTTTTTAATAATACCATAGTGAAAATATAGAGTCAAATGAAACTTATTCCAAACTACGAATACTTCTATATATCCTAAATCCCTTGTCTTTCCCGACTTCAGCAACGTTGTCTTCTCCGAAAACTTCTTCGAGCTTAGCTAGCGCACTAGGTGCCCCCTGCTTTTTCTGAATGACAATCCATAAAGAGCCACCTGGTTTCAGATGAGACCACGCTTCGGCGAACAATTGATGGACAACAGCTTTGCCTGCACGGATCGGAGGATTAGATAGAATGACATCGTACGTCTTCCCTTCAACTGCACCGAATAGATTACTGACAGCGAAAGAGACATTACTAATCCGATTTAACGATGCATTGTATTGAGCTAACTCGACAGCCCTTTCGTTGATGTCGATCAGCGTGACATGTCCTCGCGGCGCAAGGCGGGCTGCTGTTAATCCCATAGGCCCATAGCCGCAACCCACATCAAGAATCGTTGCGTTATCCGCAAATTCCATCTGTTCGATTAGGGCTCGACTGCCATAGTCCACCCCGTCCCGCGAAAACACGCCAGCATCTGACGTTAGCTTAAGCGGATAACCTCTAAGCTTTGCCTCAAAGCTTTGCCTGGCACTAGCGGAAGTTGGCTTATTCGAATAATAATGATCGTTCATGTCGTTTTTGATCACCCTTTTGTCTATCATAGGCTAATTTAGACACGAACAAACCCCTCCATGCAAAAACACCTTCGGCGTCCTAAGGACGCAGAAGGAGCTTTGCGTTGGCTATACACAATTTAATAGGTTTAAACTTATCAATTCTGTATAACGAAGAAAATCTTCAAGGGGTTTGACGATCCACTTCTTACTTAACTTCGACTTTAGCGCCAGCTTCTTCAAGCTTAGCTTTAACGGAGTCAGCTTCTTCTTTGCTAACTTTTTCTTTAACTGCTTTTGGTGCGCCATCAACAACTTCTTTAGCTTCTTTCAAGCCAAGACCAGTGATTTCACGAACTGCTTTGATAACGTTGATCTTAGATGCACCAGCATCAGTAAGAATAACATCAAATTCAGTTTGCTCAGCAGCTTCAGCTACTGCAACTGCGCCACCTGCTGCAACAGGAGCTGCTGCAGTTACGCCGAATTCTTCTTCGATTGCTTTAACAAGATCGTTTAGTTCAAGGATGGACATGCCTTTAATGGCTTCCAAGATTGCTTCTTTACTCATGGGTATACCCTCCATATAGTTGAGATCATTTGATCTACTGAATTTGTACTGCATATTGGTCAAGCTTATTACAATTATGCGCTAGCTTCGTTCTTCTCAGCGACCGCTTTAACTGCGAGCGCGAAGTTGCGAACTGGAGCTTGAAGAACGCTAAGCAACATCGAGAGCATACCTTCGCGGGAAGGAAGATCAGCGAGTGCCTTGATTTGAGCCGCATCGACATAACGTCCTTCTACGACTCCACCTTTTACTTTCAGAGCATCGTTCTTCTTAGCGAAATCACTAATGATTTTCGCTGGTGCAACGATGTCCTTACCGAAAGCAACAGCAGTTGGACCTGTAAGAATTGAATCAAGCTCAGTCAATTCAACGTTCGCAGCCGCACGGCTAACGAGTGAGTTCTTGAGGACTTGAAATTCTACGCCAGCTTCACGAAGCTGCTTACGAAGCTCAGTTACTTGCGCAACGTTCAAACCACGATAGTCAGCGATCACGGTCGTTGTGCTCTCACGAAGTTTAGTCGCGATCACTTCAACTTCCTGTTGCTTGCCTTGGATAATTTTCGCATTTGCCATTGTGTACACCTCCCAAAACTAGATATACCGTATCATTAGCTTTCGCAAGCAGCGGAGGACATAAGAAATGCCCCCGCAGACTTTGCGGGGGCATGATCTGATCTTTCTCATACAGGCTAGATGACGAGCATCATGCTTCAGAGGAAAATTGTATTCATACACCTCGGTAGGAAATTAAGCTTGTGCATCAGAGCACTCGCGCCTACGGTCTACGGTATCCATATTCAATATTAGCGTCATCAGCTTACCACGAGTGGCACTCTGATGTCAAAGCTAGATTTTACCGTCTAGATCGTCATATGACGACTTAGATTAACGATATTCAGCAGCGTTCACACGAGCGCCTGGTCCCATCGTCGAAGAAATCGAGATGTTCTTCAGGTATACACCCTTGGAAGAAGCTGGTTTCGCGCGGCTCAACGCATCGATCAGAGCTTTCAAGTTTTCGTTTAGCTTGTCAGCATCGAACGAAACTTTACCGATCGGAGCATGAATTTGTCCAGCTTTGTCAAGACGGTATTCAATCTTACCAGCCTTGATTTCTTGGATCGCTTTCGCAACGTCATTCGTTACGGTGCCCGCTTTAGGGTTAGGCATCAAACCTTTACCCCCGAGGATACGACCAAGTTTACCAACTTCACCCATCATGTCAGGAGTGGCGACGCAGACGTCGAACTCAAACCAACCTTGTTGGATTTTGTTGATCAATTCAGAATCACCAACGTAATCCGCGCCAGCAGCTTCAGCTTCTTTCAGCTTATCACCCTTCGCGAATACGAGTACGCGTTGTGTTTTACCTGTGCCGTGAGGCAGGACAACAACACCACGAACAGCTTGGTCTTGCTTTCTCGGATCAACGCCGAGACGGACAGCAGCTTCAACAGTTTCGTCGAATTTAGCTGTAGCAGCTTTCTTAACGAGCTCGATTGCTTCCAATGATTCATAGGTTGCATCGCGGTCGATCAGCTTAGCTGATTCATTATATTTCTTACCGTGTTTAGCCATTTTGTTCTCCTCCTTGTGTGGTAATAACGGAAGTCTCCTCCCACAATTTGTAGATCCGATGATCTACAAATTAGTCAACGATCGTAACGCCCATGCTGCGGGCTGTACCCTCAACCATGCGCATAGCTGCTTCAACTGAAGCCGCGTTCAGATCTTGCATTTTTTGCTCTGCAATCTCACGAACTTTGTCACGTTTGACTGTTGCAACTTTCACTTTGTTCGGTTCGCCGGAACCTTTTTGAATACCCGCAGCAACGCGCAGAAGAACTGCAGCTGGTGGAGTTTTCGTTTCGAACGTGAAAGAGCGATCTTCGTAAACAGAAATTACAACTGGAATAATCAATCCAGCTTGGTCTGCTGTACGAGCGTTAAACTCTTTACAGAAAGCCATAATGTTTACGCCAGCTTGACCTAGTGCAGGACCGATTGGCGGCGCAGGGTTTGCTTTACCAGCGCTAACTTGTAGCTTTACTAGTTTAATGACTTTTTTTGCCATGATGCACACCTCCTTGCTCATTAGTGCGGTATAACGGAACACTCGTCCCTCCCGCTTAAATAAGAAACCCCAACATTACCTAAAAAGATAACTTATATCTTCTCCACTTGAGTGAATTCCAACTCAACCGGGGTTTCTCTTCCAAACATGTTAACGTGAACCTTCAACTTACTCTTGTCAGGTAGAATCTCTTCTACAGAACCGACAAAATTAGCGAAAGGTCCAACTTTAACGCGGACATTCTCTTTCAATTCGAAATCAATAACCGGCTTAGGCTCTTCCATGCCCATGTGTTGCAATATTTGCTCCACTTCTTCAGGCAGTAGTGCCGTCGGCTTCGATCCAGAACCTGTAGATCCGACAAATCCGGTAACACCCGGAGTGTTGCGAACTACATACCAAGAATCATCCGTTTGGACCATCTCAACAAGAACATAGCCAGGATATACTTTGCGCATCACTGTCTTCTTCTTGCCGTCCTTATTGACAATTTCTTCTTCCATCGGCACAAGCACGCGGAAGATCTTGTCTTGCATTCCCATCGACTCCACACGTTTCTCTAGGTTAGCTTTAACTTTGTTCTCGTAACCTGAGTACGTGTGCACGACATACCATCTTTTCTCCATGGAGAGTCCACCTTTAGGTTCCATTGTCAAATGACTAGTTCGACAAGAGAAGAAATGCCGATGTCCAGAATCCAGAAATACGCAGTCACGAACACGACAGTTGCAAGAACGATAATCGTGTAGCTAACGATTTCCTTCCGATTAGGCCAACGAACCTTCTTTAATTCGCCCCAGCTATCGCCAAAGAACGAAAAAAAGTTCCCAAAGCTCTGTTTCATTTTACCAAGGAAAGCCACAGCATTTACCTCCTAGCACTTAGCGCGTTTCGCGATGAGGAGTATGTTCATTGCAGAATCTGCAGAACTTCTTCAACTCGATGCGATCGGCGTGCGTCCGTTTGTTCTTACTCGACGTATAGTTCCGATGTTTGCAGCTTGTGCAAGCCAGAGTGATGATCACCCGCATCCCTTCCACCTCCCGGGATTACAACTTCATAAAAATACAACCATCAAGCGGAAACCCCAGCTTGGCGAACCAAGGCTGTTCTCGGAATCGTTGTGTAACAGCTAACTGCTACGACAACGAAACCTGGTGTTTCGCCGATGATTCAGACCCTGCGCATACGAAGCCACTTTAAGGTTACTAAAATAATCTATCACAGCGACCATTCCATGTCAATTAAAACTGTTGAGCAAGCTATTGGTAAAATAAAAAAAGCAGCGCTGGCACGACTGCCATTGTTGTCGTATATAAGTTCTGTAAACTTTTAACTTCCGAGATCGCGAATTTCCAGGTAACGCTCTAGTTTGCGCTTAACACGCTGAAGTGCATTGTCGATTGACTTCACATGCCGATCAAGATCGACTGCAATCTCTTGATAGGATCTTCCATCGAGATAGAGCATAAGCACTTTGCGCTCAAGATCACTCAAAATCTCTGACATCTTATCTTCAAGTCCATAGAATTCTTCTTGATTGATAAGCATTTCCTCAGGGTCGCATACACGCGAGCCACAAATGACATCTAGTAAAGTGCGATCTGAATCTTCGTCATAGATTGGCTTGTCCAACGAGACATAGGAATTCAGAGGAATATGCTTCTGCCTAGTAGCTGTCTTAATAGCGGTTATAATCTGCCTCGTAATGCAAAGCTCAGCGAACGCCTTAAAGGAAGCTAGCTTATCACCCTTAAAATCACGAATCGCTTTGTACAAGCCAATCATACCTTCTTGTACAATATCTTCACGTTCTGCTCCGATTAGAAAGTAGGAACGCGCCTTTGCCCTCACAAAATTGCGATATTTATTAATTAGAAACTCTAATGCATCACTATTGCCGAAGCGAACCATCTCCACGATGTCCTCGTCAGCCTTGAAGTCGTAATCAATTACTGCCAGCCTCTCCAAGTCGACGCTCACGAACATCCCTCCGGTCTGCATTGGTGTGCTGGAATTCCGAAACCTACCAAACTATAACTAATATACTTGATCTCTCCCATAGCGTCAATGACTTCTAGGGGATTGCTGTTGATTCGACATTGGAAAAAATGTTATTTTTGGCCATCTTTCGACACGGAATTGTGAATCCCTCTCCTCATTTGCTCCAATCGCTCTTGAAGAACGGGATCAAGCGCTGCTGACACGGGGTTACGCTTCGACACCGTTTCTTGCCGAATTGCGGCTTGAATATCGTTGCGGCTTTGATCGACTTTGAGCTTCAGCTCCCTAGCTGATATTCGCAAAGCACCTCGTCCAAACACGACATTCTGCTCTACTAAGTCTGAGGTTGCAACATAGATGTGACGCCTAACAGAGGTCCATTCTCCTACCAATCGTTCGATACATTCATCCGCTGTTTCTCGCTCACGCGTATACACAACCTTAAGCTTCTGATGACGATATTCTGCACCAAGCCCCGGTACGCTGAATGCATCGAATACGACGATCACTTTGGCTCCCGAATAGCTTTGATAGTCAGAGAGAAGCTCAAGCAGTCGATCCCGCGCAAGCTCCAGCCTCATATTTTTCAATTTCACTAACTCAGGCCAAGCACCAATGATGTTGTATCCATCAACGAGCAATACTTCTTCACGCTTTTGCATGGCGCTGACGAACGACCTCATAGAGAATGACCCCTGTGGCCACAGAAGCGTTTAAGGAATTGATTTGACCAACCATTGGCAACGATAAAATAAAATCACACTTCTCCCGCACCAAACGTGAAAGCCCACTACCTTCATTCCCAATCACAATCGCGAGCGGTCCGGTCAAGTTCGTCTCATAAAAGCCCGCTTCCGCACCAGCATCTGCTCCGGCAATCCACATGCCTGCTGCTTTCAGCTTTTCGATCGTCTGCACAAGGTTGGCAACCCGTGCGACAGGTACGTATTCAACAGCCCCAGCGGACGTCTTGGCAACGACAGCTGTCAGTCCAGCGCTTCTGCGCTTTGGAACGATAACGCCATGTACACCTGTACAATCTGCAGTACGCAAAATCGAACCCAAGTTGTGTGGATCTTCGATTTCATCTAATAAGACGATAAGCGGCGCTTCTCCGCGTTCGACAGCACGAGCGAGAATGTCATCCACCTCTGCATAAGCAAGTGCTGCTGCTTGTGCAACGACTCCTTGATGTTGCATGCCTGGAGCGAGTTGATCTAGTTTACGCTTATCCACTTGTTGAACAACAATACCATGCGCCTTTGCTTCCTCCATAATCGGTTGAACAAGCGATCGTTGCGCCTGGTTATTCAAAAAAATCTTGTTAATTGAACGGCCCGCTTTCATCGCTTCCAAAACCGGATGCTTGCCTACAATGTATTCCTCTTCTTCGCGATTACTCATGTTCATCGTCCTTTATCGTTATTTGGGGTGCATCCTGTATGAATGCTAATGCGATTAGTTGCTCCAATCGCTCCTTCTCGCCTTTGTAGTACAAATATCCAACCAGACATTCCAGCGCCGTTGCTTGTCGATAATTTGCCGGATCAGCGTTTCGCGGAGGTTGTCCTGACTTCGTATTGCGCCCACGTCGAACGATATCTGCCTCTTCTTCGGTTAACAATGGGTGCCAGCGCTGTAACAGCTTTGCCTGCGAAGCTGCAGACACATAACTCGTTGCTGCGCGATGCAATTCGTGTGGTTTACGCAGCTTGCCCGCTACTAACTGTTGCCGTACGTAGATTTCAAATACAGCGTCTCCAATATAAGCGAGAACGATGGGCGACATTAGATTAAGCGGAACATCAGCAGGTATAATGGGGGAAATGACAGCATCTACGACCTCTCTGTTCGATTCCCTCATTTGCGTCGCCAACGTATACCCTGAGGTGTATCTTCGAGCACAATTCCCCGTTCCGCGAGCAGATCGCGAATTTCGTCTGCACGTGCCCAGTTGCGACTATTCCGTGCTTCTGTACGCTCTATTATCAACGCGTCAACTTCTTCATCCAACAAATCAATTGACGCTTGTTCTGGCAGTAAGCCGAGCACATTGTCCATCTTCGCAATCTGAGCTAAAATCGCGAGTAAATCCGATTCGCTTACGGTTTCACGTTGCAAATAGTTGTTCGTTTCCGTAACAAGTCCGAACCACGCTGTGATCGCATCTGGAGTGCCAAAGTCATCATCCATACGGGCATGAAATTCTGCATCTAGCTCAGCTAGACGGGCGCGCAAAGCCTCATCTGGTGCTAAGGAAAGATCTCCCTTTGCAACCGTAGACAGTCGATGTAAGACGTTATCTCTGTTGTTCACCAATCGCTCAATGCTTTTCGTCGCTTGGCTAATCGTTTCATCGCTGAAATTCAATGGGCTGCGGTAATGAGTTGCAAGCATCAAGTAGCGAATCGCTTCCTTCTTGACCGATTCCAACAATACATGCACCGTAATTCCGTTGCCAAGCGACTTGGACATTTTCTCATTATTAATATTTACGAACCCGTTGTGCATCCAATAGCGCGCCAACGGTTTGCCAGTAAACGACTCTGATTGGGCAATTTCACATTCATGATGCGGGAATTGAAGGTCGTGCCCTCCACCATGAATATCGAGTGTATCCCCAGCATACTTGTGCGCCATAGCTGAGCATTCAATATGCCAGCCTGGACGACCGTCTCCCCAAGGGCTCGACCAATAAATCTCGCCGGGCTTCGCCGCCTTCCACAACACGAAATCCTGCGGATTTTCTTTACGTTCATCGACTTCAACGCGGATGCCGTATTGAAGCTCATCCAGATTTTTATGCGAGAGCTTGCCGTATTCCGGAAACGTATTCGTGCGAAAATACACATCCCCACCGTTCTCATAGGCAGCCCCGCGATCGACTAACCCCTGAATGAATGCGATGATTTCAGGAATCGTCTCCATCACACGTGGTTGAAGTGTCGCCGGACGTGCGCCAAGACCGTCGCGATCTTGCTTGAACGCTGCGATGAATTGCTCCGCAAGCTCAGGAACTGTAATGCTCAGTTCGTTCGCTTTACGAATCATTTTGTCATCTACGTCCGTAAAATTCACGATATACTTCACTTCAAGCCCGATCACCTCTAAATAACGACGGACCACATCGAAAAAAATAACCGGACGTGCATTGCCGATATGGATATAATCGTACACAGTCGGACCGCACACATACATGTTCACTTTACCCGGCTCACGTGGCTTGAACGCCTCTAGTGAACGAGTTAAGCTATTGTAAATTTTGAGATTCACTTTGTTTGACCCCTTTAATTAAATATCATACAAGTAGGCAGTAACTGCCTCTTCTTGCTTCTTATTCGCGTTCTCTTCTGAGCTATCATCCGAGTTTGCTTTGATCGTTAGCGGATGAGTCGGATGGGCCTCCTGCTTGAGCCGATCGACTTCCTTTTTCAGTTCTGTAATTTCCTTCTGCATATAGCGGAAGGTTTCAATGACTGGATCGGGCAAATTCGTATGATCAAGCCGATCGCTAATGCGCTGTCCGTCCCGCTTCACGACCCGACCTGGGATCCCGACAACGGTACTGTTCGGTGGCACTTCACGGAGTACAACCGAATTGGCACCAATGCTCGAGCTATCTCCCACTGTAAACGATCCAAGCACCTTTGCTCCAGTAGCGATTACGACGCGATTCCCAATGGTAGGATGGCGTTTCCCTTTCTCTTTTCCCGTACCACCGAGAGTAACCCCTTGATAAATAATGACCTCGTCGCCGATTTCACATGTTTCACCGATCACGACTCCCATTCCATGGTCGATGAATAGTTTTTTGCCGATTCGCGCACCCGGATGAATTTCAATCCCTGTAAAAAACCGACTCGTCTGCGAGATGACTCTAGCGACCGAAAACCAGCGATGTCTATAGAAAAAATGGGCGATGCGATGTGACCATATGGCGTGCAGACCCGAATAAGTAAAAATCACCTCGAACCGACTGCGTGCCGCCGGATCATTTTCTAATACTGCATCAATATCGGATTTAACATTGCTCCAAAAACCCATTTTCACTCCCCCTTCTCTCTCTTGCCGGAAAACCCTTTCCACAAACATACGAAATTAATTAAAAACGGCTTCGCCGTCCTTAGAACCTTTTAACGGATTTCCTGTCCACCCACCGCATACATGTGCAAGGCAATGATTTTTTGTTATCTTTCAAAAAAAAAAATAAAAAACGCCCCTGCAGCTTTCGCTGCAGAGACGTGAATAGACGTGGTTCCACTCTGCTTATGACTTGATCTAATCACTCTGATCTCAGCCACTCATTAAGTTAGTAACGGGGACTACCCGGTGCCACCTACCTGATCTATTCGAGTGACATACGCCACTGCCAACAAATCAATCAGCAACACTGCTCCCAGGTGCAATTCGGATTCGCGTGAATTGGTGACTTCCAGCCAAGGTCACCATCTCTGATCATTCACAATAGCGAAACTTACTCTCCTGTTCGACGCACATTTACGATATGCACCAAGTATATCCGATCAGCCTGCAAGTGACAAGAGGACTATACTCTCTACACTAACTCGCTAATGCGCTCCTGCAATCGGCTTAGCACCTTGTCCCGACCAAGTAGCCAAATCGTACCGTTCAAGTCCGGTCCATGCATTTGACCTGTCAGTGCAATACGGATCGGCATAAACAACCCTTTGCCCTTCACACCCGTTTCAGTCTGAACTGCTTTGATCAACACCTTCATGTTGTCCACAGTAAAGCCATCCTCACCCACTGCTTCCACTTGATTGCGGAACGCACCAAGTACACTGGCGACTGTCTCTTCAGCGAGCACAAGCTTCGCTTCTTCATCGATCTCCGGCTTTTCCACAAAGAACAAATCGGACAACCCTACAATATCCGCTCCAAAGCGCAAGTGATCGCGGAATAAGCGGATCAGCACCGTTGCCCACTCCAGTTCCACGCCGCTAGGCTCAGCAGCCAATCGACCTACAGATTGGAGGTGTGGCAGACACAGCGCAATAACCTGCTCCTCGGATGCCTGCTTCAAATAATGCTGATTTAGCCAATTCAGCTTCGCAGTATCAAACACCGCCGGACTCGTCGACAACCGATTCGCATCGAAAATTTGGATCAGCTGATCGCGATCGTAAATTTCCTCTTCACCCTCAGGCGACCAGCCTAACAGCGTAATGAAATTGAACAACGCTTCCGGCAAAAATCCAAGATGATCGTATTGCTCAATAAATTGAACGATTGACTCATCACGCTTGGATAGCTTCTTACGTTGGTCGTTGACGATTAGCGTCATATGACCGAATACCGGATGTGTCCAACCGAACGCTTCATAGATCATCAGTTGACGTGGCGTGTTTGTTATATGATCTTCTCCGCGAAGTACGTGGCTAATCTCCATCAGGTGATCATCGACCACAACTGCGTAGTTGTACGTTGGAATCCCGTCTTTCTTCACAATTACGAAATCACCGAAATCTTCCGAACGGAAGGAGATTGTCTTCTTCACGAGATCTTCAAACGTATAGGTACGATCCGCGGTTATATGGAAACGAACACTCGGTACGCGACCTTCCGCCGCTAGCTTTACTTGTTCTTCTGCCGATAACCCTCGGCATTTACCCGAATATTTAGGTGTTTCACCACGCGCGCTTTGCTCTTCCCGCTCCCGCTCAAGCTCTTCCTCTGTGCAAAAGCAGCGATAGGCTTGACCACTTCCAAGCAATTGCTCTGTATGTGCCTGATAGATGTCAAGCCGCTCAGTTTGACGATATGGACCATATTTACCGATCCGATCAACACTTTCATCCCAATCGACACCGAGCCATTTCAAGTAAGTAAGCTGACTTTGCTCCCCACCTTCAATGTTGCGTTTCACATCGGTATCTTCAATCCGAATAATCAATTCGCCACCGTGATGACGAGCGAACAAGTAGTTGAATATCGCAGTACGCGCATTCCCAATATGTAGATGACCCGTTGGGCTTGGTGCGTATCGAACACGAACTTTGCTTGACATAATATTTCCTCCATTAATCCTTAATAATGACTTAATCTCGTACAAGTAAGACAGCAGCTTGCGCAGCAATCCCTTCCCCGCGTCCTGTAAAGCCTAAACGCTCAGACGTTGTCGCTTTCACGTTCACATCAGATGCTTCACATTCTAACACTCGAGTAATCACTTTGACCATCTCTGGAATGTATGGCGCCATCTTCGGTGCCTGAGCAATAATCGTTGCATCTACGTTGCCCAGCCGATAACCGCGATCCTTCACCATTACCCAAATCTGTTCAAGCAGCTTTACACTATCGGCATCCTTGAACGCTTCATCCGTATCTGGAAAATGTCGTCCGATATCTCCTAGTGCCAGTGCCCCAAGCACCGCGTCGCTAATCGCATGAAGCAACACATCTGCGTCCGAGTGACCTAACAATCCTTTTTCATACGGAATCGTAACTCCTCCAATAATGCACGGACGTGACTCCACTAGCTGATGCACATCGAACCCTTGTCCCACTCTAATCATTTGGTTTCATTCCTCCCCTTGTTGTCTAGCGAGTAGAAGCTCTGCGATCGGCAAATCTTCAGGCGTCGTAATCTTAATATTGCTATAGCTTCCTTCAACAATGGCAACCTGATGACCCGCGCGCTCTAACAGCATCGTATCGTCTGTTGCTGCAACTCCAAGCTCCCGCGCAAGCTGGTGTGCTTGAATGAGCACTGCTCGGCTGCTCGCTTGTGGTGTCTGTACGCTCCACAGCGTACTCCGGTCCGGTGTTGCAACCATTAATCCATTCCCATCTGACACCTTAATCGTATCTTTCACTGGAACTGCCAATGCTGCCGCTCCATGCTTCTCAACAGCCTCGCAGCATGCAGTAATTTGCTTTGACGTAATTAAGGGTCGTGCTGCATCATGAACAAGTACGCCCTCGGTCTCTAAAGCGACTAACCCTGCATAAACGCTATCTTGGCGCTCTGCACCGCCCGGTACAATCGCAACGACTTTCTGGAATGCATAATGATTGACTACTTCAGCCGCTCGCACCTCTTCGCCCGGTGCTACAACGAGAACGACCGATGCCACAGTCGGACAGCGTTCGAATGCCTCTAATGAATGTGCCAACACCGGTCGCCCGGCAAGCAATAAGTAGGGCTTGTTATCTGCTGCCCCCATCCGGGTGCCGCGTCCGGCCGCGACTACTACTGCTCCCCAGTCCATTTACGTATACCCCTTTATACTCCCAAATAACAGACAAAAGACGGGACACTAGAGCGTGCCCCGCCCGTATTCTTATCATCATACCTTTTCAGAGCGCTTTTTCCAATAGCTTTGGCTTTGCGAATATCATTCTACCCGCAGATGTCTGCAACACACTCGTCACAAGCACCTCCATCGTCGTACCAATGAAGTCCCTGCCACCCTCTACAACGATCATCGTACCATCATCTAAGTAGGCTACACCTTGTCCGTGCTCCTTGCCATCCTTAATGACTTGAATGACAATTTCCTCCCCAGGGAGTACGACCGGCTTTACAGCGTTTGCAAGGTCATTAATGTTAAGCACCGACACACCTTGCAGCTCACACACTTTATTTAAGTTAAAATCGTTAGTTACGACTTTGCCCTGCATCGCCTTCGCGAGCTTCACAAGCTTGCTGTCCACTTCACCTGGCTCTTCCGTAGCATCTTCATAAATCAGCACTTTTACATCAAGCTCCTTCTGAATCTTATTCAGAATGTCCAGTCCTCTACGACCACGATTACGCTTCAATAGATCGGATGAATCCGCAATATGCTGAAGCTCTTCAAGCACGAACTCAGGAATGACCAAAGTCCCTTCAATAAATCCGGTTTTACATATGTCTGCAATTCGTCCATCAATAATTACACTTGTGTCAAGAATCTTATGCTCTTCAAAGCGTGGCCCGACTTCCTGCTTCGGATCAGTAGCTTTACGTCGATGAAACCATTCCCCAATCTCTTCCCGCTTCCGTATCCCAATGTGAATTCCCGCATAGCCTAACAAGAGGGCGACTGCTGCTGCCAGAACTTGTCCTACTTGAGGTATACCCGTCACGAATGGGTACAGAAATGACGATAGCGCCAGCCCAAAACTGAGCCCCACCGATCCAGATAGTAAATCCGCAACAGGAAAAATAGACAAGCGATCAATCCCACGTTGTAGTGTACGAGACAGCGGATTTGCGAATGTAGATGCAATTGTAAAGCCAATGAATGCACCAACAGCCATGCCAAGCGTGCCACCTCCCCCTGAGGAAGACGATCCTAGTAATGGATCCATCCACGCAGCAACACCTGATCCACGCCAGGTTGTAAGTCCGTGTCCCATTACCGCTCCTATGAGCATACCTCCAATTTGAATTACTCTTCTCATCATTAATAGATCACTCCTACTTGTATAAAAGTCACAATTTTCGTTACTAGTATGTTCCAAATTTCGGAAATCTAACCTCTCTAACGATCCATTAATAAACTTATTAGAATTTGTGAACTTCTTTTGAATTTCTTAGCGCTCTGATTTATAATGAAGGAAGAAAAGTAAAAAAATAGGTAACCGAGGTGGAAATAGATGAGCGCGCCCTCGATCGAACAATTTCAAACGCAGGTGTCGGAATTGTTGCTCCGTCATCGCAGCTTACTCGATGTTCTAACGAAGTTCAGCCAATCCAATGCTTCTGTTAATAGAGCCGTAGCAAAGTCAATCACAGAGTGCGGCTGTATTGAATTAACTGCCAGACATCAAGGCTTCTCCGAGGAAATGGAGCTGACCCATGCAAACCGTCACTCCCAATCTCACACCAATGGACAACTCTGTGAGCAATGCAGTGAAATTATCCGTAGTGAATTAGGCAAGAATCTGTTCTACATGTCTGCACTATGCAATTCATTAGATGTTAACTTACAAGAAGTAATCGCGAAAGAGGCCGAGAAGTGCTCTACTCTTGGCTGGTTCAACCTTACTTAACTTAACTAAATTACACACAAAAAAAAGGCATCGTTGATCTCTCCTGTTAAGGAAAGATTTCCGGTGCCTTTTTAAGCTCAATTCATTGTTACGCGCTATTCTTCGATCTAGATTCGTCTTCCTCTAACTGTCTTCGCTTGTTTCGCAGTCTTCTTGGCAAGAGGATTCTAACGTTTTTTTTTAAGCCCCAAAGTGCATACACAAGCAACAAAACGAGGATCACTTTAGGAATCGCATTTTGGAACATATAGGCTAATGTCACAGCGCCAGCAACTACAACTGGAATCGCCCACATTGCCGCACGAGGAAGTCCTAGCTTTTTGAAGTTTGGATATTTCATGTTGCTAATCATTAAGAACGATAATGCTACAGTACTAATCATTAACATGGATACATGAAGGTCCGTCTTGAACAACGCCAATGTCGCTAAAACACCGCCAGCTGCTGGAATCGGAAGTCCAATGAAGAAACCTGGTATTCCATCGATTACGTTAAAACGCGCAAGACGTAGCGCTCCGCAAATCGGGAAGATTGCAGTTACAATCCACGCAAGTGCTGGACTTGCATCTAAAAATGCAGTTTGATACATGATGAATGCAGGAGCGACACCAAACGAAATAACATCTGATAAAGAGTCTAACTCTTTACCGAATTCACTTTGAACATTAAGCGCCCGAGCAACCCTGCCATCGAGCCCATCTAAAAGCATCGCTATAATAACGAGTAAAGCAGCTGTGTTCGGTTCATTATTAAACGCCATAATAATAGCGATTATTCCTAGGAACAGGTTTCCTATTGTAAACATGTTCGGAATAGACTTCGTAATCATCTTTTCCACCTCGACTTTACTATGCCCAATTGTATCTGCCTTATATCTGTCTGTCAATAAACACCTGATCTTGAATTCGTTTTAAACCTTCTTTAATGGCACGGGCACGAACCTCACCAATTCCATCGACTTCATCCAGCTCAGTAATAGAGGCTGTAACAATATGTGGTAGCGCATGAAAGCGATCAACCAAATTATGAATAATTACGCTTGGCAATCGTGAAATCTTGCTCAACATCCGATAACCCCGTGGCATTAACCCTTCCTCTGTAACAGCACTTATTGAAGGATAGCCTAACAGTCGGATTAACATGGTCGTATCGAGCAACTCTTCAGACGATAGCTTACGAATCGCCTGTTGAATTTCTTTAATTTTTTCCTCGCCATGGTCTTTCGCATAATCTTTCAATAACAGCTTGCTTTCTTCTTCAGCTGTACCTACGAGTTCTTCCTTTTGCATACTAATAAGTCGACCTTCATTCCCGAGCTCAAGCACGTACCGATCAATTTCCATCTTAATACGAAGCAGCATCTCTGCACGTTGGATGACATATGCAACTTCATGCATCGTCACAAGTTCTTCAAACTCTAATGCAGACAAATTCGTTAATGCCTGTGTAAACACGCTGCGATAACGCTCCAAAGTCTGGATTGCTTGATTCGCTTTTGTAAGTATGACACCCATTTCCTTCAGCGAATAACGCATTTGCCCCTGATATAACGTAATGATATTCCGTCGTTGCGATATCGAGACTACTAGTTTTCCTGTTTGCTTGGCTACACGCTCCGCTGTACGATGCCGAATCCCAGTTTCAGATGATGAAATCGAGGATTCCGGGTTTAGTTGCGTATTCGCGTAGAGTATGCGCTTCACATCCTCGCTTAGAATGATTGCCCCATCCATCTTTGCTAATTCATATAAGTAGTTTGGACTAAAATCGCAATTTATCGAAAAGCCCCCATCGACCATTTTAATGACCTCAGGACTATATCCAACGACGATTAACGCGCCCGTCTTGGCTCTAAGTACATTTTCCAATCCAGCGCGGAACGGGGTACCTGGAGCAACAATTTGTAAGAGTTGATTCATGAGATCTGGTTGCTGTTGCACATCATCGCCCCCTATTTCCGTACAACTATCCTTATCTTTTCCAATTCATTATACCATTATCTGCTTACTTATTAACCAAGCAAAAACGTCTTCGGCGTCTTTGGACGGTGAAGAAGCTTTGCGGAGGTTATACAGACAATGATAAGTGTGAAACTTATAAATGCTGTATAACTAAAAAACATGACGGATTACATCTACTAATGTCTTGCAGCCAATTACGTTAACGGACTTAAAGATCGACGTATCCTTCACTGCATTCTGAGCAACATATACCCGCTTGAATCCCATCCGTTCCACTTCTCGTATTCTTGCCTCTAATGAAGGCACCTTTTTCAACTCGCCTGTGAGTCCTATATCTGCGATGAATACCACATCATTGGGTATTCCTTTATTTTTGTATGAAGAGACGATGCTCATAATGATCGCTAGGTTCGAGGACTGCTCCTTCAGACGAATGCCTCCAGTGGTCTTAATGACCACATTTTTATCATGGAGCGGAAGATCCGCTCGTTGCTCTAAAATCGATATTAAGGTATTAACTTGATCTTTCTTTAAACACTCGCCAATTCTTGAAGGGTAAGGCATAAACGTCTTGGACACTAAGCTTTCGATTTCTAAAATAATCGGGCGTGAACCTTCCTTTACAACAGTCAAAGCACTGCCACTCACAATATCGCCTTCATCACGCTGAGTCATGAAATATTGTGAAGGGTTGTCGATCGGAATCATACCCGCATCCGTCATCGTAAAGAAACCAAGCTCTGACACACCGCCGAAACGGTTTTTACTAGTGAACAGCTGCTTTAGCTCCTCGCCCTCTTCACCATCGAGAATGAGCACTGTATCTACAAGATGCTCAAGGGCGCGCAAACCTGCAAGCTCATTATCCTTCGTCATTTGCCCGACCATGAGAATTGCTCTAGGCCGGACTGCATCCTTAGCAACCTTCAATAGAGCTGCCGCACATTCCATTGTCTGTGTTGGTGAACCTGGACGTGATGGATATTCTTCAAGCACGAACGTCTGTATACTATCAATAATAATTAAATCCGGATCTATCTGGTCGATGCTGCCTAACACATTGTTCATGCTAGTATCGCTATATACCCATACGTTCTGATGGATGCTCGGAAGAATTCGCTCTGCTCGATTTTTAATTTGCGAATCACTTTCTTCTCCAGAGGCGTAAAGCACCTTTAACCCTTGTTCTGCTACATCCTCTGCGATTTGCAATAGCAGTGTGGATTTCCCAGCTCCTGGTACAGCTGTAATGATCGTAATGGAATCCTTAACAATTCCACCGCCCATCACACGATTGAACTCATTATATCTTGTAACAATCCGTTGACTATTCTGAGAAGGTGCATCATGAAGTCGTTTAATTTGCACTTTACGCTTCGTAATGGTCTTTTGACCACCGCCTTGCGCAATCGCCGAATCATCTGTTTCCTCTATCATCGTATTCCATGCACTACAACCAGGACATTTACCCATCCATTTCGGCGATTCCATGCCACAGTCTGTGCATACATATTTGATTTTTATTTTAGCCATGGGTTGGAAGAGCCCCTTCCCTAATTTGCAATTAGATTAATTATAACAGATTCTACTGCCTAGCTAACCTATAAAAATAAAAGCTCCCCACTGCACTCTATGTGCAGCAGGGAGCTCACTCGATTCACTTTTCACTTTAACTTACTGCTTCGTGGCTACTTCGTCTGTTACGACTTCGTCTTTCTTTCTTACGACAAGTGCACCTTCTTCTTCGTCGATCAGCAAGCTTGTGCCCTTCGTAATCTTACCAAGTAACAAGTCTTCTGACAGTCGATCCTCGATATGCTTCTGGATCGCTCTGCGCAACGGACGCGCGCCGTATTGCGGGTCGTAACCTTCCTTAGCAAGGAACCGCTTAGCAGCATCTGTAAGCTCGAATTCAACATCTTGATCTGCAAGACGCTTGCGAAGTTCTTCAGCCATCAAGGTTACGATTTCCGAGATGTTCTCTTCTGTCAGCGGATGGAATACGATCGACTCATCAATCCGGTTCAGGAACTCAGGGCGGAATGATTTCTTCAACTCAGCAAGAACCTTTTCCTTCATATTCTGATAGTCGCGTCCCGCATCTGCAGTAGCAGTAAAGCCGAGTGTAGAATTTTTCTTAATCTGCTCCGCACCGACATTAGATGTCATGATGATCAACGTATTGCGGAAGTTAACCGTACGACCTTTTGAATCAGTCAGTCGACCATCCTCCAGCACTTGAAGCAGTACGTTGAACACTTCAGGATGTGCCTTCTCGATTTCATCTAACAGTACGACAGAGTAAGGCTTCCGGCGTACCTTCTCGGTTAATTGGCCGCCTTCTTCATAGCCCACATATCCCGGAGGCGCTCCAACAAGTCTTGATGTGGAATGCTTCTCCATATATTCCGACATATCAATTCGAATGACAGCATTCTCATCGCCGAACATTGCTTCTGCGATAGCGCGAGCTAATTCAGTTTTACCGACACCTGTAGGACCTAAGAAGATAAAAGATCCTATTGGACGTTTCGGGTCCTTCAAGCCTGCACGCGCACGGCGGATTGCACGGGATACGGATTGCACAGCTTCCTCTTGTCCAATGACGCGATCGTGAAGAATAGATTCCATCTTCAAGAGACGTTCTGTTTCCTCCTCCGCAAGCTTGCTAACCGGTATTCCAGTCCAGCTTGCAACGATCTGTGCAATATCCTCAGGCGTTACTTCGGAATCGGTACGACCTTGCTTTTCCTTCCAAAGATTCTTCGTAGAATCAAGCTCTTCACGAATTTTCTGTTCTGTATCGCGAAGTGCAGCTGCCTTCTCGAATTCTTGACTTTGAACAGCGGCATCCTTTTCCTTACGAATATCTTCTAGTCGAGATTCGAGCTGTTTCAAGTTGGGTGGAACAGTATACGAATGGAGGCGTACCTTCGAGCCAGCTTCATCGATTAAGTCGATCGCTTTATCCGGTAAAAACCGATCAGTAATGTAGCGATCAGATAGTAATACGGCTGCTTCTATGGCATCATCTGTAATCTTCACACGGTGATGTGCTTCGTAACGATCACGCAATCCATGTAAAATTTGGATGGCTTCCTCCGGTGTTGGCTGATCCACATTGATCGGCTGAAAGCGACGTTCAAGCGCAGCATCTTTTTCAATATATTTGCGATATTCATCAAGCGTCGTTGCACCGATACATTGAAGTTCACCGCGAGCTAACGCGGGCTTGAGAATATTAGAGGCATCAATTGCACCCTCTGCTCCCCCTGCACCGATCAGTGTATGCAGCTCATCAATGAATAAAATAACGTTGCCCGCTTGACGGATCTCATCCATGATTTTCTTCAAACGATCTTCAAATTCACCACGATACTTCGTACCCGCAACGACAGAGCCCATATCGAGCGTCATGACGCGCTTATCACGCAATGTTTCTGGAATTTCGTTGTTAATAATTTTCTGCGCTAATCCTTCAGCAATGGCTGTTTTACCAACACCAGGCTCACCGATTAGAACAGGATTATTCTTCGTGCGACGAGACAATACTTGAATGACACGTTCAATTTCCTTCGAGCGACCAATTACGGGATCAATATTGCCCTCGCGAGCACTAGCAGTCAAATCACGAGCAAGACCATCAAGAGTTGGCGTACTTACGTTGGCAGAAGGCCCATGATTCGTTGATACGCTCTCATTGCTGCCAAGCAGTTGAAGCACTTGCTGGCGCGCCTTGTTGAGGCTAATTCCGAGGTTGTTGAGCACACGTGCTGCAACCCCTTCACCTTCACGGATCAATCCGAGCAAAATATGCTCTGTTCCAACATACGTGTGACCCAGCTTGCGAGCTTCATCCATCGACAGTTCAATGACTTTTTTCGCGCGTGGCGTGTATGCAATATTCGTCGGTTGCTCTTGCCCCCGTCCGATTAGCGATTCCACCTCATCTTGAATTTTCTCTAAGCCAAGCCCCAATGCGATTAAAGCTTTTGCAGCGATGCTTTCTCCTTCACGGATCAATCCGAGCAAAATATGCTCTGTACCTATGTTGTTATGCCCCAAACGGACAGCTTCCTCTTGTGCCAAAGCTAATACTTTCTGAGCGCGTTCAGTGAATCTTCCGAACATCATGAGACAGCACCTCCCTATAAAATAAGAATATATTATTTATCCATGTGTTGCCAGTCTAGAGCGAATTAATTGTGCTCTTGACTGATCACGTTCTTCAGGGCTCATCGCCTCTCCAAACGTTTGTTGAAGAAAGCCTGGCTGCGTCGATACAAGCAATTCATTCAATGTATGCTCATCAACCTCGGGCATTAATCCCAGGTGAACACCTAATCGCAGGTCCGAAAGTCGCTGTGACGCTTCTTTCGAATCCATATATACCGCTTGAGACAATAAACCAAATGAACGCCGAATTCGATCCATCACACGCAATTTCGATTCTGCCAGCAGCTTGTTACGTGCAGCTCTCTCATGATCAATGAGTTGCTTCACAACCTGCTGTAAATTCTCAACAATTTCTTGTTCAGACTGTCCTAATGTAATCTGATTGGACACTTGAAATAAATTACCTGTAGCTTCACTACCTTCGCCATATAAGCCCCTAACCGCTAAGCCCACTTGGTTTACTGCAGATAAAATCCGATTAATTTGCGTCGTCATCACAAGTGCCGGCAAATGCATCATTACTGAGATGCGAATACCCGTACCGACATTCGTGGGACAACTCGTTAAATAACCGTATTTTTCATCAAATGCATAATCAACCTGTTCCTCAAAGATATCGTCGATTTTCGTTGCAGTGTCCCAAGCTTCATATAATTGAAAACCAGGACGCAAACATTGGATGCGAAGATGATCTTCTTCATTTATCATCACGCTAATATCCTCATTCGAGCTTAAAATCAATGCCCCGTATGGTGATCCATTTGCTAAATTAGGGCTAATCAGGTGCTTTTCCACCATAACCTGCTTTTCCAATTCAGTTAAATCTGAAAGTCGGATTAGCGCCAGTTCCCCAACACCGTTCAACCTGCCACTCTCTGCCACATCAAGTAACTGCTCCATCGCGCTATTCGATTGTTCAGGCGTGGACATCATCGGGTAGGGAACATTGCGAAGATTTCGAGCAATGCGAACTCGACTGCTTATTACGACATCCGAATCCTCACCACTAATATCCATCCACGCACTCAGCGCTTGCTCGACATATTTTTTTCCAGACATCGCAATCCCCTCCCTTTACCCAGTCATTTCCTTTTCAAGCTGTCGGATCTGATCACGCAATTGTGCAGCAGCTTCGAAGTCCTCACGTGTAATTAATGCTTGTAGCTCACGCTTCAGACGATCAATTTCGCGCTTCACTTGCAGTTGACCCCCTGCACGCTTGGGAACCTTACCCACATGAACAGTATTGCCGTGTACACGCTTAAGTAGTGGATCTAGGCGCCCAGCAAATTGGAGATGACAATGACTGCAGCCGAAACGACCTAGTTTGCTGAATTGGGCATAGGTTAGCCCGCATTCCTCACACTTTATTACATGTGAATTTCCCTTCATATTTGAACTGGCCGTATCAAAATCAAGTAAACCAGAGATCAAATTATGAATGGAAAATCCAGCTTGCGACCCTGGAATGAGTTCACCTTTCTCTCTGGCACACGATTCACAGATGTGCAGCTCTCTCTTATCACCATTCACAATTTTCGTAAAATGTAACGTTGAAGGTCGCTTTCCACATTCCTGACATATCATCTTGATCACTCCTTATTCCAAAGCTCAACTACCTAATCAGCAGCACGATTAGCATCATTCGAAAGCTAACTACTTAATTAGCAGCACGATTAGCATCGCCTTGAGGACGTTTGCTCTGATTTGATCCCTTAGTGGCAAGCCGACCGTTAGCACTTCGCGAGATATTGCTGCCCTTAGCAAATTCGCTTCTCGATCCGTTAGAAAATCTGCTTCCTCTAACTGATATATTAACCCTTCAGAGGCATTTTGATCGATTTGATTACCGACTGTTTGTGAAATATGTCGTTGAACTGCCTCCAAAGATGGATGGTCAACGCGCTGGATGCGAATGTAGCCACCGCCCCCACGTTTACTTTCGACGTAGTATCCTTTTTCCAAAGTAAAGCGCGTACTAATAACATAATTGATTTGCGATGGAACACATGAAAATTTATCTGCTACCTCACTCCGCTGGATTTCGACTGCACTTTCCGAACTTTTGTGCAAAATTTCCTTTAAGTATTGTTCGATCAGATCAGAAATGTTACGCATCGTCATCCTCCCTTCGCTCGGTCTGACTTTGACTTTCTTTGACTATAACTTTATTATACGCCAATTTATTGGTTTTGCAACTATCGCGATTGTTTGATTACTTTGCTTAGTTCGTGCACCCGTTTGATTAGTGCGATTATGTCGGCATACTCCGCTGATTCCACGCCGCTATGCTGATTTAGTGGGATTTTCTCGCCTTATTTCGAACATACCACGCCACTGCGCTGATTTAGTGCGATTTTCTCGCCTTATTTCGAACATTCCATGCTACTATGCCGATTTAGTGCGATTTTCTCGCCTTATTTCGGACATTCCACGTGGCCATGCCGATTTAGTGCAATTTTCTCGTCTTAATTGGTCAGGCCGTGATCCGCACTACTTCCAAGAAGCGCAAAAAAACCAATGAACAATTATCATTGGTTTACAGTACGTATTCATGGCTTGCGCCCTGAAAACTGGATACGAAACAAAGCGGTGAAAAAAGATCATCTTACGGAAGTGTTGAAATTAGGATAAGCCCTCGACCGATTAGTACTCGTCAGCTCCACACATTGCTGCGCTTCCACCCCGAGCCTATCAACCTCGTGTTCTCCAAGGGGTCTTACTAAATTGGGAAATCTCATCTTGAGGCGGGCTTCGCGCTTAGATGCTTTCAGCGCTTATCCCTTCCGCACTTGGCTACCCAGCGATGCTCCTGGCGGAACAACTGGTACACCAGCGGTGCGTCCATCCCGGTCCTCTCGTACTAAGGACAGCCCCTCTCAAATTTCCTACGCCCGCGACAGATAGGGACCGAACTGTCTCACGACGTTCTGAACCCAGCTCGCGTACCGCTTTAATGGGCGAACAGCCCAACCCTTGGGACCTACTTCAGCCCCAGGATGCGATGAGCCGACATCGAGGTGCCAAACCTCCCCGTCGATGTGGACTCTTGGGGGAGATAAGCCTGTTATCCCCAGGGTAGCTTTTATCCGTTGAGCGATGGCCCTTCCATTCGGTACCACCGGATCACTAAGCCCGACTTTCGTCCCTGCTCGACTTGTAGGTCTCGCAGTCAAGCTCCCTTATGCCTTTGCACTCTACGAATGATTTCCAACCATTCTGAGGGAACCTTAGGGCGCCTCCGTTACTCTTTAGGAGGCGACCGCCCCAGTCAAACTGTCCACCTGACACGGTCCTTCTACCGGCTTCACGGTAGTAAGTTAGAACTCCGATACGATCAGGGTGGTATCCCAACGGCGCCTCCACAGAAGCTTGCGCTCCTGCTTCATAGGCTCCCACCTATCCTGTACAGACCGTACCAAAGTTCAATATCAAGTTACAGTAAAGCTCCATGGGGTCTTTCCGTCACGTCGCGGGTAACCTGCATCTTCACAGGTACTAAAATTTCACCGGATCTCTCGTTGAGACAGCGCCCAAGATCGTTACGCCATTCGTGCGGGTCAGAATTTACCTGACAAGGAATTTCGCTACCTTAGGACCGTTATAGTTACGGCCGCCGTTTACTGGGGCTTCGGTTCATAGCTTCGGGTTACCCCTAACCACTCCCCTTAACCTTCCAGCACCGGGCAGGCGTCAGCCCGTATACTTCGCCTTACGGCTTCGCACAGACCTGTGTTTTTGCTAAACAGTCGCTTGGGCCTCTTCACTGCGGCCCCCTCGTGCTATTCACACTACCGGGGCACCCCTTCTCCCGAAGTTACGGGGTCATTTTGCCGAGTTCCTTAACGAGAGTTCTTCCGCGCGCCTTAGAATATTCATCTCGCCTACCTGTGTCGGTTTGCGGTACGGGCACCTTCTCCTGGCTAGAGGCTTTTCTTGGCAGCGTGGGTGCATGACCTTCGGTACTATGATTTTCCCTCCCCATCACAGCTTGAGGTATCAGTGTGCGGATTTGCCTACACACACCTCTCACTGCTTAGACAGACTATTCCATCAGTCTGCGTCATTGCCCTCCTGCGTCCCCCCATTGCTCATAACGGATTACGGTGGTACAGGAATTTCAACCTGTTGTCCTTCGACTACGCCTTTCGGCCTCGCCTTAGGTCCCGACTTACCCTGGGCGGACGAACCTTCCCCAGGAACCCTTAGGCTTTCGGCGGATCAGATTCTCACTGATCTTTTCGTTACTCATACCGGCATTCTCACTTGTATGCAGTCCACCGTTCCTTCCGGTACGACTTCAACCCGCATACAACGCTCCCCTACCCAAGTACACATAGTGTACATGCCATAGCTTCGGTGGTGTGTTTAGCCCCGTTACATTTTCGGCGCAGAGTCACTCGACCAGTGAGCTATTACGCACTCTTTAAATGATGGCTGCTTCTAAGCCAACATCCTGGTTGTCTTCGCAACTCCACATCCTTTCCCACTTAACACACACTTAGGGACCTTAGCTGATGATCTGGGCTCTTTCCCTCTTGACAACGGATCTTAGCACTCGCTGTCTGACTCCCGAGTATACATACATGGCATTCGGAGTTTGACTGGACTTGGTAACCCTTGGCGGGCCCCGCACCCAATCAGTGCTCTACCTCCATGATGCTTTACCTCGAGGCTAGCCCTAAAGCTATTTCGGGGAGAACCAGCTATCTCCGAGTTCGATTGGAATTTCTCCCCTACCCCCACGTCATCCCAGAGCTTTTCAACGCTCACGAGTTCGGGCCTCCAGTAAGTATTACCTTACCTTCACCCTGCACAGGGGTAGATCACACGGTTTCGGGTCTACGACCACGTACTTATTCGCCCTATTCAGACTCGGTTTCCCTTCGGCTCCGCCTCATCAGCTTAACCTTGCACGTGAACGTAACTCGCCGGTTCATTCTACAAAAGGCACGCCATCACCCCTAGATCGGGCTCTGACTTCTTGTAAGCGCACGGTTTCAGGTTCTTTTTCACTCCGCTCCCGCGGTGCTTTTCACCTTTCCCTCACGGTACTGCTTCACTATCGGTCGCCAGGTAGTATTTAGCCTTGGCAGATGGTCCTGCCGGATTCCCACGAGGTTTCACGTGTCTCGCGGTACTCGGGATCCGTCTCGGAGAGAGCACACTTTCGGCTACAGGGTTGTTACCTTCTGTGACGGGCCTTTCCAGACCTCTTCGCCTAATCTGCTCTTTTATCACTCCATGTGAGACGTCCCACAACCCCTAAGAGCAAGCTCTTAGGTTTGGGCTTCTCCGCGTTCGCTCGCCGCTACTGACGGAATCACTATTGTTTTCTACTCCTCAGGGTACTTAGATGTTTCAGTTCCCCTGGTCTGCCTCTACTGTAGCTATGTATTCACTACAGAGTAACTATCCATTACGATAGCTGGGTTTCCCCATTCGGAAATCTCCGGATCAAAGCTCACTTACAGCTCCCCGAAGCATATCGCTGTTCGTCGCGTCCTTCATCGGCTCCTGGCGCCTAGGCATCCACCGTGCGCTCTTATTAGCTTAACCACGTGCGATCCGCTAACGTTAGCCGTAAGGCTAATGTTCGGTCGTCACGATTCAACACATCTCAGCTATAAGATGATTTCTTAATTCGCGCTTTGTTTCGTTATCCAGTTTTCAAGGTGCAAAAACTTACAATTACAATTGAAAGGCAATTTACATTGCTCTTTCAAAACTGAATTCGAGCTTCATACGGTAATCTGTTATAGCCCTCAAGGGGCTCCTTAGAAAGGAGGTGATCCAGCCGCACCTTCCGATACGGCTACCTTGTTACGACTTCACCCCAATCATCTACCCCACCTTCGGCGGCTGGCTCCCTTGCGGGTTACCCCACCGACTTCGGGTGTTGTAAACTCTCGTGGTGTGACGGGCGGTGTGTACAAGACCCGGGAACGTATTCACCGCGGCATGCTGATCCGCGATTACTAGCAATTCCGACTTCATGCAGGCGAGTTGCAGCCTGCAATCCGAACTGAGACCGGCTTTGATAGGATTGGCTCCACCTCGCGGCTTCGCGACCCGTTGTACCGGCCATTGTAGTACGTGTGTAGCCCAGGTCATAAGGGGCATGATGATTTGACGTCATCCCCGCCTTCCTCCGGTTTGTCACCGGCAGTCAACCTAGAGTGCCCAGCTTAACCTGCTGGCAACTAAGTTCAAGGGTTGCGCTCGTTGCGGGACTTAACCCAACATCTCACGACACGAGCTGACGACAACCATGCACCACCTGTCTCCTCTGTCCCGAAGGAAAGCCCTATCTCTAGGACGGTCAGAGGGATGTCAAGACCTGGTAAGGTTCTTCGCGTTGCTTCGAATTAAACCACATACTCCACTGCTTGTGCGGGTCCCCGTCAATTCCTTTGAGTTTCAGTCTTGCGACCGTACTCCCCAGGCGGAGTGCTTAATGTGTTAACTTCGGCACCGAGGGCATGATACCCCCAACACCTAGCACTCATCGTTTACGGCGTGGACTACCAGGGTATCTAATCCTGTTTGCTCCCCACGCTTTCGCGCCTCAGCGTCAGTTACAGTCCAGAAAGTCGCCTTCGCCACTGGTGTTCCTCCACATCTCTACGCATTTCACCGCTACACGTGGAATTCCACTTTCCTCTTCTGTACTCAAGCTCCCCAGTTTCCAGTGCATCACGGGGTTGAGCCCCGCACTTAGACACCAGACTTAAAGAGCCGCCTGCGCGCGCTTTACGCCCAATAATTCCGGACAACGCTTGCCCCCTACGTATTACCGCGGCTGCTGGCACGTAGTTAGCCGGGGCTTTCTTCTCAGGTACCGTCATCGAGCTAGCAGTTAACTAGCTCTTATTCTTCCCTGGCAACAGAGCTTTACGACCCGAAAGCCTTCCTCACTCACGCGGCGTTGCTCCATCAGGCTTTCGCCCATTGTGGAAGATTCCCTACTGCTGCCTCCCGTAGGAGTCTGGGCCGTGTCTCAGTCCCAGTGTGGCCGTTCACCCTCTCAGGTCGGCTACGCATCGTCGCCTTGGTGAGCCGTTACCCCACCAACTAGCTAATGCGCCGCAGGCCCATCCTTAAACCACAGATTGCTCCGTGTTTCCCAAGTCCATCATGCGACAAACTTGCGTATCCGGTTTTAGCATCCGTTTCCGAATGTTATCCCGGTCTTAAGGGCAGGTTGCCTACGTGTTACTCACCCGTCCGCCGCTAACTTAACTAAGGAGCAAGCTCCTCAGTTAAATCCGCTCGACTTGCATGTATTAGGCACGCCGCCAGCGTTCGTCCTGAGCCAGGATCAAACTCTCCATGATAGAAGCCGAAGCTTCATATTGTGAGAGCCAAATGGCTCAATCTGTATTGCTGGTTTGCTTACTGCGACCGTAGTCACTGTAAGACTTTTTTATTACCGTAATTCGCTCGAATTCAGTTTTCAAAGAACAATTTGTGTTTCGATTGGTGCTCTATATTTCAGCGCCTCTCGAAGCGACTTAAATAATATATCACGTCTCCACAGACGATTGCAACCCTTTTTATCGTGGGAATTAATTACATTAAATATCTTCATTATATGTCTTCAATTATTTATGTTTATGAATACGCATCCGCACTAATAGGATCACAAAACTACCTAAAACTATCGCCCCCAAAACAATGTACATGGTTCGATCGGAAGAGGTTTGTTCCGTTTTGGGGTCCACAATATGTTCTGAAATTTGATTAAGGATCGCGATATCCTCTGACGCTGCCACCGCAGTCTTATTCCCGCTACATACACTCGTCTTCATTTCTCCCAATAAGAATTCAGCATAAACGACATATTGTTGACCGACTTCGAATGTTGCTGTACCGCATCCCGCGGCGTCATTCGTATTGACGCTTCCATTAGGCAACTCACCTTTCCAGATCCGTTCAACCTCAAACACATTGTCACCTTTAATAACACTTCTCTCTAACACGGTTCCTAAAAAAACCGTATCAAATACTTCGTACCGTTTTTCAACACTCATATCTACGCATGAGCATGCCACCGCTTTTTGGGGAGCAAGAAATCCCACTACAAGCCAACTCATCATCGCAACAACAATCCATCTTTTCAACATTGAACGCCCTCCTCCAACTTCCTCTTGCGAACTCCCCAAACTTCGCATATATTAAATCTGAGTAAACTTATCTGAATTTGAGGTGTGTCACAATGAAAGAAGTTCCTATGCGTTATGTGAAGAGCAATCAAACCGGCATAGTTCTGTTTGTGGTCTTATCATTTCTTCTACAGCAATCATGGATTTTACCGCTTCTATTGCTTATTCAAGTCGTAGGCTTGTTAACTGAAGGAAAGTACAACGTATTTGTCCTCATCGCCAAGCGTTTCATCACAAATCCGGGAACCGAGATGCAAGCTGTGGAGCTTCAAAGGTTTAACAACGTGCTTGCGATTATATTCTTAACGTTGTCCATCTTATTCTACAGCCTCGGACTTACAATTATCGGAACAGTCTTCGCTTTAATGCTGTTAATTGCCGCCGGCGTTGCTCTATTAGGCTATTGCATCGGCTGCACAATCTATTTCCAATATAAGCAATTGCGAGCGAAGTATCGTACGTAGATTCACCTATAAAATGCCACACTCGGGCAGTTAAGCACTACTCGAGTGTAGGCTTCAGCAATGAGAAATTACCGTTCGACGATCCAACGACCAATCCCCCATCTACTGACGTGATCGTACCGTATAGTTGCGTAAGCCGAATACTATCATATACTCCTAGTCTTATGTCTCCCATACGATATAGCACTGTGCCATCCTTTTTATCCAACACGTACACATCTGGATACTCCTCAACAATGATCCGTTCACCGTAGACTAAGATTTTACCTTGAATAGTATAATTCCCTTCCCAAACTAGATTCCCATCAACTATATTCACCGCACGCGGCTTACCATTCAACCGGTAATATAGAATATCGGAATCTACTACACCTTTATCACCATAGCCCGTACTCGTCCACATCACTTTTCCTGACTCCATATCAACTAATGAAGTCGTAACATCATCTGAATCATAGAATGATTTGTGATCATTAGTTTGCTGTATAAGCATATACTTATCATTTATGATTTCTAGATGAGTTTGTTCAAAATTACCGACCGGGTACGAAGCTTTCATTTTTCCTGTGGGCACATCAATCTGAGAAACCCCCTCCAACGTGCGCACCCAATTCACTCTGGAGGATTCATTACTCAAACGTTCATCCGATGTAATGAACATTTGGTTCAAGACGTTCACCGTACTTAAATCTGTGATCTCCCACTTCACTTTACCTGTTAGTGGGGCATAAGCTGTAAGTTTACCCATAACACCTGAATCAACATCCCTGCTATGAATGAGAAATAACGGCATACTCACCGTCTGTCCCACTAAAACCTCTGGATATTCAGCCTTTCTACTCCAGAGCTGTTGTCCTCTCTTCATATCATAAGCATAAGTGTACGTAACATCCTGATCGTCCAGCTTTTGTTCGAACGAAGCAACTACAACCGATCCTGAAGAAGCAAGATGCAAATACCACGTGCTTCCATCCACCGTAATATCTTTCTTCCATAGGGACTTGCCCGTTGAAGTTTCGATAGCGTCTAAGCGAGCAATTTGGTCTGATCCATCCGTAATTATTGTTAAAAACACCATTTGGCGACCATCGCTTGAGATGGCATAAGAATACCCATTAAGACCAATTTCGCGTTTCCACAATAGGTTCCCCGACTTCTTCTGAACAGCAAAGATTTGTGTACGGTAATGCATTCCGCTAAACCCGCCATCTTCACCCGCAACGATTAATGTATTTCCTGCGGTAGCAATCAAGTAGTTGTACGGAAGATCCGTTTGGATTCGCCATTCAAATGAGGTCGGCTTAGTAAGTGCCCACGGCTTCTCATTAGCTTCTAATTTAGAAATCCTTGTCGGTACTTCTTCGAAAGTCAGGTCTCTCACTTCATAACTGTTTTTCTGTGTACGATCAAACATTCGGTATCCAAAAAGGCTTCCATCCGTCTCCCATGTAATCTCTAATCGTGCATCAGCACTCTCATATCTCCATAACGGTAGCGTCCGCCACGTTTCTGGCATATCAACATTGTCTGTTGTCTCGATGGCTTGTGGATTGCCAAAGATTTGTTCCACACGTTCTTTACTCACTTTCTGATCCAATTCGACCTTCGATATTGCTGCCACAGTATCCGATTGAGACGCAGTTGTATTGGTAAAGAGTGGTTTCCATGGACCTGTTGATATCAAAGAGTGTCTAGGCACCCATAATAGTCCCAAAGAAGGCTGACTGGGCTTATCGTTCGTTACGACACCGATCCAATCGCCATAAGCTTGCATCGCGAATACTTTTTCATCCGCTTTTAACATTGTTGCAGTAGCTCCTGAGCTAGGGTCCCAATGTGCTTCTTCACCCTTAGTTAATACCATCTCAGCGGGTTCAATATCGCGAATGTTAATGGCTTCATCTGTAAAGTACCAGATTGGAATCCAACTATGTACCCCATCGTCATCAATTTCAACAAAGGTTTCTGTTAACGCAACGATACGCAAATTGCGGTCTGGCGATGCCAAGTACTCGACTCTCGGAAAAGCTGAATCGATCATGGCATAACCATTTGTATTCAGTTTTACGCTTGCTTCCCTATCGATTTGAAGTCCCGCTTGCTGAGCGAGTCGACTATCTCTTGACCACGCTTCTGGAATCGCACCCATATCTGGGATGTACGTCTGCCAATTTCCCGCAACTCTTTCATGGTAGATCGCATAGAGTAGCTCATGCGCAGTAGACCATTGCAACTCCAACTTCGCATTATTATCTTCCCGCCAATATGTCCACGTTCGCGTTTCCACCCAGTTCGACTCCCAATAGAGTGAGCTCTGTTCACTTCCATATCCAACACCGAAAATTAGCTTTGCCTGGTCCTCCGACAAGCTGAGCGACAAGTAACTGCGCATATTATCTAGCGTCAAGCTGACCTTCTCAATTACCGGGACATCTATGATGGATGGAGAAGGAGATTCACTTTGTTCAACTTTCGGCGTTGGCGCAGATTCATTACCGTCACTACAGCCTGTAATTAACCCTATACTAAACCCGAGCGTAAGTACTCGAAACCAACGTATTCCTCGCATAATGTACCCCCACTATTATCCAATTACAGAAATAGACGATTGAAGCTATAGAAGGTTGCGAAGGGAGGGTAGCAAGCAAAAAAAGACGAAGCATAGAGCGTATCCTTCACGCTACATGCCTCGTCTTTTACAAAACCTTTAATCAGCTTAACAGCTTTAACAGTTCTTCTTGATCCTCAAGTACCTCGACACCTAACTCACGTGCTTTAGTTAGCTTGCTACCCGCACTTTCTCCAGCGATGACGAGATCCGTTTTCTTAGAGACACTACCCGACACCTTTGCACCAAGCGCTTCAAGTTTGCGTGACGCTTCATCACGTGTCATAACAGTTAGGGTGCCTGTAAGCACAACCGTTTTACCAAATAACGGATGATTCGCATCTGCAGCGGCGGCAGCAGGCTGACTTGCCTCTGCCCTCACCCCAGCAGCACGCATCCGTGCAATGCTATCGATCATAACCGGATCGCGGAAGAAGCCCATAATGCTCTCCGCTACGATCCCGCCCACTTCGGGCAAGCTTTGTAGTTCTTCCGTTTCCGCAGTAATCAAGCGATCCAAGTCGCCGAAGTGATCTGCGAGCAGCCTTGCAGTCGCCTTCCCTGTATTCGGAATGCCGAGTGCATTAAGAAACTGTGCGAGCTCCCGTGACTTCGACTTCTCCAATGCAGCAAGCAAGTTCGTTGCCTTCTTTTCGCCAAAGCGCTCCAGCTTCACCAAATCTTCCAGCGCTAAGCTGTATAAATCGGCTGGATCACGAACATTAAGTTCATCATAGAGCTGCTCTGCCGTTTTCCCGCTGAACGTTTCGATATCCATTCCATCTCGCGCTGCAAAATGGGTAATCCGCCCGATCAACTGTTCTTTGCAGCCTAAGCGGTTGTTGCAGAACAGATGCGCACCACGCATCTCTAACGGCGCTCCACAGCCCGGACACTGTTCCGGCACTGCAATCGCTTCTCCCTCTTCATCATCCGCTTTGCCGAGAATCTCAGGAATGACATCGTTCGAGCGACGAATGAATACACGCGTTCCAAGTGCATGAAGCAGATTTTTACGTTCAATGTCGCCGATATTGTTGAGCGTGCAGTTCTGAACGGTTACACCCGCTAATTCTACCGCTTCCACACGTGCTAACGGCGTGATCTTACCAGTACGACCCACTTCCCACGATACTGATTCAAGCACCGTTGTTGTCTCTTCCGCTTCGAACTTGAAGGCAACTGCCCAGCGCGGGAACTTGTCTGTGTAGCCAAGCACCTCGCGCGTCCGCATATCAGTCAGCTTCACAACCGCTCCATCTATGAGGTAATCAAGCTGATCACGTCGTGCTACGATATGATCAAGCTCTGCAATCAAATCATCCATCGAACTGAAGTAATGTGCATAGGGATTCACCGGGAACCCATTGTCACGCAAAAACCCGATCATCTCTCGATGATTGTGGAAAGTGACACCTTCTGCATAACCGATATTGTAAAAGAAAGCATCCAACCGACGCGCTGCCGTAACCTTAGGATCGAGATTTCGAAGCGCGCCTGCAGCACCGTTTCGCGCATTTTTAAGTGGCTCTGCTGCGGTCTTATTGTAGTCCTCTAGAACAGATAGCCTCATAAAGCCTTCACCCTGAACTTCTATCGTACCGCCTGCATATTCAATTGTTAAAGGAACGGTGCGAATCGTACGTACATGCGCAAGTATCCCTTCTCCAACTTCACCATTACCACGAGTTGCCGATTGCGTCAGCTCACCCTCATCGTAGGTCAAATTGAGCGATAAGCCATCAAATTTCAATTCCAGCACATATTCTGGTGAGGGCAGTGGCGTCTCTGGATTTTTTGCATTATAGTCGTTAATTAAGCGATTCGCACGTGCTGACCACGCAAGTAAATCGTCCGTATTCTGCGCCTTGTCCAAGCTCCACAGCCGAGCAAGATGGCGATGCGGTTTAAAGCCGTTTAATATCGCTCCACCGACTCTGCGCGTCGGAGAATTTGGCAGCACGATCCCACTTTCTTGCTCTAACGCAACGAGCTCATCGTATAGCAGATCGTACTCCTTGTCGCTAATCGTAGGGTTGTCTTCCGTATAATAGCGATGACCATGCGCATTCAACTCAGCAACGAGCGCTTGCATCCTTTCCGTATGCACCATTCGCTGTAACCTCACTTTTCATTCAAATTAGATTTTCGTAACAGGAGCAAACGCTGCAAGCAGTCGCTTCACACCGATAGGAGCAGGAAATGCAATCTGAAGCTCTGCATCATTTCCAGCGCCTTTTACTGCAATAATTGTACCTACACCCCATTTGGCATGCTGTACCTTATCACCCGCTACAACCTGCAAGCCTTCTCCCGCTGGATTCGTAGCAGATACTGCAGGAGTTGCGTTCACCGACGTTACGCCAGAAGAAGTAACCACCTTCGCACGCGAGCCAATTCCCGCTCCCGAAGCACCGACACCACTACTACCCGCAACAGACCTCGAACCGAAGCCTCCACCTGAACGCGCGCCATAACTTCCACTATAACTACCATATGAACCCGATGAGCTACCGCCTACGGTTTCAACTGCTTCTTTTAGAGAAGAAGGAATCTCCTCCAAAAACCGTGAAGGAGGATTGCTGTTCGTTCGACCATACAACGTACGTGTACGCGCACAAGTTAAAAATAATCGTTTCTCTGCACGAGTAATTCCGACATACGCTAGTCTACGTTCCTCTTCCATCTCATCATTGTCCAAGAACGCACGATTGCCTGGGAATACCCCTTCCTCCATTCCGATGATGAACACGACTGGAAATTCAAGTCCCTTAGCGCTATGCATTGTCATCAGAACGACCGCATCTCCACTGCCATCGTCTTCCTCATCTTTGTTCATTGAATCTATATCAGCGATTAAAGCCAAATCAGTCAAAAATGCAACGAGCGACTTATCTTCATTCCGCTTCTCGAATTCTTGAGTCACAGAGAGGAACTCTTCAATATTTTCTAAGCGCGACTGGGATTCCAACGAATTTTCTCGAATGAGCTCATCCCGATAATTTGTCAGTTCAAGCATCTTCTCCGTCAATTCCGTCACGGACAAGTATTCCACCATTGCAGTCAAATCTCGCATCAAATCACGGAAGTCAGAGAGTGCAACCTTCGCACGAGTCTGTATATCGAGATGATACAATCCATCGCCGATGAGTCCATCTCCCTCGTTAAGCAAACGAAAGATCGAAACCTCGCGCTCATTTGCCTCAGCTTGCACTTTCGCCATCGTTGTATCCCCTAAGCTACGCTTAGGTACATTAATAATTCGATTCAAGCTGATGTCATCATCCGGATTAGAGATCAATCGCAAATACGCGAGGATGTCTTTAATTTCTTTACGATCATAGAACTTAACCCCGCCTACGATCTGATACGGAATTTCCGACTTGATCAAAATTTCTTCCATTACCCGTGACTGTGCGTTCGTTCGATACAATATCGCATGATCATCGAAACGCTTGGCGCTTTGACGGTTTTTTCGAATTTCACCCGCGATGTAGTAGCCTTCCTCGTGCTCCGTACCGCCTTGGTACACGGTGATCTTGTCTCCACCACTTTGATCAGTCCACAGGTTTTTCGCTTTGCGTCCATGGTTATTCTTAATGACCGCATTCGCAGCATCCAAAATATTTGATGTAGAACGATAGTTTTGCTCCAATAAAATCGACTTCGACTCCGGATAATCCTTTTCAAAATTCAAGATGTTCGTAATGTCCGCCCCACGCCACCGGTAGATCGACTGATCACTATCGCCGACGACGCAAATATTGTGATGCTTCGACGCAAGCATCTTACAAAGCATATATTGCGCACGGTTTGTATCCTGATACTCATCTACGTGGAGGTAGCGAAACTTATTTTGATAGAAATCGAGTACTTCGGGCACTTCTTTAAATAGCTGGATCGTCAGCATGATGAGATCGTCAAAGTCGAGTGCGTTGTTGCTTCTGAGCCTTCTTTGATATTGGGTGTATACCTTAGCAACAATTTTTTGAAAATAGTCCCCTTGCGTCGATTCGTATTGGTCAGGAGTAACAAGCTCATTCTTTGCCCCGCTGATCGTCGCTTGCACAGCCTTCGGCTCGATCTTTTTGATATCGATGTTGTTTTCCTTCATCACATTTTTAATTACGGACAGTTGATCACCAGAATCTAGTATGCTGAAATTTCGGCTATACCCGATTCGCTCAATGTCTTTACGCAGAATTCGCACGCACATCGAGTGGAACGTGCTTACCCAGATGTCTTTCCCTGATGGACCTACGAGCTTAGCTACACGATCCTGCATCTCACGCGCAGCTTTATTCGTAAATGTAATCGCAAGAATACTCCAAGGCGCAGCAATTCGCTTGGAGATCAAGTAGCCGATTCGGTGCGTTAGCACCCGCGTCTTACCGCTGCCCGCTCCCGCCATAATTAACAGTGGTCCGTCCGTCGTAATCGCAGCTTCACGTTGCATCGGATTCAGCTTCTGAATTGCCGCTTCAATATCTAATTGTTCCGATTCCACAGGTTCAAAAAACATCATCTTACTCCTTTATCACTAGGCTTACTGCAGCTACTGTTGCAAGCGCAGCATCCAAATTGTCGTAGATTATATTCCCCACAACGATCGTATCTGAGACCGTCGCAGCTTCTTGCGCACGGGACGCATTATCGATCCCACCGCCATAAAATAAATGCGCTTGCTCTAGTCCCTGATGAATCCGACCAACAAGCTCCATTGAACCAAACTTACCGCTGTATTCTACATATAATACCGGCACGCGCCACAGGCGATCTGCCACCTGACTGTAAGCAACAGCTTCATCGATGGTCAGATTGGCTCTCGCATCAGACACGTGTGCAACTGTCGATTCCTCGTTAAGCACGAGATATGCCTCACCAACGACAGACTCCCATGGGAGCAAGTGAGCAAAGTGTTGCAACGCATTCACATGATGGCCGATCATCCATTCCGTGTGCATCGTGTTAAGTACACTTGGAATAAAGTATCCATCAAAACCCGGCACACCACAGCGCACATCAGATAGTTCAAGCGCACATGGCACCTCATATCGACGAATGCGAGACAGCAAATCAACTGTGTTCTCGTAAGTGACTCCGCTTGATCCACCCACAATAATCGCATCCGTACCGGATAAGCAAATCGCTTCTAGCGCTGCATCCGTAATCGACCGTTCGGGGTCGAGCTTAAAAACATGTTTCCAATTTCGAAAAAAAGTGGGCAGCATAATGCCTCCAACAATGGTTTACTGGTTTACTTTCAGTGTACAGGAATTCGTCACTTCTTTAAAGACTCGTATTTCTTTCGCTACTGCCTCAAACATTCTCAATTCCTCGTCAGCATTCAAAAAAAACGCCGCAAGTCCCCTTAAGGAGACCTACGGCGTGTTCTTCACGCTCTTAGTTCAATTTCTCTTTCAAGTATTGCAGCACTTCATCCTGCAAATCTGGACGCTCCAGGGCAAAGTCGATGATCGTCTTCAAATAACCAAGCTTTTCACCAGTATCATAGCGTTTTCCTTGGAAATTGTAAGCAAAGACCGACTCCAGTTCCATAAGTCGAGATATCGCATCCGTTAATTGAATTTCGCCACCCGCACCAACATCCTGTGTTTCTAAAATATCAAAAATCGCAGGTGTCAAAATATATCGACCAATAATTGCAACATTCGACGGAGCAAGCTCTGGCTTCGGTTTTTCAACAACGCCCTTTACTTTCAAAATCCGGTCGCCATCCCCACCTGTGCCGTCTGGATCGACAATTCCGTAGCGCGACACTTCCTGATGTGGTACTTCCTTAACCGCAAGAACCGATCCTTGAACTTGATCAAAAACATCCATCATCTGCTTCAAGCATGGCACATCAGATTGTACGATATCATCGCCGAGCAATACGGCAAATGGCTCGTTTCCAATGAACTTGCGTGCGCACCAGATTGCATGGCCCAGACCACGGGGTTCCTTTTGGCGAATATAATGAATATCCGTCAATTCAGAAGCTTTTTGTACCTCTGACAATAAATCCAGCTTGCCCTTCTGAAGCAAATTTTGCTCCAATTCATAGTAGCTGTCAAAATGGTCCTCAATCGCACGTTTGCCCTTACCCGTTACGATAATGATATCTTCTATACCTGAAGCTACTGCTTCTTCTACGATATATTGAATACCGGGCTTATCGATAATGGGTAGCATTTCTTTAGGCATCGCCTTCGTCGCAGGCAAAAATCTTGTGCCGAGTCCAGCAGCAGGAATAATCGCTTTGCGAATTTTCATCATGAAGCTTCACTCCCTAACTACATCTATTAGTTGGGAAGTTTGTGCCTTTGTCCATTCCCCTGCGGAGACGCAGGTACATGACCGACACCGATGCAGACGACGCCTTGGGCGTTTAATGCAACCGAGTCAAGCGTATTTCTCCCATCCATAATTATAGGGCGATTCATCCATTTCTTAAAGTGTTCCGGCGAAATTTGTTTAAATTCACGCCATTCTGTCGCAACAATCGCCGCATCCGCTCCCGTTAAAGCCTCCTCAGCCGATGCACAAAGTGATACGGTTGCAGGGATAGCGGGATTTTTCATTACACTGATTTCCGGATCATATGCTGTGAGCACAATTCCTGGATGTCGACGTAGCAATTCTGAAATGACGCGAAGCGCTGGTGCTTCACGAAGATCATTCGTTCCTGGTTTATAGGCTAGACCGAGAATGGCTACTTTACGGCGACTCGGATCCGAGATCGCGGCTTCCAGCCTACGTACCATTCGCAGTGGCAGCATCGCATTCGCGCGGACGGATGCTTCTAAAAGGGTTTGTGGTGCGCCTGCTTCATCCGCCATGAGCACAAGCGCTCGTGCATCCTTTGGAAGGAATGAGCCCCCAAATCCGATTCCCGCGCCGAGTGAATACGGTCCAATCCGCGGATCAAGACTAAGCGACTGTGCCACAGTTGGATAATCAGCCCCTGTTTGTTCAGCTAGTGCCGCCATCTCGTTGGCAAAAGATATTTTCACCGCTAGAAATGCATTCGCAGCTAATTTGGCCAATTCAGCACTACGCCGATCTGTCTTCAGAATGGGACCTGGCAATCTCGCATATAACAGTGACAAACGCTCAGCAGCCTCTTGCGATGCTGCTCCAATGACAATTCTTGACGGTTCATAGAAATCCCGCAATGCATACCCTTCACGCATAAAATCCGGAATATAGACAACATCAGGCATTTGATCCTGTGGCATGCGTCCCCGTAACCTCGTCTCAATCCGATCTGAAGTACCTACGGGTACACTGCTTTTAAGAGCAATGATTCTCTTTATATTCTGATTACCTGGCGTAAGCTGGTCTATGACCGTCCAAATTCCAGATAATAACATCTCACCAGATTCATCCACCGGAGTATCCATCGCAATCATGATGAGCTCAGTATCTTCATGCAATTTTGCTGGATCATGATTAAAGCTTAATCGCCCTGCACTACGATTGCGTAATAGGAGCGATTCCAGTCCAGGTTCACGTGAATTTATAATGCCACGCGCTAAATCCGCAATTCTACGATTGTCCAAATCTACACACTCTACCGAATGACCGAGGTCCGCAAAGCCCGCACCAGTCGTCAATCCCATTACACCCATTCCTACGACCGCGATTCTCATGGTCGGCTCCTCCTCGAAATGATGTCTATTCAAGCAAACACACCTTCAGCGTCTTTAGATGCTGAAGAAGTTTTGCGTATGCTGTACAGATAGGATAAGTGTTAAAACCTATAAAATCTGTATAGCTTACAATAGTGTATCATCGAGATAAAAACGGAAATGCAGGATTGTATTATCAGAGTGTAAACTTTAACCGTTACTTAACAAGTTGACCACGCGTAACACCGAGTTGATTCGTCGCTTTTAGCTTACGCCAAACTTCACTGCCACCAATTCGACCGTCTAAAGCAGCCCGGTAGAGTGTTAACACCTCGCGCACCTTGTCACCATTTTCCTCTAAAAACTCTACACGATACGAACGAACTCCGAGCTCTTGGAAAGTCGTTAAATATTCCGCACCCGACTGCTCAATCGCATTATAAACCGTATTGCGACAGCCCTCATCTACTCTGACAGGGTGAGACATGCCAATTCGATCTTGAAGCGATGCACGCTTCTCCTCACAAGGACGACCACAGTTCGTATAGTTGGTCCCTTCACTCATGAATGTACAATATACGCAATGCTCCGTGTGGAACATCGGCATATGCTGGTGAATAACAATCTCCAGACGTGACGTATCTGCACGACGCAGCATGTCGACCATCTGTTGAATATTTAAATCATACGACGGAGTAACCCAGTCTAGCCCCGCTTCACGGAATAGATTAACGGTTTTGTGATTCGCAACATTTAGAGAAAAGTCACCAATCAACTCGGGATGTTCTACTCCGGGATGTTCCATCCGTTCCTTCAAATAATAATACAAAGCCCCGGTATTCCGAACGAGAATCGCATCCGGTTTCAGATTCAATATATTGCGATGGTATCCGTTCTCACCAGGCATATGAATTCGTGGTGTTGCGAGCGCAATTCGTTTGCCCGCCTCCCGGCAGAGCTTGATCGCATCAGGGAATTGCTTAATAAATTCGAAATCAGCATAAATCATCGACACATCCGGATTGCCAACGACTGCTTCTACTTGCTCTAATGTCCGACATAACACCGTTAGCTTTATCTCATTCGGATTGATTTCTTGGGCTTCACCATTCGAAAAAGAATCTGCAAATTCATCAATCTCTCGCTTTATGAATTGAGGAGGCTGTTCACGCATAATTTCTAGCTGCTCAGTCGCCTCACGACGCATCCGATTCAACTCGCGCATCGGTACAATTACGTCACCCTTCAAGCTCACCTCAAGCTGATCCAAATAAAATAACGTTCCACCCAAACGCCCTAACTGCTCTCCAAGCACCTCATGTCCCAGTGGACGCTTCTGTGCCTGTTCTAACAATAGCTCGGATTCAACAGCAACTGTCGTTCCCAGCTTAACATCTGTCCAGATCGTGCGCAGAGCCGCACCCTCTTGTCCGAATACAGATACTGCCAGAGGAAAAGTGCGATAGGGCTTCTCTGTTTCGAATGTGCTACGTAACCGGCGATCTAGCGCAGGATCGCTCGTCTTCCAAATCCGATCGCCTTCATGAACACGATTAAGATCGATATCGTTGCGACCAGGTACAATCTCAATGCGCGAGCCTTCTGGCGATTCGCCCTCGAGCTTAATACCTGAATTGCGAATATCGTAGACGCGCCCGCCTTCTTCCTTCTTCGTCGGATCGCCTGCATCAAATACGATGCCATCTCCCCGCTTAAGTGGAGCTTCAATTCGGCAAATGACCGCATCACGTAAAATCTTCTCAACTGTGCCCAAATAGACTCCGCGACTCTTCGGGAAAGTACCTTCTACGAGCTGCTTATTGTTCGTTCCATCTAGGAAGCCATGTGTAAAACCACGTGAAAAGCTTTGTTGGAGCTCGCGCACCTCTTCCTTGGATGGATCGGAGGAATCTCCTGCGAAGTATTTATCAACTTCCTTCGCATATTTACTGACGACATTTGCTACATATTCTGGACTTTTCAAACGACCTTCGATCTTGAATGACGTTACGCCCGCATCAATTAATTCCGGAACAATATCAATAGCCGCAAGATCCTTTGGCGATAACAAGTAGGCGATATCTCCCATCGGCTGCTGTACACCATCGACCATCAGATCATAGGGGAGGCGACAAGCTTGCGCACATTCTCCACGATTCGCAGAACGACCGCCCCACATTTCAGATGTTAAGCATTGACCGGAGTAAGAAACACACAGCGCTCCATGTACGAACACTTCCATCGGCAGCTTCGCTTGTTCCCCGATTTTCTGGATTTGCTTTAAGTTATTTTCACGTCCGAGCACGACCCGCTCCATATTAAACGGCTTCGTAAATTCCACCGCTTCAGGAGACGTAATCGTCATCTGAGTTGAACCGTGAATCGGAAAGTCCGGTGAAATTTCGCGAATCATCTTCACAAGTCCCAGGTCCTGTACAATTACTGCATCTACACCAGCATCAATGCATGCTTCAATAAGCTTTCTCGCTTCTGTAAGCTCGTCCTCGAACACTAAAATATTAAAGGTCAAAAACCCTTTAACCCCATATTTGTGCAAAAACTTCATCACTTCGGGGAGCTCATTCGTCGTAAAGTTATTAGCTCTTGCCCGTGCATTAAACTTTTCCACACCGAAGAAGACGGCGTCTGCTCCATTCGCAACAGCAGCGCGCATACATTCCCAATCTCCTGCTGGTGCTAACAATTCAATATCTTCTCGCCGTAAGGCGCTTTTGTCGTTCATTATTTTATTACCCTCCACACCGCATAGTCGCGGAAATCTACTTTCCTAGTATACCACGCAAGTCCAAAATAGAAACCGCCCGGCTGTGCAGAAGCACATGCCGAGCGGCTAATCATTTCGTATAGACATTCGTTATCTCGTAAGGGTGAACGATTTCAATGCATCTTCCATCTGTGAAATTACATATGGTGTTCCATTAGCTAGAGAATATATACCACCTACAACATACACATGACCGTTACGTGAAAACAGATACCACGTTTCCACTTGAGGACTAACTTTCACATTACTCTTATCCTCGACAACAATCTTAGTTGCAGTAGCCCCTGCAAAATCAACAGTTGAATTACTTAGAATCTTGACTAAGCTGCTTCCATTCGTTCTAAGCTGAAGGTTGCTTGAGATGTTCGAAATAATAGCTTGCGGATTTCCCTGATCTGACATAGCCCCAATGAATATGAGGCCTCCTGGGAAATAATAGTACTCAAGACCTTCTTCATCCTTCGCCTCGTCTTTACCCCAGTATTTCGGAACTGTAATTTGGTATCCGCGATCGTTATTCGTCTGCACAACTTTTGTCAGACGATCTTTCGATTCATATTCATCTGTAATCAGGCCAAAGTTGCTTTCGATAAATTTAAAGTCCACACTCATTGTGTTAATCAACTGGTCAAACGAGACTCCCTTTTTCGAAGCCATCTTTTCAGGATAGGCAAACTCTGTGTAGTAACGATAGTTGCCTTTAATCGCGAACACTTCATACTCTTCCCACCAGTTAGTCAAGTCGTAGGAGTATCTTAGCTTCACAACCTTAGCCGGAACGCCGTTCCAAGTAATATCCTTTTGTTCAACGATCTTGCCATATTCAGCTGCGAAAAGCTGCTCAAAGCGATCCGTCATACGTTTGGCCCATGCACTAGCTGTATCACCCGCTTCAAGCGAGGTCACATCCATAAACATGTAAGCATCTTCATACTCGTAATACGGGTAGGATGACTCTTCATCTTCCTTCCAATCCTTCGGCAAGCTTACAGCTAACGCAAAATCAGAGTTTAAAAATACTTTAAAGCCATCAATAATCTTTGTTAAATCCTTTATAGACTTGTTACTGCGATTAAAAGAGGTCTTAAAGCTATCCAGAATCGAACCAACTGCATTAAACTCTGCTAAGTTAGCAGCGGTTTTACCATAGATCGTAGTATATAAAAATTTATTCGTTTGGGTACCTCTAAATTCGAAGAAAAACCCGTTTTTATCCTTCGTTACGATCTTCTCGTAGGTCGTACCTGTTGCAGTGGTAACGGTCCGCTTGTCGACTAAAGTCTCACCTTTTGATACGTAGCGCAATAAGTGAGCTCTAATGTCTTCTGTTGTCATTAACTCGGTTGCATCCTCTACCGCGATTTGCAAGAAAAATTGCTTCTTGATATCTCTGAAAACAAGCACATCTCCATTGCTAGACTGATATTCTTGAATAAGTCCTGTCGGATAATTTATCGTCCACTGAAAATAACTGTCGCCAATCTGAGTCTTGCCTGCATCGGTATTAATATTCGTACTCGTTGTAGTCGATCCAGCCGCCGCTCCACTCAGTACAAGCTCCTTCGTACTCGAATCTGTCGAATACTTAATACCGAATGCTTTTGCAATTGCGGTAACAGGTACCATTGTAACTCCTTTTTTCACGACCGGCGCTGCTACTAATGTAACCTTTTTGCCGTCCATTGTCGCTGCTTTATCATCTTTCGTTACAACGATAGTATGACCTTGGTAAGTTAGCTGTATGCTCTTTCCAGTTAGCTTTACCTTTGCTCCAAATCCTTTCGCATTTGTGAACACGCTAATCGGAACTAACGTAGTGCCGCCCGATACGAATGGCGCTTCGATTGTTAGCTTCTCACCATTAATAGTCATTTGAGTACTGCCCACTTTTACTCGTACAACAACATCGCCCGACGAGCTTGCAGAAGCCGCATGTGTAGGTATTGCTGTTACAATAAATAGGATTGCTGCTAAAAATAACGCGAAAAAATGGTGTCTCTTATTAATCAATGACATGGATGAGTTCTCTCCTTCAACTTGTGTAGGTGTGGAAATCATTATTTAAACTCAGTCAAAACGATTTTCTTCGTTATTACATCGCCACCTGAAAGCACTGTAATGGAAACGGATTGTTCAGGCAGATAGGCTTTCAGCAACTCTGTAAGCTCAACTTCCGAGTAAATCTGTTTGCCGTTTATTTCTAGCAATTGATCGCCTACTGCGAGGTTGATCTTCTTTGCATTCGCCGAATTAACAGCTGTAATTGTCATCGGTTCATCGGATGGTAGGCCAACAATCGCTTCCCAGCTTTCTTCAAGCTCGACACCTAATGATGGACGCTTTACTTTTCCATATTTCTCGAAGTGCGAGAGTACGTATTGAACCGTATCTGCAGGAATCGCAAATCCCATACTATCAATCGTTACATCAACGAACTTCATTGAATTAATGCCGACAATTTCCCCCTTGAGATTTACAAGTGGGCCACCGCTATTACCAGGGTTAATTGCTGCATCTGTTTGAAGTAAGTTGTAATCGGATGAAACAGAACGATTCATCCCACTAATGACTCCGACAGTAGCTGTATTCCGTAAAGTAAATGATACCGGAGTGCCAATTGCGATTACCGATTCACCAACTTGTACCTTGAGTGGGCTAGGTGCGAATGTTGCTGTCTTCAAGCCTTTGGCATTAATTTTCACTAGAGCTAAATCACTTGCCACATCAATTTGTTTACGTGTTCCGGTAAATTGCTTGCCATCTGATGTTACGACGATAATATTCTTCATGTCTTTAACAACATGAGCATTCGTTACAATCCAGCCATCACTCTTGATAATTACTCCTGTACCATGTGCGAGAGAGTAACGTTCTACCACTCTATCGTCTTCTGGCTTTCCAATGATAGCTACAACAGCTGGCGATACCTTCTTAATGACATCAGGAATGACTGAGTCAGCAGAATAAGTATACTTCTGAGTTGTTGAATTGTATGATCCCGTTCCACCTAATTCTGCAACTAAAGACGAGGCCTTCACATAGACTTCACCATTAATTACCTTTGCATCAATCGACACTTTACTGCCACCCGTTGTTGCGGCACCAACAGTTCCTGCTGAACCGATCGCAATTACTAGAATTAATATCATCATGCCTATACGATTCTTCAACATATTAACTGATTCTCCCCTACTGCTGTTTCGTATATAAGCATAACAACTCTACCATAATTATCCTACAATTTAAACTAAAAAGATTGTAAAAATACTGCGAACACTGTCTGATTTTGTCGTAAAAATAACTTTATGCTATAAAACAAAAAAACAGGTCTGGAGCATTCGCTCTAGAACCTGCTTTTGGACTTTCATCAATATGCTGTCATCGAGGTAGGTAATTGTTTACCAGCCACTAATCATCTTGAAGTCTGCAACTAAAAATACGAGTAAACAAACCGTACCGAAACCGATTGCGAATACATTTTTACGAGGTCGTTGCAAAAGCAAGCGTACCAAACCTACTGCAATTAAAATTGTGAAAAGCAACATAAAAATATCGAATGTTGTATAGGTGCTCTCTGTATCCGCGACTTCTGCTAAAAACATGAGGTGACCTCCCTTATCTGACGAACTAAACCCATCTTTTACTATGTTAGCCTCTTGAGATGCTGCTTGCAAGTCCGAATTTGCGCTCGTAACAACTTTGTCACACTTCGAGCAAGAAAGCAATCGAACAAATATAGGATATGTTATGCAATTGTGTAGGATTTCATCCAATTGTTCATACTAATGGAGACACCACAACCTAGGAGGTCCATTGAAATGCATAACCGCTTGATAACGATCATAATGATCGCTGTCACACTCGTCTTATCTCCAACACTAGTTGACGCTGCCCCTAATCACAAGCCACACCCTCAGCAACCGAATCACTCGATTGACTGGAACGCATATCCTGCCGATATTCAAGCGTTCAAATTGCAATTAGATCATATTCGAGATCAGCAAAAAGCGTTGTTTAAACAAATGAAGGAGCAGCACAACCAACTTCGAACTGCCACACAGACACTTAGCCCAGAAGAAAGAAAACAATTCGAGGCTTCTGCTGGCAAAACGATTGAGCAGTTGAAAAATACACGAGATGTCATACATGCATTGCGTAGCCAAAAGCATAGCGCATGGGACCAATTCCATAAACATGCAGCTATGAAGAAATGGACTGAAGCAAAAGCGGATTTAGAGTCCATCTTGAAACAAAAGCAACAAATACTCGTCAGCCAACAAAATATCGTTAATTTGCAAAAACAATTGATTACTTTAATCAAGCCTGCGACGGGAACACATCTCCACAGCGAAGGTTGAAATCACAAAAATAGCGGTGCGGGATCCAACATCCCGGCCGCTATTTTTTACATCCTTCTAGTGCAATAGCACCTTACACTTTAGATAAAGAGGCTTCTGTACGTTCGCGATCCCGTTTCAAAACAGGAGCCAAATAGTGACCTGTGTAAGAGACATCGACTTTCGCAATATCTTCAGGTGATCCTGTTGCGATAATTGTACCTCCACCGCTTCCACCTTCAGGACCGAGATCGATGATGTAATCCGCTGTCTTAATGACATCCAGGTTATGCTCGATAACAAGTACACTTTCACCCGAATCGACTAGACGGTGCAAGACGATGAGTAGACGATCAATATCATCTACGTGTAAGCCTGTTGTGGGCTCATCTAAGATGTATAGAGTCTTCCCAGTACTTCTACGATAGAGCTCTGCAGCGAGCTTCACGCGCTGCGCCTCACCACCGGACAGCGTCGTTCCTGGTTGCCCTACATTCATATAGCCTAAGCCTACATCCATAAGCGTTTGCATCTTGCGGTGAATACGCGGAATGTTAGAGAAAAACTCTGTTGCATCCTCTATCGTCATTGCAAGCACATCTGCAATACTCTTACCTTTATACTTCACTTCAAGCGTTTCGCGATTGTATCGCTTCCCTTTACACACCTCGCACGGAACGTAGACATCTGGTAAGAAGTGCATCTCTATCTTGATAATGCCGTCTCCTCTGCAAGCTTCACAACGTCCACCTTTCACGTTAAAGCTGAAGCGACCTTTCTTATAGCCACGCACCTTAGACTCGGTTGTCATCGCGTACACATCGCGGATGTCATCGAATACTCCGGTGTAGGTTGCTGGATTCGATCGTGGTGTTCTTCCAATTGGAGATTGATCGATATCAATGACTTTATCCAGATGCTCTAAGCCTTTAATTTCCTTGTGCTCTCCTGGACGCGTCTTCGCTCGATTCAAGTCACGCGCTAATGTCTTATATAAGATCTCATTCACGAGTGTTGATTTCCCGGAACCTGAGACGCCAGTCACCGCTGTAAACACACCTAGTGGAAGCTTTACATTGACGTTCTTCAAATTGTTTTCCTTCGCACCTTTGATCTCAAGCCAGTTGCCATTCGGTTTACGACGCTGAAGCGGGATCGGTATGAACTTGCGCCCACTTAAATATGCCCCGGTCAACGATTGATGATCGGCCATCACTTGCTCAGGTGTACCTTGCGAGATAATGTTCCCGCCGTGTATACCAGCTCCCGGTCCAATATCGATAATATAGTCCGCTGCGAGCATCGTATCTTCATCATGCTCTACTACGATGAGTGTGTTCCCAATGTCCCGCATATGCTTCAATGCATCGATCAGACGATCATTGTCTCTTTGGTGCAAACCAATACTCGGTTCATCCAAAATATAAAGTACACCCATTAAGCTTGAACCAATCTGTGTCGCTAACCGAATCCGTTGTGCCTCTCCACCAGATAACGTTCCAGCCGCACGCGATAGCGTCAAGTAGTTCAAGCCGACATTGACTAGAAATCCAAGGCGATTATTAATTTCCTTCAAAATTAAATTTGCGATTAACTGTTCTTTCTCGGTAAGCTTTAAGCCTGAAAAAAAGCTTTGGGCATCGCCAATCGATAGCGAAGTAACATAACCCATATTCTCGCCACCGATTGTTACTGCTAATGACTCCTTCTTCAAACGCTGACCTTTGCACTTGCCACAGGGCTGAGCGCTCATATAAGCTTCGATGAATTCACGAATCCCTTCTGAACCCGTATCCCGGTAGCGTCTTTCAAGATTGTTGACAACACCCTCGAAGGGAACTTGCGCGTCGCGTGTGTGCCCAAAATCATTCTCATAGCGAAAGTGAATCTTCTCGCCACCTGTTCCATAAAGTATCAATTCCAAATGCTTATCTGTTAACTCATTCACAGGGACATCTGTTGGGATCTTATAATGGCTACACACCGCGGCTAGAAACTGTGGATAGTAATTTGAAGTGCTACCTGCCCATGCTTCAAAAGCCCCGTCATCAATGCTTTTATTACGATCAGGAACGAGTAATTCTGGATCGACGACCATCTTTGCTCCTAGCCCATCACATTCTGGACATGCACCAAAAGGTGAGTTGAAGGAAAACATTCGCGGTGCAAGCTCATCCATGGAGAAACCACATATTGAACATGCTAAATTCGCATTAAATAGCAATTCTTCCTTTTCCATCACATCGACGATGATTTGTCCACCCGAAAGCTTCAAAGCCGTCTCTAGTGAATCGGCTAGTCGTGATGCAACATCTTCCTTGATGACAATGCGATCGACAACAACTTCTATATTGTGCTTCTTGTTCTTTTCTAGCTCAATCTTCTCCGAAAGATCAACTATTTCACCGTTAACACGTACCCGAACAAACCCTTGCTTCTGAATGTCCGCAAGCAGCTTTGTATGCTCTCCTTTGCGTCCAGATACAATCGGAGCTAATATTTGCAACCGCGTACGTTCAGGATATTCCATAATACGATCAACCATCTGTTCAACCGTCTGAGAGGAGATCTCCACACCGTGTTCAGGACAATGCGGCGTACCGACACGTGCAAACATTAAGCGCAAATAATCATATATTTCCGTTACGGTTCCCACGGTTGATCGCGGGTTCCGACTCGTTGTCTTCTGATCAATAGAGATCGCAGGGGATAGTCCTTCGATAGAATCAACATCCGGCTTATCCATTTGACCTAGAAATTGACGCGCATATGCGGACAATGACTCAACGTAGCGCCGTTGTCCTTCTGCATAAATCGTATCAAACGCAAGCGATGACTTACCCGATCCTGACAATCCCGTTAATACGACGAATTTGTCACGGGGGATCGTTACGTCAATATTTTTCAAATTATGGGCGCGAGCGCCCTTGATTACAATATTCTCGATGGCCAACAGAAAAAGCCCCTTTCGCGTTCGCGAATCAATAAGAATGTACGTTCCCGTTCATTATAACCAACTGCTACCTTCGATGCAACAATTGATCCCCAAGCAACTAAATAGAATGAATATGCAAAAACACCGTCCAATGCTTTCTCCTGAAAGAGAAAGTGCATTAGACGGCGCCCATATTTCATTTAAAGAAGTGCTTTGCGAAGCTCTTCAGGAGATTTAGGTGATAGCAGACCAAACGGAATATCGAATACCGTTCTTGCCCCCTGCTGTCCTGCCTGTGCTAAACGATAAGCCGCACGAGCATATGCAACCAAGACACTTGCTGTAAACTCAGGATTGCTGCCCAGCTTGAGGCTGAATTCAACAATTTGCTTATTTCCTGTACCCGTAATTCCACTGCGAATAACGTTACCGCCGTGTGGCATCGTTCCATGCTCCGCACGTAGCGTATCTTCACTTATGAAATTTACAACCGTATCATAGTCTGCGAAATAGTTCGGCATGTTGCGAATTTCTTCTGCAACCGCTTCTCTATTCGCACCATCTTCAAGAACGACATAGCATTCGCGAAGATGCTTTTGACGAGTTGTCAGTTCAGGATTCGAACCACTGCGAACGAGATCAACCGCTTCCTCACGAGGAATCGTATATTGAATCCCATTCTTCACACCTTGCACACGACGAATCGCGTCAGAGTGTCCTTGGCTCACGCCCTTGCCCCAGAATGTATATTCATTCCCTTCAGGAAGAATAGCTTCACCAAGTAGACGACTTAAGGAGAACAAGCCTGGATCCCAACCTGTGGAGATCACGCTAATGTTTCCTGCAGCTGTTGCCACTTCATCAATTTGAGCAAAATACTCTGGAATACGAGCATGTGTGTCAAAGCTATCAACGGTATGGAAAAGCTTAGCTAATTCCGGACCTTGAACCGGGAGGTCTGTTGCAGATCCACCACACAAAATCAGCACGTCGATTTTGCCTTTATAGGATTCAATTTCCGAGATCGCTACCATGCGAGTTCCCGCAGTTACCGATTCTGGGTTGCGTCGCGTGAAAATCGCTACAAGCTCCATGTCCTGATTTTGACGAATCGCAGACTCCACGCCACGCCCTAAATTGCCGTACCCTACAATACCGACTTTAATTATATTCGTCACGCACAATTACTCCTTTAAGTGAATCAGATGATGTCCGTATTATACCCAACCGCGAGCAACCATCGCTTCGTTAATGCGCTTAATGGAGATCATGAATGCTGCTGTACGAAGATCTGTATCATGTTCGCTTGCAAGTGCACGAACAGCGTCATAGGAAGAATGCATTCTCTTCTCAAGCTTTTCTAGCACTTCTTCTTCAGACCAATAGAAGTTTGCAAGGTTTTGTACCCATTCGAAGTATGAAACTGTAACACCACCCGCATTAGCCAAAATGTCTGGAATTACGAGGATGCCTTTTTCTTTCAAAATGATGTCTGCGTCTGGCGTAGTTGGACCATTCGCTGCTTCTGCGATGATCTTTGCTTTAACGTTAGCCGCATTGTGGCGCGTGATCACATTTTCCAGCGCTGCTGGAACAAGGATATCAACATCCAATTCTAGCAAATCTCCATTGGAGATCACATATTGTGCACCGTATTGCGCAAGCTTGCCGTTATCTTTAAGGTCATAAACCTTGTTCATATCAAGACCATTCGTGTCGTAGATTCCGCCGGAGGAATCACTTACAGCAACAACCTTACAGCCTTGCTCAGTAAGTAATCTAGCCGCAATACGACCTGCATTACCGAAGCCTTGAACAGCTACAGTCGCGCCGCTAGGGGAACGACCAAGTTCCTTCAATGCTGCTAGGATCGTATATACACAGCCTTGAGCAGTTGCTTCATTACGTCCAAGCGAACCACCAAGGATCAATGGTTTACCTGTAATTACACCTGGTGTGTTAACACCTTTCAAACGGCTGTAAGTATCCATCATCCAGCCCATGATTTGTGCAGTTGTATAAACGTCTGGAGCTGGGATATCTTTGTCCGGTCCAATGAAGTCAGCGATTGCTTCCATATATCCACGGCTCAAGCGCTCAAGTTCGCCCTTGCTCAAAGTACGTGGATCTACAATAACGCCGCCTTTACCACCACTATAAGGAAGCCCAACTACGCCACACTTGAAGGACATCCACATCGACAAAGCTTTTACCTCGTCAATTGTTACATCTGGGTGGAAGCGAATGCCTCCCTTGCCTGGTCCAATTGCATCATTATGCTGGGAGCGGTAGCCTTCGAACACACGAGTTGTCCCGTCATCCATCTTAACAGGGATGCTTACTGTTAGAACGCGCTTAGGTTTCTTAAGAATGTCCGTTACATATGCAGGCAACTTCAGGTATGCAGCGGCAACGTCGATTTGCTTCTGCACGATCTCGAACGGATTTAAAGATTCTACTTCATTAGAAAATGTAGTCATACGCTCATTATCCTCTCCGTTATAAATTAATTTACGTGCCTGATAACAACACTCCAATCATAATACATCAACAATTCGAGAAGAAAAAGAGGGTTATGTCAAAAAAGTACAAATTTTATGTGAACTCAGTTACTGTTTTTGATGTCATTATATATGACATATAAATGATTGTATCCAAACATTTAATGTGATGTATTCTAACTAAAAATGACATTAATTGCATTAAAGTCCTGCTTTCAATTCAAGCAACGCATCTCTCAACTCTGCTGCACGTTCGAACTGCAAACTCTTCGCTGCCTCCTTCATTTCCACCTCTAACCTCTCTATGACGGACAATCGGTCCTTCTTCGACAGTTTACCCAGATTATCTTTACCCGTTAAATAACTACTCTTCGTCTCGGCAACTTTGGTCGCTTCGATTACATCCCGCACCTTCTTACGAATCGTTTGCGGTGTAATGCCATGCTTCTCATTGTAAGCGGTTTGGATCACACGACGACGTTCCGTCTCTCCAATTGCTTTCTCCATCGAATCCGTTATTTTGTCACCGTACATGATCACACGACCGTCCGAGTTTCTCGCTGCTCGGCCAATTGTCTGAATAAGAGATCGTTCCGAACGTAGAAAGCCTTCTTTATCTGCATCCAAGATCGCTACGAGTGTAACCTCAGGCAGATCAAGTCCTTCCCGTAACAGGTTGATTCCAACAAGCACATCAAACACGCCCAACCGCAAATCACGAAGAATTGCCATCCGTTCTAGCGTTTTAATATCGGAGTGCAAATATCTAACCTTAATGCCCACTTCCTTCAAATAGTCGGTTAAATCTTCAGACATCTTCTTCGTTAAAGTCGTCACCAGAACGCGTTCATCCTGAGCAATTCTAGTTCTGATTTCACCAAGTAAATCATCGATTTGACCTTTCGTTGGACGTACCTCTATAATCGGATCTACAAGACCAGTAGGTCGGATAATTTGCTCTACCATTGTCGGACAATGCTCAAGCTCGTAGGGTCCTGGTGTCGCTGAGACATAAATAAGCTGCTCAGCCTTTTCTTCAAATTCAGCAAACTTCAACGGACGATTGTCTTTCGCTGACGGGAGACGGAAGCCGTGATCTACAAGTACAGTTTTTCGCGCTTGGTCACCATTGTACATTGCACGTACTTGTGGCAAAGTGACATGCGATTCATCAATGACAATTAAATAATCGTCCGGGAAGAAGTCCATTAGCGTATATGGAGTCGCTCCCCGCTCCCGGAAGGTCATCGGTCCGGAATAGTTTTCAATCCCTGAGCAGAAGCCCATTTCCGCCATCATCTCGAGGTCATATCGCGTGCGCTGCTCTAAACGCTGCGCTTCTAATAGCTTCCCCGCATCACGCAATTCAACAAGTCGTTCTTCCAGCTCTTGTTCAATGTTTACGATCGCTCGCTTCATCTTCTCGTCGCCAGTTACAAAGTGAGATGCAGGGAAAATGATGACATGGTCGCGTGAGCCCGTAATCTCACCCGTTAACACATCGATCTCTGTAATCCGTTCAATCTCATCTCCGAATAGCTCCACCCTTATCGCTTGATCCCCTCGAGATACCGGGAATATCTCGATCACATCACCTCGCACTCGAAATGTTCCGCGCGTGAAGTTAAGGTCGTTACGTTGATACTGTATATCGACTAGCTTATGCAAAATTGAATTGCGAGGGCGCTCCATTCCCACTCTTAAGCTTAGTCGTAAATCTCGATATTCCTCAGGAGAACCTAAGCCATAGATACAGGATACACTAGCTACGATAATGACATCCCGTCGTTCGAACAAAGACGCTGTCGAGGAGTGACGCAGCTTATCAATCTCATCATTAATGCTCGAATCTTTCTCAATATATGTATCTGTCGAGGGAATATAAGCTTCCGGCTGATAATAGTCGTAGTAACTGACGAAATATTCAACCGCATTTTCAGGGAAAAACTCCTTAAACTCACTGCATAACTGAGCAGCTAATGTCTTGTTATGCGCAATTACTAACGTTGGCTTATTCACCTGAGCGATCGTTTGAGCAATCGTGAAAGTCTTTCCCGTCCCTGTCGCACCAAGCAGTGTCTGATGCCTAGCACCATTCTCTATCCCTTCCACAAGCTGAATGATCGCGCCAGGCTGATCGCCTTGTGGCGTATACTCTGAAACAAGCTTAAAAGGCTTGTTGAGTAATCCCAAATCTTCCATCTCCAACTTCCCCCTCACATTTTCCATTTTATATAATTAACATTTCACAGGTTTGACAGAATATATGTTCTCATATCATTATAACTTTTCGTTACACCACCGTCAAAAAAACAGCACACTTCTTGCAAAAGGACTTGTTTTACATCCATAATCGCTTAGACTATAAGATATATATAATGATCCTCTGCAAAGGAGTGTGTTTCATGGGATTTATGGATTTTCTTCGCGGACAGTTAATTGAGGTTATTGAATGGTTAGATGAAAAGGGTCAGCTCGTACACCGTTTCCCTGCCTATGACAACGCAATCAAGATGGGAGCTAAGCTCATCGTACGGGAATCACAGGTTGCGATCTTCGTTAATGAAGGCAAATTAGCGGATATCTATGGGCCAGGCACATATACGTTAACAACACAGAACATGCCTGTACTAACGGCATTAAACTCATGGAAGCATGGGTTTACATCGCCATTTAAAGCAGATGTGTATTTCGTTAATATGTCGAACTACACCGATCTGAAGTGGGGAACGACAAATCCGATCCTTTTGCGTGACGCTGACTTTGGCATGGTCCGACTTCGCGGATTCGGCAACTATTCGTTCAGAGTTGGCAACGCAGATATCTTTATGACTGACATCTTCGGAACGAAGAAAGAATTTACAACAGATGGTATTACCGGACACTTAAAGTCGATGATTGTTTCCTCGATTACCGATATTATCGGTGAGTCGAAAACGCCCGCAGTAGAATTGGCCAGCTCCTACGAGGAATTCGGCGAGCTAGCTGTCCAACGTTTGCAGCCTCGCTTTGAGGCGATCGGCTTGATTTTATCAAGCCTTACGATTGAAAATCTGTCTCTACCCGATGAGGTAGAAAAAATGATTGACCGCAGAACCTCCATGGGTGCATTAGGCAATCTTGACAACTACATGAAGTTTCAAACGGCTGAAGCGATTCGCGATGTAGCGAACAATCCCGGTGGCGGTGCTGTTGGTACAGGTGCAGGTCTTGGGGCAGGGATGGCCTTTGGCCAGATGATGGGTCAGATGATGCAGCCTAACAATGTCGGCCAGCAGCCTTCACAGCAACAACCTGTTCAACAACAGCCACAGCAGCCTGCCCCACCCGCTCAACCTTCAACTACGGAAGGGCAAGCTTGCACAAACAGCAGTTGTAATCATATCTTGCAACCGAACGAAAAATTTTGTGTGGAATGCGGAGCTCCCAGACCACAAAAACGCTTTTGTACGCAATGTGGTCATGAGATGAATGCGAATGCTAAATTTTGTTCCGAATGCGGGACGCCAACTTAAGTGAGGCGAATTTGATGAGCACAAGTGCAACAGCAATACGCTTTCCTTGCGCTGGCTGTGGCGGACCTATGATTTTCGATTCAGACAGTCAACACATGAAGTGCCAATATTGCGATGCTGAGCAGGAAATTGATAATGTCTTATCACAGCCCGTGGAACACCCCTTTCACGGGTCAATCGATACCCCAGCTGAATTGCTAGATTGGGGTACCGAGCAAAAGACAATCCATTGCGAAAGCTGTGGCGGAGAAACTCTCATCCCAGTCGGTCAAACGACGGTTACGTGCATTTTTTGCAATTCACCTAAGGTGCTTGAACAAGATCAAATGCAGACCATACGTCCAGAGACACTTATTCCGTTCCAAATCTCTAGCGACAAAGCACTCAGAAGCTTCGCAGCTTGGAAAAAAAAGCGTTGGTTTCTTCCCAACAAATTTAAACGGATGAATGTGAGCTCCCAGCTACACAGTATATATATTCCATATTGGACCTACGATACCGAATCCTATTCCGTTTATCGCGCCGAGCGTGGGGTGTACCACTATCGAACGGTTCCACGAACACGCGTCGTTAATGGCAAGTCGGAAACCGTCATGGTACAAGAACGATATACGGTTTGGAATTGGGTAAACGGCGAATACGATCGTGCTTTCGATGACATTCTTATTCCCGCTTCCGGTCACTATAATCAAAATATGCTAGAAAGGCTCGGCGACTTCGATCTGCGTAATCTAGTGCCGTATAAACCTGATTACTTAAGTGGTTACGTGTCAGAACGCTACTCCGTATCTCGCGAGCAAGGATGGGATAAGGCGCAATCGAAAGCCGACGATCAGTTGCGAGATGAAATTCGTAGACGGATCGGAGGAGACGAGGTTCGCAATCTGCGCGTCAGAACGAACTATAACGATGTCACATATAAGCATCTTCTGCTTCCTGTATGGAACGCTAACTACACCTATAAAACGAAGCAGTATTATTACATGGTGAACGGACAAACCGGCACAGTCTCCGGACACGTTCCACGAAGCCCATTGAAGATTACTCTATTCACGTTGTTCTGCTTAGCAGTCGCTGGCGTACTCTTATGGTTCTACTTGAACCAGCAACAGCCCATGTAAGAGATTGGGCTGTTGCGAAAGAATGACTTCGCAAAAACGTCTTCAACATTCTAGCTGATCGGTATTTGATCGAACATGTCGAAATGGTCATTCCAAGGATTATGATGTCACATAACCGTCCATAGAATCATCAAACCTGACACGATCAGGTAATAAATAGAAGTTAGTGCCTCGTCAGAAATGTCCGATCAAGTCGATCATTGGATATCTAAAAGCAGTAAAATGCAAATAAGTATACAAAAAGTGCAAATAGATTCAGGCGATAATCTGGTCTCCTATTTCGTTGTAGACGTCATTTGGAATGATTCGACAAGCAGTAGACAACAAAGTTTGCCTCCTATTGTTGACATTGCGCAGTATTTAGACGATAATCTAAATATATAATTTAGATGATTATCTAAATATCGAAATAATAATGGAGCAGATGACTCATACAAAGGTGGGGAGATCCCAAGTGAATGATGCATTTAAAGCACTGTCCGATCCAACAAGACGTAAGATCTTGCAGTTGTTGAGGGAGCGCGACTTGAATGCTGGTGAAATTGCAGATCATTTCGACATTTCCAAACCAAGTATCTCTCATCATCTCAGTATCTTGAAACAATCCAAACTCGTTCAAGATGAACGACAAGGACAGTCAATCGTGTATTCCCTCAATTTAAGCGTAATGCAAGAAGCAATGGGTTGGTTTCTAGGTATGATAGGAACGAAAGGAGATGCTCACAATGAGTGAAGAGAAGCTGGAGAACACACTAAAGTGGTCTAGGAAAGATTGGGTATTGCTCGCTGTGAATATCGCAATATTTGCCATTCTGTTTGTCATCTTCAACAGAAAGCTCCCTGATGAAGTGGCTAGCCACTACAACATTAGTGGAGAATTAGACCGGATGATGGGCAAGGTTGCATTCTGGATCATGTATGGTGCTATCGGCATTTTGCTACCATCATTCTTAGCTGCTTTACGAAAGATCGATCCTCGCAAACAAAACTACAATAAATTCGCACAATCGTTCTATGTTATCCGCTTTGCAATCAGTATGTTCATTCATGGGATCATGCTTGTGATTATACTAGATAATCTCGATTACAACTTACCGATTCAAAATATTCTATTAGGCGGTTTTGGATTGTTGTGGATCGTCATCGGTAATTATATGAGCCAAGTCCGCTCGAACTTCTTTGTCGGCATTAAAACACCTTGGGCGCTGTCCGATGAGCGTAATTGGAGGCTCACTCACCGGTTTGCTGCACGTTTCATGTTCATAGCCGGCATTCTTATGTTTGCAAGCACATGGTTTGTAGGGCAGACATTCGTAGTTGTAATGATTATACTTGCGGGTACACTGATAAGCTCGCTTAGCCCAGTTCTCTACTCTTATCTTGTATATAGAAATAGTAATACTGAAGCTTGATCGAGATGTTTTTACTTTTTCATTCCACGAGGGGGTAGTCCTGGGTCAACCGGGGGTGCTTCCTCGATTTCGTTGCTAGACTGTTCTTCAATACTTGCTGTCTCTGCCACAGCCTTTTCCACTTCTGCTGCAGCTTCATTAATGGCTTCCTGCAACAAACTGATTTGTCCCCGACGTCTCTTGATGCCCGCATAACGCACATAATTCCACAGTGATTCTCGATTCGGAGAAGCTACATATTCTGCATCTTCGTCGGGCGCAAGCAGCAAACCAAGATGATAATGCTCTCCCGCATATCGTGCGCGCTGAATAAAGCGAACATGACCTTCGCGATTGATCACTTCAAGTTTACTGAACGCAGATTGAAGTCCTAACGCAACATGAAACTGTTCCTTCGTACGTACTGTTGCCCCATTCACTTTCGTAATGATTTCACCAGCTTGAAATTCCATCTCCACGGCAGGGGTATGAGGCAATACTGCTAATACTCGAACGCCTGCACGATCATTCGCATACAACAATTTGTGTCCTGCTTCCTTCATTGTGCTTAAATGCATTAAGCCATCATGAAGCAGAAACGCTGCAAGTGCAGCAACTAGACTAAGGGGCGACCAATAAAAAGCGCCTACTGCCAGTGCAGTGATGACAACCCCATAAATAATTAATAAGTTACCCGTTGAGCGCGCTTTAACCTCTGGCCATTTCGTTGTTGTCCTTTCGCTGAAAGCGATCACGAGTGGAAAGGCTAGGAAGCCCCAGCTTGCGACATGATCCGTCATACCGAATAACGGTGTCCACGGCAAAGCAGCTCCTTCTCCCGGAATGAGCCACAATAAGGGAATCGGCCATACACCCGATAAGCTGTATGCTCCGATCGGGTTTCCGCGTTTACCTTCGAAATATAAAGGGATTGCTTGCTTCCCACTTTGCACGCGAATAATAATCCCTTCTGCAACATGAAGGAGACCAGCTATAATCATTAGACTCGGAACATCGATCGCAACAACGGTTTGCAATGGTTCATACCACAGAGACCCTTCTTCACCAATACCTGTCCAACTCAACACGACCTGAAGTACACCAAGCGCACCTGCAGCATATGCAAAGCAAATATAGCGCAAGCGAAATAATGCTAACACAGCCATCCCGATCCATATGCACACTAAAGTGCTATCCGTCAGCCTCGAACCAATCCCGACACTAACTAATGACAATATAAGCCCAATTGCAATACCAGCAAACACTCTCGTAACGACCAAGTATAATGAACTGTAAAGACGAACGTGATACAGCTTTCTTTGTAACTTCGTATTCGCCCGTACATGCCACCAAACCATAATTATCGCAACATAGTAATACGGCAATGTGAACAATCCAATTGCAGCTTGTCCAGCTTCCCGCAACAGCTCCAGTAGAGGTTCCAAGCTCCCTCCTCCTTCCACAACCTACTACCTATTCGACAGTACAAACCGTAAATCCTCTATGCAAGTACCCGATTATGAGGGGCTTCTTAAATCCACTTCCATAGCCCCCCGTTGTTACTCGTTGATCAATGCTCTTGCTTGTTCGTATGCCACTTGAAGTTGCTCATCTTTCAATGGATTATGTATAACGGCATATAGCATTTCTTCCAAACGTTGAGCCGTATCCCTAGTTACCTCTCCCGATTCCGGAAGCACCTGCTCGTTTTGAAATTTTTTCAATGCTATACGAGTACCTATACTGAAATATCCATCCTGACGATCTGCCGGAAAACCTACACCTGCTAAAATAAGTTGAAGATTCCTTACCGCATCGCCTGTCGTGTCGTATTTCAATACCTTATCTCGCGGCAATTGAGAAGCGAGGAAGTATTCAGGTTGTGCAACCACGATATCTGGAGCAATCCCGATCTTATTCACCCAAGTGCCATCCGGCAATAACCATTTAGATACGGTTAGCTTAATTATACTACCATCACCAAGATCCTCATTATTAGAAACTTGAACAGTACCTTTTCCGTATGTGGTTTCGCCTATTAGAATAGCTCCCGCAGATTGCTTTAATGCACCCGCTAATATCTCTGCAGCACTTGCGCTGCCTTGATTCATTAATACGATGATCGGATATGGCTTCGCTATTGCAATCCCTTTGTCCGCGGTCTCTATTACAGTTTTACCGCTACGATGAGCAACTTGCATAATAGGCTTTCCCTTAACGATGAACAATTCTGCAACAGCCTCTACCGATTGAACGATCCCGCCTGGGTTATCTCTGACATCAATAACTAATGCATGGATTCCAAGCTTCTCCAAAGCTTTCAACTCAATACTGACCTGTTCCGCGGTATCGAACGTAAATTGGTTAATTGCAATATAGCCAATACCGTCATCTGTGCGCTCTGAATGAACGGTTTCGAGATCAATCCGATCTCTGACAAGCTCCAAATCGATCGGTTCTGATACTCCGTCACGTCGTACCTTCAGCTTAGCCTTAGTCCCCTTTGGACCACGGATGAGTGTGGCAGCATCTACTAAACTGAGCCCTAATAAACTTTGACCGTTCACAGATAGTAGTTCATCGCCCGAAAGCAGACCCGCACGATCAGCGGGAGAACTTCGGATTGCCGACTGTACGACAATTGCTCCATTTTCACTCGTGAGTTCAGCTCCAATACCCGTAAAAGCCCCTTGTAGCACGTCGGTAAAAGCTTCTGCTTCCGCTTCGGTCTTATAGATCGAATAAGGATCATCAAGTGACTCGACCATCCCTTGAATAGCCCCATCAATTAAGGTGCTGCGTTTGGTATCGATATAATACTGCTTGCGGATAAATTCAAATGCACGGTTCAGCTTATTAAATTCATTCTGCGTAAATCCCTGTTCTCCTGATACAATCGGAGAAGAAACCCTTGGTTCTGAAGAGGAACTCATCAACCCAGGAAAGCTCATTACCATATATACGATTGATCCAGTTGCAATCGCTGTTAATACCATGAAAGCCAATACAGTACGACCCCGAAACCACACGAGATTCCCACTCCTCAATGTCAGCCTATCTCGCAATTATAACGTGATTCTAGCATATTCCATCCTGCTTAACCATGATAATCAATCAAAATTTCCTAATATTGAAAAACAGCCATCATCCGTCTACTTCGTCGGAAGAATGGCTGCTCCTCAATACATCCTTTATTTCAAATATTTTGCCGGATTGACATGTGCTCCGTTTTCCCGCACTTCAAAATGCAGGTGGTATCCCGTCGCAACTCCACTCATACCGACTTCGCCGATTTTGTCTCCTCGACTGACGACATCACCATTATTCACCCTAATGCTTCCTTGAAGCATATGTCCATAGACCGTCCACAATCCACCACCATGATCGATGATTACGCAATAGCCATAGCTGCTATAAAACTGCGCAACGATAACCGTTCCTGCTTCTGCTGCATAGATCGGCGTGCCTCTTGATACCGCCATATCGATTCCACTATGTGTATGCTTCTTGCCTGTGACTGGATGAATCCGAGTTCCATACGAAGATGACTCTCTATACTCCGTATGTAGTGGCATGCCGAGCTTTCCACCTTTGTAGTAGAGCTTTTCTTTTTCTTTCTTCTGCTCTTTGATCAAATCCGCTTGCTTCTTCGCTATTTCCATCAGCTTATTTTGTTGTTCTTCGCCAATTTCCTCATATTCTTCTATCTGTGCATCAACTTGCGATATTCTCTGTTCTTTTTCCCTTTCGCTCGCTTCGAGGGACTTCTTTTCCTGCTCTAGTTGTGCATAAAGTGCTTTAATAGATACAAGCTCATCCTCAACCTGCTGCTTCTTCTGTTCAACGAGTTCCATATATTGCTGCTTCTGCGTTGCGATCTCATTATCCTGAGTGACGATCGACTCTACCGTATCTAGCCGATTTAAAAAATCTGAAATGCTAGACGCATTGAGCAACACATCAAGAAAAGATACTGGACCTGCAGTATACGCCATTCGTACGCGCGCATCCATCATTTCAATTCGATTATCGCGTTGAACGATCGCATCCTCGTACTCTTCACCCGTAACACGTACAACTTCTTCAGCTTCGGCAATCTTCAGCTTCGTTGCTTCGATTTTTTGATGTGCACCATCAATTTGTGCAATCAATTGCTCAATCTCCGCTTGAGTTGATTTCTTCTCACCATTGAGCTTATTCACAGATCTTTCTGCGTTCTTCTGTTCTTTCTCCACCTTAGCCTGCTGCTGCTTAAGCGTCTTTAGCTCCTTCTCAATTTCCTCGAGCTTGGATAACGCTTGTCCTTCATAGGGTCGAACGACAATACAACTAAACACTAGCATAGCTAACAACACTATGATTTTCTTTCTCACGAACATCCTCCTTCACAACGATGATCCGGAATTGGCATTGAGTAGGCTCGCCTTACACCTTCAAATATTTGCGAACTGAAAGTGTGCTTCCCCAAACGCCTAACACAGTACCCAATGCAACTAAGAGACCACCAACAAGCCATTTCACTTCTTCGATCGATGCTGTCTGGATTTGGTAAAGCCCGAACGCTACTGTACCCGTACCCATTAATTTGGTATAGCCATATAAAAGTAATATCGACGTAATCGTTGAGCCTATAAAACCAATCAGAGCACCTTCTATGAAAAACGGCCAGCGAATAAAACCGTTCGTTGCACCAACGAGCTTCATGATTCCAATTTCCCGACGTCTTGCCAGAATCGTCATCTTAATCGTTGTAGCGATAAGGAACATAGCCATTACTGCTAGACCAATCACGATGAACAATCCGAAATTTCGAATCGCGTTCGTAATTTTAAACAGTCTTTCGATTGCTTCCTTGCCATATTTCAGCTTCGTAATCGGCTGTTCAGGATCAGTCAAATTAATCGCTTCAATCTGCTTGACGACAAGATTAATTTTTTGAGGTTCAAATACATCGATTTCAAATTTGTCCGGAAGTGGATTCGTATCTTCCTCGTAACCTTCTAAAGCTTCCTTCCCTTCATCGCCCATCGATTGACGGAAACGTTCAAGCCCTTCCACTTTCGACACGAATGTAACTTGCTTAACTTCAGGAATTCGCTTAATCACTCGTTCAACTTCATCAATCTTAGCTTGTTCTATGTCTGTGCGGAGAAAGACAGTAACTTGAGCTTGACTGTCTAATTGATCCGCAATCTTATTCAAGTTCAAGGAGAGTAGTAGAAACACACCGAGAATAAATAACGAAACCGCAATCGAGCTAATCGATGCGAAAGACATCCAACCATTCCGAAAAACATTTCTAAATCCTTCGCGAATGTGGCGGGCAATGGTACTAAATTTCATACCCGTACTCCCCTCTCTGCTCATCGCGTACAACTCGACCATTCTCGATCGCGATTACACGCTTCCGAAGGGTATTCACGATTTCCTTATTATGTGTTGCCATCACGATTGTTGTCCCACGGAAATTAATTTCCTCTAGCAGCTTCATAATATCCCAGGATGTCTCAGGGTCCAAGTTACCTGTTGGCTCGTCCGCAACAATGACTGCAGGATTGTTAACGATCGCCCTCGCAATTGCAATTCGTTGCTGCTCTCCACCAGATAGTTGTGCAGGCAAACTATTCGCTTTATGCTTTAAGCCGACTAGATCAAGAACCTCCAACGTCCGACGTTTTATAATGCGACGTGGCATCTCGATGACTTCCATCGCGAACGCGACATTCTCATAAGCGGATAACTTAGGTAGCAATTTATAGTCTTGAAACACAACTCCGATGTTACGACGAACGTACGGAATTTTGCGATGCTTGAGCTTGCCAATATTAAAACCGTTCACAGAGATTTGCCCTTTGGTAGGCACCTCTTCACGATAAATTAACTTCATAAAGGTCGATTTACCTGCACCCGATGGTCCGACAATATATACAAATTCATTACGATCAATAACGACATTAACCCCCTGCAATGCTGTTGTACCGTCAGGGTATGTTTTCCATATGTCTTGCATATCTATCACAGTATCACTTCCTGTTAATATTCAGACTTTAGATACTTCGACATCATGCCTGGAATTCCTTTCTTTGTCGAGGTTTATCTATTTATTCCTCCGTATTTTATCGTTGAAAGGCAACTCTAGCAACCGCTTATAGCTTTATTTAGAATTTTTTAATCTTTAAAGAGTTGGATAGGGGCGAGGTGGAGGTGGGGGTGGGGGGTAAAAAGGATTTAGCGGACATGACACACCTTATTTGAATAAATTTGACACTTTTGTGCTCTTTGCGGACACAGGAGAGACTGTCGATTCATTGTTAGTGAATGTTAAAGAGTTCAATGTTGCAATTATGTTGAGAGTATAACGAGAGTATGACAATTTTTTTGTATGCTCGGTCGTCATCTATGTGCTAATGGTTGTGGTAGTGGCTATTTCGATGAATTGGGCCATTTTGAAACTATAATGGTTGTAGTAGCGGTTATTTCAGTAAAAACTACCTTTTTTAAAAAATAAACACTAATTAAGCTCGTTGGCAACCATTAGAATTTCAAACCATCGATTTTATCAAAAATAAGCCCCGTGGCAACCATTACGATCTTAACTAATAAGCATTAATTGAAGCAGAATTATTAGACAGTCTCATAGGAGCCCTTATTTGCCTCAACCACGCCTATTTCAACACATAAAAGCTCAAATAACGTCTCTCATGTCCGATCCATGCTCAAAAATCACTAAAAATCTCAAATAAGGTCCCTCATGTCCGCTCGATACATGTGTAACTTCCTGTTTAATTGGTGGAGACCCTGTTAGTTAAGCCCCGATTCATGCTACAGCGAGCAAGTATAGATCAATCCTGTAGCATACTATTAGCACCATCACAAAAAAAGCCCAAGATCACCACGTAGAGTAAGTTCCCGCTACAGGGAGCCGTACTCCTAGGTGATCTGGAGCGTTAAATATACTTACACCAACTATTTGCTTTTCGCCTCATACTCCGAAGTCCACTCCGCTGTACGCATAAGCTCTGCTTCCGCACGAGCGATTGCCGCTTCGACTTGCGGTGTTGCGGTGCCTCCGTAGACGTTGCGCGCATTAACGACTGCTGCGGGTTGTAGCACATCGTAGATGCGATCGTCGAACAGTGAAGAGAACTGCTTGAACTCATCCAGCGTCAGATCGAGCAAAAACTTGTTTTGCTGGATGCAATATAGCACTGTCTTTCCGATCACTTCATGAGCTTGACGGAACGGCAGTCCTTTGTTGACAAGGAAATCTGCAATGTCAGTCGCATTGGAGAAGTCTTGATCGACCGCGCGTCTCATCCGCTCCTTGCGCACCTTCATCGTCTCGATCATCGAGGCGAAGAGCTGTAGCGCACCTTGGAGCGTCTTGACTGTGTCGAACATCCCTTCCTTGTCTTCCTGCATATCCTTGTTATAAGCAAGTGGCAGCGACTTCAGCACCGTCAACAAGCCGATAAGATTGCCGTATACACGACCTGTCTTCCCACGAACGAGCTCAGGCACGTCCGGATTTTTCTTCTGCGGCATAATGCTTGAGCCTGTGCAGAACGCATCATCAAGCTCCACGAACTGGAACTCTGTACTCGACCACAGAATCAACTCTTCACTCAGACGCGACAAGTGAACCATAATCAAGGACGCATGGCTTAAAAACTCAACGATAAAATCGCGGTCGCTTACGGCATCCAAGCTATTTTCATATACACGTCCGAAGTTCAATTGCTCCGCTGTAAAATGACGATCGATTGCAAACGTCGTACCCGCAAGCGCACCCGCACCTAGAGGTAACGTATCGATCCGCTTGTAGCTGTCTTGAAGCCGCTCAATATCGCGACCGAACATCGACACGTACGCCATCAGATGATGAGCGAACAAAATCGGTTGAGCACGCTGAAGATGCGTGTACCCTGGTACAATCGTATCCAAATTATCCTTTGCTTGTCCGATCAAAGCGGCTTGCAGCTTTTGCAATTGATCTACAAACTCGACAACACGCTTACGCAAGTACAAGTGCATATCCGTTGCAACCTGATCATTGCGACTGCGACCGGTATGTAGCTTGCCGCCGACTGGCCCGATTTCGTCGATTAACGCTTTTTCGATATTCATATGAATATCTTCATCCGCGATAAGAAACTCCTGTTCACCGCGCGCAATACGTTGACGAACTTTCATCAAGCCTTCTTTGATCGTTTGAACATCTTCCGCAGGTAGAATACCGCAATGCCCTAACATCGTTACGTGCGCGAGGCTGCCTTGGATATCCTCCTCAGCTAACTCTTTATCAAACGTGATCGATGCTGTATATTCTTCAACTAGCTGATCGGTTTTTTTCGTAAACCGTCCGCCCCATAGCTTACTCATGAACGACTGTCCCCTCTCATAAAAAAAACGGCAAAAGGGGAGCCCCGCATTCCTAGGAGGTGCCTCCCGCATAGCCCTGATTAGCAGGGGATGGTTTGGCAGGCTCCGTATCGGAAGTTGGTTCTCCCATTTTGTCTTTATCCTTCAATGCCCGAAGCGCCATTGACTCCTGAAGATACCTTCAAGCGAAGCGCGTTCAAGCGGATAAACCCAGTTGCATCACCTTGATCGTACGCTTGTGTAGGGTCCGCTTCCATTGTCGCAATGTGCGGATTGTACAAGCTTACAGGGCTCTTCAAGCCTGCTGCAAGGATGTTGCCCTTATACAGCTTCAAACGAACTGTACCCGTTACGTTCTTCTGGCTTTCAGCAACGAGTGCTTGAATCGCTAAGCGCTCAGGCGCAAACCAGAAGCCGTTGTAGACAAGCGAGCTATATTTCGAAATTAACGAATCACGAAGATGCATGACTTCGCGATCCATCGTCAAGGATTCCATCTTACGGTGAGCAGCAAAAAGGATGCTGCCTCCCGGTGTTTCATACACGCCACGGCTCTTCATGCCTACAAAGCGGTTTTCCACCATATCGACACGTCCGATGCCATGCTTGCCACCGAGCGTATTCAGCTTCTCCATCACTTCAAGCGGGCTTAGCTTCTCCCCATTGATCGCGACGCAATCGCCACCCTCAAAGTCCAGCTCTACATACTCTGCTTGGTCGGGCGCTTGCTCAGGAGATACGCTAAGTACATACATATCCTGAACGTCATCTGCGCTTGAATCAAACCAAGGATCTTCGAGCATACCGCTCTCAAAGCTGATGTGAAGCAGGTTACGGTCCATCGAATAAGGCTTCGCAGCCGACGCTTGCACGTTAATCCCATGCTTCTCTGCGTAAGCGATCATCTCCGCACGTCCTGGGAACGCTTCGCGGAACGCTTCATCACGCCAAGGAGCAATGACCTTAATGTTCGGTGTCAACGCCGCAGCAGTCAACTCGAAGCGTACTTGGTCGTTACCTTTCCCTGTTGCGCCGTGAGCAATCGCAGTTGCGCCTTCTGCAATCGCGATATCAACCATCCGCTTCGCAATCAATGGACGAGCGATACTCGTTCCGAGAAGGTATTGACCTTCATACAATGCACCTGCTTGGAACATCGGATAGATGAAATCCTTTGCAAATTCTGCACGAAGATCGTCGATGTACACTTTGGAAGCACCGGTTTTGATCGCTTTTTCTTCCAAACCGTCGAGTTCTTCACCCTGACCGATATCTGCGGTAAACGTAATGATCTCCGCATCGTACGTTTCCTTCAGCCATGTGAGGATAACCGATGTGTCGAGCCCACCCGAGTAGGCCAATACAATCTTTTCTTTTGCCATGGAATTGTTAAAGCTCCTTTATCTCTAATAATGAATGATTACATGATTGCAGCCATTACCGCTTTTTGAGCGTGTAGGCGATTTTCTGCTTCGTCGAAAATGACCGAGTTTTTGCCGTCGATGACTCCTTCAGTCACTTCTTCACCACGGTGTGCGGGTAGGCAGTGCATGAACAGGTAGTCGGATTTTGCATATTTCACTAGCTCTTCGTTCACTTGGAAGCTCTTGAACGCTTGTATACGCTCATTCTGTTCCTCTTCAAATCCCATGCTCGCCCATACATCGGTATAGACGATATCCGCGCCTTCCACCGCTTCACGAGCATCACGCGTAATATCGATACGTCCACCTGTTTCAGCGGCAACCTCTTTGGAGTGTTGCACCACATCTGCAGAAGGATCATAGCCCGCAGGTGAAGCACTAGCGAAATGCATACCCAGTTTTGCAGCACCCATCATGAGCGAATGACTCATGTTGTTACCGTCGCCAATATAAGCGATCTTAAGCCCTTCAAGACGACCTTTCATCTCTAGCACTGTCTGGTAGTCCGCAAGCGCCTGGCACGGATGAGAGCGATCGGACAACGCGTTGATGACTGGAATTGTCGCTCCACGCGCTAAGTCCACAACGTTACGATGACCGAATGTACGAATAATAATGCCATCTAGGTAACGAGACATCGTCTGTGCTGTATCACTGATCGTTTCACCGCGGCCCATCTGAATGTCATTCTTGCTTAGGAACAAGGCATGCCCCCCGAGCTGATACATCCCAACCTCGAAAGAAACACGCGTACGTGTGGACGACTTTTCAAAAATCATCCCTAGCGTCTTGCCGAGCAGTGGTTGATAGACTTCGCCTGCCTTCTTCTTACGCTTCAATTCAATCGCAAGATCCAGCAAGTAACGAATTTCTTCTGGTGAATAATCACTCAGACCTAGAAAGTCGCGACCTTTAAGCTGAATCGCCAAATCCTCTTGATTCAATAACGGTTGCAAAGCTATCCCTCTTTCCTCTATGAACGGACGGAATTCACTGCTGCCTGTTCCGTAAGTACAGCTGAAATCATATTTACCGCGGTATCAATTTCTTCATGAGTAATGATCAAGCTTGGCAAGAGCCGAATGACATTCGGTCCTGCTTGCACGACGAGTAGTCCACGACGATGAAGCTCTGCAATCGCATCTGCAACAGGTACTGTGCACAGAATGCCGATAAGAAGCCCTTTACCGCGCACTTGCTCAACGTTAGGCAAACCGATCAACTTCTCGTTTAATTGAGCGACTAAATATCGACCCGCTTCCGCACCTTTCGCGACAATGTCTTCCTTAATCATCGTCTCAATCGTCGCAATGACCGCTGCCATCGCAAGTGGTGTACCGCCAAATGTCGTCGCATGTGAACCCGGAGTAAACGCGTCCTTCACATGCGCCTTCGCCAGCATTGCACCAACAGGAAGACCGCTCGCGATCCCCTTTGCAAGGGTAAACACATCTGGCTCGACATCATATTGCTGATGGGCGAACAGTGTCCCTGTACGTCCCATACCCGTTTGAATCTCATCGATGATGAGCAGTAAGCCGTGACGATCGCAAAGTTCGCGCACTTGACGTAAAAATTCAGGTTCAACCGGGATAACGCCACCCTCAGCCAGTACAAGCTCCAGCATAATGGCTGCTGTATGCTCGGTAATTGCCGCTTCAAGTGCCGCAATATCGTGCAAAGGTACGTGCTTGAACCCTTCTGGAAGCGGTAAGAAGCCTTCTTTGACCTTTTCTTGACCTGTCGCAGTCAGCGTAGCCAACGTCCGACCATGGAACGATTGGAAGAAGGTGATGACCTCGTACCGATTTTGACCTTTCACCTTTTGCTGATAACGACGCGCTAGCTTTATTGCAGCTTCATTCGCTTCTGCGCCACTGTTGCAGAAAAATACGGCATCCGCACAGCTATTATCCACGAGTAATTGCGCTGCCTTTTCCTGATTCGGAATGTGAAAAAGATTCGACGTATGCCACAGCTGATCCAGTTGCGCAACGAGGGCATCCTTCACAGCATCTGGAGCGTGCCCCAAGTTAGCTACTGCAAGCCCGCTCATGAAATCTAAGTATTCTTTCCCCTGTTCATCCCACAATCGCGTTCCTTTACCCTTCACGAATGAAATAGGGTATCTTGCGTAGGTTTGAAATAATGCACTATCACTCATACCGATCTCTCCTTATCCGAGTTCCGATATTGCCTTCCTTTACTGCCCGACTGAGCACCTGTGGCGCTGCGCCGTCAACAATGAGTACTTCCTTCACGTTGCCATGCAAACAGCTCATCGCCGCACGAACTTTTGGAATCATACCCCCATAAATTTCGCCGCTTGCGATCATTTCCTCGATATCTTCAAAAGTAACCTGTGGCAAAACGACCTTTTCACCATTAACCGTACGCATTATGCCCGGCACGTCCGTTACAACAATCATCGTGTCGACTCCGAGATGTGAAGCTACCGCACCAGCAGCAGTGTCCGCATTGATATTGTATCGTTGCCCTGTACTGTCAATGCCAATTGGGGCAATAACAGGCAAGTAGCCTAACTCAATGATTCCTTCGATGAGTGATGCTGCAACAGCTGTTACATCTCCAACAAGTCCGACCTCATCACTATTCGCAACTGGCTTCGCTTGGATCATATTGCCGTCAGTACCTGACAGCCCGATCGACTTCGCACCATTGCGCTGCAGCTTTCTAACGATTTCCTTGTTAATTCGTCCTGCCAGCACCATCTCAACAACATCGAGTGTTGCTTCATCTGTAACTCGTAATCCGTTGACAAACCGACTCTCGATCCCTAGCTTACCTAGCGTATCATTAATTGCAGGACCGCCACCATGTACGATGACTGGCTGAGCTCCTTGCTCCTGCAATTGACGTAAATCTTCAAAAAATGCATCTGGAAGTGCTGCTAATGTACTACCGCCACACTTCATTACAAATCGATTCGTTGCCATCGTTGCTCGCCCCCCTTACGTCCGATACGCGGCATTAATGCGCACATAATCGTAAGTGAGATCGCAACCCCATGCAATCGCTTGACCGCTACCCATATTCAGGTTGACGTGAATGACGACTGTATCTCCTTTGAGATATTCCAAAGCAACATCCTCGTCAAAAAGGATTGGCGTAGATTGCTCCAGCATTAAAATGTCACCTAGACGAATATCCACAGTATTTACATTAACCGGCTGACCTGCACGACCGACTGCGGCAATAATCCGCCCCCAATTTGCATCTGCGCCAAATACAGCTGACTTCACTAAGCTCGAACCGATAATCGTCTTTGCAATTGCTTGTGCTGCAGCATCGCTTTGTGCGCCAATGACTACGGTTTCGATCAGTTTCGTTGCACCTTCACCATCGCGTGCAATCATCTTCGCAAGCTCCTGACACACATGTCGCAAGCCTGCTTCGAACGCTGTAAAGTCAGGATGACTGCGTGTAAGCTCGCGATTGTCGGCTAATCCGCTGGCCATTGCAACGAGCATATCGTTCGTGCTTGTATCGCCATCCACCGTAATCATATTGAAGCTAACATCTGTCACTTCTCGTAGTACTTCTTGAAGTAACGATGAGCCGATCTTTGCATCTGTCGTAACAAAACCGAGCATTGTCGCCATATTCGGATGGATCATGCCTGAGCCTTTCGCAGCTCCTGCAATCGTCACCTGTTGTCCATCCACGGTAAAAGTAACACACACTTCCTTCTTCACTAGGTCCGTCGTCAAAATCGCTTTGCAGAAGTCGTCCGCACCCTGTGCATCACTTCGCAATTTAGCTGGCAACTGAGCGATTCCAGAGGATACGCGGTCCATCTTCAGCAATACACCGATAACGCCTGTCGATGCAACTGCAACTTCATTCTTACTTATGCCGAGTACCTCAGCCATCTGAGCCTGCATAGAACGTGCATCCGCTTCCCCTTGCTCGCCTGTGCACGCATTCGCGTTACCACTGTTTACGAGCATCGCACGTAACGTGCCACCTTCATTCAAGCTCTCTCGCGTCACTTGAAGAGGAGCTGCTTGAAACAAATTGGTCGTATATACCGCAGCCGCCGCTGCAGGCACATCGCACACGACAACACCAATATCGTGACGATCCGTCTTCTTCAAGCCACAGTGCATTCCAGCAGCCTTAAAGCCACGCGGTGTCGTTATGCCTCCGTCTTGCACCATCGTAAACAGTTGTTGTCCCATTGTGATCTTTCCGTCCCTCTCGTCCGTGAATTATGGATATACAGGTGTGAATTGGAGCCCTAGAGTCTCATCCCAGCCCATAGATAGATTTAAATTTTGAATGGCTTGACCTGCTGCACCTTTAACGAGGTTATCGGTGACTGATATAATCGTAATCCGCCCTGTTCGCTCGTCAACGGAGAAGCCAATGTCGCAATAGTTGGAGCCGTAGACGAACTTCGTCGCCGGCCATTTACCGTCATCGTAAATCCGAACGAAGCTTCGTCCTTCATAGAATTGACGATAGAGCTCAACGAATTCGCTCGCCTTGCGCTTCTCAGTCATCGTCGCATAGCTCGTCGCCATAATTCCGCGTGTCATCGGAACAAGATGGGTCGTGAACGTCGTTATGACCGATCGACCCGCCGCCTCAGACAATACTTGCTCAATTTCAGGTATATGTTGATGTTTATTTATCTTATAAGCTTTAAAGTTTTCATTGATTTCCGAGTAGTGCGTACCAAAGCTAGCCCCACGTCCCGCACCGGAAACACCTGATTTCGCGTCAATAATGATGCTGTCCGGATCAATCCAGCCCGCTTTCACAGCAGGATACAACGCTAGCAATGACGTTGTAGTGAAACAACCCGGATTTGAGATGAAGTCAGAACCGACAACCTGTTCTCCATACACTTCAGCTAAGCCATACACAGCGCGCTCAACCCATTCGGATGGTGCTGGCTCATGTTTATACCATTCTTGATATGTATCACCATTCTTCAACCGGAAGTCTCCGGAAAGATCGATGACTTTCAAGCCTGCAGCTAGAAAGTCCGGTGCAAGCTTCATACTAATGCCATTAGGTGTCGCAAGGAATACGACGTCCGCTTTCGAACGAATGAGTTCAACATCAATGCCATCAAGTAAATCAGTACAAATTTCATTAAGATGCGGGAACCCTTCCGCAATGGGTGTCCCTGCAGTAGAAGATGAGATGACAGAAGTCACCGTAACGTAAGGATGTGATTGTAGTAACCGAATAAGTTCAACGCCGCCATAGCCCGTAGAGCCGACGATAGCCGCTCGAAGTTGAGTAGATGAAGTCATCATAATTCCTCCAACCTGTCGATAATGAATTATTATACATCGGATGTATTATTTATACAACGTAAAAAACATAGAGTTTGTCCTAATCCGAGCTTCTATTCAAACCATCGCTAACATCAACAAGAGGGGAAGCCGACTCGGCCTCCCCCAATTTTATTGTACTTCCTGCTTGATTTGACTGCGCAAGTAGCCTTCTACGAATGCGTCTAAGTCGCCATCCATTACAGCGCCAATATTACCTGTCTCTACAGATGTCCGATGATCCTTAACCATACTATACGGATGGAACACATACGAACGAATCTGACTTCCCCATGCAATATCGAGTTGTTCGCCACGCACTTCTGCGAGCTCCTTCTGTTGCTCTTGAATCTTCAGCTCATAAAGCTTCGATTGCAGCATCTTCATCGCCTTATCACGGTTTTGAATTTGAGAGCGTTGTGTCTGACAGGCGACTACAACTCCTGTCGGTAAGTGAGTGATCCGGATCGCAGAGTCTGTCTTATTGATGTGCTGACCACCAGCTCCGCTCGCACGATAGGTATCGACTCGCAAATCTTCAGGCCTGATATCGATATGAATCTCTTCATTGATTTCTGGAACGACATCGCAGGACACGAATGACGTATGTCTGCGTCCAGAAGCATCGAAGGGTGAGATGCGCACGAGGCGATGAACACCTTTTTCCGCTTTCAAATAACCGTAGGCGTTATGCCCTCGTACTTGAATCGTCACACTCTTAATGCCCGCTTCATCGCCCGGCAAGTAATCGAGTAATTCAACTTTAAAGCCACGCTTTTCCGCCCAGCGTGTATACATCCGATAGAGCATCTGAGCCCAATCCTGAGATTCGGTACCGCCCGCTCCTGGATGTAGCTCCAGAATGGCATCGAGTTTGTCATAAGGCTGACTCAATAACAATTGAAGCTCGAACGAATCAATCTTACTTCCAATCGACTTGACGTTAGCCGCCCATTCGATTGCCATTTCCTCGTCCATTTCCTCTTCAAGCATCTCGAGCATATCTTCTAAATCCTTCAACTCGTTGGCTAAACCTTCATACTGTTCAACGACCGCTTTAATGGCGTTCATCTCACCGATAATCGATTGTGCCTTCTCGTTGTCGTCCCAGAAGTTCGGATCACTCATCTTTACTTCATAGTTCTCAATCGCTTCACGCTTTAGGTCTAAGTCAAAGAGACCCCCTAAGCTGCTGAAGTCGGACCGCATTTGCGCGAAGATCTTGCTTGTCTGTTACGTTAATTTCGTACATTACTTCGTCACCTCTATCAATCTAATGCGTACACATGCACGCTACAACAACTTATGCACCGTGACACACTTTGTACTTCTTACCGCTTCCACATGGGCAAAGATCGTTACGTCCAACACGATTGTCATCACGCTTAACCGGTTTCTTCGGTCCAGCTTCAGCCTTCGAATCCACTGCTTGACCTTCTGCAACCGCCTCACGCTTCGGCTTGCTCTCTACTTGTGCCTTCATAATATACAGCGCGATCTCTTCTTCGATACGTTCAATCATCTCAAGGAACATATTATGTCCTTCGAATTGATATTCGCGAAGCGGATCGTTACCGCCATAAGCGCGCAAATGAATCCCTTGACGCAGATGATCCATCGAATCAATGTGATCCATCCATTTGCTATCTACTGCACGAAGGACAACGACCTTCTCGAACTCACGCATCGTTTCCTCGCCGATTGTCTCTTCACGTTCATCGTAAAGCTGTGCCACGATGTTGCTAAGATGCTCAACGATCTCTTCTTTTTCCTTGCCCCATAGCTCATCCTTCGTGATGCGCCCATCAGGGAGATAGTGGCTATGAGCATAAGCCACCAATCCGTCCAAATCCCAATCCTCAGGTACATCGTCGTTGGAGCAATGGCTCTCGACTGATCTCTCTACGACAGAGTGGATCATTGTAAAGATAACTTCACGAATGTTGTCGGAGTTCAAAATTTCACGACGATCTCCGTAAATCTTTTCACGTTGTAAATTAATAACATCATCATATTGTAGGACAACTCTACGAGCGTCAAAGTTGCTACCTTCAACACGTTTCTGTGCAGATTCAATCGCGCGTGAAATTAAGCGACTTTCAATTGGAGAATCTTCATCGAAGCCTAGTCGCTCCATCATCCCCATAATATTGTCCGCACCAAATCGACGCATCAATTCATCCTCCATCGAGAGGTAGAATTGCGATGATCCTTGGTCTCCTTGACGACCTGCACGTCCACGAAGCTGATTATCGATCCGTCTTGATTCGTGACGTTCCGTACCCATGATGTGTAATCCACCGAGGTCAGCTACGCCTGAGCCGAGAAGAATATCTGTACCCCGACCTGCCATGTTAGTCGCAATTGTAACTGCACCATGTTGCCCTGCATTCGAAATGATCGCAGCTTCTTCAGCATGATATTTCGCATTGAGCACTTGATGGGCTACACCCTTCTTCTTCAGCATATCCGAAATACGCTCAGAGTTCTCAATCGATACCGTACCGACGAGAACAGGCTGTCCTGTCGCATGACGCTGCACGATTTCTTCGACGACCGCTTTGTACTTCCCATTTTCCGATTTGTATACAACATCCGGAATATCCGTACGAATCATCGGACGGTTCGTAGGCACCTGAATAACGTCAAGGCCATAAATCCGCTTAAATTCCTCTTCCTCTGTCTTCGCTGTACCCGTCATGCCTGCAAGCTTCTGGTACATCCGGAAGTAGTTCTGGAACGTAATCGTTGCCAAGGTCATGCTTTCGTTCTGAACCTTAAGCTGCTCCTTCGCCTCAATTGCTTGATGCAAGCCATCGCTATAACGGCGGCCCGCCATCAGACGACCTGTAAATTCGTCAACGATGACGACTTCATCTTCTTGAACAACATAGTCAACGTCCCGCTTCATAATGAAGCGCGCGCGAAGAGCCTGACTGACATGATGGTTTAACGTCACATGTTCGTGAGCGAACAAGTTTTCAATATTGAGCGCACGTTCAACCTTCGATACCCCTTGCTCAGTAAGAGCGATCGATTTCATCTTCACATCAATCGTATAATCTTCACTGTCAGACAATCTGCTTACAAGGCGATCTGCAGTGTAATAAAGCTCAGTAGATTTCTGCGCTTGACCCGAAATAATAAGTGGAGTACGCGCTTCGTCAACGAGAATGGAGTCCACTTCATCGATGATCGCATAGTTAAGTGCACGTTGTACCATCTGCTCCTTATAGAGCACCATGTTATCACGTAAATAGTCAAATCCGAACTCATTGTTCGTGCCATACGTAATATCGCAAGCATAGGCAGCTTGCTTCTCCTCATGAGTTAACCCATGCAGATTACAGCCAACTGTCATTCCAAGGAATGTATAAATTTGGCCCATTAATTCACTATCCCGCGAAGCTAAATAATCGTTGACGGTGATGACGTGTACACCTTTACCTAGCAGTGCATTCAAATACACAGATAGTGTACCGACAAGCGTCTTCCCTTCTCCGGTTCTCATCTCCGCGATCTTTCCGCTATGCAGCACCATACCCCCGATTAATTGCACATCGAAGTGGCGCATATTAAGCGTGCGCTTAGAAGCTTCTCTTACGACGGCGAACGCTTCTGGCAATAGCTCGTCCAACGTCTCACCTTTCGCAATTCGCGCACGGAATTCCTCTGTCTTTGCACCAAGCTGCTCATCGCTTAAATCTGTAAGTGATGATTCTAATCCGTTAATTCGGTCGACGTTTTTCAGAAGTTTTTTGACTTCTCTCTCATTCGCGTCTCCGAATATTTTTTTAACTAGTCCGATCATTCGGTAATACCCCTCTCTCTGGCGGGTCTAACAGCATCTTTTCATTTTATCAGTTTGATGGTAAGGGGGCAAGATTAGCTGTTGTGAAATAATAAAAGCCCCGGCGCGAACCGGGGCTCCTGCTATATTATTCTGATTCAATGAGACCATATTTGCCGTCATTTCTACGATAAACGACGTTGACTTCCTTCGTATCCGTATTGGAGAATACATAAAAGTTGTGACCAACAAGGTTCATCTGAAGAATAGCTTCCTCAACACCCATAGGCTTTAAGTTGAAGCGCTTCGTTCGAACAAGCTCCAGATCGTCCTCTTCCTCTTGTGCAACGGATACTCCTCCACCGAAATCTTCTTTGAAAAGAGCTCTAGCAGAATCATCATTGCGGAAATTACGGTTAATTCTCGTCTTATGCTTGCGAATTTGTCGTTCAAGTTTGTCCACTACAAAGTCGATAGAAGCGTACATATCTTCGCGTTTCTCTTCGGCTCGAAGTAAAAGTCCCTTGAGCGGGATCGTAACCTCTACAGCCTGGTGGCCTTTGGTGACACTAAGGGTTACGTTAACATCAGATTGGGGAGGTGTTTCAAAATACCGCTCCAGCCTACTTAGCTTCTTCTCTACATAATCCCGAAGAGCATCGGTGACTTCCATACGCTGACCACGAATATTATATTTCATGAGGTATTCCTCCTTTGCTGATTACGTTTCTATCATAACACATTTGGGCTTACATAATCAAAATATTCTGATAACATTCCGTGAATAATCTGATCAATTTGCATCGATAAATATTAACACGAACACAACATACCCATCTGTTATAGCTAGTCGATTAAGGTAACAAAAAAAGGCACATCCCCCCTCACTTTCATGAGTGGATGTACCTTTCTATCTAGTTGTTATCTTGGTGTAACGAAGTTGATCACTTGCTGTGCCATATAATCGATTTTCTCGTCATCTAACCCTGGATAGACACCTAACCATAACGTACGTTGCATAACAATATCTGTATTCGTTAAATCTCCAACGACTCGATAACCTTCACCAGTTGCTCTCATCTCATCGAACAATGGCTGCCTAATAAGATTTCCAGCAAAGAGCATACGCGTCTGAACCCCTTTACTTTCGAGATGCTGCACCAGTTGTTCGCGAGTAAAAGGAGCATTCTCCTTAATGGTTAACAGAAATCCAAACCAGCTAGGATCAGAATACTCGGTCGCCCTCGGCAAGTAAAAGTATTCCGATAGATGTGAGACCCGATCATAGAGTCGCTGCCAGTTCTTCTTACGTGCTTCTGTGATGTATGGAAGCTTCTCGAGTTGTGCACAGCCGATTGCGGCCTGCATATCAGTAATTTTGAGATTATATCCGAAGTGAGAATAAACGTATTTATGATCATAACCCTCTGGCAGTTCTCCGAATTGTTGCGCGAACCGGCGTTTGCAAGTGTTATCGCAACCTGATGCACACCAGCAATCTCGCCCCCAATCTCGGAATGACTCTACCGCTCTTTTTAAGATCGGATCATTCGTGTAAACAGCGCCACCTTCACCCATTGTAATATGATGAGGAGGATAAAAGCTGGATGTGCCGATATGACCGACTGTCCCTGTATATTTCCATTCGCCATTATAATAGAAGCGCGATCCTAATGCATCACAGTTGTCTTCGATCAGCCAAAGACCATGCTCATCGCAAAAATCCCGTATTTGTTGTAGGTGATAAGGATTACCCAGCGTATGTGCGATCATCACCGCTTTTGTTCTATCGCTTAAAGCGTCTCTCAGCTTAGAAGTGTCCATATTGTATGTCTCAAGCTCAATATCAACGAAGACAGGTACAGCGCCGAATTGAATGATTGGATTAACAGTTGTAGGAAAAGATGCCGCAACCGTTATGACTTCATCCCCTTTGCGAATTCTGCGTTCCTTCAGCATGGGAGAGGTCAACGCCATGAAAGCTAGGAGGTTCGCCGAAGAGCCTGAATTCGTCACTAGGCAATACCTCAAACCTAGGTACTTCGCGAGATTCCTCTCGAACTGTTCAGTGTATCGACCAGTGGTCAGCCAGAAATCTAACGATGAATCGATTAGATTAACTACTTCTCTCTCATCGAAATATCTTCCACCATATCCAATGGACTGTCCAGGCTCAAATGTTTTTTTGCGCCCATGCTTGATGTGGTAATGACGAACTGCACTATCCTTAACAACCTCTCGAAGGACTTTCTCTACAAGTATAAGATCGAATTCGGATTGCACTTCTACAAGGTTTTCTTCTGGGAGAACGAGTGGTTTGCCCGTAAGAAATTGCTCAGGCTTCGCATCCGAAGGCGAAATGCCTTCTTGCAACAACACAATCTGAACATCTCCTTCCACATCAACGTTCGAAACTGCAATCCCATAACGTATTTGCTCTTTCCACATCAAACTATATATATTCCCTTGAATAGTCACTCCTAAATTACCCCTCTCGCATATTCCTCAATTTGCTTTAATGTCAACTTATGAACATCCCCTCCCGCTAAATAGGAGCGATGCCACTCTACAATCTTGCGAAGAGACATATTTAAATCCCATGTTGGGTTCCACCCCAATAATGATCTCGCTTTCGTACTGTCTAGTTTAAGCAACTGCGCTTCCGGTTTGGCTTGATCTGACTCAACAACGACAGGTATTTTCGATCCCCAGAGCTGGTGGAGCTGTTCTACAACTGCAAGTACTGGTTGCGCATCCTGATCGAGGGGACCAAAGTTCCACGCGCCTTGGTAGTCAAGGCCTTCTTCATAAAGTCGCTGAGCTAGTAGTAAGTAGCCATGCACTGGAGCGAGCACATGCTGCCAGGGACGAACGGCATGTGGATTTCGCAAAGTTATCGCTTGATCAAGCTCCAATGCCTTTAAAGAATCTGGAACCAAGCGATCCTGAGACCAATCGCCACCGCCGATAATATTCCCCGCTCTTGCTGTGGCAATAGCGACTTGATGCTTATCAAAGGAGGAGTCCGAAAAATAGGAATCTCTATAGGAATTCACAGCAAGCTCAGCACACGCTTTAGAAGCTGAATAGGGGTCCTTTCCTCCCAATCTCTCATCTTCACGGTAGCTCCACAGCCATTCCTTATTGTCATATACTTTATCCGTTGTAATGATAACAACAGCTTTTACAGAGGGACATGTGCGTACCGCTTCTAGTAAGTGGATTGTCCCCATCACATTGGTCATATATGTACCTACTGGATCTATATACGATTGACGAACTAGCGGTTGCGCCGCTAGATGAAACACGATTTCTGGATTGGAATGTTGAATGGTTTGCTTTAATCTTTCAAGATCGGCAACATCACCAAGAACAGAGTTCATCCTGTACCCTAACCCGCAACTCTCGAACAGAGAAGGTGTTGTACTCGGTTGAAGTGCATAACCACTTACATTCGCTCCTAATTGATCAAGCCAAAGCGACATCCAGCTTCCCTTGAATCCAGTGTGTCCCGTCAACAGGACGGATTTACCTTGCCAGAATTGAAGCATGAATATCCCCCATCATTTTATCTTATCTTTGCTATTATAATTCTTTTCTATTTCTTAGTCCCCTATATTATCGACAAAATTCAATTGCTAGTTTATAAGAACGCGATGCAGTAGTTACCTGACACTACAATACTTTGTAATATTCGAGTTATTTCTATTTTGTAAAGGGTATGTATGATAAAATATTACCTATCGAACGTTGTGAAATCTATAGGATAAGAGGCGGTAATTTCCAATGAGTCTAGAAAAAAATTCGAACTATCCACTACATATTAATCAAACTTTAGCCGAAATTGATGAGCTATTATTAACACGTTCTGCTGATGAGGCATATACGAAATACTCTGAACTTGTAGCGCACATTGAGAATGATGAATATCAAGTCGAAAATGAATTGAAAGCCAAAGTATACACATCTTTCGCAGATTTCCTTTTTCGATTGTCTGAATATACACAGTATTTCAGAACACTGATAAAAGTGCAAAATAGTGGTTACTCAATTGACAATCTAGAGAATGTCCTTTGGGAAGCCTTTATAGAACCCAATACAGATGAGTTTAGATCAATCTATAACTCAAACATAAAATTTTTAACTTCAAATAAATACTTAGACACTGCAACCCCCCTAAGTTTTGAGGAATTGCCCTATTGGCTGCTCCCCACTGAACAAGAAAATCACTTTTTCATGTATGACAAGCAACAAAAGTTAATTAAAGAGGAGATTGACCTGTATTCCTATCAAAAAATTCAGTCGCTACCTGATGTAGATGCATTCTCAGACTACTTGCTGTATGAAGATTGGAATTTGAACATTATTCTGACCTGTACGAATGTCATTCGTACAATGAAGAAAAAAAGCTATATCGTAATTAACGATATGGGCAAATTTCTTTCATCTATACAAGGTGCCTTATTGAACGATTCTATTCTCTCTGATGTGTATATTTTCGATCAGCTTGCTAGCTTCCAAGAGTATTTCATACGTACGGGTCAGTTTTTGCCAAGAAATGCAATAAATCTGGTCGACCAAAGTCAAGTTCTTCAAGATTTACTAGCAGAAATACATCAACATCGATTGAAAAGGGGAAATAGAAAAGGCGACCAAGTACTTCTTAGTATTTGTATTCCAACGCATAATAGAGGACATCGAGCCTTTGAAAATGTGATGCACTTATTACAGTCTTATTATGATGAAGAGATTGAAATCGTTGTGTCCAACAACGCAACAACAAACGAAACGGTACCCTATTATGACAAAATACGTGAGATAAATGATACACGTTTAACTTATTTTCAATCCGAGGAAAATGTGGGTTTTCCTCTGAACTTATGTAAAGTGAGCGAACTCTCGCAAGGACAGTTCATTCTACTTACAAGTGATGAGGATCTTGTTAACTTAGATGTACTAGATAAGATTTTGAACATCCTACGTACATCCAAGAACCTATCAATGATAAGAACATCATCAGCCAGGACCTATCGTTTCGATGACAAAGCTGCACCTGCAGGAGAAGCCGCTTTGAAAAACTTCATGTTTCAATCGCATTATATGTCAGGAATGATATTGAACAACAAGTACCTTTCGAAGCATGGTGGAATTGATTACCTCAAGAAAAACCTGGATACAAATTTGATGCTTGATTGGTTCCCACATATGTATTGGGAGATCTTCTTATGTCAATACGGAGAGGTACGGAACTCTAGCTATCGTGTAATCCTTGAAGGACCGGTTGATGACAAAATAGAATACGCTACTATTGATGGTGTATCTGATCTATTCGCATACAGAAGACTTGAATCCAGATTTGAACAACACAGAGGTACATATCGAATATTTGAGGATTTAGAGGTGTGCCAGAACGATTTCGAGCTTTTTAGGGACTTGTATCTTCATCTCTGCCATAGGACATTCAGTCTTATACTATTGTCTATCGATTTATATTATAGCAAGACAGATAAGGACATCTTGGGCATGCTCAAACAAACCTTTGACTTATGTGTTAGCGATGAATTTAACCCTCAGAAATCGGATCGCTACATGAAGGACATCCAATTTATCACAGATACTTACCTTAAATTTTTTAGACATACAGTTACAAATGTCGTGCATAAAGATAAATTAAGCAGCGCTAATTAACCATATACAAATGAGGGGCTGTTCATTTCAACAGCCCCTTTTCATTACAGATCAGAAACATGATATATGAATGAAAAATAGCCTGTTGAGGGTTATCAACAGGCTAAAATCCCATTCTTACGTAAAAAATAAGTATAGAGACTATAATAATAAAACCACTAACGATTCAATTATTATAGCTTAGTTACGTTTGCAGCTTGTGGACCTCTTGCACCTTGAACGATATCAAATTCAACGCCTTGACCTTCTTCAAGTGCCTTGTAGCCATCCATTTGAATAGCTGAGAAGTGAACGAATACGTCACTGCCTTCTTCGGATTCAATAAAACCATAACCCTTCTCTGCGTTAAACCATTTCACTTTACCTTGCATGCGCTAAACATTCCCTTCATATTCAAATAACGTTAGACCTAAGCAATTATGCCTAGCCCACAAATTGAATATAACATCAGGTAAAGTTTGGTGTCAATGATTTTTTGTAAGCGGTATCATTCCCGGTGTCTCTTATTGAAATCTAAATTAATAACTTCGATTTTAACCCCACACCTTCCAAGGAGCATTACCTTTATTCCACAAATCCTCTAGTAAAACCTTGTCTCTTAATGTATCCATTGGCTGCCAGAAGCCCTTGTGCTTAAAGGCTTTAAGTTTACCTTCAGCTGATACACGTTCTAGTGGTTCTTTCTCGAACAAAATGGAATCATTCTCAATATAATCAAATATGCCTGGTTCTAGCACGAAGAAACCTGAATTTATCCAACCTCCATCACCGCGAGGCTTTTCTTGAAACCCCTGAACATTATTTTCATTATGTATATCTAATGCACCAAATCTTCCGCTTGGCTGTGTAGCTGTGATCGTAGCTAATCTGCCATGTTGCTTGTGGAATTCTAACAGCGCTGCAATATCAACATTCCCAACTCCATCACCATAGGTCAGCATAAAGCTTTCATTGCCTATATACTTCTGCACTCTTTTAATCCGACCGCCAGTCATCGTATGGATCCCAGTATCTACTAGTGTTACTTTCCATGGCTCAGCAGAATGAGTATGAATAGTGGGCTCGTGACTTTTCGTAAAATCATAGGTTACGTCGGATTCATGCAAAAAATAATGAGCAAAATATTCTTTGATAGAATAACCTTTGTATCCTAAGCAAATAATGAAATCATTAAATCCGTAGGAAGAATAAATCTTCATAATATGCCAAAGAATTGGCCTTTCGCCGATTTCAATCATTGGTTTAGGCTTTAAATGTGATTCTTCACTAATTCTTGTGCCAAATCCACCTGCTAAAATTACAACCTTCATAGTTAATCCTCCTCTAAGCGCACTATTCGGTAATATTCCAACACCCGATCTACTGAAGTAATAACGTCCTTGACATCGGAGTTAGTCATTTTCGGATATAGAGGTAATGTAATTATCTGTTCATAAACGTCTTCAGCGATAGGGCAGCTTCCACGTTTATAACCAAGACCTTGATAATAGGGTTGGAGATATACGGGTATATAATGGACATGAACTCCTATGTTCTCTGCTCTGAGTGCTTCAAATATTTCTCTTCTTGAGCCTTGAAGTTTGGTAGGGTCAAGCTTGACAATATACAAGTGCCAAGCAGATCTGACATCAGCCTGCTGAAAAGGAGAGTTAACGCCAACCATCGCTTCAAACGCTACATTGTAAAGCTGTGCAATCTCTCTGCGACGGGCCAAGAACATATCTAATTTATTCAATTGAGATACACCTAAAGAGGCTTGTAGATCTGTCATCCGGTAGTTATAGCCAAGCATATGCATTTCATAATACCACGGGCCTTGATTTTCGATTAATTTTTGGGGATCTCTTGTAATCCCATGACTACGAAACAGGAGCAATCTCTGATAATATTCCTCGTTATCAGTAACGATAATACCACCCTCACCAGTAGTAATATGCTTAACTGGATGAAAGCTAAACATGGTCATGTCGGCCATTACACCAACCTTAGTCCCCTTGTATCTAGCACCTAAAGAATGTGCAGCGTCTTCAATAACAACCAAGCCGAACTTGCGAGCAATCGCATTTATTTGCTCCATATCGGCAGGCTGACCTGTAAAATCAACTGGGATTATCGCCTTGGTTCTGGAGGTAATTTTTGCTTCAATTTGTTTGGGATCTATATTGTATGTTAGTGGATCGATGTCGGCAAAGACGGGCTTCCCTCCCTGGTACAGGACACAATTGCTGCTTGCCACGAATGTTAAAGGGGATGTTATCACCTCGTCGTCCGTTTCAATACCAGCAGCATAACAAGCAGCATGAAGGGCGGCAGTTCCGTTACAGAATGCCACGGCATATTTAGCACCGACATATGAAGCAACTCGTGTTTCGAAATCTTGGATAGCAGGACCTTGAGTTAGATACTCACTTTGAAGCACTTTTACCACCTGACCGATATCGTCCTCCTCTATCCATTGTTGACCATACGGCAGCATAGAATCCCTTACTGGAATTCCACCATGTACTGCTAGACGACTCATCAGATAACCTCCAATTCAAGAAGACAACGCTGCCTTATCCGATCAAAAGCAGGCATTGCCTAATATTTTAACCCAGTATATCCCATGAAACTGGAGTCCCTTTAGGTACATCTACCTTTACTTTTCGGCCCATTATCTGATCGTAATACTTAGGGGCTAAACCATACCCTGGGCGAATCGTACGCACATTCTGATTGCTCAGAACGTCTCCAGCTTTAAGTTCCTCTACCACATAGAGTGAACGACGGTACTTGAGCGAAGCTTTTTCGCCATCCAAAGCACCGTAATTAACATTCCCGATTCCCTGCCATGCTCTCTTTGTTTCAACAACCAAGCTGTGTAGTTCCTCTGGCTCCAATGAGAACTGGGAATCCACTCCTCCATCTGCTCTCCTCAATGTAAAATGTTTCTCAATTACCGTGGCACCCAGTGCTACACTCGCAACTGATGCACCTACTCCCATCGTATGATCAGACAAGCCCACATGACATTGAAAGAGCTCTTTCATATGAGGGATTGTAGCTAAATTGGAGTTTTCGGGTGTTGCAGGATAGGTGCTAGTGCACTTCAATAGAACAATATCTTTACAGCCTGCTTCTCTCGCAGTACGTACCGTATCGTCCAGTTCAGCAACCGATGCCATTCCAGTTGAGATAATCATCGGCTTTCCAGTAGCCGCGACTTTTCGTATTAATGGAAGATCCGTATTTTCAAATGAAGCAATTTTGTAAAGAGGTACCTCCAGTTCTTCAAGAAAGTCCACAGCACTTTCGTCGAAAGGTGTACTGAATCCGATCATCCCCAATTCCTTACATCTATCAAAGATAGGCTTATGCCATTCCCATGGAGTATACGCCTGCAGATAAAGCGAATACAGCGAAGTCCCCTTCCACAAGCTGTTTGGATCATCAATAAAGAACTCACCTGTGTCGATATTCAAGGTCATTGTATCAGCAGTATAGGTTTGAAGCTTAAGAGCATGAGCACCTGCCTTTGCCGCTGCCTCAACAATTTGAATAGCCCGTTCTAGGGATTGATTATGATTTCCTGACATTTCAGCTATAATAAATGGTTCATTTTGTTTGCTGATTGTATACCCGTTGATTTTAATATCGGACAATTGAACACTCATACGTTAATGTCATCTCCTTTTTTTAAGGAAGCCATTCTATCAATTATGACCGAAGGGCCTTGATAATCACCTATAACATCCAAACATCTCATTGACATCTTGTATACTTCTAACGGATGAGTGACCGCATAGCGGACAGCTTGAATAATCGTTGTTTCATCCACTTTCGAACACTCGCCTAAATTCCATGTAGCACCATAATGTTCTACGGCCTCAGTGATCTCTTTTTGATTATCAGCTATCACGGTCGTAATGGAAGGGACCCCCAGCATGCATCGTTCCCAAGTTGTGGATCCACCTGCACCAATAAATAAATCTGTTTGCAGCATCAACTCTGCCATATTAGAAACATAATCTTCAATTTTATAATTACTCAACAGACGGCAAATTTCTTTAATTTTCAACCGCCGAGGATTATTCGGACCAACAATTACTCTAATACCAATTTGGTCCAATGGTAATTCACTTAGAGCCCTTACTACCTTAAGTGTTTCCCCAGTTAAATCTGTCCCCCCATAGAAGACGGTAATATTCTTAATTGTGCCGTTACGAGCACCGACTTTTTTGTGAGTATGAATAAATTCATCCCTAAGTAATGCATATGTAGGTCCCAAATATGTCGTTGTGGAATCAGGCAATAGTTGTCTATATCTTGTAGAGTTTAAGCTTAAATTTTGATCGAGTAAAATGTGGCATGTGTGTCTTCGATTAGCTAAATCATCAATGACCATCAGTTGAGTAGGCCGCCTATATGATAAAACCCGTTCTTCCCAGCGCCAATCTATTGCATAATGATCGACTATGACCCAGTCAATACCTTTTATTTGGTTCAAATACTCGATCGTTTGCTGTGCATCTGTATCCCACTCAGCACCCAGCCAACTTAAATAGCCATCCTCCTGATTTTCAGTAAGATCACTCTTTTTGAGCACGAAGACTTGATAGCCCTTGTTTCTAATGAAATCGATCATATTACCCTGATGGTCTCTACAGATAAAGATGACTTCATATTGTCTTGCAATGAGTTGCTCACTTAAAGTCAGACATCTCATGATGTGTCCCGTACCAATAGATATTGAGGCATCAGCTCGTATTACAATTCTCATGCTTTAATCAACATCCTTTGGAAACCTCTATTTCGTCTGAACCAGCACGTCATAATCAATATATTCACGTTGATTAAGATACCAGTTATACAGCGACTCAATGCCACTTTGTATACCGCGAGGGGAAAATTCTGAAACTTGTTCTCGAAGCCTGTTATTTGCTCCGGTATAGGTCAGATTACGACCTTCATTATAGATCGTAATTGGTAAATCTTTACCCGCAACCTCAAGAACCATCCGTGCGATCTCAGTGAGATCGTACGGAGTAGAAGTGCAAACATTATAATCATGATAATCTGGTGATTGTTCCAAAAACCAGTCCACTACTGAAAATAAATCGTCAATATATAGAAAATCAAACGAACAATTCTGTCGGATTGTAAGTGGCAAATCCAACATAGCTTTGCAACACAAATTTGAAATAAAGGTTGTTCGCCAGTTTTCATATTTACCATACACGCCAAAGAGCCGCAGATTATAGATATTATTTGAGGCTCTAGCTGCATGATTCATAACATATTTCCCGAAACCATAAGCATTAACGGGAATACTTCGACCGATATCATTCTCCGAAGCTAGATTAACTTCGTAACGTTTATCGAATTCTGCACCAGAGCCGAAATAAACAATTTTCTCTAACTGCTGATGACAGAATTCGAGATTGTAGAACATCTTCAAGTTGGCATCCAGTTCTGCCTCTGTACTAATGGTACGCTTAGTATACGTTGCAGCATGAACGACACAATCAATTCGGTTATTATCAATAAACCTTCTAACTTGATCTAGCTCACATAGATCTAATTCCCTACTTGAGGTTACGTATACCTCGTGAGTGTTCTCCAAATGCTCTTTCAGATTACGTCCGATGAATCCATTGGGACCTGCCCCAGTAATCCAAACCCGCTTCATTCTTTTTCCACTGCAGCCATCATATTATCGTTGACCTCTTCAGCAGACAGGAAAGGATATAAATTTTCAAGCGAAGAGGAAATTAACGTTCCATCCGGATTAACCTTAGTCATCGCTTTAGGAATTTCATCAAATAAGATACTTCCCATCACTTCACAAAGAACTGGACGGTTGTCTTTCATCACCAGATCTAGTGTTTCTTCTAAGCTATCATTCGTATCGATTCGGTAATAATCTAAACCGTACAGTTCGGCCAGTTTATCAGTAGGAGGAAACTCAAGTAATGTCTCCGGCGTACACGCCGAGAAATTATTTTTAAAATGATTGCGCTGCATCACATAGATAGAGGCATATCCACCATTATTTAATACAAAGAGCTTGATCGGAAGACCATATGTGGATATGAGTTGAAGCTCTTGAAGGTTGTGCTGTAAGCTTCCGTCTCCCTCTAATGCGATCGTTCTCTGCTTTCCACCAGCAATGGAAGAGGCGATCGCGGAAGGCAACGTAAAGCCCATCGAACCCAGTCCCATGGATGTAATAAACTTTTGACCTTCATGAACATTGAATGCCATATGGGAAATTCCGCAAGTACGCCCGGATGATGAACCAACCAGAATATCGTCTTGTGAACAACGTCTAGTAATCTCGTAACCAAGCCTGTATCCGTCTACACAACTGTCTTCAGACGGTTGCTTTTCATTTAACAGTGGATATTTATCGCGCATATCAAGACAATAAGAGAGCCAATTGGTCAAATTCGGGTGTTCATATCGTTCAATATGATTCTGCATTGCTTTTACAAAAGAAGAGGCGTCTGTCACGATCGTCTCTGAAAGCGGGATCGATAACCGCTTGATTTCATTCTCATCAATATCAACGATTACTTTTTTTGCATTTGGCGCAAAATTCCCAAGATTGTACGCTGTCATAGCAGCATTCAACCGTGACCCAATAACAATCAATAGATCGGTGTTCTGTAAGATGTAGTTAGAAAATCGTGCACCCGGCGAACCAGGATGACCAAAATATAATGGATCTGAATCAGAAAAAACCCCTTTTGCCCTCCATGAAGCAAGAACGGGAATGCCCAAATGGCGTACGAGCTGTTTAAATTCAGTAGAAGCATCCGAGGCAACTACTCCATGCCCAATCAAAAAGGCTGGTCGTTTCGCTTGATTTAATAAGTCATAAGTGCTCGTTATTTGCATTTCATCGATTGTATTGGATGTGTTGGAATAACCCTCATCTTCAGGATTAAATCCATAAAGTGTGGTCTCATCGATCGTTGCACCCTGTATGTCGAGAGGAATATCTACCCAGACAGGGCCACGACGCCCGTTGCTAGCCAAGTAGATCGCCTTCTCTAAGTGATAGCGTATACTTTGCTTGTCCATCACAATTACAGCATACTTGGTGACCGGAGTGGCAATAGCAACAACATCAACCTCTTGAGCTCCCACCTGCCGAACGCCCGTGCCCATTGAAAGATCGGTTGATTTAGCTTGACCGGAGATGACAAGCACGGGATTAGAATCCAAATAAGACGCAGTTACACCCGTAATTGCATTGGTACCTCCCGGTCCAGTAGTTAAGAGACAAACTCCTAACTTATTCGTATATTGGGCATAGCTATCTGCACAGATAGACGTAGCTTGTTCATTTAAATTACATATGATGTTTAAGTCTGGAGAACGCTCGGCAGAATCTAGCAAATGCATCATTCCGCCGCCAGAGATAAGAAAGATATCCTTCACTCCAAGGTTTTCTATGAATTGAATGACATAGTCAGAAAGCTTTATCATGAAAATCCCCCTATTCCATCCGTGCGACGAGCTCTGTTAATTGTGCTACAGTAAGCCATTCGGTATTCGTACCAGAATTATATTCGAAGCCGGGGAGAACCTTTTTTCCGTTAGGAATATAGTACTTCTCTTCATACTTCCACCAATCCATGTTTGGATAGATAACGAAGAAGCCATCATACTCAAAGGTATGAGCGGAATCATCAGCAGTTATCATGATTTCGTGCATCTTCTCGCCTTCGCGAATCCCCACTTCTTGCATTTCACATGAAGGAGCCATTGCTCTAGCTAGATCGGTAATTTTAAATGAAGGGATTTTAGAAATGTAGGTTTCTCCACCCAGTGAATGATGTAAAGCGGTCATTACTAGCTCTACACCTTGGTTTAAATCAATCCAAAACCGAGTCATTTGATAGTCAGTAATCGGAAGACTGGAAGTTCCATTACGCAATAGCTCTTTGAAGAAAGGAATAACCGAACCACGGCTTCCAGCAACATTACCATAACGGACTACCGAGAAGGAGCTTTTTATCCCTCCTGTGTAGGCATTAGCAGATATGAATAGCTTATCAGAAACTAATTTCGTCCCGCCATACAAGTTGATTGGGTTAACTGCTTTATCAGTCGAGAGTGCCACGACCTTCTTTACATTGCGGTCCAACGCCGCATCTATCACATTCGTTGCACCATTAATATTTGTTTTAATTGCTTCAATTGGATTGTATTCACAAGCAGGGACTTGTTTCATAGCAGCTGCATGTACAACATAGTCCACTCCATCAAATGCGCGCATAAGACGCCCAGCATCACGGACATCTCCGATAAAAAATCTTAGTATATCTGTATATTCTTTAAACCTACTCTTCATTAAAAATTGCTTGTACTCATCTCTTGAAAAAATAATGATTTTTTTAGGCTTATAATTATTCAATAAATACTCCGTAAAATATTGACCAAACGATCCCGTTCCACCAGTGATGAGTATTACTTTATCATTTAGCATGGTATCATCCTTACTTTTCGCTTTAGATTTTCATATCATGTGTAAATCAACGTGCAACTGTGACATACGAAGCAGTCTTGTCTTTATATTACTACACTTAACACTATTATTATCGGTATTATTTATCTTGAACTTTACTACATTAATAAAGATCCCTCTGTTTGTGGAAGAAATTATAACTACAATGTCATTTTCTATTAGCACTGGCTTAAAGCTTCTTGTAAGAATAGCATGATATACTTAATCCTAGGCTGGGTCTACTAATTATATAAAGGGAGTGTTGTGTCTCATGCTAAGACAAGCAACATTATCTGATTCCAGAACAATATGGGAATGGAGAAACGACGAGACAACTCGCCAAATGTCCTTTGATGCCAATCTAGTGCCATGGGAGACTCATGAATTGTGGTTTGAAAGGTCATTACAAAATCCTAATCGAAAGTTGTACATTTTTCAGAATGAATCAACATCTGTTGGATTAATAAGATTAGACATCGACAATGATCAGGCTGAAGTGAGTATTAATTTATCGCCTAATTTACGCGGTAAAGGTTACGGAACTAGGGCGATAGTTGAAATGTTGAGCGTGGCGAAAGATCTAGGGATAAAAGAAATAATAGCAAAAATCAAACCTGAAAATATAGCTTCGATACAATCTTTTTCTAGTGCAGGTTTTACCAAACTTTCAGGAGATGAACTTATCACACTCAGATACTCAATTTAACAAAAATTGATCAGCTTTACCATCGAATTTATTCAACACAACAACACACTCTTCCATAAGCACAATGCTCAGAATTTAATAAAAAACTTTAGGCTTTGGGAGATTATTCAAAAAGTCCACAATACCTAAAAAACAAAAATGCACCGAAGCGAAAAAAGGCGGAATGGAAGTACCACTACAACCATTAACCCAATCGCGAGGTGCATTTTCATGGAGTTTCAGTTAGAACTGCTAAATCTATTGTCTGTCCGGAAGAGCATTACAGATACAATCTGAAGCGCTCAGTCTCTAGCTATCCGAACATCGATGACTTAGCGAAGAAGAACTTGCAAGCCATAGGCAGACCTTACGAATCCTATCTGCATTAAAATGTGTCATAATTATTCCACAATTACTTTCCTTCTCCTATTTATATGCTTGCATAAAGAATGGTTTCTCCTAAATGAACATCGCCTGACTCTTTAAAACCAACTTCATAAGATCTTATCCATATTTTATATTCCGGTACTATTGAAAGAATATACTCTGGAATCATAGGGATGTCTTCAGGCTTATGATACAAACAAATTGCCAACTTCGGTTTGTTTGTTTTAATGATTCTTTCAGCCCCTTTTAATGCCGGCAGTTCTGCCCCTTCAATATCCATCTTGATAAATGTCACAACTTCATCACCAAGAACATCATCTATGGTTCTAACCGCAACTTCTATATCACCCTTATCTGATATATGCGCAGCACCATCTACTCCACTTGAAAAACGAATAACCCCTTTACTGTCGAACACACCAATATTCATAAGTTCAACCCTAGAAATGCCCTCATTCTCTATGAAAGCACGAGAACGAGCATAGCAAGCCGGTTCAGGTTCAAATGCAATTATTCTGTTATATTTTCCATTTACTTTGTCAGAAAATTGTTTGATTGTTGCACCATCACTTACTCCGCAATCCAAATAAGTTTCATTTTCACTAAAAGAAAATTCCGGAAATCCGAAATACATTTGTTCAGGGAAAAACTGGGAGTAATAAACTTGTTCTCTCGGAAATCCCCACTGTGTTAAATCTGACAACATACTAGCCGCATGATCAAAACTTGCGGTAATAACTAATGCATCTCCATAATGTTTTACCAACTGTTCAGGCGAGATAACTTGAATGTTGTTATGAAGTTTTCCGTGCAATACAGGATTTTTATCACAGTATAAATTTGCATCTAAACCATAATGCCTTAGAACATGTAGCGGCATCTTAGAGGCTCCTCCACATCCATATAACACAATAAACTGACCCTCATGCTGTCCATTCTTATATGAACTAATAAGGTCATAAATAGATTTTTCAGGTTCATTTTGGACATTTTTTCTTCGATAATCCTTATCTAAAGGCACAATATTTTCAAACATTTCCCATAAATGTTTTCTATCTCGGTCATTAAAGTACTTTAACCGATGGTCAATAATAACTTTTGAAACTTGATCTTGTAGGGCGAGATACAACTTCTCATACTGTTTGTCCATATTAATCATCTGAAAACTCCTTTGTATACTGAATTTCGTTAAAAATAATTGTATTACTTTATACTTTAAAGTCAAACCAACCTAATGTAAACTGAATATTTCAACATCAACCTCAGGAGGTGCTCCTCCATGGAAGAAGGAATATCTATCAAGTCGAATTCTAATAAACGGGAAGCAGAATCTTATCGGAAATCTGTTTCCTCCTTATATTTATCAAGCAACAGACCGATAATGCTTATAGAACATTATTTCGAGAGACGAGGATTACACTCATGTCCAAAAAATTAAAAGTCGTACTCTTCCATACTTCATCATCTGGTTCAAATACCTATTTCTTATATCATCAATTCCCTCAAGAGTTAAGAGATAAATATGAGGTGCGATTGGTCTCGCAAGAGGAATTAATGCGCGACCCATCTATTAACAACGGTAATGTATTCATAACCACTCACGGTGAGTATCCATCTTCTCCTGATAAGGTCAATATCGAGTTATGGCACGGTTTCCCTCTTAAAGGGATGAACAATATGGATGTCGAAAGTAATGTCTCGTTCGAAGCTGTAATGAAGTATACCACCCACCTTAATTTGGTCGCCTCATATTCTGGACTATATAACACATTGTATAGCGCTTGTATGGGAGTTAATGTGAATCAATATGCAATAACTGGAATGCCAAGGAACGATGCCTTATTTTATCCGAACAGTCATGAACAGTTATACAAGATGTTTCCTGATTTGCGAAATAAGAAAACACTATTCTTTATGCCAACATTTCGCAAATCAGCGCTCAAACCTGATGTGGAAGGGAATAAGAATTTTTCTAATCCATTCGGTTTTGACGACTTTGATCTTGAACGTTTTACAGCATTTTTACGACAAAATGATCTGAGTCTCGTATTAAAGCTTCACCCCTTTGAAGAGCGCTACTTCTTAAGACAATTAGCCGAGTGGAGATTAGCCGGCATCCATCTGATTACAGATGGATTATTGAAACAGAACCAGTTGGATTTATATGAAGTGCTTGGTGCTGCAGATTTATTGATTACCGATTACTCTTCCGTTTACTTTGACTATTTGATATTGGACAGACCTATTCTATTTGTTCCAACCGATCTTGAAGCCTATCAGTCCAACCGCGGCATGTTATTACAGCCCTACGAATTCTGGTCACCTGGAGCAAAGGCACTCAATCAATCAGAGCTAGAGCATGCTATACTAGATGCGATCCAAGACCCAGATGCCTATAGCAGCCAACGCAAGCTCATTCGTGATTTAACGCACAAGTATACAGACAATCGAGCCTCAGAAAGGCTATGGTCCGAGATCGACCAATGCATCGATCGACATCTGCTAGAGCAGAAAGAAAAAGAGGAAAACATCATGATCGCCTCTTCTATTAAAAGCACAATCTCACAGAAAATTGAACAAGGTGAGCTTAAGTCCGCTAAGGAAACCTTGCAGGAGCTAGTCAATATCATCAAATTGGATGCCGAGATCTGCTCTATGAAGGCGATTATTGAGCTGCTTGAGGGCAATTCGAAACAAGCGATCGATACTTTGCGTGATGGAGATCGAAAGTTCCCTGATCATCCGGACATCATTTACAATCTCGCTTATTGCCACGAATCAATAAACGATTATCCTTCTGCGGCACATTACTATCGGTTGTTATTGAAAATAACAACGAATACCGAATTGTTAACAACAGTACAAGAAAGACTTGAGTTCATTAATCAACAATCAAATGAGGTGATGTCATGAAAAAGGTTATCACTTATGGAACATTTGATCTGCTGCACCACGGACATGTGCTGCTACTTCAGAAAGCAAAGTCGTTCGGTGATCACCTTACCGTGGCATTATCCTCCGACGAATTCAATGCAATCAAAGGTAAAACGGCATTTTTCACTTTTGAAGAACGCAAGCTTATCGTAGAAGCAATCAAATATGTTGACCTCGTCATTCCTGAGCACAACTGGGAGCAAAAAACAGAAGATGTACTGCGCCTAGGTATCGATACCTTTGTTATCGGGGACGATTGGACAGGCAAATTTGATTTTCTCAAGCCACACTGTGAAGTCATCTATCTCAGCCGTACTGATGGCATCTCTTCCAGCCAGATCAAAAATTATTACAGGGAAACGATTAACTAATTAACAGCCTTAGTCAGTAGGGTAAGGGGATTAATTATTAACAATAGGAGCTGTCTCTAGAGGTCAACAATCGACCTCTAGAGACAGCTCCTTCATCATTTATAACAAGTTATTCTTGAGACATAATTTCCTCACGCAATTGCTTCGTCTCGTCATCATCTTGTGCGAGCAGATTCAGGTATTGCAACGCCTGATCATTTCCCCCAGCTTTATGCAAGATAAACGCCATATTGTAGATGGAATCACGATGTCCTGGAGTCATAACAAGTGCATGTTGGAGCAACGGGATAATATACAGGAACAAGTCTTCCTTGTAGAAATATACCGCCAATTGATTGAGCGCATGCGGTTTATCCTCGAGTTTCGATTGACTGATCGCTTCTATGATGTCACTGCAATCGATTTGCCCTTCCTTCACAAGCTGACCGATATATTCTAGTGCTTCGTTCGTTTGTTGTTCGTTATTCAAATTATTGAACGCTTCTGATTGATCCTTGATTGGACTGCCTTCCTTCATTACCTGGCAAACATATTGCACGACTCGCATATGAGATTGATTGGATTGGGTAAGCCTCGACGCTTGTTCAATCCATCTAACATCTTGATCGCTAATCTGTGGAACAAGTTCAGTAAAGTCAATTTTCGAGAATCCAGCTTGCTGGAATAGGTCATTAATCTCTAACTTCGTATAGTATCGAATATTGGCTTTACTCATATGACCAGAATCGGTATAGGTCCAACGTCCAATCATTAATTGGTGTACATTCTGATAAAAGCTCGCGTTGAATATTCCAGCGATCAGTTCGCCACCTGGCTTTAGTAAACGACGCAATTCCTTTAACACTGCTAATGGATCAACAATTTGTTCAAGTACATTGCCCAGTAGAATATAATCAAAATACTGATCCGTATAAGGTGTTCCTTCTTCTACATCCCCTACATATATTTGAGCGAATAGATTAGCAATCTCTGCTGCAAATCTATTGTTCTCGACTCCATGGAGCTCTGCATTCGGATAATGATATTTCAGCTCCAACAATGCTGCTCCACAGGCACAGCCCACATCAAGTACCCGTATTGCTTTATCTTTAGGCGCCGTAATCCGACTGCGAAGATCTGGACGCAAATCCATTTCCGAAGTTGAGGAGAATCCCCACTTATCTCGAAATTTGTTCCGACTTTCTGTTAAATGCTCCTGCATTGTCGTCGTGCTAATGTCAGACGACACTGATGGATTATGATGAATGAACACATTGTTACACAACATCAACTGATAACCGGCTTTGAGGATACGCACACTATAATCACTATCCTCACAGAAGCGAGGACTGTACTGCTCGTCCATCAACCCAATCTGCTCTATAACCTCTCTCTTGATCAACATGGCAAAGCCAATTAGCTTGATTCTCGGCTCCCATTTGCTAGCATCAGATATGTTATTAGCTCTTGCATAACGTAACATTTCGTCAACTGAACTATAATGAACCGGTCGATCTTGGTACGAATAGGCACTATTCGTAATGGGTCCTACTGCGCCAACTCGATCAGAGCTATACAGACACTCGTCCATCAAGGATAGCCAGTTTTCCGTGACAATTACACTATTGTTAAGTAATAAAATCGAATCTCCCGCTGCAACATTAATGCCCATATTATTGCCCTTTGGAAAACCAACATTTTCATCATTGTAAATGGTCAATATATCTCTTTGCTCTGCTAACCATTCGCGTGTACCATCCGTGGATAAATTGTCGACGACAATCAATTCGTAGGTGCCCCGCTCCGTAAATCTTCTAATGCTATCGATACACGCCTTCGTGTCGTCCAACTGATTGAATGTTAATATAACGATACTGGTTTTTCTCATATACTTAGATGATAATTTCATAAATTGCTCTCCTTTAGTAAATAATTCGATTGTTTACTCAATACATTACGATTAATGAAAGATGCCCTAATGTAGTCGCTTCCTCTTGAACACATTTATTTAAAATTTCCTTCTTGAATTTAGGAGAATGCTCGAAATTTTTAGTGAACGATTGGATGAGCTTTACAACATCATCCAAACCCAACTGATGCTGCTGCAAGAACATCCCAATGATTTGCATGCGAATTAAGGAGTAGATTACACCCAAGTAATACACTTGATCGAACATCTTACCTTGCACGGAAGCCGGAAAAACAGTCGAAAATATCGTGTTGACTAAGTAGTTTTCAAGTACGTATTGCTTATCGTGCAAGAACGATTCATAGCAAGCCTTATAGCCCGCTTCATAGAGACTCAGGATATCCTTCGATTCCCCATGCTCGATCCGTTGTATTCCTTGCAAGTATGTGGCTAAACATTCCTTGTAGCGAACATTGACTCCCAGATTATTCTCGATCACATGAAGCAAAATGCCATTTAATAGCTTAAGCTGAAAGACATGATTGACTGGGAATACCGCCACATTCGTCATCTCTCCACCCTGCTCAACCTCTGCCCTGAACCTCTCTATCAATAGACCCACATCAATCGCCGGGTTACTCTCTACGGCTTCATCCACTTGGTCAGCGAATACAGCAAGAAGCATTAGTCGATGCTCTAGCGTATACCTGCGATCTTGAATGATTTCAATCGAGAATGCTCTTAGCTCCTGGACATAGGTTAACGTCCGTGGAATTCCATGGGCTTTCGTCGACAATCTGGCTTGCCATAACGTATTAGGAGATTCGTGACGATCCATATAGGTAAACGCAATGCCTTCAGGATTCAGCAAAGCTAGTCGTGCCGCTTCTGGACAGGATAAATCAACAGATATTTCTTGCAATCCATCAATCTCACTAATCTTGCGCGGGTATGTCGCACATGTTGGGGATAAGTATGCTTCCCCCAGCTTCAACTGGATTGCACACAAACCTTGATCGTGGAACGCGCAAGCCCCTGTCTGTGGGTGCAATTTCATCGTAGCATATTGCTCGTTCCTTCTAGCCTCTACCTCCTTCAGAATAACACCCTCGCTTAATCGACTAGACATCTCCGGATCTTTCACTTTTTCATATTTACGAAAGGTTTCTCGATCGACGCTTATGTTCCAACGCGAACAACATGTATCCTCGCATTCTGCTCCGATACATTGAAATTGACTCATATACTCTGGCTGAAGAGATCGATTGTCCATTGTTCATCTCTTTTCTTCTCGTTGTTTCATTTCGCAACATACCGCATTACGATACTTTAATAAGTTCTGCAAATCTTCGACAAAATCCTCTATCAATTGCTCTTCTTATGTTTACATTATTATAATCCGATATAATGATGAGTAGGCAAATAATATTTACATAGCCTTCCGGAGGGTCAATGAGCACACTTATTTCCTTATGTATGATAGTGAAAGATGAAGAAGCATCACTCGGGCGCTGTCTAGATAGTGTCAAGCAATATGTGGATGAGATCATCATCGTGGACACGGGTTCAACAGATCGTACAATCGATATAGCTAAACGATATACCGATCGTATTTATCACTTTAAGTGGATTAATGATTTTGCAGCTGCACGTAATGAATCCTTGAAGCACGCAACTAGCACTTGGATTGTGATCCTTGACGCCGACGATTACATGGAACAGAAAGATATTGCTCAATTACGAGAAAAACTGTCTTCAATATCACCACGGCCTAACATTGCTTATCAAATTCCATATATTAGTATTATCGGCAAACAACAGAATAGCTCTATCAACAAATCGTCTGCCATACGTATATTCCCTAACCATATGGGAATCTATTTCCACAGACCGATTCATGAACAGGTGATGTCCGATCGCGGATTGACGATGAAGGCAGTTGCTCTCAACATTCCGATCTATCATACAGGTTACCTGGATAACCATGTGGAAAGCAAACGTAAGCACGAACGTAATATGAAGATTTTCAATGAGATGAAGCAACATATGACATTAACATCCTATGACTACTACACAATAGGAAACGAACATCTCGTCGCAGAAGCCTATGAAGATGGTTTAGATGCTTACGAGCAAGCCTTATTGCTAAGCCATACTGACGACCCATGGGTAACGCCACTACGGGTATGTATGCTTGATACCCTATTACTGTTGAAACGATTCGCAGACGCCTGGATTTTTATTGATAAGTACCTTGAAGACCTCAAGCAATATGCAGATATTCGATGTTTGATAGGGATTACACTACATGGCTTAGGCTTTAAAGAGCGTTCGAAATTGGAGTTTCTTGAGGCGATCCAGCTTGCCGATGCGAGAACGAGCAATAAAGAGGATGCTTTCATCATTAATGCAGACTATGCCTATGTTGTGCCCATCCGATATTTAATTCAGCAGTACGAATGTGAAGGTAACTTTTCACAATGTATATACTATTTAACGAAACTGCTTGTTTCCAATCCAACAGATCTAAGTGCGCTTACGAAGATGATCCAATTGTTGTCGCTTCAAGAAGTCCCTTCTGCGATCATTCGTTTCTTTGAGCAATTGGCACCAAACGACAATAAGGAGCACTATGACTTGTTGCTTGCTAAGATTAGTCTCTTCTTAGGAAGTAGAGAGTTGACCCATTCCTATGTCAATAGAACATCAGTTCTTGAACAGCTCGAATTTCATGAACTTTTGCGAAACGCCATGCTTTTCAATGATGAGGAGCAATATAACCAGCTTGTTCAATCTGCTACACCTAATCAACTAGTACATCCTCTAACGATTAAAGAGCTTCGGTTGGGCTCAGCAATATGGGCAACAGCCGATTATCCAGAGTGGTCGACCGACATTGCCTCAGAGGTGTTGTACGAGTTATACACCCTTCAGCAATATGAATGCTTTGACCAGCTTGTTCAACAGTTTAGCAGTTCAGCAGACATTGTTAATCGGATTGCAGACTATCTCTATCGAAACCATCATCACGAGATCGCTCTGCAATATCACTCCCATCTGCTTGATCATAACCAACTGAATGCAGAGAACAGCATACATGTTGCACAGATGTATATCAATCAGAATCAACTATCAGAAGCGTTGCCTTTCATCGATTACGCTCTAAAGTTGAAGCCTGAATCGAAGGAACTCTATATCATGTATTATGTAACTTGTAACGACCCACATATGAAGCAACAAATACTAACAGCGCTAATTGATCTTGATCCAACATTCAGACAACTAACCGCTTTGCTGGAGGCCCTATGACGAATAATTTGATCTCCCTATGCATGATTGTTAAAAATGAAGAAAAGACATTAGAACGCTGCCTAAGCAGTGTCTACCGCTATCTAGATGAGATCATTATTGTCGATACCGGTTCAACTGACCGTACGATTGAAATTGCGAAACGCTACACTGACCACATCTATCATTTCACATGGGTTAACGATTTTTCAGTAGCGAGAAATGAATCATTGAAATACGCCACGAGCAAATGGATTCTTTACATGGATGCAGATGATTACATGGAAGAAAAGGATATCGCTAGCCTTCGGGAGCTGTTGTCAGAGCTGATACCACAACCGGATTTGGTCTATCAAATCCCTTATACTAGCCTTCTTTCCAATCAAGCAACAGGACCTATGAATATCACTCCTGCAATTCGAGTTTTCCCAAATCATATGGATCTCCAATTCCATCGGCCTATTCACGAGCAACTGCAATCCGAGCGAGGGATACCTTTAAGAGCGGCTGATATTAAAATCCCAATCTATCATACAGGATACACACCGACAGAAATGGAAGAAAAGAAAAAGCATGAACGCAACCTGTCCATTTTTAACGAATTGAAAGAGACGACTGGTTTTAATGCTTACGATTACTTCACATTAGGCAATCAATACTTGGTGATGAAGGAATATGACAAAGCACTAAATGCGTATCAAAGCTCATTAGATACCACTTCTTCTCGAAATGTATGGCTAAAACCGTTGCTACTCTCAATGCTAGAAACGTTAATCAAGCAAGGCAAGTTTATTGAAGCATGGACATTTACCGAAACTCAAATGGAGCCCTGCTTAGAGTACTCTGATGCACGATGTATAATCGGAACGGTTCTTCATGCGCTAGGTTTTTGGGAGAAATCAAAAATCGAATTTCTTACAGCCATTGATCTTGCTGAGAAACGCTTAAACAATAAACAAGATCCATATATATTAAGTCCTGAATACAGCATGGTCATCCCGCTCAAGTACCTAGCAAATATTTACGAACGTGAAAGCAACATTTCGCAAAGTACTTATTATTTTACAAAATATATAATGGTTAACCCGCAAGATATTGAGGCTTTATCTAAATTAGTCGAATTGTTATCTCTAAGTGGGAGTGTAGAAACGACTACCTCATTGCTTGAACAATTGCTAGAAGTAGGGACTGACGCTCTAAAAGCTGCCACACTAACAAAAATCTCTCTCTCACTAGGCGACCGCGAATTAACCAGTTATTACATTAAAAAATACGATATATTAAATCATCTCGCACCTTATGATCGGCTTCGTTACTACCTACTTTTCAACAATAAAATAGACTTCGAGCGTGAACTAGCCTTATGCACTCCATCGCATAAAGAGCATCCTTCATTTATCAAACATCTCCTATTAGGGGCAATCGTTTGGAATGAAGCGGACTGGAGTAATACATTTTCTATTGATCCTGAGCATGAGTCATACCCTTATTGGTCGATTACAACTAATATCATTAACAATCAATACAACAAACAAGATCCTAATTCAATCGCAGTATATTATGATGTACTTACTGAACTCTATACTTTGCAGCAAGATTCAGCTTATGATCAACTCATTGATTTACTATCTACTCCAGAGTTAATCAATCAAATTGCTAGTTACTTCTACACGAAACATCACTATGAGATTGCAGAGCAATACCACTCCTATCTCATAGAGAACAATGAACTTAACACGGATAATAGTATACGTCTTGCTTTCAAAAACTTGGGTCAAGGCAATATACAAGATACCCTAATGTTTTTAGAATATACGTTAACTCTGAAACCAAAATCTAAAGACATCTACATTCTCTACTGCACATTATGCAATGATCCTACAGCTAGAGAAGAAAAGAAAAATAAATTGCTTCAAATTGCTCCTGAGTACAACTCCTTATCTTTGTTCCATACTTTCTAATAACATAAGAAAAAGCTGTGTTACTCGAAATGAGCATCACAGCTTTTTTATCTAAATGATTAAGTTATTTCTTCTCATCAAACATAAAGCTTCCCAAATTATCAGCATGACTGTAGGCATTTTTCTGTTTTCTTGATGAATTTAAACGCGAAATTCCATCTTGGGCTTCTTGCATTAAACGTTGCATATTTGTAACTATCTTATCGTCGAACTGCTGTAGCTGTCGCAGTCTAGCACGTTGTTGATCTGAAAGCGAATCGATTTGATCGGCTATAGATTGGCGAATCTCAACCAACCTCTCGAACTCCTCATATTCCCACTCCTGATTCACATCGCTGAGCCGTTGACTTTCGAGAAATAATTGTTCTATTACATTATCCATGATCGCCTGATGTAGAAGCAATCTTCTTCGAAGCTTCATACCAAGCTTCTCTTAGCTCAGTCAAGTGATTTAGAACTTCTTCAGCCTTTTCCTTATTCTTCTTCATATTAGCTTCTATTAATGATCGAACCATATAGTCATAGATTTCTAGCAATTGCTTTGAAATCTCATAGTCGTGATTCAATGACGCGATAAATTCATTCACGATTCTTTGCGCTTTAATCAAATTCTCATTCGTCATCTGCCAGTCTTTCGTTTCGATTCCTACAATCGCTTGTTTAACAAAACGAATTGCTCCATCATATAACATTAACAATAGTTTGGCGGGAGAAGCTGTTTGAATTGAAGAAAGCTGATACTTTTGTTGTGGGTTAGCCAACATGTCTTTCACTCCCTAGTTAAATCTAATATTCTCAGTTTTGCCTTTTGATATCCTTGTTGTGCAGCACTCTGGTAGCACATTATTGCTTCCGCCTCTTGGCCAAGCACTTCATAGTAATTACCTAAATTATATAGTGCAGCATAGCTTCCAGTACCTCTAACCGTATCATACACTTCAGTTTCACCAATCTCAAGACATCTTCTGTATGATTGTTCGATCAGTGGCAATAGTGACATATATTTTTGTGGATTAGAGATCATTACATCTAGGCAAATTACTCCACATGCAAAATGGAAATCCGCAAAACCATGTACACAATTTGGTGGACTGCTAATCATATCGATCAAAAATTCATATTGTTGCATTTTTTGTAAGACGTACATATATTCGACAAAGACATTCGGCGCGTATCGTTCTTTATGACTTAGCCTCGATATCGCTTGTTCAAATAAGGCCATACTCTCTGACAGCTGCCCAATTCCCTTATATTCCTTTGCTAGCTGATAGTAATAGTAAGGATCATTCGGATTCGCTCTCACTTCTAGCTGTAATATGGGAATGTTGCGATCCGACTTGTTCAAGTGTAAATATCCGTCATGTTGAATAACGATTGGAACGTTCACCCTAGGTAAATCTGTAACCACCTGTTCATGGATCCTTCCTTTAAATCGATGATCCACAGGTATTAGCCTTGTAATATAATCGCTCGTATAGTTATGCTCATTCTCTTCCATCGTCTCACTAATTCGATGGATTCTGCCAACCGCTCGATGCTCCTGCATGAATTGGTTAATCGCCTCTACATCGAATTGTTCGATATACTCATCTGCATCAAGTACAATATTCCATCTGCTAGATGACAATGACAATGCATAGTTACGAGCAGCTGCAAAATCATTAATCCATTCATAATGAGCAATCTTAGCCCCGAACATTGTAGCAATCGCTATCGTCTGATCGGTTGAGCCTGTATCTACGATGATCATTTCATCAACATAAGGAGCAACACTGCTTAAACATCTTTGAAGCTTCGCCTCTTCATTGCGTACTATCATTACCAGTGCTAATTGATGCATTAGCTAAATATACTGGATTGGGCATTGTATCTGTTCATTGCCTTTTCCATCGCTGTAAACTGCTTGTAGTATCGCGTTTCAATCATGTTCAGTCTCAATGTTGCCGAATCAATTTTTTTGTCTATTGTCCTCAATTGTTCACCCATTGTACTATTTGCAAGGAAAGTTGATGTCACATCAGTACTATACTTGGAAGTCCCTGCTTTTGTTGCCAATCTCTCTAAACCAGTCATTACAATGTTGGATAAACGATTAAATAGACCATTGTCAGGGTTTGTAGCAGAACCCTTTTTCTTGGGGTCTGATTCAGTCGTTTGTTGCGTAAAAAACTTAATGACCGCATCAGGATCAGCTTCAATAGCCGCACGCAGCTTGGAATCGTCCGCAATAACGAGTTTTCCCCGTTGCGTCCAATCTCCGGTCGTAATCCCGAAAGAGCTTAAATTAACTTTATTCCCGTTGATATCTACACTTGTAACAGAAGCCAGCCTCATATCCGATACGATACCAGACAGTGTAGTATCATTGCGAAGCAAACCACTCTTCGCCTTTTCTTCCCACAATTTGATTTCGTCATCTTTCATTGCATCTTTCTGCTCAGTCGAAAGAGGTGTATATTTGCGATAACGTTCTTCAGATAATTTATTATTTAAGCCTTCGATTAAACTGTTATACTCTGAAATAAACGATTTGATCGTATCCATTATTTTATCTGTATTCGTGCTGACGACAATATTGCTAGCAGTACCCAGCGAAGCGGCGTTCAATGTGATTGTAACACCGTTCTCTGTAAATGTATTACTAGAACGCTCTGTAGCAATTCCATTTATAGATAGCACTGCATTTGCACCGTCTTGTGTTGCACCTAATTTAAATCCGCCAGCTCCAAATATCGCTCCTGATACGTTAAGCGGAGGAACAACATTATCAACACCAGCTGTCTTGCCAGTCGTCTTTGAAGTCAATACCAAAGTGCCAGTGTAGCTATCGATGTAGGCATTCACGTTCGCTTCTTTGCTATTATTCAATCTGGACATTAGCGTGCCCAAAGTGTCAGACTTGTTCAACTCAATTGGAGTTGCTCCAGCTACATCAATTGTAACCTTATCCCCAACCAGAATACTAGAATCCAGTTTGCCACTTGCAATCAAAGATTCAATTGAATCCGTCATACTGACATTCCCAATACCTGCAGTAGATTTTGCATTAGCAGCAGTAGCTAAACTTGTTACGTTAATCGACATGCTTCCATTCACAGCGCTGGAGCTTGCTGTAGCGGTAACTGCAGAGCTATTGCCCGTAATTGTAGCTTGTTTGGCACCAATTGAATTAGACAATCCAAATGTAGAGAGCTTATTGTTCCGAAAATCTACGAGTTTACTATTCAGTGTGCGGTATTGTTCCCTTTGCCACTCGATTACTGTCTTCTGTTGATTTAATTTATTCAGTGGTGCCTTCTGGGTGGACATCATCTTCTTAACGAGTTCATCAATATCTAGACCCGAAGAAAAACCGGAAATTCTAGTAACCATCTCAATTCCTCCTATACGCGTTCGTCAACTAATATGCCTGCAAACTCCATCATCTTCGCGACAAGATCTAACATCTTCTCTGGAGGAACTTCTCGAATGACATCTCCAGTTTCCTTATTAATAACTTTCATAACGATATCATTCGTCTTCTTATGCACCTGCATCTCAACAGATGTGGTTGGTCCAGATAGCACTTTAGCTGCTCTCTCAATCGCTTTAACTAATTGTTCATCACCAATTGAAATTTTGCTTCCTTTAACTTCTGCTAAATGCATTTCCTTCCCATTTTTAGGAAGTGGCATATCATTCGTTGAAAAACCCTCTTCCTTTGGCCTAACTGCTGGTGCACTTGGTACAACAGATTGGGTTTGCACCTTAGGTGTATTGGCATTTAATTGAACACTCATGGGAGGTCCTCCGTCCTTATACTTATTATTATATATATCGACCAACACCTTATTTTTGTTTAGAGTTAAGGAAAATTTTATGTATTTAAGCACAAAAAAACAGGGACCGTACGGTCCCTGTTCCAAAACTAGCTAATATTAACGAAGCAATGTCAAGACGCCTTGTGGCGCTTGGTTTGCTTGTGCCAACATCGCTTGTGAAGATTGAAGCAAGATTTGGTTCTTGGACAATTTAACCATTTCACTAGCCATATCCGTATCACGGATACGGGACTCGGAAGCAGTCAAGTTCTCAACCGTAGTACCTAAGTTGTTGGAAGTGTATTCCAAGCGGTTTTGAAGAGCACCCAGCTTAGCGCGTTGAGTAGAAGTGTTCGTGATTGCAGTCTCGATTTTGCTCAATGAGGAAGAGCTTGTCAAGCCAGTGATTCCGGTAGTTGCAATCGCAGCTAGGGAAATCGTTGCAGAATCATCATCAGCTTGAATCTTGATTCCAGAACCTGTAATCGAAATGCTGTTGAATTTCGTGTTCGTGAAGATTTGATCAATTTGTGTACCAAGAGCAGTCAACTCTTCGTTGATGTTTGATTTATCAGTCGAAGAATAAGTACCGTTCGCTTTTTGAACGTTAAGCTCTTTCATACGAACAAGCATAGCACTAACTTCGTTCATTGCACCTTCAGCAGTTTGAACGTAGGAGATACCATCTTGAACGTTACGTTGAGCTTGCTCAAGACCACGAATTTGACCGCGCATTTTTTCGGAAACTGCAAGACCTGCAGCATCGTCACCTGCACGGTTGATGCGAAGACCGGAAGATAGCTTTTCCATGTTCTTACCAGTTGATTCGTTGTTAAGCGTCATGTTGCGGTGGTTGTTAAGAGCGATAATGTTGTGATTAATACGCATTGTAATTTCCTCCTTGAATTGGGTGTTTGTCCACATCCATGTGGCTTGCCATACTTAGGTCGTACGCCCTAAAATGGCTATGAATTATTTATCGGTAGCAGTGTAGCATTAGTTTATAGGCTTCACAGAATTTTTTTCTATTTTTTTCAGCTTGCTAGATAAGTTAGCAATATCGCCATACAACTTGGCTGCTTCTTGATTCGATTGTTGAATGGAGATCAGAAGTTCTTTGCGCATCACTTGAACTTCTTTGGGTGCTACGATTCCGATTTTTATTGTATCGCCATCGACTTCAAGCACTGTAATCTCTATATGATCTTGTATAATGATCGACTGTCCCTTTTTCCGACTTAATACGAGCATATCATTTGCTCCTCCCTACTCATCGGCGCTTCCTTCTAACAAACGATGTTTCGTTGAATAATCTCCATGCGTAAGAATGAGCTGCTTTCCTTTGCGCTCGTTAGCATTTAATACAATGGGCGCTACCAAGTTTACTGTTGCATCATTAAGATTATCATGGACACTTACAATAGCTCGCACTAGAATTTGATCCTCACTCTGAATTTGGATCTCCTGAATGAAATCCTCACTTAAATCAAACTCATATTTAGGATAAATAATGAAAGGATCAATCACAACAAATGCGAGATCAGGGCTACTAATTGACTGGAGATAGCTAAAGGGCTTATGTTCCTCTACTTCAATTAACCCGAACCTATGATGCTGTTCAAAACCAGGTATCCCATTAGGGAATACATAAACATCCTCTTCTTGAATTTCCAGCTGTCCAAATCTAGCCGTACTCAGCTTCATTCTCTTCCCCTCCATTGTTCCATTAATAACAAAAGCTATAAGCGTGTTTGTCACGCTTATAGCTGGCAGTCATTCGGTTTTTAAGCTAAGAGATTAATTTCTGGCGGTGTAATCGTCAGTTGCGGATATTGTTGCATATAGATATTAACCGACCCACGTACATAATTGATATCTGGCTTCGAAACCTGAACTTTGACATCCCGTTGTCCTTTAATAAATTCCATATTTAGATCATTGGGAGTGTAGCTCATGTGAATATTTCTAGGAGTTGCTTCTCCGAACACTTGAATATCAGGCGCACCTTCTACAAATCCATTAAGCGCTTGCTGCGCTATCACATTCCCACGGTTACGAAGATCTCCTAATTGGTTTCCTTCAACAACGATTTGCTCCAAATTTTGCAATGCAATTTGACGATACTGACTATAGATGCGTTGCCAGAAAGCTTCAGGCTTGCCTCCAGTCAGTGCGTTATCTGTCAGTGATTGATCGATTTGAAGCGTACCCGGAGCATTGTGAGCACTATAATAAGAGGGTGACTGCTGTACATTATACACAGGCAAAGAGGTTTTTACTTCAAAGTGTCCACGCTCAGTTTGAACGCCGATCAGCCCTCGCTGAGATTGCACTGAAATCATTGGAACCACTTTGTATCCACCTCAATTCCTTTTGTTGTTCATTTATCTAAGGAAATCAATCAATGTCGGTTGAATGATCTTCGAACCTACAGATAACGAAGCTTGATAGATGCTCTCATTCACCTTCGATCGAATAATTACATCCTCAATATCAATGTCCTCTGTCAAAGACTGTAAAGTTTCCAAGTTTACGCTGAGATCCTTAAGCCGTTCTTGCATAAGCTCTAAACGATTCACTCTAGATCCCACTTCCGCTTGCTGCGTAAGCACTTTGTCCATACGGGTCTCTAACAATGCAATTTGGCTATTCACATCTGAATGAACACCCGCGCGAAGCGCATTAATCATATTGTCCAAAACGTTAAATATATTATCTTCTTCATTGATCGTAGATGTAACTCCTGTTGACGCTGCTGGATACCCAAACACTTCGTTTCCGCTTAAATTAACCGACATCTTCACACCTGTACTGATGATGTACTCCAGTTTTCCAGGGTCAGTTACTCCTTTATTCGGATCGTTAGGATCATAAGGCTTCGTATCAGTGAACTGACCATTGAAAATATATTTGCCCTTAAATTGGGTATTTGCAATATCGATCAGCTGTTCTTTAAGTTGTTCCATCTCAAGTGCAATATTATTCATTGCGACTAGCGGATTCGTCCCGTTTGCACCATTAACCGCAAGCTCCTTCACTCGCTTCAGCACATCATTCACCTGTGTAAGCATCGTATCATTGAAGTCAAGTTGAGACGCTGCAGAATCCACGTTAGAAAGATAACGATCATTCACAGCTAGATCGCTCCGATAGCGTAGTGCATAAGTAATCCCTACCGGATCATCGGAAGGGCGGTTTATGTTACGTCCCGTTGATAACTTCTCTTGTAACGACTGTGATTGCTTCAAGTTGACGTTAATGTTGCGAAGCAACTGATTCGTAATTGTCCCCTGTGTAACGCGACCGTACATCGTCATTCTCCTCTCACCATGCTAACGATTATCTACCTACAACACCCATACCGTTAATGATTTTGTCCAATGTCTCATCAATCGCTGTCATAAAGCGAGCTGCGGCATTGTAAGCGTGTTGAAATTTAATCATATCTGCCATTTCTTCATCTAATGACACACCACTGACGGATTGCCGACGCGAATCAATCTGCCCTACAACAATATCTGAATTGTTCGCTTGTCTTTGTGCTTCTTCTGTTTGAACGCCTAACTGGCCGACGAAGGAACGGAAGAAGTCATTCGCTGTTCCCAAGCTAGTACTTGTTGTAGAACTAACAGAAGCGAAGTTAATCTTCGTGTTATTCATCTGAGCGATTAACATCGCTAAATCTTTGTTCCCAACAACACTCTTCTCTGTCGTTCCATCCATATGCGTACGCATGGATGAGCCGATATTGTTCGCATCTGCGAGAATTTCATTACTCACCTTAATATTATTAAGCGTAAGTGGTCCGCCATTAGAGGAAGTAAAGAAATCCCCTCCGGATTGCAACGGATTCTGGTTCGTATATCCGAGTTGGTGAAGTCCATTCAATCCTTTGACCGTCACCGTCAAATTGCTTGTTAGCGTTCTGTTCGGATCGTTGTAGGTTACCCCATTCAAGGTTGTACCTTCAGGCAGAACAGCACCAGCAGGCAACGTAATTTCAATCTCGCCATAGGCGATCCCATTAATTAACGTATTAAGCTGATTCTTATAGTCCGCTACAAAATGGTCGCGGGATCTAATCATACCGTAAACTTCGCCACCAGTAAGATCACCGCCGAAGCTACCTTCTAACCCCGATACGGTAACATCTGTCTGATTGTCTCCGTCGACAAGTACCTGCGAACCCATCCGAATTTGATAGCCGTTAGACGTCTCTTGTACAGAAATATTCGCAATCTTCGATAGCTGATCGACCAATAGATCGCGTTGATCGCGCAAGTCATTCGCATTATCTCCAAACGCTTCCGTTCGTCTGATTTGAGCATTCAGACTTGTGATCGTGGAGGACAATGTGTTCATCTGCGTAACCTTCACATTAATATTCTCTGTAAGGTCAGCAGTAAGTGCATCAAGCTGGTTACCCGCTTGATTGAAAGCATCAGTCAATGCAATCGCTGTCTCGCGGACAAGCTTGCGTGCTGTAATGCTCTCTGGATTCTCGGAAAGATCCTGCCACGAATTCCAAAACTTATCTAGAATCGAACGAATCCCTGTATCCGATGGTTCATTAATAATCGTCTCTAGCTTCTGCAAAGAGTCGAGCTGTATCGACCAGCTTCCGTTACTCTGGCTTTCATTGCGATATTGTGCATCAAGGAATGACTCGCGAATACGCATAATCGAGCTGAATTCCACACCCGTTCCGAGCTGACCCGGTGTCATTGAACGTTGCATCCCCATTGCTTCCAATGGTATAGAAGCCGTCATATTCACTCGCTGACGTGAATAACCCGCTGTATTCGCATTCGCTACATTGTGGCCTGTCGTCTGTAACGCTACCTGCTGCGTGACAAGGCTTCTTCTAGCCGTTTCTATCGAGTGAAATGTTGATCTCAATAGGATCTTCCCCCGTCCATTTCAAGTTTGCTATAAGCTCTATGCTCGTGAATCGAAAAATTTAAGATTCATCCCGCTTTGAGAGTAGTCAGTAGGCTTCTTATATACAAAATCCTGCGGCTCGAATGAACCTGCTAATATATTCAATGAAAAATCATTTATCTCAATCGCTTGTTGGATGAGCGTCATGTTGAGATCGTTCAACGCCTTCAACTGATATACCACGCTCGTTAATCGTTCAGACAACTCCAATAACCTGAGTTTGTCCTGCGAATTCGTAACCATTCGAATCACATCTGCAACCTTCGTCGAAGAAGTCGCCTGAAAGCCCTTCTCCTGATAAAATCGGTATACAGCATCATGTCGCTTCAGCTCAGCATCTGAAATAAGCTTTATTAATCGCGCTTCCTTATTGACTGTCTCATTCAGTAAATTCACATCATTCTGAATGAGAGCAGCCTTCTTCTGTTCGGCGTATTGCTGAAGCTGCTCATGCTGTTGCAGTAAAGTCTCCAACACTTCGCATAATTGTTGAATCGCCATACCGTTACCACCTTTAATTTCTCGAATACGCTACGGAACTATCGGATGAACGGAAGCAGCTTCTCCGCTAGTTCTCCCGCTTCCACATGGTAAGTTCCAGTAGAAACTTCATTCTTCAATGACTCCAAGCGTGCAGCCCGACCCGGATCCTCAGCACGTTGCGAGCCGAGCAGTTCCATCGCTTCGGCTGAGATCTGAACCTCATCCTTACGATGCTTGCTCGTTGCACCAGAAACGCGATTATCATTCTGTTGTTGATAACTACGATAAGCGCCGATCCTCTGTGTATCATTAATCTTCATCACGATCACCTCAATAAAATAAAAAACCGATAATATTATTTCTATTATCGGTTGATGGCTATGAAATGTTTAGAGCGATTATAATTTGCGATCTGGTGGTCTGTCATTCTTCTGGTAAGTGCCCAGCCTAGACTCATCGGGATTAACATGCAGAGGACCTTTGCCCGACTGTGCGTTCTTGTAGTCACGCTGTAGTTTCGTCTTACACCCCTCGCACATGTGCCCTTCGCGGATCAGCGTGCCACACATTTCGCACGGATACGACATATTGGGTGCATTCATAAGCGAAATTCGCCCTTCTTTAATCCAACGGGTGATTTGCTTAATCGAAATCTCCGTTTCATCTGAGAGTTGTTGTATATTAAGCCCACGATGCTGTCTTAAATATTCAACACATCTCTCGTAATCTTTCTCTAGCTCCTGAAAGCAATTGTTACATACTTCGCGAAAATGTCTAGCAAATAGCTTGCCACAGCGTGGACAATAGACCAAATCCATCCCTTTCGTCCTCCCATACCGACAAGGTTCGATCTCAATTTCATACATTATACTAAATATTGCTAGAAAAAGACATGATATTTGATTGTCGAGCACGATAAGATTATTTTTACGCTGGTACATCTACTTTCTCTTTTTTCTTACTTCCGCCAGCAAGTTGTCCCGGCACATTACCGAACAAAATCCAAGATGACTTAAACAGCTTGCTAACAACCGTTACAATGACCCAGGAAATGATCACCGCGCACAAGTAGCCTCCGAGATACCAGAGGTGATGTACGAGCATACTGCCTCCCTGTGGCGGGAATTTACGATAGATGAGTAGCACAAATGGATGAAGAAGATACACACCGAACGATACCATCCCTAGATGTCTAAGCAGCTTAAGACCAAAGGAACGGTTCATTGCCCCTCCAACGAGAAATGCAAGCTGCATCAACACAATCGGAGTTAGCATCGTATAGATATCCCAGAATAAATCTCGATCAAAGTTCGTATAGATGTAAGTTTTATCTAGCCTGGAGTAATAATAGTTAGTTACATCCGTTAAACCTGCGGTCAACCATACACCCCATAGCACGATCCAAGCTGCCAAACGCGATTTTGAAAAGTTTTCTTTCGAGATGATGATCCACGATTTTATTTGGTCAAAATAAATGCCTAACCACGCACCAAGAAAGTATTGACCGAAGTAAGTTGGTGCCCAGCTCGCACGATTGGGAATCTGCCAGTATTCTCTATTATATAGGAAGAATGCCCATTGCAAAGCGACACCGACGAAGATCGCAGAAGCTGCGAGCCAACGATAGCGCTTGAATAGGAAAAGCAGGATTGGAAACAATAAATATAATTGAATGTTAATAAATACAAAGTAGAGATGGGTATAAGCTTTACCGGTTATTAGCCGATCCCAAAAAGTCGGAAGCAACTGCTCCAAATCCCACGGCTTACCATTCATTTTCCACGTATACAAAAAGTATAGCGCTGAAAACACAATATACGGAACAACAACGAGCAACAGTCGACGACTGTAAAATTTCTTCATGCGCGCTCCCGTAATCGGTTGTGGGAAGTAGTTATAGAAAAGGACGAAACTACTCAAAAAAATAAACGAGGTTGTCCCGATCTTACTAAATATATTAAAAAAGTTATAAACTCCGTATAGACCTGATTCTTTCATTGCGATCGTTGCATTCGATGTGGAGTGGACCATCATCACACCCAGAATAGCGATCCCACGCACGAGATCAATCTCAAGTAATTTCGAACGACGTTCCATAAGTCCTCCTAATGTTATGACATCTAGTTATCATAACATAGAGAAGATGGAGTCGAATATACAATTAAATTGTAAAAATAGCTTAATTATTCTAAGATCTCGCCCACGATATCCCATAGATTTGTGTATTCTTTCGACCACCATCCCCTTCACTCAGCACACGTGCGCACTCATTCATCGTACTTCCCGTCGTATAAATGTCATCTAGCAGAATGATTCTTTCTAAGTTATTTACTTTCTGAATGGGTGAAAATAATCCGCTCATATCCTCCACTCGACTGCGACGACTTTTCAAGCTTTGTTTTTCGGTATGACGTTGTCTATACAACATGGGTCGATAAGGGATACCATACCAATGAGATAGATGGATCGCCATTCGTTCCGCTTGGTTGAATCCGCGCTCACGCAATCGCTCCGATGCTAATGGAACGCAAGTTATCGCTTGAAAATAAACCGGTCTTTGACATACAGAAGCACATAACCGCTCAAATGCGAAAGCGAGCATCGCAGCTAGCAGTGCTTCTAACCTTTCTTGTCCTCTGTACTTGTATAATGCCAGCCACTCACGCATACGATCATCGTACTTTACAGCACATCGGCAAAGTTCAACATACCGAGTCGCCCGTCTCACACAATCTTCGCATCGTTCATGTCGACCGCAAATGTTGCAAATCGGTTTAGCAATCCACGGAATTTGTGACAAGCAAGACTTACATAGCTGCTCCAACACTTTTCGAGGGGCTGGATGTTCAATCGCAATTGGAACCGTATTCATACCATTGTGTTGGGGTCTTCCGCCACAAAGTGGACAACGTTGCTCAATTGAAGCGAATAATGCAGTAAGCTTGTTCAACATGTACATCCACCTCATATTCGGGATTTAATGTAACCTTGTTTTACTGCTAAACGATTCATATTTGTAATCTGTCTAATCGCCTGTCTTTGAGCATCTGTGAAACGCGGCGCGACGAAGTAGACGAGTCCACACGGATCTTCTAAAGATCGTCCCGCACGCCCAGCCATCTGAACTAATGCAGCCGCATCGAATTGAGCATTATCTGCATTTAATACAAATACATCACTTTTCGAAATGGTTACTCCTCGCTCCAAGATCGTCGTCGTAACGAGCACTCTAATATTACGATTGCGAAACTCCGTTACTTTGTGTGTTCGATGTTCATCCTTTGAAGAGGTTCCGTCGATCAAATGCTCCTCGATGCCCATGAAGTGCACGGAATTCCGGAGTATATTTACCAGTGGCTCCACTTGTTTCACATAGGGTACGAAAAGAAAGAGTTGTGCCCCTCGGTCGATCGAATGTCTAAGCAACTTAAGAAGGGACTTTGGCGCAATTTGCATTGTATGCAATGCTATTGGCTTTAAGAAATTTCGCTTCGGTACAGGCAATGTATGTCCGTGGAATCTAACAGGTACACGTGCACAAGACAACTTACCTCGTGCAACTGCACGTTGCATCGCTTGCGGTGGTGTTGCACTCAAATAGATCGTTGCACCTGTCCGCTTCGTACATTTTGTCGCAGCGAAGTGTAGCATCGGATCATTGTGATAGGGGAATGCATCCATCTCGTCTATAAGCACTAAATCAAAAGCTTCTTGAAAGCGGATCAACTGGTGCGTTGTCGCCAATGTCAAAGCACCCTCTTGCCAGCGCTCGTCACTCCCACCATAGAGCACGACACGGGTGTAATCAGGAAATGCTTTTGCAATACGTGGTGCTAACTCCAAAACGACATCCCGGCGTGGGGTAGCAACAAGCACACGGCCACCTTGTCTCAATACCGCTTCGAGCAAAGGGAAAATCATCTCTGTCTTCCCTGCGCCCGTTACCGCCCATAGCAAAAATGTCGCTCCATCGCATGGATGAGTCTGTTGCCTATGTAGAAACTGGAGTGCATCAGCCGCAGCTTGGGATTGCGCAGCACTAAGCGACCATCGGCTCTGTAGCGCCTGTGGCTGACTACGTAGCTGGGGAGATTCGGATGAAGGAGGAGACGCGGTTGCTTCGCGGGGCGGGGGAGCTTTTGCCTCGCGGCGGGCGGGCGCGGTTGCTTCGCGGGGCGGGGGCGCGCCCACGAGGAGTAGCCCGCATTGGCGGCTGCGCCCCATGTTGATGCATGCCTCGCAATATGCGCAGGCATGCTGTTCGCAGGCGGCGCAGGCTGTGCGCCGCAGATGGGGTTTGCCGCTACCGCATCGGCGGCAGGCAAGCATGTGGCGCTCGCGAGCGGCGCGTGGGAATGCTGCGAGGACCTGTCCGAGCAGCTTTCCCCACCTGCCGCGTGGTGGCGCTAGGGGCTCGGGCGGCGCGACTGCAGCGATAAGCTGCAGTGAGCCCTGGAGCGATGCGAGCTGCCATGCAGCGAGCAGCAAGGGTCTGGCCACCGCATGTGGTGCGGTGGCCTGCAGTTGCACTGCTTCTTCTAGAAGCAGTGCACGGCCTGCGAGGCGAGCAGACGCGTCGCGTGCGAGAGCGATGAGCTGCCTAGCATCTACGCGGTAAAGCTCTACACTCCGTGCATTCCGCTTCACATCAACAACAGTCGTGTTCCACTCTGTCATTGCACTGTTTTCTCCCCGAAGCTCGTGATGCAGTTTCGCCAATGTCTGCTCTAAATCGCGAGAGATTTGCATTGTATTTCCCACTACACCCTGCACATCACTTTGCCATCTCTGACGCAACAAGAGACAAGTCGCCTCAGCTAGATCAATCGATACCATTTGACTCACTTTTACGATTTCACTGACAGTACATGGCTCTCCCCCCACACTTTCTCTGAACCTTGCATCTTGCCAATAGTTCCAATCAACCTCCCATGCAATTGAGTAACATGGAACCCACCTCAACCCAGCTAAAACTGCATATACAAGCACATTCACTCCAAACACCTCCTATCTCATTTTCACCAAATAGCTAGACTCAAAATTCTTCCTCTATCAATCAAACATCGCTGAACATAAGCGGACTTGCTTACCTTGATTACCTCACATCGCAAATGAGTGCAACCTCGCGCACTGTAGCGAAAGTTTGACTTATTGAGCAATCCTGTATGAAATTTCATACACAACAGCTGCATGATTTGACTTATTGAGCAATCCTGTATGAAATTTCATACACAACAGCTACATGATTTGACTTATTGAGCAATCCTGTATGAAATTTCATACACAACAGCGATTGATTTGACTTATTGGGCAATCCTGTATGAAATTTCATACACAACAGCTACATGATTTGACGTATTGTGCAATCCTGTATGAAATTTCATACACAACAGCTGCATGATTTGACTTATTGAGCAATCCTGTATGAAATTTCATACACAACAGCGGTTGATTTGACATATTGAGCAACCCTGTATGAAATTTCATACACAACAGCGGTTCTTTCGCGATTTCCACCGGGCTAGCCACTTCGGACAATGTAGCGAAAGTTTCTTTCGCTATTTCCCCCGAGCGAGCCGCTTCGAGCGCCATAGCGAAAGATTCCTTCGTCATCACCCCCAGTGAGCTGCAAAAAACATCAAAAAAACACACCCCAGTCGTCCTTTGGACGATTGTAGAGTGTGCTTCACTCGTTGTTATTGTTAAGGTAATTTGGCCAAGTCAGTGACTTGATCAAGCTCGATCCAGATCACCTGATGTTGTTCCCCATCTGCAGCTACTTTGTGTAACCCGCTCTGCTCCTCTTTGCGGATGCAAGCGATTCCAGTGCCTCGTTTCGCAAAGCGATCCATGATTGCACCGGTTTCATCCGACGAATGATCTAGTACAACTGTAATTGCGATGTCTGTGCCTGAGCGCCTAGAAAAATGCTGCAACGCACGGACATATCCCTCTATCTCCATCTGGTGGTTACCTGCGACTAACACGTAATGCCGAGCAGCCACACCAGCCTCCCGTCGATAAGCCCAATGCACGATTGCAACTGCCGCTGCGTATAAGCCGATAATCCACATTAAATCTAGGAACACAACGGTCACCCCCTTAGAAGTTACGTGACACATCATATGCCACGAACGGGGATGGAGTTACACCAACTGAGCGAAAGGGATATCGAAACATCCTTCTAGACAACCCACTTATGTAATCTAGTTAGACTACAAAGTTACCCAACCATATTTAATTGCAGTAATAACTGCTTGTGTACGGTCGTCAACTTCCATCTTTTGCAAAATGCTGCTCACATGATTTTTAACTGTTTTCTCGCTAATGAACAGTCCCTCACCGATGGATTTGTTGCTTTTTCCTTCTGCCATTAAACGAAGTACCTCAGCTTCACGACGAGTCAGCGGATTGTTTGCCCTCGGTGCAATCTTAGTCACAAGCTCACGACTAGCTGCTGCTCCCGAGTCTGCACCGATCTCATCGAGGTAGGTCATCCGACGAAGCTGATTAATAAGCTTTCCTGTTACCTTAGGATGAATGTAAGCGTGACCTTCTACAACGGTGCGGATCGCGTTAATGAGCGTTTCAACTTCCATGTCCTTTAGTAGATAGCCGCTGGCTCCCTTGCGCAGCGTCTCGAACACGTAGCTTTCATCATCGTGGATGGATAAAATAATTACTTTAATATCCGGAAAAATATCGCGCAACCGCTCCGTCGCTACGACACCATTTTCCACGGGCATGTTGATGTCTAGCAAAATAACATCTGGCTTGATGTGATTGCAGAACTCGAGCACCTGAATCCCATCGCCACACTCTCCAACGACCTCCAAATCACTTTCCATGTTGAGGATTCTCTTGAGTCCTTCACGGAAAAGCTGATGATCGTCAGCCAGGAGCACTTTGATCTTATTAGCTGCCGGTATGTTCTCCATCTGCGATTAGCCCCTTTCCTGCTTCTGAATTTGTTGATACTTCTATCCTAATCTTCGTGCCTCGTCCAATAACAGAATCGATATGAAGCTTCCCCTGAAGAAGCTCCACTCGTTCCTTCATTCCAATAATGCCGTAATGTGAATGCGCTCTAGTATTTGCTTTAGACTGCATGGCATCGACTATGAATCCAACACCATTATCTTCAACAAGAAGTTCCACCTTATCCTCTGAAAAGCTGATTTCTAGCGAGATAAAAGTAGATTGAGCATGCTTATGCGCATTGCTGAAAGCTTCCTGCACTAACCGATACAATGCCGCCTCCATCGCTGAAGGAAGTCTACGTTCCTTGCCCACAGACTCGAAGATCGTTCGCGTGAGCGTCTTTTCTTCGAAGTCCTGTGCGAACTTCCGTAGCGTTGGAACTAAACCGAGATCATCTAATGTCATCGGCCGCAGATTGAAAATAATTTTACGGATTTCCTCGAGTCCGAGGCGGATCTGAGACTTTAAATCTATTAATTCATTGCGCACGACGTCTAAATCGCCTTTATCTAGCATGCGCTCTGCAATTTCTGTTCGCAGTACAAGATTCGCGAGTGATTGCGCAGGACCATCGTGGATGTCTCTAGCAATCCGCTTGCGTTCCTCTTCTTGGGCCAAAATGATCTTTAAACCAATGACTTGACGATTTTTAGCAGACTCGAGAATGCGTGTAACTTGTGTTAAATCTCCCGAGAGATAGTCAAGCACAACACTCATCTGCAAGCTGATCGTTTCCGCACGCTCAATGGACATCTCCACATTGCGCGTTCGCTTCTGCAAGTCGTCTCGTCGTATTTTTAAATAGTGTTCCTTTTCTCTATAGACCATCAAATCCAATTGAAGCTGCGTCGCTTTCTCATAGGCAGCCTTAATATCCTGCTCTGAGAAACGAACAAAGTCACGACTTACTTCCGTTAGGCGGATTCTTGCAAATCGGTATGCACGCTCTAGCTGATCCACCTTCTCAATCGTGGTTGTCGTTTCGACCAATAGCATGTCTAGTTCTTGATGTAGATTCGTCAATTCTCGCCTTGCAGCTTCACAAATCTCGAACACTTGGATCTTGCTATCTTCCATAACACTTATCGCGGTTTGGATGACTTGATCTATCTGATCTACTCGAAAATCCATCTACCTTACTCCCCGTAGCAGACTACTGTTACTTTATCTATCATATCATACTTCAGTAGTACGACGAGTAAAAAAGTAGTGTAATTTCTGGAAAATTAATGAATTGTTATCGTCTTTGTTTTCCCTACCCAGCCTACTTTCTGGCCAAGCTGTTCGGAGATCACTCTCACAGGAACATACACACTGTTTTTCACAAGAATTGGTGGTGTGAGCACAGACTTACGTACGCCATTAACGACCATATCATTGCGTCCTACCCACAACTCTAGCATTGTATCTCCACGGAGTACGGTTACCTTCTTCTCCGTGTTGTTCCAAGATACCTCTGCACCTAATCGATCAGCTACGAACCGAAGCGGAAGATAATTTGTGTTCGTACCTGCTTGCATGAACGGTGCACCGGGTAATGTGACCTCGGTACCATCTACGGTCGCTTTTTTGTCTCCAACCTTCATAACAATCGTTGGGTGATATACACTGATAGATTGTGGCGGATATTGCAACGATATGTTATCAAAAGCAATTTCCCCTTGCTTTTCACGCTCATCCTGATCTTCTTCCAAGCTCACGACATACAGCTTCGTCAACTTCGCTGGACCTTTAAGGCCAGCTGTCGCGAGATCTACTCGAATATTTTTCCAACCTGTCCAATCAATTTGGTTTGCAATCGTAAGATATACAATTTTTCCATTCGCATCGAGTGCTTCCGCTCTCAGCCAATTCATGCTCTTATCTCCCAACACGTCGAGAGTCATCGAGCCCGGATTCCCATTAATCGCAATGCCTGCTCCGTTGTTAATCATCGCATACGCATAGCGCTTGCCCGCCCCCACATTAAAGTCATACGTGAGCGAGAGTACCTTGGACGACTCACGACCGGTAACACCCGTTGCAATCGTTGCTGTTCCTAACGTCTGTGCAGGTGCACCTTGGAAGCTAAAACTGTTACTGGATTGTTCAAAATTTTCCAACAACGTCTCTGTACCTGGAGATAATACCGCTACCGATCCAAATCCGTCATATCGTGCAATCGCATAGCCTGCGATGATATTATTTTTTACATTGTTTACATTCAGCTTCCCGTTGTTCATCGAACCCGTGAACCCTTTAAACTCCCACGTAATAGACTCAGCAGGAACGGAGAGCTCTCGACCATCCGTTAATATCGCCTTTACTGGCATCGAGATTACGCCACCCGCTTGAAGTAACGCTGTGCTAGGCTCCACGATTAATTGTTGAATCTGACTTCCGCTTACAACTTCAAGTGGCAAAGAAGCAGTTGCGCTTCCTGAACTTACGTTAAGTGTAGTCTTTCCTGGAACTGACACTTGGAGAATACCATTCTGGAACTGTCCTAACGAATCGACCAAGTCCCAGCTTGGCGTTAATCCAGTGGGATCAATCGGATTGTAATAGGTATCGTACGCTTTAAGAGAGTAGGACGCCTGCTGACCGATGAAAAGCGTTTGTGGTCCACTTGCAGTAATTCCCTTGATCTCGCCTTTCGGCGCAGTCGAATAGACACCAATTCCGTTGGCTACGAGACGCTGAGTTACGCCATAAAAGGTCGGATGAGTGAGCGCAAGTTGGAACTCTCCAAGCGGCCGCGAAACCATCGTTGTCGATCCGCCACCATCCAAGTTTACCGCCTTCCAAATTCCTAACTCTAGTAGCATCTGCTGGAGTTCCTTTAACGAGACCCCTTCACGTGTACCGTTCTCTTCAACCGTAATTAGATAAGCGGTGTTACCGTCCTTCGAATAACCAACTGCAGTTCTTGCACGGTCAGCATAACCACTAAGCCCATTAATGTCACGCGTGAAATTCGCTGCTACACCGTTATCCAATAAGAGTGTGTGTCCGCTGACCATCATTTTTAGATCGCCTTCTGCATAAACCTTCTGTGTGGTTTGAGATTGCAGTTGATATTGCTTCGTGACTTGATCTCCGACTTTCAGGTGATCTTTAATGAATTTGCCAGAATCTCTATTGTAATGCCCACGCAAAATATACCCATTCGTTGGAATCGGCGTCGTAATCTGTGTTTTGTCTGATACTTCAGTAACGACATCATTAATAATCAATGCCTCTGTAGGCAATGTCGCGCTATTCTTCGGACGTTCCGTCGCTGTCCAATCACTCGTGTAAATGAATAAACCATTCACATGGCTATAGGCATTGTCCGGTTCTGTGCGATAAGCAGACTTGTTCATCCCCGTGAGCTCGAACTGCGCTCCATCTGCTGCAGTAACTTTGCCTGAGAAATTGAATTGATCTATGAGCGCCTTATTGTCCTTAGTGACCGCAAAAGCGTACATCCCCTTAAGCTGACTTGTACTGACCATAAAGCTGCCAGATCTAATTTGCGCACCCATCGGCGCACCTTCCGATATCGATCCCGTTGAGAATACGTCGCCATTAATACCTGCAACTGCGCCTGTTTCCTTCGCCATGCTCATGACGGATTGTTTTGTCGTGACACTTCCACCTTTGCCACTCATCGCATCGAGACTAACATAAGGGTTTGTAAGATCAATTTCAATAAAGCGAAGCATCTCTGTTGCCTTCGTGCTGTCTGAGGGTACCCAAGCATAGGTAAATTGGCGCGCACCAGAAGTGACGATCGTTTCGGATTGCTTAACGAGTTTATAAGTGACGGCTTGTGTAGTTGACGTCGTGGCCGCATAAGCGACTGTGGATGGGAGCCCGATTATTGAAGGGCCTACATTCAATGGAGTTGCTAGTACGAGAACACCTGCGATAACTGGAATCCAAATCTTTGAACTTTTCTTTGGTTGCATATTTTCTATCTCCTGTGAATCTATTTAGTATGGGTTGTATCGAAAGCGTCACAGCTTTCGATTCGCCTATATTAATAGACTCTAAAATAGTAGAAAAGTTACAAAGAAATTTGTAGTAAAAGATAGAGTGGGGGTTCGACACAAAAATTGGGTTCGGCGATTAGTCACCGAACCCAATTTACTTATCCGTTATTGCCAAACAACTCCATTCGCTCGCTCTTCGTCAACTTATTGACGACTAAACGATAGGACTGCTCTAGCATCGCTTCGAATTCTGCATCGGACACAGCTCCATTGAGCAGAACTGTGTTCCAATGCTTCTTGTTCATGTGATATCCAGGTATGACTGTACCTGGATATTGCTGACGAAGCAACCATGCTTCTTCAGGATCTACCTTCAAATTCACACTTTCTATTCCGTTCCTAACTCCGAGTAGCGCGAACATCTTCGAACCTACATAAAGCACCGGAGTTTGAGCATCGAATGGATAACGCAGTGAGGTAGCAGTCTTAGCTAAACTGAGTGCGATTACTATTGTATGATTCATAGAAAATTAACATACTTTAGGAATCTCTCTAGCATGACAGCTGCCTCAGCTCTTGTTGCATTGCTCTTCGGACTAATCGTTGTTGCAGTCGTACCCTTGATGAGTCCCGCAGACACACTAATGGCTACACCATTGCTCGCCCAGCTGCTGATCTTACTCTTATCTTTGAACACATTTAATGCTGAAGTCGAGGCTGAAGTCGTCACACCCGCATAGTTCATTGCGCGTACGAACATCGTTGCCATCTCTTCACGCGTGATTGAAGCGTTAGGGCGGAAGTTGCCATCCGTGCCCCCTTCAACGATGCCCGCCTTGCTTACTGCCCCAATGTAGGCAGCTGATGCATGGCTGGAACCTACATCAAGGAAACGAGCCGCAGTCGTCTTATCCCCATTAAGTCCAAGTCCTCTTGCTATAAATTCCGCAAATTCGGCTCTTGTTATATTTTTAGTAGGCTGGAACGTCGAACGAGTCGGACCGGATACGATGAACTTATTCGCAAGCATGGTGATACTGCTATTTGCCCAATGCTTCGTCGTATCTGTGAATGTTGTCTGCTTGCGAATGATAGCATACACACTATTCGACTTACGGAAGAAGTTAACAGTTGCTGTATTGTTCGACGTTTCGATCTTTGTTGGTACGAAAGACAACGCTCCTGAATCCGTGTCATATCTTACAACTGCAACTTCACTTGCCTTACCACTGAATGAAGGCAATACAAAAGTCCGCTTCACATACATATCAAATTCAGTAACTTCTTTTTCCTTCGTTCCTACAACAATGCTAACTTTGAAATCTACTGGAGTAGTCAGAAATTGAGCGCTTTGAATGTTAACTACTGAAGAAAGCGAAGCATTCTGCGTCTTCTCAATCGTAATGAGCACAGTTGCCGATGTACTCGTTCCCCCTGCCAAATACAACTCTTTACTATAATTCACCGCAGTTAATGGGATTGTATATTCCAGATCTCCATATTTGACACGGAATGAGGCATTCGAAACTCTGCTCGAAGCATCCATGAGACTCGATATCGGAATACTCACCATCGCCAATGCTTCAGTAGAAGGTACATCGAACGTCAATATCGGATTTTTAATTGCCGTACTTCCCGTTCGGATCGTCTCGTAAGCAGAAGTCAGCTTCGTACCATCGACTGCATAGCGATAGACTGTACGCCCAGATGAGCTACTCACATATTCTTTCGTAGCAGAAGATGCGGTTACAAACTTGAGCCCCCCATTACTATCGCTAACCAAGTAATCAGGGAGTGTAATTCCTGAAATTGTAGAGCCGTTCGTGACGGCGCGATCAGCAAACGCAGCGACCTGTTGATTCAGGGCATCTTTCAGCGCAACTCCAGTTGCATTGTAGCTGAGCGTTACAGTCTGACCTGTTGTCACCGGCGTCGCTAGCGATATGATAACTTGTGTGCCCTGCACGCTAACGTAAATCACACTTACAAAGTTGTTGTTCACTTTAGTGTAATATTGCGTTGTGTAAGGAATCGTTGCCGTATTCAACAATCCGTTATAAGTAAGCGTAATTTGATTGCCTGATGCTGTCGCGTTCAACAACGTTGCGGTTGCCGTACTTGCTACAGTTACTTGATAATTATTGAACGCTAACGCTTTGTTGCCTGATAAATCATAGATCGCTGTCGTTCCCGGGATATAGGATATATACACACTCGCAGAACCCGCAAGAGATTTGGACAATGTCAGTTCTACAACATTATTCGTTACCGTAACCGAATTAATCGTTTGCGCAACACCGCCACTAATTACCGAGAAGTTTGATTTCAAAGGCAATAAAGTCGGTGAGATCCCTTCATTGAACGTAAGCTTTAAGCTTGTCCCTAATACAACGGCGGATGCAAGCTGCGGTGGCGTGATATCGTTACTATTCTGAATATAAAAGTCCGTGAATGCTACTGGCCCGTTCCCCGTCAAATCTCGAAGAGGCACAGTGCTCGGCGAATACGAGATCGATACGGAATCTACCGTCGTAGGCACAGAGTTAAGCGTGAACATGACCGTTGCACCACTAATCGTGATTGAGCTCGGAGTATACGCATATCCATTCAGTTTAATATAGAATTGTGACAGCGTCGTATTCGACACAGTTTGTAGCTGTTTATTAAAAGTTAATGTAAGCACACTGCCGGTAAAAACTCCACTCAATGGGCGAGGCAGTGTCGTATCCGAAGTATTCGTTACCTCTTTTGATGACAGTAATACTGCACGGTTCCCAGATACATCTTTCACTTGACGACTCGTATCCGTATCCGGCGTGTACGATACTTTCACAACTTGACCAACCGCTACTCCTGATTGCAATGTAAGTCTGACCGTACTGTCTTTCACTTGCACAACATTGACTTGACGTGGGACATCATTTACCGTCACATAATAATTTCCCGGATAAGGGACAGCTAACTCATCTAGAGGTTCATTGTACATAAGTACAATTGTATTGCCATCCATGGAAGCGCTCGTCAGAAGCGGTGCAACAGTATCTGAACCGACTGTCTGAATCTTCCAACGATAGTCATTCAGAATGCCTGGGAATGGATTTAAAGCCAGGTCAGTAATTGCATCATTCGGGATTCGAATCACGTAAGATTTAGCCGCCGTCAAACCTACAGCAGTAAACTCCACCTTACGAGCATCGGCGCTATTACGCTTGAGTAGCGCTGTGACTCTTGTTCCCCCGTTTACAGGTTCCAATACCGCTTCTTTCCCTGCATTTACGATAACATCTTCGCTAAATACCATGGTGAATGTATCTGTCGTCTTCACCGCTGTGTATCCTGATGCTGGTATCGTGCTCATCAGTTCAGGAGGTATATTGTCTGCAGATATTTGAAATCTCCACGTTGTGTAATCAGAATCTGTAATCCCTGCATACCTATTGCCAGCTAAATCAATAATTGCTTCAGTACCAATTTGAACAGCGTATGCTTTATTTTGGACAAAGTTTCCGCAACCTGCATCGGAAGGCGTAATGGTCAATGTATTCGTTCCACCGCCGACAACTGAACTAGATGTGACAGGTATAGAACAGAAGATGCCACGCGAAGCATCCGCATAGCGAATTACGATCGTACCGCTTCCAGGACGTACAGGCTCGCTGAACTTCATCACTAATGAGCCGTTCAGCGCAGTGATCGAACTTCCATTCGCAGGCGAGAGACTCGTAACAGTAGGTGGAGTTGAATCGACCGTCGTAGCCGTTGTGAATTTCCACGATAACGCATCAACAAAGCCTTCATATACAATCCCCGACGTATCTTTGAGCACACCTGGATCGATCAAAATATAATAACCTGTATTCGCAGTCAGTGTCGTATTAAATGCAATACTCACATTTTTCCCGCTCGTTATCGTTACACGACTCGCATCGGAAGTAGATGTCATATTAAGTGAGCTCACAGTAACGTTGTCAGACATTCGCTTGAGCTGGATCAACCCCGTTGTGCCCTTGACCATATCAACAGCAAAATTCATTTGTGCAGTAAATGTAGTTAATGGTACACTCGCCGAATTTTCCTGTGGAGTCAGCACCGGCTTTAGAATAGCCGAATCCTTCGTCGTAATTGTCCAAGCTGTCGGCACGTATGCATTGCCCACAACGTCTACGAAAGCACCGCTTTCCACAACAATTTGATAAGTCGAACCAGAAACGAGTCTTGTCGGTGGGGTAATTGTAATAACCGTCTGATTAGCTCCATTGATTTCACCACTACCCCTTACCGCAGTAGATAACACTGAAATCACTTGGGTGTCGTTCGTCTCTGTCCTAACAATTCGGATATTACCCGTTGCCGCAAACACCTTCTCATTGAAGGTTAACTGCAACGTATCTGTTGCCAGCATTGTGCCTCCACTGGCAGGTGTAAGTACCGCTGTTGGCGCTGTGTTATCTGCTGTGATTACACTAAAATCCCAGGTCGTCGCATTATTAATGCCGGCGAAGCCTACTCCAGCATTGTTCAAAATCGCATTCGCGCTTATTTCCACATAGTAGCTCATACCCGCTTCAAGCGTGTTGCTAGCAGGTGTTATCACTAATGTATTGGATGGCCCAATCGTAATACGTGAGTCGGTAATAGGCACACTCATTACCGCTTCGTTCGTGCTTGATTTCTTTATTGCTATCGAACCTAAAGTACCCTTCTTAATTGCTTCATCGAAAGTGAGAGTTAACTTAGCATTTTCCGGAAAATTGACATCGTTATCCGCTGGAGAAGAAGACACAATGATCGGACCGTTCGCTGCGGCCGATGGTGCCCCTGCCGCTACAAATAACTGAGCCAGGAGACAGATGATTAAAGAAAAGGATAGAGTTCGATATTGGCGCAAAATATTTACCTCCTGCAAGTACAGACTAGTACCTTATATGTCGGTTTTGAGAGTCCATTTTTTTAGGGACATTCGACTTATTTCCAAAATGCTGCCCAAAAAAAGACCCCCGCTTCTCGCGGAGGCCTTAAAGCTCATCAATATATAATTATAGAGCGCCTTGCTTCAACGCTTCAACACGATCCAAACGTTCCCAAGGAAGATCGATGTCCGTACGGCCGAAGTGACCATATGCAGCAGTCTGACGATAAATCGGACGACGCAGATCAAGCATCTTAATAATGCCTGCAGGACGAAGATCAAAGTTAGCCTTGATCAATTCAACCAATTTCTCTTCGCTTACCTTACCTGTACCATACGTATCTACGTTAATAGATACAGGACTAGCAACACCTATTGCATAAGCAAGCTGAATCTCGCATTTGTCTGCAAGACCCGCTGCAACAATGTTTTTCGCAACATAACGAGCCGCATAAGCTGCAGAACGGTCAACCTTTGTTGGATCCTTACCGGAAAACGCACCGCCACCGTGACGCGCATAACCACCATAAGTATCAACGATGATCTTACGACCTGTTAGACCCGCATCGCCTTGTGGTCCGCCAATGACGAAACGTCCTGTAGGATTGATGAAAAACTTCGTTTCTGCATCGATCCATTCTTGTGGAACGACAGGACTAATAACATGCTCGCGAATATCGCGTTGGATTTGCTCCAATGTGATTTCTTCTGCGTGCTGTGTTGAAATAACGATAGTATCCACGCCCACTGGCTTGCCATCTTCGTATTGAATCGTCACTTGAGTTTTTCCATCCGGACGAAGGTATGCGAGTGTGCCGTCTTTGCGAACTTCAGACAGACGACGCGACAATCGATGCGCAAGCGCAATCGGAAGCGGCATATATTCAGGCGTTTCGTTCGACGCAAAACCAAACATCAAACCTTGGTCGCCCGCACCGATATCTTCATTTTCCAGCTGTATATCTTTGCCGTCACGGCTTTCAAGCGCTGCATTCACGCCTTGGGCAATGTCAGCAGATTGTTCATTTAAAGAGGTTAGAACGGCACATGTGCTTGAATCGAACCCGTACTTCGCGCGCGTATATCCAATTTCCTTCACCGTGCGACGCACGATTGCAGAGATATCCACATAATCCGCCTTACTAGTAATTTCACCAATGACAAGAACAAGTCCTGTTGCTACTGAAACCTCACAAGCTACGCGAGCATAAGGATCTTCAGCCAAAAATGCATCAAGCACCGCGTCAGAAATTTGATCGCATATTTTATCCGGGTGGCCCTCAGTGACCGATTCGGATGTAAATAGATGCCGTCCTTTAATCGACAACGACTTCAACCTCCATATACAGAAAATGAACCTTTTCCGAGTGGAAAAGGCTGATAGGTCAAACCTTCGAATAGTAATGATACCGTAATTGTCGAGGGGTGTCAATGAATATCAAGGAGCGCAAAATTGTTACTTAACCGCTCATTAAACAATCGTTTGTTGTGCTTGTCTTACGAGTCTTTTCGTAATTTCACCACCAACAGAGCCCGCTTGCCGTGAAGAAAGATCACCATAATATTGTTTCCCCATGGATGCTCCACTTATACTTCCTAATTCGCCAGCAAATTCCGAATCGAAATCTCCAGTAGCGCTATGTCCAAAGGGTACACCCAACTCCGAAGCGATCTCGAATTTCATTTGATTAAGTGCATTCGCACACTCGGGTACGATCTGTCTACGCTTTGCCATCTCTACAATAACCTCCTTGATTGTGATGGCATTAGTATGTGCCTGTCGCTCACAATCAAGGCGTATAACATATTGGATGTTCGGGGAAAATCAGGATGTCGAATCATCCTTAAACAGCTGAATGATCACGTTCCTTCAAGCGTTCAACTTCACCTTCCAAACGAAAAACCCGCTTATTCAGAGCTAAATTCTCATAATCGCGTTCGCCAGTTCGCTGATCAATACGCTTAAGAATCGCTACAACATCTTCTGTTTGACTTGTTTCGATGCGATTCAATGATGCTTTGACGCTGACCATGTCCATTTGTAAACCTGAAACATCAGTCTTCAGCTTTGCTACATCTGCCTTAAGTTCGGCTACATCTGCCTTAAGTTCGGCTACATCTGCCTTAAGTTCGGCTACGTCTGTCTTAATCTCCTTGATGTCATCTTGCATGGAACCAAGCGTCGTCAAAATCTGCTTCAAAACTTGCTCCACCAACATCCACTCCCTAGATTAAACTCTAAGTAAAAGTATATCACAGCTTTGCAATACAGGGAACATATATTCCTATTTTTTAATAATTATTACCAGATGGGAATGATTGTAGTAACTCCCTCAAAGCCTCACCCCAAGGACGTAATGGCTTAAAACCGGCAGCGACTAATGCCTCAGAGCTTAGCACTGAATAAGAAGGGCGTGGCGCGGGACGTGGGAACTGTGCGGTTGTACAAGAGTTTACGGTAACACCTTGAACCTCAGCTTCCTCAAATACCGCTTTAGCAAAGTCAAACCATGAACATACGCCTGAATTCGATGCATGATAGGTACCATACAGCTCCGTGTTGGCCAAAGCAACAAGAAACTCCGCTAAGTCTGCAGTATACGTTGGTGAGCCTACCTGATCGTTCACAACGGATAGCTCTCGCTTCTGTTCCGCTAGCTTCAACATCGTGTACACGAAGTTGTTGCCATATGCGCCAAATACCCATGAGGTGCGGACAATAAATGACCGCGAACAAACTGCAACTGCCATACGCTCGCCCTCGAGCTTCGTCCGTCCATACACGGTTTGAGGATCAGTATCTGCATCTACCTCGTAGGGTGTAGTTCCATCTCCACGAAAAACATAATCCGTACTTACATAGACGAGCTTCGCCCCGATCGCCTCTGCTGCAGCTGCGATATTTCGTGTCCCTTCAACATTAACAAGCCAAGCCACATCTGGCTCAGCTTCTGCTTGATCCACCGCAGTAAAGGCTGCTGCATGAATAATTACATCAGGACGCAACTCCGCAATAGCAGCTACGCATTGCTCCGCATTCGTAATGTCCAGAGCTGCTCGGTCCAGCCCAATCAGCTTTACCCCTTCTCGCTTCATCAAAGCCAACTCACGTCCAAGTTGACCGCTAGCGCCTGTGATAGCTACTACGAGAGGCTTATTCATTTACATCGCCCCGATAAGCGCCTGAAGCGATTCGCTCTAACCATGCATCATTGTCTAAATACCATTGAATCGTCTTGCGAATTCCTGACTCGTAATCATGCTTAGGCTTCCACCCCAGCTCCGTGCCGATCTTTGTCGCATCGATCGCATATCGGCGATCGTGACCGAGTCGATCTTCTACATACGTAATGAGCGATTCCGGTTTGCCCAACTGTTCGAGAATTGTTTTCACTACATGAAGGTTCGTACGTTCATTGTTGCCCCCCACGTTGTAAACCTCTCCACTACGACCACTATGAAGAACTAGTGCAATCGCACTGCAATGATCTTCCACATAGAGCCAATCCCGCACATTCAGACCATCTCCGTATACAGGTAGCAAGAGATCTGCTCGTGCATTCTGTATCATTAAAGGAATCAGCTTTTCTGGAAATTGATACGGTCCGTAATTATTCGAACAGCGTGTAATGTTAACATCCATTCCATACGTTTCGTGATACGCACGCACAAGCAAATCTGCCCCAGCCTTGGAAGCAGAATAAGGACTATTTGGTGCAAGCGGAGTCGACTCAGTGAATAGCCCCTCTGTGCCTAATGTTCCATAGACCTCGTCCGTCGACACTTGCACGAATTTTTTGATGTTATATTTTCGCGCGAGCTCCAATAAAGTCTGTGTTCCTACGATGTTGCTTTGAACAAAGATTCCTGGACCCGTAATACTCCGATCAACATGCGATTCAGCTGCGAAATTTACCACAGCATCTATGCCTTCAGCAAACAATGGCTCCATCGCCTCGACATCTGTAATGTCCGCTTGAACAAAACGATAATTCTCACCTGCAACGCCCGTCAAGTTATCCAGATTGCCTGCATAAGTCAGGAGATCCACGTTTATGAGCGAATAGGTAGCAAATTCGCGTTTCATATAATGAATGAAGTTACTGCCAATAAATCCTGCCCCGCCTGTAATTAGGATCTTCAACATGCTTCTCCCCTATCCAACTATTCGTATTCGAAGTTTAGTTCTGCCTCTGCTAAAACAGGATTGCGAGCATCCTTTTGGGATAAAATCGCCTCACTGATCGGCCAAGCTATTCCAATTGCCGGATCATCCCAAGCAATTCCGCGATCATGTTCTGGTGAATATAGATTATCCACCTTGTACTGTACCTCTGTGTTTGGAACCAAAGTACAAAAACCATGTGCAAAACCAACAGGTACGAGCAACTGATGTTTGTTTTCGACGGAAAGTTCAAACCCTTCCCACTTCCCAAACGTTGGCGATCCCTGCCGGATATCTACAACGACATCATAGATTGCGCCCGCAGTTACACGCACGAGCTTCGTCTGCCCACACGGATTCAACTGATAATGAAGCCCTCTGATGACTCCGGACTCAACAGATAGCGAATGATTGTCCTGTATGAATGTCATCGTAATATCATGTTCTGCATAGCGCTCAGCATTATAGCTTTCCACGAAGAAGCCCCGGTTATCTGCAAACACAGCCGGTTCAATAAGCTTAATACCGTTTAATTTCCCTTCACGAACGATCATGAGATCACCTGAACCTTTATTTTTCCGACTACTTATATTTTCAGTTTTCCAAACTCTTCTCCGAATTGTATATCCTGTGCTAACTCATTTGCTGTCATGAGCGATCCGTATGTTCCTGCATCGGTCCACCAGTCTTGCAATACATCATAGGTTAAAGCTCCCGCTTCTATATAAGCATTGTTAACATCCGTAATTTCCAGCTCTCCACGTCCAGAGGGCTTCAATGTTCGAATGATATTAAACACATTGGCATCATACATATATATTCCCGTAACCGCATAACTGCTCTTAGGTTGTTGCGGCTTCTCCTCAATTCCGATAATACGATCGCCCTCAAGCTCAGGTACCCCATAACGCTTCGGATCGTGCACTTGTTTAATCAAGATCTTCGCACCGTTTCCTTGCCTCTCAAAATTAGCTACAAAGCTCTCAATTCCATCCCCGAATACATTATCGCCCAAAATAACAACCATCGAATCCGTTCCGACAAAATGCTCAGCCATCCCGAGTGCTTGTGCGATCCCGCCAGCTTCATCTTGAACCTTATATGTAAAGTTCAGTCCAAACTCCTTACCGCTACCTAGCAAATTTACAACGTCACCCATGTGATCTTTACCTGTGACGATCAAAATATCATGAACACCCGCAACCTTAAGCTTAGCTATCGAATGGAAAATCATCGGATATTTGCCAACGGGCAATAAGTGCTTATTCGTAACTTTCGTTAATGGGTATAAACGTGAGCCTGTTCCGCCTGCTAGAATGATTCCTTTCACTTGGTTCACCCCTCGTAATGATTCCAAAAATTTTTGTGCATGCTAAACGACGAACGGAGAGTCTTGGGCAGCTTCATACAAATGAGACCTAAACGGTACCCGGCATATTTCGCCACTAACTGAATGATCCACCCTGGAATGCGATACCACATCTTTATCGGCTTAAGTAGCTTTAATTGTAACTTTATTAGCTTCTTCCCCTCACCCTCAGCCTTAACACCTTGCACAATCCCTTTGTTCAAACATAGTGACACACCAATGTCAAAATGTCTGCGGAACTGCTGCACGGCTGTATAATCATGAGAGTGTTTCACTTTTGCATCAGCTGCGTAAGCAATTAAATATCCTGCATTTATTAATTTGGCTGCCATAATCATATCTTCATTGGAGATGATCGGTTCCTCAAATTTACCTAATTGTTCAAATGAGCTTCTTCTATAGGAAGAGCATACATTCGTAAGAAAAAAAGTTTTAATTCCCAGCCGTGGTAGATCATCCTTAGACTTGCGCAATGAGTCAGGCGGATAGTTAAATTCTCTTGTCAGCTTCTCTAGGTCGCTCGCATTGGGATGTGCAACCTGTCTCCCATAGGTCGCGGCGACACGTTCATCCTGAAGAGGCTGCGTCAACTGTTTTAGAAAGTGCTCATTGTCCGGTATAGCATCCTGTGTCATGAACACAAGAACATCACCTATAGCATGAGAAGCAGCATAATTGCGCGTTCCACCATGGTCGAATGAGTGACGATCCACCATTATTACTTTAGCTCCAAATTCATATGCGATATGAACTGTACGATCATTGGAAGAGGAATCTACGATAATAATTTCATGTGCTTGCCTAGTTTGATCCTTCAGACAAATCATCAACTCAGTTATTTCTTTTTCTGCATTCAGTGTCGGTATAATAACTGAGATTTTCATCTGTACCCTCCTGTTTGACGTTAATACGAATGATCAAATATACCAAAATAAGTCCTGTATACAACACTTCACCGTAGGAGTGTGGTTTGAAATGTTAGTTGCATCAATTAGATTTCAGAAATCTATTTTTCTTGAGGTAGGTGATAATCTGATCCACTGACATCTCAAGAGATTGCTTGTCATTCTCGATAACTATTTCAGCATTTAGAGGCTCTTCATAGGGTGCAGATATACCCGTAAAGTCTTTTATTTCTCCTATCCGCGCCTTACGATAAAGGCCCTTTGGATCCCTTCGTTCACACTCTTCAAGCGAGCATTTCACATAAATCTCTACAAATTCATTTCCTTCAAACATTTCTCTAACTATACTTCTGTCTTCCCTGTACGGTGAGATAAACGCGGTAATCGTAAATAAACCCGCATCAACAAACAACTTGGATACTTCTCCAATTCTTCGTATATTCTCCTTGCGATCAGCAGGACTAAAGCCCAGATTGTTACTTAATCCATAACGTATATTATCTCCATCAAGTACATACGATCGTATCTGATAATCGTATAGCACTTTCTCAACAGCGATAGATAAACTCGATTTGCCTGCTCCAGAAAGTCCCGTAAACCACAACACACAGCTTTTATGTTGATTAAGAAAGTGTCGATCTTGCTTTGAGACTTTTGCTTCATGCCATCGAATGTTGCTCGGTTGGATGTTCATACATCCCGCTCCTTCTGAAGATCCTGAAATAGAGGATGTAAAATCAATTTATTTAATTGAGTTAATTCAGGAATTCTCTTATTCATATACTTTCGTTCATTAAGTTGTTTGAATACGTTTAACAATACTTGATTAACCTCTTCATTGGTCTGAGAAACATCCTGTTGTAATTCTTTATAAGAATTACTAGCATGCAACCGATATAAGTAATTTGTACTTTCAACAAAAGTCGGTTCAGTTATCAATGTTGCCTTCAAGATAAAGTCCCAATCATGAACATACTTATATCCCTTAAACCCCCCAATCTTAGCATATAGCTCTTTCGTAAATAGTAGATTACCCGTACTTATTGCCACATTGTTATTTAGGAGCTTGAAGAGTATTGTTGATTCCTGAGCAATGCCTTCTTGTAACCCTTGAAAATATGTGGCATCGTCACTAATAGCTACTTTACCCTCATCATCAATCGTTTTCACTTTACTAAAAGCTAAATGACTTCCTGATGTCTCAAGACCTCCTATTATCATTTCTAATCTATTTTCTTCATATAGATCATCGGTATTAATAATTGTTAAATATTTACCAGAAGCAATTTTAAGTCCCTCATTTATAGAATGATGAGCTCCTTTGTTGCTCAAGTGTTGTATAAAAGTAATTCCTTTAGTGAATTTAGATGCGATTTGTTCATCGTTAATTAATTTCTTGATTTCCCTTACGGTATTATCAGAAGAACAATCATCAATAATAATAAGTTCTTTATCTTCATAGGATTGATTTGCTAATGAACGTATACAATTTTCGATATATTTATCGTGATTATATGCTGGAGCAATAATACTGATTGTGTTATTATATTGGGAATTTTCGAATGATTCTTCTACATTTCTGTACTCGTTCCTACTGTCTATAATCGCTTCCTTTGTGGCCTGCAAATAACCGTAACCATACTTGCGATCTGGCTCAAGATGTGCACCTTCAGCCCATTCGTTCCATGCATTTATAAATACAAATTGATTATTATTATCATTTGTATGTTTAATTACACGCTGAAGCCATTCTTTGTACAATCTTGGATTGGAACCGTGGAATATATGTCCACCATTTGGTTTTCTAGCGGTATTATCCCACCCAGGGGCAACTGTTTTATAAGTTATACATGGATCCTTCTCTAGATATATACCACTTCTAACATGCTCTTCGTAATCATATACAATACCATGATACTGTGGATTTATTATGCCTACATTATTAGTAATAATGGATGAATGCATCACATGCGGAGGAAACTCTACTGCAGCATCAAATCCGATTTGAGTTGGATCCTGCATGCCAAACGTCTTCGCGCCTACTAAATGGATTTCACCCACTCCAGAATTTCTACAATATTCTCTCCATCTATCCGTAGTCGCTTGAGGATCAGGAAGTATCTGTGGTCTATACACAATGATTAATGGTTTTCCGTCTACTCTTATATACCGTTTATCGGACAAATATCTCTCTAAATCTGTTATGAACGCGATATCATCCTCCGGCGAATGATTTTGAGCCATTAATATATCGTTCTCTTGACCATCCCACCTTCTTGTCCAGTTTTCATTTGCCCAGCATACACAAAAGGGGAAATCTATCTCCTTATGATTCAAAAAATTATCCACTGGCTTTTCTAGTAATCTTTTTCCTCCAAACCAATAGTGGTGGAAGCAAAATCCGTAAACCCCATATTGCTTTGCTAATTCTACTTGTCTCTCTATAACATCAATCATTCTTAAATCGTAAAAACCTATGTCAACTGGTAATTGAGGTTGATGATGTCCTAGATATTGAGGAACAGCCTTTGTCACATTCGTCCACTCTGTAAAGCCTTTACCCCACCATTCATCATTCTCGGGGATAGGATGAAATTGAGGTAAGTAAAACGCTATCAAATTAATATCATCTTCATTTAATTCGAATCTATCGTTCGACAACTCAATATATTCCTCAGATCTCAAACTGCCCTTTGTGAACCCATCATGGATATACTTCATATATTGATCATTGATCTGTTTCTTATCATTCATATTATCATTAAGATCGGATACTAGATTTCCATTTAAATGTCCCTGCGTACTCTTCCATCCCCTGTACATTTCTGTATTTCTAATCATAAAGCCAAAGGATGTATACAACCCATTTTTCAGTTTCAACTTTTGAGAAGAATTTAAAGGTAATGAGTGATATATTCTACGAACGGCAGCTTTAGTTGTTAATTTTAGTTTGTTCATTATCTATATCCTCCTATGTTTTCAATTTTCTAAACTTAAATTCTTAGTAATGATCTTAACTTACGTAGAAGACTAGTGATCTTCCATGATTTCGAATTTAGAACTGCATTGTAGTTCTGTTCGCATAATGCTAATTCTAACTTCAATTCATCAATTTCTTCTTGCAGAATGAAATTTGATTTGCTTTTAATTTCAATCTCTTCATAAAGAGTACTAATCTCCTGTAATTTGCTTGAATTTTCAATGTTAAAAGTGTTTATCTTTTCTTCAAATTCTCTCTTCTCAACCTCAAACTTTCTCAATTCATTTGCTAAATTTTGATCCAATTCAAATATCTTGCGTTGAAGTGTGTCATTTTCTTTAATAATATATTTAAGGAACTCATTTGCTTCTATAAACTCAATCTCACCAGTTACAATCAAAGAAGAGGCACTTTCAAACTCACTATTAAGGTAAATTCTAGGATCTACATCACTAAAATAATAATAATGATCAACTAATTGTCCATTCGTTTCTAAATAATGTGTAGGCAATTCTCGTATAGAACCATCATCATAAATGCATTGAATTGAATATATTTTTATCCTGCAAAATCTACCTTCAACAGGATCCCACCTTAATTGTTTAATTGGCTTATTAATAGTTAAATTAAATTTTAATTCGAAAACTTTGTTGTTAAATTTATATACTTCAACATAGGAGTTTTGTTCAGAATATCCTTCTCCGCAATCAAAATACAATTTCCCAAATTGCTTATCCACTTGTTGAACAAACTCATTTATTTTAAAGTTATTTTCATAATAATAGTTCTGTAGGTCAAGTTGAATTGTATTTATTTCTACATTAAGGGCATGTGTATCCTCTGAACATATGACGATAACATATCTTCCATCACTTATAGCTTTTTCATTTAATACCCTTAATGATTGGTGATCCTTGTTCATAATAATCGATGATAGATGAAAGCCCTGATGATATATTTTATGATGTGAAAAATATTCTGAAATAAACTGTGTAAACTCCTCGACATAAAACTCTTTAACATGATATTGATTGTTGTATTTAGGCAAATCTGAATATATGTATTTATTAGGAGTCGAGATAATGAATACACCGTTTGGCTTTAATACTCTCTTTATTTCATTCAAAAATTTATGCTGTATATCTTCGCCTACATGTTCAATCGTTTCAAAAGATACAATTACATCAAAAATAGAATCACCGAAGGGCAATTTTTCAATCGAACCTACCTGAAAAACTATATTGTCACCTGAAAAGCGGTTTTTAGAATATTCAATTGCTTCCTCATTAATATCCACACCATACACTACATCAGCATGTTGAGAAATCATATGCGTTCCATAACCAGATCCACACGCGATATCTAGAACTACTTTTCCTTCAACCAGCGGCAATATACTAATATACCTTTGTATATGCTCGAGGTGGATTTCGATACCATTTGATTGTTCAATGTATCTTTCACCTGTAAAATCCACTTTCCTCCACCTCCTTTACTATAAATTTATAAGAAATTACAATTATTCCGATGTAACCTCTCTTACTTCGAGTAAATATATCAAGAAGACACCCTGTAAGTTGCTTGGATCAAGCCGTAGTGACGTTATATTTTCAGGTTCCTTCAACCGGATCACAATTTCATTGTAACCTTTATTAATATATCTTTTTACGCAATGATCAGCATCAAATTCACGATTACTCGTTTGATAAAACAGCTCCAAAATTGTATCACATGAAGACAAGATATCTACTTTAACTAACACTTCCTTCTTATGAGACGCTTCTGTAAAATTAGGAAGAGAGAAGTGCGGATCACCGCCTGATGACTCGATATACCAAAGGTTGAGCTTCCTTTCAAAACTAGTAATATCGTTCGATATATATGTTGGAACATCATTCAAGGTATAAATAACTGGATAATTGTTAACTTCAACTATACATTTGTCATTGTCAGTTAAAATTTTTTCTATAGTCCCCTTAGCAATGACCTTTAATAACTCTAACTCCACGTCATCTTGATATGTGCTACTTAGAATGTATCTACATATTTTAATCATGTCTTCAATAGATAACTGCTTATTCCACTCATCTCTTTTGTCAATATCAGGGAGTGGGTCTAAAAATAACTCTCCACTTTTGCGATGAAGAAATCGATTCGCGATTTGCTTGTTTTTTTCGTAAAAGGAATTAATTATTTCGATTCTTTTCTTAGAAGGAAATGTGTTATTTTCTCCAAAAGGTTCGCCCCTGTTCATTTCGACAGTGTATCTCGCCAAAAGTTCATTAATCGGAAACTTACGGAGCGGTTCATCTCGGTCAATCGCCATACTATTGAGCAATCTCCGAAACTCCAATGAATCCCAAGATAATGATGGGTTCACTATTTTTTCAGGTAAACAATAGCTTTCTTCTAATTCTAATCCAATACAATTCAGGAAGTCGGAATATATATTCCCCTTATAAAATTGCTGTTTCTCGTATGGCCTCACAATAACATTTTCAAGTTCTGTATACTTCAAACATTCAAATAAAACTTTATGGAAATCACTTTTCCCCTCTATAAACTTCAATGCTGATAATTTATCTTCTAGATCATGATTTTTCACCATTTGGTTATACATACTAGAAAATAAATCATCCTGTCTTCTTACATAGCAAATTATCTTGTAATCGTAATCATTAAAAACTTTGAAGAATCTCTCAGGATATTCCAATAAGGCTTGGAATAAGTATTCTGAAGATAAAATAATTTTAGAGTGTTCAATTGATTCTATATATTTCTTAATCTCATCCAGTTCATTATCAACAAATAGCTTGTACAAAAAACCTGCGTTTCCTTCACTAGTTTGATAAGCCTGATCGAAGTTTGGTGGATTAGGAAAAAAGAACCCTTTATCTTGGAGTTTCATATTATTTAGTGTCAGTAGCGCTTGAATTGCACTACTTCCAGTTTTATGCATCCCGACATGCAAGTATAGTAATTTCCTCACAGGTAGACCCTCCATAGTGGTTGTCATCGTTATTTTTTATTGAGGATCTCATCCATATAATCCTTGTACTCGCGACATAACTCATTCGTTTTTCCAATCTGTCTCACTTCACCCTCATGCAACCATATTACTCTTTCCGTAAGTTGCTTTACCTGAGCAAGGTTATGCGAAACAAGTATGACAGTTTTACCGCTAGTCATCATTTCTTTCATCGTTTTGGAACTTTTAATCTGGAAATTTTCATCACCAACACCCAAAATTTCATCTACGATAAGGATGTCGGGATCTACCTTTGTCGCAATCGAAAATCCAAGTCTCGCTCTCATTCCTGAGGAATAGTTTTTTACTGGCGTGTGTATAAACTTCCCCAGACCTGAGTACTCTACAATTTCATCAAACTTTTCTTCTAAATACTTTTTAGATCTACCCAATATAGCCCCATTTAGAAAAATATTTTCAACACCCGTTAGATCTGCATCAAATCCCGCCCCAAGCTCTAATAACGGTGCTATACTTCCATTTACCACAACGCTTCCTTCGGTAGGCTTCACGACACCAGCAATCGTCTTTAACAACGTGCTTTTTCCAGCTCCATTATGTCCAATAATCCCAATTCTTTCTCCATTATGGATCTTGAAATCTATGGATTTCAGTGCATTAAATTCTGTATATTCAATACTCCTCATAGTTAACTTTAAGAAGTACTCTTTTAGACTATCTATCTTCTCACTATCCAATCTGAATTTCACCGATACTCGATTCACTTCAACATCTACTTTTGGCATTCTACAATCCACCTATATATGAAGTATGAATTTGTCTTGCTTTTTCTCAAATACAATTATTCCAGCAATTATACTTATCAGAGCAAGTATTGCACACACGACTAAATTACTTAAATCGACACCTGAACTAAGACCTAAAGAACTTCTAAAACCTTTGATGAAATAATAAATTGGATTTGCTGTAAGTATAAGCTTATACTCTTGAGGTATAATATCTTCTGGATAAAAGATTGCTGAAGCATACATTAGGAACATCGTAAATACGCTGTATATATGTTCTATATCTCTGAAGAATACTGTGAACGTCGCAAGAATTAACCCCACTCCACAACTGAATAATAACAGCAGCATTAGGTATATTGGAGAGATCAATAAATTTGTTGTAAACTCCACTTTAGTTATTATCATTATTAAAATTAAGTCAATCATAGAAATTAGGAAAAAAATAAAGTTCGAGATGATTGATGATATTACAACTATATATTTAGGAATATACACTTTTTTAAATAAATCCGCTGAAGATCTTATTGATAACATAGCAGTAGTAGTACTAGATGAAAAAAATCCGAACAATAGTGACCCGCACAGAAGATACACTGGAAAATTCTCTATAGTCGTTTTAAACAATGTCGAAAATACAATTGTTATAATAATCATATACAACAGCGGATTTAAAAGACTCCATAATATTCCCAATATCGATCCCTTATATTTCTTCTTAACTTCTTTTTTCACGAGTAATTTCAGTAGATAAGTATATTTATTGAAAGTCTTTAAGTATCTAATATATTTCAAATATACACTCATGATTGTTCAACAGACCTTCTTTCAATTGCCCATTTTATCTTAAAAACCGATACATTTTATTACTGAAAAAATAGAAAGTCGCCTTACACATCAAATATTCTGCTCGGATGTAACCTCTTATATTCTTAAGCCGAAACTTTACTCTTCTAACTGAATGAATATTCTTTATTCCTTCCAAAAGACCAAGAAGGTAGGGTTTCCCATACCCTAGTCGAATAAAGTAACACAACTTTATTATGAACCCTATTAAATAAAGGGGAAAGTGTATGATTAACAATATTAGTGGCAAGTTCTTCACAATTAAATATACATTATTACGAGAAGATATCCGGACCTTGAACTCACTATGCTTCACACTTCCACTTGTTGCACTGCCTATATGGAGAACCTCCGCCTGAGGGCAATAAACGTTCCTGTACCCAAACAAATTTGCTCTAAATCCTATGTCGACATCCTCTAAATAAGCAAAAAACTTTTCGTCAAAATACCCCATTTCTTCAAATACATTTCTCCTATAAATTGCAGCACCCGCACATGAGCTAAATATCACTTTCTCTTTATTGTGCTGTTCACTTCGATCTCCATCACCTGCTTTATATGCCCATCCCATCAATGTAAAATGATCCCCAGCATCATCTATCAAACTTGGATTGGAATATTGCAACATCTTAGATGATACAGAGAAAATACTTTTATCTGAGTTAATCATTTCATATAGTGGCCTTATAAAGTCCGATCTCACAAATGCATCATTATTTAATAAAATTACATACTCGGTGTCACAAAGCATAATTCCGATGTTAACTGCAGCTGCGAAACCGACATTTTTATCATTTGCAACAATTGTGATATCTGAAAATGTTTTATTGATCTCTGCAATACTATTATCGCTAGAGTGATTATCAACTACTATAATATTTTTTTTGTGCTTCACTTGTTCATATATACTCTCAATACATTTATTGATGTATTGAGCACCATTATAATTCGGTATAATCACTGAAACATCCATCATATTCATCCTTTTTTAATTCCGCGATGTCAATATGCTCCCGTACCTTTTATCACTACTGGTACAGTCTTTATTAAGATCTTCATCTCCATCGCCAAACTCCAACGTTCGATATATTGAATATCAAGATTGATCCATTCCTCGAAAGTTAAGTCGCTCCGACCACTCACTTGCCACAACCCAGTCATCCCTGGACGTACATCCATCCTGCGCCAGTGATAGTCGGAATATTGCTGAACTTCCTCAGGTAGTGACGGTCGCGGACCGATCAGGCTCATCTCTCCCTTCAGCACGTTCCATAACTGGGGGAGTTCATCTATCGAGTATTTGCGAAGCACACTACCTACCCGTGTAACTCTGGGATCACTTTTCAGCTTGAACGAGTGCCCCGTCGCTTCGTTTCTATGTAGCAGGTTACGCTTGCGCCCCTCAGCACCGTTCACCATCGAACGAAACTTTAACATCGTGAACTTTACACCGTTTCTACCGATTCGTGTTTGCTTAAATAAGATTGGTCCTGGTGAATTAATCTTAATCAATAAAGCAACAAGGATTAATAATGGTAGTCCGACAATGATTCCGATAGCGGATAAAATAATATCCATAGAGCGTTTCATGATCAGATTGAAGCCTCGCATCGGAGTCTTCACAATCTGCAGACAAGGGTAATCAAAGTCTTGCCGATATTCATAAACGGAACTGAGTCGATCGAAAAGCTCAGGAATAATTCGAATATCAATGTGATACTTGTAAATCTTTTGCAACATCGTATTGATTTTTATCTTTTCTGAAGGAATCGTGATATACAAAATATCTACACGGTATTGCTTGATCACTTGCTCCAATTGATCCAGATCCCCTATGATTCTAGCATCATCCTGGCGTTCATCGACGAAACCTACCAACTCGATCCCGCGAATGGATGAATCCGTATACCGTTCATAGAGCTGCTGTCCAACCCGTCCAGCGCCTACAATAAGCACCCTCTGCCTAAGCTTGCCACTTTTCTTTAATTGATGAAATGTCCGTTTCCTGATGTAGCGAAACAATGAAGCTTCTACATAAGTCGTCATTAGGAATGTGACAAGTAGAACACGGGAATATACAAGCGTATTCTTAAGTAGAAATGACACTCCAAGTGTAATCAGGAACGAAATCATAATCGCCTTCAAAATAATCACGAATTCATCAGACAGTCCGCGTTCATGTCTTGGATCATAAAATTGCTTTTGATACACGAGTAACCAGTACAAACCTATAAACATGGAGATGAATAACGCATAATCGAACATTACCGGAATCTGAAGCCACAGGTCCGATATCATTGTACGAAAGCTGAATCCATATTCAGGACCAACTCTCCAAGTGAATAATATAAAAAATGTAAATATGTAACAGATAAATTCCAAGAAGATAAGCACACCCTGTAGAGCATTAAGACTGGATATTGCTCTCATCTTATATGAAGCTAATCGACCTACCGTCTCTAATTCCTTGGTAGGGTGTGAATCTGTAGTAGATAATTCGACAGACAAGCACATCCCATCCCTTTGTTTCATGTTAATAATAATAGTAATAATATTTATAATAATATTAATATTATAGCACAAAGAAAAAGACAACCGACGGGATTCGTCGTTTGTCTTTTCTAGTACATTTTTATATGGTATCAACTGGCTAACGACTACTTAATCTGATACCCACCTCTAACAAGAACAATAAGTCCATTCTTCTGATTGGGATCAGGCTGCACTCCGCGTCCACTCCTCGGAAATAAAATCAAATGATTCGTTGCAACAGCTTTGCCTGGAGCAATATCAAGTCCATCAGTCATATCGGATAACCCATTGGCATCTTCACTCACCGCAATAGCTTTACCTGAACGCACGATAAGCTCCCCACCATCAGCAACGATAATTGTCTTGCCCAGCGGTACGGTCACAACCTCTAGCTTAGACACAGCCCCACTAGAGCCTCCTCCACCGCCTTCAGCAACCTTCTTATCTACATAGCTCTTTGTTACGAGTGGATCATCTACGGAGCCTGGTGTCGTACCTGAATCTGCTTCTGTTGTTACTGAACCAAGATAAAAGCTTCCAACGACAAGTAATAACAGTAACAATGTATATCCTAGTTTTTTCGCCATTGTAGCACCTCTTCCATGAAGTATAATTTTAATTGCCAGCACCTTTTATATGATTAATTATATCATTCATATTGCTTGTTATTTCGAAATTCCGATTTATAGATATTGCCTGATTTAGTTGTTGCAGTTGTGAAGCACGTTCTAGTACTTGCGTATATAGTGATAAAATACGATCCTTTTGCAGATTTCTATTGATCAGATCCTTTTGTTCATTGAACTGAGTCCATAGCAAATATCGCTCTTGAAAAATCAACTCATAATAGGAGAGCTGAAAAGGCTGGTTCTCTATCGCTTTCTCTAAAATTTCTATCGTTTCCTCGGTTGATCCCCACTCTTTGGCATTGTAATACTTCACAATAGAGAGCGCTGAAAAATTAGGTTCTGACTCATCCAATCTAGCAACATATCTCAATGCTTCAGTCTTAAACGAATCATTACTCATTTGTTGATAAGCACTCTTATAGATTGTAGCCATACGATCTAGAAGAAAAGGGTGATTCGGCATATGTTTCAATCCATCAGCAAGCACTGTAGTCAATTCATTTAGATTAGGCCTACTAGAAAGCAATCGTTCACTTTCATTAAATTTCGTATCTGCATACATAAAGTTATAGATATTAAATAACAATACTACACCTATTATACAAAAAATTGTTCCAATGCTACGGGTAATTAATTTGGTCTTACCCCTGATTATCTTTATTGTAATTTTGTTTGTTTGCTGCCCAACTAAGATGCCCAAGCATAGAAATACGATCGCAATAAGATAGAAGTAATTCATTCCAAAGTCTATTAAACTATGAACAAAAATAGCCGAACTTATCAAAAAGTAGATACTGTAGTTTTCATCTCTATCTTTATTTTTAAGACATCTAATCAAATAGGAAGTTAGCACGAATAAAATAAAACCAATTACGATGACAAAGCCTACTAGACCCGTTTCAATCAACACTCTAATCGGAAAGCTGTGCACCTGAGAACTAATATATGGATAGGATTGATATCGCTCATATAGTGCTTCCCAGACTCCACCACCACCACCAGTGATCGGATAATCTCTCCATATTTTCAACGCATCTTGATACATCGTTAATCTCTCAAGAACACTGTGTGTTTGAAACGTGATTTCATTCAAACGGTCACTCAAAGCAGATGGAAGCAACTGGGTTAAAAACTCAGTATTCCAAAGCATTATAGCTATTACAATAATGACAATGATACTACCAGGGATCCAAAGATTACTTAAACGCTTGATTTTCCATTTTTCTATTTTTGTATTCAACCATTCTGCCAAATATTTATGAAATAGGTATATTAATATTGCCATAATAACAGACACAATGACTAGGACGCCCCATGCTTTCATGGATTGAACTGAGAACAATGGAACAGTCTCAACCTCTTGACCTGATTTTACACTCTCATCCGTTTTAACATAAACTTCATTCCCAATTTCACTAAAATAAGATTGAACTATAAGCGATAGAAGAAATGATGGTACGAAATAGATCCCCAGTAATAATTGCTTTTTTAATGATGAGATTAATAAAGTAATCAAAGCGATAACTGGTAACGTTATTATTGCACCTCTTGAAAGTGTAAGAATAAACGATAAAGCTATAGGTACCAAAATTAATCCTAATCCAATTTTTAAGATCAGGTTCTTCTCAACCGTGAGATAGTGGAATATGGCAAGAAGCATTGTGATTAGGAATACAGCATAACTGTTCGGGTAAGTAAATAGCCCACCCAATCTCACACCATCGTTATACATTAATGCATCCAGTCTAAATTTATTGCCTACGATATACATAAATCCATCTAAAGCAATTAAACTCCCTATCAACATGTAACCATACATCATTATGTTCAAAAGCTTCCTAGAATTTGAGAGGGCTACCCCTAACAATAAGAAGCCATAAACCGCGAAATTCAATAAATTTGAGATTGTAGCTAGGTACTTGGATACCGCGGTCAATGAACTAAGATAGTAGCTTAAAGGAATTAATAGTCCCACTAAGACAACGAGATGCCTTTGCTCTATTACTGTAGTTTTAAATAATCTTATACTTACAACAAGAAATGCGACGATGCCAATACAAAAACCGTACATGGATTTAAGTTCAAATTGAAACTGCGCTATACTATGTAACCCGGCTCCATTGAAATACATCATTTGAAATGGAGCTGAAATAAGAAAAGCAAATACGATAAATAATAATAAATATAATGATCTTTCATTACTAATTGATGATTGTAGCTTAGTATTAAGATTTCTAGACAATTAGTACTTCCTCCTTGATCTATGATGCACATCATTAACTATTATATTATAGCATTTAAAAAGAGCTGTCCTTTATATCGGACAGCCCATTTTAAACAATTTGAAGTTGTTTATTATTAATTTAACAACCATTGAATATAAAAGTATGGTAGCGTACGCTCTGCCAATAATACTTTCTGATCATTTACAACACAGTACATAGACAATTTGTACTCTTTTAGACTTTCTGCCTTTGCAGCTAATGTAGTGTCACTAAAGAATATTGTCTGCTTAATGTTATTTCCTTCTTTGAATTCCTGCTCTGCATCACCCAAAGCGAATTCCTTGAACACTACTGTTTTATTTGTATTCTGATCCTCAATTTCTATTCTTAGCTTATAAGAACCTGCAACATCATCAAATGTAAGATCTGATAGCATACTGTACTCAAGTTCTAAATTTAACCCATCAGTGTTAAAAGATCCATAATTCAAGTATGCATAAAATTTGTCTAATGTTATATCGAACTTCCCAATTGCCAAATTGTTGAACTTGTTGTTCGGCGTCGAATTCGGCCATGCCTTCGATATTTTATTAATATGACCGGGTATTACATTCGCCTGTGCTCCAGCCTCTGTAGTACCGGTTACAAGATCTGCAATAAGAATATTCATATTCGTAGATTGCGCAGTAACGGGAATCGTACCGCTGAATGGCATCAGAATCCGTCCATTCGAGATGACAGACTTTGTATACTCAGCAACCGTTAATGGGTACACCTCTCCATTATCTGCTTGTAGATAAACAGCGTACTTCTGCATTAGAGCAGATCTTGCTTCTAAATTTGTAAATACAAGATCTCCACTCACATTCATTTGTTTACCTTCAACTGAAGATCTTACCCGTAGTAATTGAACGCTGCTCTTCGCAGATAATCGATCGAAGTTTGCAATACCGTTATCCGTAAATGCAAATTTATTCAACACTTCACTCTTGAACTGTCCAATTACTTTTTCAGCCTGTGAGTCCGTAGTGTCCTTGAGAATTACGCGCGCTTGTTGAACGACTGCTGAGTATGGAATTTGCATCGTGGAGATCAATTCCATCGAGTCTCCCGGCTCTAATTGTAATCTTTGATCATATGCAATTATTTCACTAGTACTTCCCGATTGCTCAATCCCGTTGAATGACCACAATGACTTATATCTAGGAACTGCGAGTGCCTCCTTGGAAACATTCGTCACTTTAAAATTAGCCGTTAAAGTATCCTTTGCACCGGCAGGCAATCGAGTATAGCTTATGATTTCTATCTTATAATCATTGTAAGTTGTACTTTGAATATCTGTTGTCGTCTTTACAGTAGTATTAGGCAAAAGATAACTTGCAACTTGTTTAAAGACGCTATCTGCCCCAGATGTATTACCCATTACAAGCTTAATAGAACTGAAGTCTACCTTGCTTGGCACTGAAAAGCTCAGTGTAAAGATCTTGCGTTCTTTAGGTTGAATAACCAAACTCTGATGCGCATCAGATTTAGAGCTATAATAGGAACCATCTCCAGACACGATGAAGAACTGCACCGTAGAAGGCTTGTAGCTTTTCGTCCCCTGATTTTCAATTAAGAATTGAAGTTCCACATTTCTTGTGCTCGAACTTACTGAAGAAGAAATTCCTTTTAAAGCCGTTTTTATTTTACTATCCGTTGTTTGAATATATTTCGGTAAAAAAGCGGGTACAGAAATTTCTTGAATGGTCGCAGCTTTTGGTAATGCATATGTGCCGCTAGGTATAAAGATTCCATCTGCCTCTGACAGATAGCCTGAAATTAATTTACTATTCGAGATATCTACATGTGCAGGAATGTTTACCTCAAGATCAAATATCTTACGTTCTTTCGGCAATATATTTAAATCCTTTAATGTATCATTCTTTGCTGTATACAGAGAACCATCTGATGTCATGACGTAATACTGCGTTTTTGATGCATTATAATCTTTTGCATTTAAATTTTCAATTAAGAATGACACTGTCAATGTTCTAACTTCACCAACTACTGTTGATTTTGCACTCTTTACTGCAGTTTTCAGCTTGCTTTCATTCGTCACCAAATACTTCGGTAGAAAGGCTGCCGTAATAGAGCTGGATTGTGCCGAGAGTGGGAATTTTCCAAGCTGCCGTGTAAGTTCTGGTGCAGTTACATCAAACTTATACATGTTAATTTGCAATTTTGAGAGCGTGAGATTACTCGTAATTTGCGCATAGTATGTAAGGTCAATACTAGACTTACCATTCAATGACGTAATTGATTTCTCAGCAGCAATGGGCGATGTTTTAAAGGGAACCCCGCTTACGCTCGATACTTTGCTCCAATAGTCATCTAACTGTAATTTGCTGTTACTATTATTCTTAATCGTCAATGTGTAAATTAAATAAAGACCTTTATCCTGTGTAATTAAATCCGCTGATTTTACTTGCGCTGTAGCATTAGTTCCAATATTCATTACAGTACTCGTAGCCGCAGTAACTTTATCCTTATTAAGCACAGTTCCAAAAGAAAAGATGACTACAGTTGCTAAGAGTAGCATGAATGACTTCTTCAATGATTGTTTTAACATTCGATCTCTCGTACCTCCTTATATAAATCCCTACTCTTATAAACGAAAATACATAGAGATAAGTTTCGCTGAAACGCCTGCTTTATATAAATTTTATGTACAAAAAAAGAACCTAGCCGAGGCTAGGTTCTTTTCAGTAGTGCCTTATAAGCTTTCTACGTTAAGCGTAGTTGTAGCGCTAAGACCATTCACAGTGACATAAGTTACTGTGATAATTCCGTTAGTAGCTTTCAGGAAATCTCCATCAGTTCTATCGGAAGTATCAGCTACATCAGCGATCGTTCCTTTAGAGCTGTAGAAACTGCCCGCATCAGTAATTGCAACACCATATTGGTCTTTAACTTCTACTTCAGCGTTCAGATCTAGGTTGTCACCAACATTACCAGATAGTGTGTACTCAGCTTTCTTGAACTTAACAGATGTAGCAAATGGAGCTACGTCAGATACTGTAACTGTTTGTTCGTTAAGCTTAACACCGTCTTTCCAGACAGCTACAACAGCAGTTCCTTTAGCTTTACCATAGATAGTCAGACCAGCTTCTTTTGCAACAACAGATGCATCAGAAGTTGTTACAAGGTCATAGAAGTTAGCAGCGTTAAGAGCAACTTCTACGCCAGCTTCAGTCTTACCAGTCAATGTAAGTGTTACAGAGTGACCAGTACCAGGAGCATTTTTTGCATATACTGTACCAACAGTACCTACAGTCAAGGATTTAACATCAGCATTAGCAATTACTGTGAAGCTGATATCAAAAGTTACGTTTGTGAAAGTAGCTTTGGACAAAGTTACTTTAACTTTTTCAGAACCAGTTGCTGTACCTGTTACAGTAGAACCAGCAACACTTACTTTACCAGCAGCATCAGGAGTCGTGATCGCTACTGCCCAACCATTAGCAGCACTCATCGTACGGCCATAGTTGTCACGAACAATCAACTTCGAGAAATCAACTGTTTGTGTAGCGCCAGTAGTCAAAGTCGTCTTAAGATCTTTAGTTCCAGCAACGCTAACTGCATATGCAACGTCTTTAACATCTACAACAACTGTAGATACGATTTGGTTATTCAACCATGCCATAACTGTAGTGGTACCAGTATTAGCAAAAGTGAATTCGATATCGCCGTTCGCTTTGAACTTAGGTGTGATTGCAGCATTGTTAGCTGTGAATGTCAAACCACCAGCAGCAGCAACAACATCTTTGTTAGCATATTGTTTACCTTGGCTGTCAGCAGCTACATAAGGGAATGCAACGCCTTCGCCCTTAACTACGATTGCAGCAGGAGCGCTCAATTGGAACGTCTTCAAGGAAGCAGCAGCTTCAACATTTACACTAACAGATGCATTAGCACCAGTCTTTGTGTTAACAGCAGTAATAACTACATTACCAGCAGTTGCGCCAGTAGCGAAAGTCAATACGCCATCAGCATCAACAGCGAATGTGCTTGCACTTACGATTGCAGAGTTGCTAACTGTGAAGCTGATGTCGCCGAATACTACGGATGTAGCAGCAGCGCCGCCTACAGCACCTTGTTGAGCAAGCTTGATTGTACCGCCATATTGATCATTCAAAGTATAAGGAAGTGCATAACCAGCTTTACCTGTGTAAACGCGGTCAGCGTCTTTCAATGGAGCAACTTGACCCAAAGCAATTGTAGTTGGGGAGCTCTTAGCTACAACTTTGAAAGTCTTAGTAGCAGTAAGACCAGTTACATAGTTGGAAGCTGTGATAACGATTGTGTTGTCTACATCTTCTAGAGAAGCATCAAGTTTACCACCAGCTAGTTTCGCAACTAGGTCGCCGTTTTTGCTGCTGAATGCGGAGATCGCAACTGCAGCAGTCTTGTCTTCTTCATTAAATTGGTTGAACGCTTTAACTAGAAGATCTTGTGCAGCAGCTTTTTGGATGCTAGCAGCACCGATGTCAATCTTGGAAACCTTAGCAGCTTCAACTTTTACTTTAACAGCATCAAGTTTGTTTACTACTACATCATATTCTTGAGCTGGCAAGAATGTTGCTTCAAGAACAACTGATTTCTTGTCTTCAGATGCTTTAGCAGTTACTGGGTAGCTAACAAGACCATTCTTAACAGCAACAGTCAAATCAGTGATCTCAGTAGCAGTCAAAACACGGTTGAAATCAACAGTGATCTTTGTAGCGCCGGATTGTGCAGCTTTAGCTACAGCAAGCTCAGCATTTGCATAACCTTCAAGGCCAAGGATTTCTCCAAGCTTCTTGCCAGTACCAGCAACTTCAGTGTCAAGAGCTGCTACGATTGCAACATAAGTGTCGCCACGTTTAGCAGGTGCATCGAAGTTAGTACCTTCTGGGAAGATTCCAGCTGCAACAGCAAGTTCGCCAACTTTAGCATATTGCTCTGCAGAAGTTGTGTCTACGCCAAGAGCGCGAAGAACAACAGCAGCGAATTGCTTGTTAGTCAACTCTTCATTCCAACCAAATTTCGTAGCGGAATGACCTTGCATGTAACCTTCTTCTTTAGCCCATGAAAGAACTGCATCATACAAAGCGCTCTTAGGAACGTCTTTGAATGTGTGGGACTTATCAGTAGCCTTAGAAGCATCTTCTTTACCTACTAGACGGGAAAGAAGAACAGCGAGATCTTGACGTTTCCAAGTGGAATCGAGCATTAGACCGCCGTTTTGGTCGCCTTTGATGACGCCCAATTTTTGCAATGCGGAACCAGCTTCATTAGCTGTAGCTGCGGATGCCATGTTCGCGAACATACCGAACACCAAGGCAATCGTTAGCAATAAGGATAAACTTTTTTTCATAACCTTTTTTTCTCCTCCTCGAGAATGTATCTGTTTGGTTTGTTGGGAAAAATTATAGCTCGAATCTCTCATTGTGTTTCACCCCCTTCCCTGAGTAGAGCATTGTCTATAATTGATGTCTGCTGGCATGTCTAATTAGTAGATACATGTCGCAGAAACTCGTAAACATAGATAGAAACACAAAATTGGCACATAAAATCGCCACTCCCCCCATTATACATGAGGGACTCATTCACCGTAAAGAACAATTTCATAGAACAGACGAGATAATTAGGACATTTGCCCTTCCCGTAAGTCTCACAGTATAAAACGCAGTTGCGCTCTAAAAGTTGCGGTATGTAGCAAATTACTTAAACTTTTTTTTATTGGAGCTCGAAAACCTCTCAATAAAGGCGCATTGCTTTAATACTCTCTTAGTATAGCTTGGACCGAGACTCTCGTCACCTTATAACTTTTACCTAATGCTCCAATAAAAACTAAGGAAAAGTATGCTTAAAGTAACAGGGGACTGCAAACTCAGCAGCCCCCTGATACGCAACTCAATCTAGCTTAAGTTTTTAGGGAATGTAGATGTCTTAGCGATCTCTAGCAACTGAACGACGATCTTGCCCGCCTCAGCTCGTGTAAGGTTAGACTTCGGATTGAAGTTGTATGAAGCCTTCTTCTCCCCTTCAAGAAATACAGGAGCACCGACCATGATCTTCTTATCGTTCATCGCTGATACCGCCGGTCTCGCATAGTACTGGATAGACCCAGAGTCTAGGAAGTTTTTCGCCAGCTTGCTCTCAAGCTTACTATCATTCTTAGGTAGCGTGATTTGCTTCGAGAGGGCTCTCGCTAGCATAGTTGCTGCTTGTTCTCGTGTAATACGCAAGTCAGCTCCAAAGAATCCTTCATCTAGGCCCGCGATAATCCCCGCTCTAGCTGCTGTTTCAATGTGCTCATAATCCCATGTATTGGTTCTTGCGTCAGGCACGATATCAAAGAACGACTGAGTACCCGAATAATTAAGCGGCATATTCAAACCTTTGACAATCAAAGTTGCAAATTCGCCACGAGTAATTAAATCATTCGCTCCGAATTCGTCCGTTCTTAGATAAGTCATAATCCCCTTGGAATAAAGACCATTCAGGATGTTCCGTGCCCAGCCGTGGTTGGTCACATCACTAAATCCTTTTCTAAGCTTCATGACTTTGTAATAGCCAAATTCATCGAATGGTACTGTAATCGTACCTGCCTTCGCGTTAACTGATCCGCCGATGTTCACCCATTGATTGTTATCTGAAAAGCGGAACACGGTTATTGTATGTCCGACTTCATCTACTACACTGCTATCATACTTTAATGTTAAAGTACCACGAGCAGACGGTATTACTTTGCGTTCAGCAGGAATGCGAGAGAATGTACCTTCCAAGGAGTATGGAGGTAAGCCGTTTGTCGCAGGCTTATAATTCGCAGCTCCTCTGTCACCCTGTTCTCCAATTCCACCATTAATCCAATAAATATCAGAGATCCGAGTAAAATTCACTGTCTCACTATTGTTTGCAAACCTCATGCTCACATCATAATCAATATCAATTGCTGTCGCGGCGCCTGTTGATCTTTGGTCTGCATGAACACCAATAATGTTGCCGTAGTCATTACGTCTTTCAACAACACCATCCTTAGGATCCGCTATACCAAAGAGCAGCTTCGTATTGATATATTGCTTCGTAATTCCTTGAGCATTTTGGGATGAAGCTTTAAGCACAATTCCTTTAGGGAATGTAAGTTGCACTTTCTTATCAAATATAGAGTGCTTAGTGCCGAGCTTCTCCATATATTGACTATCAACCAATACGGTTGGCGTGTAATATACGGTTACTGTACGATCTAGCGTCGTATCTGCACGTTTAATCTGTATCTTGATATCGTTCTTACCTGATTTCAAACCGTCATAATCGTAGACAAAACGATTTTTCAAATCGACGCGCTTGATTGCACTCTCCTTCTTGCCAGGGAAGATGACCTCTGTCGCCCCTTCAGCTTCGATATCGAAGCGTACAAAGTTCTTGTTGATGTTAATCGTATTCCCAACAGTTGCCTTAGGAGAAAGAACGCGGAATGACGCTACTTCTCTTGTTACGTCCAATGTGACGGACGAAGGAGAGCCCGAGCTGTTAAGCAGCTCTAGTTTGTATACATGTGATCCTGGCGCATCATACTGAATGTTCTGGATCCGCAGGATGAAGCTGTCTTCATCCCCCATGAAATCAATCGAATAGTTTTTTGGGTTGTCAGCTGCATTTTTAGTAGCCACATCGTAAGTCAATATTTTCGTAGTTCCAAGGTAAATGTTGATCCATGTCGCATTTTCACCCCGTAGCACTAGATCATAAGCAGATTCACTCGTGACGTATTTATCACCCGTTAGCGTGAATTCAGGTGTGACTGCAAAAATACGATCCATCTCATCCGCGGTATAGTCATCAACATCCTTGATTGGTAATGGTGGACGATCCAAAGAGCTAATGACGGGCATAAACTTCTTAATTTGCGATACATTCGTATCTGTAATGTAAATTCGGATTTCTTTTACTAATTCTTGACGCAAGCCACCGATTACAGCTCCATTTAAGTTCACTGCTTTAATCGTGATTGTATTCTCACCGTAGTAAAGTGGCCCATCCATCTGTGTAATCTCAAGATCCATTTTGAATTTATTGCCAGTTAACGTAACTGTTGGTGTTATTCCTGTCGGAGCTGTGGCTGCTGTAAATTGTTCAGTCCCATTTACAAAAAATTGCGGTGCTTCAACGGTATTAAAGTCAACAAATTCTCCTGTCGCATCAATTTTAGGCGTTGTAGATGCGTTCGAGCTAAATTCATATCTTTGTCCATCATACAAATTGGAAACGTAGATATAGCTCTTCGACAAGAAGGAGAAGTTTGCTACATAATCAGACGACGATGCTGCTCCAAGCTTAAACTGTACGCTATGCTGTCCAATAGCGATGTTGCTGATCTTATAGACCCATCGATTGGTGCCTCGATCGGTTGGTTGAGCTACTGCTTTATCTATCGTAATCGTCTGTGATCCAATCGGTAAATACTGTGCAATTAATTGACTAGCTGCAATGCTTCCCGGGACACCTACACTAACAATCGGCCGATCTGCTTCTACAAGGATGTAAAAAGTAGATTCTTTTAGATCTGCACCCCTAAGTGGCTTAGTCGCTGAATTGGCAATCGTAGTTCCCGCCACCGCAGGATCATAACCTGGAAGAAGCTTAATGTCTTTGATAACTGTATCGCCAGGCATAAATTTAAATTCGCCATTAAAGCCAACAGTATCGCCACCATAGGAAACCGAAAGATTTACTTTCTGTAACACATCGTAGTCTGTACCATTGTGTGTCATCACATATTTGACAGCACCAGACTCTTTAAGTGTGAACTCTACGAGTCTATATTCCGGTGTGCCATCTTGTGCGAGAATGATCTGCTCAGTAATATCAGTAGCGGCAACTTCATCTTTGATGTTGTATTGAGTCGCAAGATTGTTAATTCTGAACGTTGCAGTATCTTTAAATGTGCTAGCATTGTATTTCACCAGCATCTGAACCCTCAATCCTGCATATTCAGGAGTGGCAGCATTATAAGTAATACCTTTTGTAATTTGTGGAACATTCTTATTGAAGATAGAATAATATACTTCAGGTGGAGTCCCACCTTCGTCACGAATGATGTCTACAGCCGTATAGGGCCTATTCGTATCAAAGTAGTAAATATCACGAACAATATTGATGACATCCGTACCATTCGTAATTCTCAAGTTTACTGTGTTTAAACCCGGTTTGAATGTAAGTGGCGGGGAGAAGAATGAGCCGTCTTCGTATACGCTTACTCGTTGAGCCGTCGCACCGTTCAAACTGAAAGAGATATACGAGGCATTCAGAACGACCCCTTGAAGGGATGCCGTTTCACTCTTAATAACTGCTCGTGATCCTTCATTAATATCGAGCATCGTTGATCCGCTACGGATTTGAATGCTTTGAACATATGGAACTTGATCAAATAGGACATAGAATGTATCGGAGCGTGTAGTCGTACCTACAACACCCGATAAAGTAATTCGGTTCATCCCACTGAACAATGTAAGATTGTTTGCTATAAATTTATTCGTGTTTCCCGCAGTTGTATCGGCTGCAATCGCACCTGTCGTGAACCGATTATCATCCGGCTTCCATGTATCGTCGGTTTGAAGGTTCAATTGCTCGATCTTAACCGAAAGAGAGCTGCTGGCTACAGATGAGAATGTACCTGAAATCGCTAACGTACCATTTGTCACCCGATATGCATTTGCTCGAGTCAATAGATTAGTAGTTCCAGTAATTACATATTGCGAAGTATTGCGAATTTCCATGTCATCAGGTAAAAAGTAGCTGGCAACAGCTGCATTCGTCTTCTGGACGAGGCCAGGCGGAACTAGAGTGATAACGAGCACCAAAGATAACATGACCATCAATAATTTTCTCACTGTATGTCCTCCTTATTCTTCTGCAAAAATCTGCAGTAACCGACAGGTAGATATATCCTTAGACGTGTCAATCCCGCAAAAGTTGTGTACTCTTGTTATCGGCTTTTTCGAGCAAATGTTTAGACGTATGGGCGAAAAAAAGACCCAATCCGTTGTTCTTTCCGTAGAAAGAGTAGAATTGAGTCTTTGGTCTTACTTGCCGCGCGATTGAGTTTGTGGCTTCATCCGTAGCCTTGCGAGCAGATCGAGGATCGGTCGCCGTGACTTGTCCACGATTCCGATTAGCTCTGCACCGATCTGCAACAGGAACACGAGCGCACAGATAACAATGAAGGTAATCCAGTTGCCGAGACCCGTATTCGAGATCGACGATTGCACGACAGCGCATGTCCCGAAGAAAGCAGCGATCCCATAGATGATAAGTACCGTCTTGCGGTGACTAAAGCCGAGTTGCTGTAAGCAGTGATGCAGATGTCCTTTATCTGCAGCGAACAGTGGCTTCTTATGAATCCAACGACGTACGATCGCGAAAAAAGTATCCGATAATGGCACACCGATGATGAGCAACGGCGTTATAAACGATACGACTGTAATTTGCTTAAAGCCAAGCATAGATAAAATGGCTAGAGCGAATCCGAGGAAAAGAGAGCCCGAGTCACCCATAAAAATTTTCGCAGGATGGAAGTTGAAGAATAGGAATCCTACAATACTACCTAATAGCAGTGTAGCCAGAATAACAATAGTCTCATTGCCCATCAACAAGCCCATCACGAGCATCGTCGCAACCGCTATTCCCGATACACCAGCTGCGAGTCCGTCTAACCCATCAATCAGGTTAATGGCATTCGTTACCGCTACAATCCAAATAATGGTGAGCGGAATCCCAATCCATTCGCCTAGCGGCTGCATAGCCGAACCGAATGGAATGTTAAGTAAGTTTATTTTTACATCAAAGCCAAAGACGACGATACACGCCGCTGCGATCTGCACAACGAGCTTAAGCTTCGCGGATAAATCAAATTTGTCATCTAATGCGCCAAGAAGCACAATTAGCGTTCCACCGGTTAACAAGCCACCGATCAATCGACGATCGTAACCGCTGAGTGCACCTTCCGGTAAAAACGGCAATATAAGTAGGATGGCTACAGTAAACGAAGCATAAATCGCTACACCACCCAATCTTGGCATTACACGAGTATGAACCTTACGTTGATTCGGAACGTCCATCGCGCCAATGCGGATCGCAAATTTCTTTACGAGTGGCGTGAAGCCTAGCGCTAGCGCCAACGCAATGACGAAAGCAGCAGTTCCGATTCCATATATCCAGCTTGCAAGCATTTACAACTCTCCCCTTTTTGTATACCGGAATGAATTATACTCCCATCCAACAGGTTTCAACAAGGCGATCTTTTGACCGTATTGGGCCAAAAAACACGAATTAGTCCATTTTCATGAAAGTTTTCATAACTGTTTCAACGGTTTGGAGACTTTATCTCCATCTTTAATGACTTTCAAGGCAAATTTCGGTAATACAAGCATCCTCGGAAAACGCGAAGGCTCCTGAAGCAACCGATAAAACCATTCCAAATGTAGCTTGCGAAAGATAGCCGGTGCACGCTTCAGCTTACCCGCGACAACATCGAAGCTACCGCCAACTCCCATCACGACAGGTACACCTAGCTCATGATGATACTTTTCGATCCACGGCTCCTGATTCATTGTTGCTCGTGCGACGAACAGCATGTCCGGATTTGCCTCGCGAATGCTCGCGATTACGGCCCCATCCTCCTGATCGGTGAAGTAGCCATCTCGTTGTCCCACAAAACGCACGCCAGGGAATTTCTTTTGCAAATTAGCACTCGCCGCATTCAATGTGTCCGCAGACGTCCCAAGCAGATACACGCTCCAACCGCGCTTATCCCCTTCGCTCAGAAGCTCATGCATCAAGTCAAAGCCCGCCACTCGCTCCTTCACTGGCTGCTTCACATGACGCGCGGCCCACACGACCCCTGCGCCATCCGGCACGACCAGATCGGCTGTTGCTAAGGCGCGATGAAAGCCAGGGTTGTCCAATCCAACCATGAGCATAATCGGATTGCCTGTAATTACGCGATGCGGACGCCTCTCTTCAATAGCATTCGTTAAGTATGCTACCGTCTCCTGCATATCCATCTTAGAGAAGGGCACTCCGTACAACGAAACCGTTGGAAAAGGTCTCTCATTCGCGTTTGAAATTGAACTCAACACATTCACCTTCCAGTTTCCACTATTATTGACGCAAGTTCGACACAATTAGTTGCGCAGGCTTTCTTGCATCCCGTCTTAATTGAGAGATCGCTCCACCGCACGACTGTTGCCATTTCGATGTATTATTAATAATTTCTAATGCATGCTCCGCGAACAACTCCGAATCAAGCTCTTCCGTCGTGCCACCTGCACGCTGTCCGAGTCTGCTCAAAAATTGATCGATCTTGGGATCATAGGAGATCCCAAGCAACGGCACGTCCTGATTCGCTGCATAGATCAGCGAATGCAGCCGCATGCCGATGAGCAACGCGCATCGGCTAACCTCCCGCAGCATCAGCTGCGGGTCTTCGTGCGCCGGAGCCAGCTCCACGTCGCACGACAGCCGTTCCATCACATAGCGCGAGGCATCCTCGTCGCTCCCGTGATGGAACGGCAGGAAGCGCAGCCGCACGCCACCTTGGTGGCGCCTAGCTAGCGCTTCTAGCGCAGCCGCCACGCGGTCGAGATCCGCGCGGTCGCTGCGCCAAAATCTGACGGACACCCCCACCACAGGTGTCGTGTCCGCTGCCCGCTCTTCCGGGCGATCCGCCTCCGGAAGCGCGGGCAAGCCCATGACCGGATCAGGCACTACCGCAATCCGTTGCTGTGGAACACCGTACCGGCGCAACAGCATCGCCGATTCGTCGTCGCGCACAGAAACATATGCAGCTTTTTTAAATGCCCGCGCTATAAACGGCTGAAACATCCGACGGTTCACCGGACCGATTCCCTGTGCATACACAAAGGTCGGCTTACCGCACCATCTTGCAATTGCCATAACACCTAAATAATACGGAATCGAGCCTAATCCGGTTGCATCCTGGAGTAAACTGCCACCGCCGCTTATTAATCCATCACTGCTTTTAATCGCACGACGCACTTCCGCAAGCTTCATCCGATGTACCGCTTCAACGCCATATTGTTCCCTTGTCCACTCCGGATCACCAGAAAGAACGATCGGCTCGATCCGAATTCCCGCTTCTGCTCCTGCTTCAGCAAGTGCGGTCAGGATACTCTTGAGTACCGCTTCATCTCCACTATTTTTAAACCCATAATAACCTGATAAAACGAGTCGGCGAACAACAACGGCTTGTCCATTACCGCTCGGGCTTGTATGGTTTAGATTTTTCTCATTTGAATTTTCGCTCGTATTCACATTAGTCAACCTCCAAGCATCCTCAAACGTACACATCAGCAAATGGATTTTATACAGTTAGTTTCACCCAATCGGACTAGACGGTTAGACTAACCGTATTTCCTCCAGCTAAATTATGCGGATTTGCCAAGTTTAACGAAAACCACATACTCTAACTGCATGTGTATGATTTTTCGTACAGAATTGCTCAATTAGTCAAATCAACTGCACATGTGTATGATTTTTAGTACAGAATTGCTCAATTAACCATATTCAACAGCACATGTGTATGATTTTTCGTACAGAATTGCTCTATTAACCATATCAACAGCATATGTGTATGATTTTTCGTACAGAATTGCTCAATTACCCTATCAACAGCTATTGTTTACATGTAAATGGCCAAAAATCGATATTTCCTCTAACTACCTGTACTTTTTACAGTTAAACCTTTTTCGTTGAATTACAAAATCGTTCAAGTTATGAAAATACGCCCAGTCGATGTGATTTAAATAAAAGGGCCGACGACCAATAGCCGCGACCCTCATGCGCTTTAAGCTTCAGAGCGACGCAATAAGATGCGTCTCCAGAGCTTCTCAGCAAGTTGCCATACTACGATAACAATGATACTAATTATAACGCCCAATCCAAGTCCTAGCAGCACACGAATGCCTGAAAGGATAACCGGCGTATGAATGTGCGCGAATGTGTCCACCATAGATAGCTGTGCAATCGTTCCTGCAATGATGAGCGCCATTGACCAGCGGTAGCGGAGTGCGAGGAAGATTCCTGCTATGAACAAGGGATGACCTAGCAAAAATTCCTTCGTCCGCGGTCGTACGCCAAACAGATTCTCGAGCATGGATCGGAATTGCAGCTCGAGTCCGGATACTTGACCCGCATTACCTGTACGCGACAAGTAATAATAGCCCGCGGCACCGGCAATACCAATCGCGACGATCCACAGCACATTAATCGGCATTGCTAAGATCCGTTTGGCATTACCTACTGGTGACTGTCCTGAACCATACAGCAACACATAGATCGCAACCAATCCAATGGGTATCAGATGCAATGCACTAACCCCACGGAATTGCTGAATAACTAAATTGTACGTAATATCGTTGAGCAAGGCGACGATGAATGGCACCGCAAGCAATGATAATACGGTTGTGCGTACGAACAGCAGCGCTGTACCCCATAGACGCTTTCCAACAGACATCTCGGAGCTTGCTCTAAGCTCGTTAAGCTTTTTAACTAAGAACACAACAGCTACAGTAGGGGCAGCAATCCCGACAAATAGAGCTAGCGCTTGCTCCATAATGAAAGGTCGTAATACGTACAAGCCTGCCGCGCCTACTGCACCCACTACGAAGGAGATCGTCGTGAGTACAGGGATGAATAATCCGATCATGAGCGCAACGAGTGCAATCGCACCAAGCATGGCTAGCCCGCGTAGCACCTTTTCTTGCGGTACAGTGGTAATATCAAAGGAATGTGGATTACCTACCTTGTAGCCAAAATCCTCTAATTGTTTGACAACGCCTACTGAACCTTTATCCTCATCACCGGCTAGCACTTCCACGATCTTGTCTACAGGATGATACACTTTACCTCTAACCGTATCTCTTCCTGCGATCATATTCAGGTAGAGCAAGCGAATATTGCGATCCTTTACCGCGAGCACAAGGCGATCCTCAAGCACATCTTCCTTAAGCATCGACATTTCGGATTCACCGATTGAATGACCCCGAATGGCCTCATAGTTGATTAGCTTTGCCAACTTGTTAATGCCTTTTTGCTGAACCTTCATATTTTCAAAAATCGTAATTCCGATTCCGCGCTCCTGCAATAGATCTGCGAAAATTCGTACGCCATCCTGGCCAGTACCTACGATCCCGTCTGATTCTTCCGGTTCATCAAGATCAGTCACTTTTTCATTAAAGCCTGTGACTGCATCGCCATCGAACAGTACCCAGGTTACGCCAAGCTCTTCGAACGACTTCACCCAGTGTGCAACTTCCTCTGCATCGAACGGCTCGAACCGATTTGAAAGACGGGGAATGACGTTAAACCCTTGTTCCTTCAACGCTTTCATTGCGATCGGATTAGGCTGCATTGGACGAATCATTGCATCTTCGTATGCCATCCCAAGGCTAAGACCATGATATCCGTCTACTGACCAGTCTTTAATATCTGCACCGTGATACGTGAATGCCCATTCGATGATCGGACGTAAAATGCTTTCATGTGCCGGGTTATTAAACACAACATAAGTGCGATTATCTTCAGGTGGCGACACTTTACCTGTCAACATACTCCCATTCGTCGCGTTGTACACATTAATCTCGCCCGCCCATACAAGCTCCTCGAGTGTACTTTCAAACACAGCTGCACTATTTGCTCCTGCTTCCTTGAGCTTATCAAGCTGCTCTTGCACAAACTGCTGCGGGTATAGCTGCGTCGAGCTGACCTGCTCTAAATCACGATAGTCAATTACGATTGCGACTTCCTTGTCTGATGCCTCGGTCTCAGCTCTCGCATACATAACCGGTAGAGCTGCGATCACACCTACGATTACGACCCACCACAACCATCGGGAGAGCCGCTTATCCCATCCACTTAACCACTGAGACACAATTGTCACTCCTTCTATTATGCCAAGGAATCCACTCTTGACATTACAGCTGTTACCAACTGCTTCAATGCAGCTGATGCGCCTTCAATGTCCGTTCCACGTACTGCAAAATAAACCTTGAGCTTCGGCTCGGTACCTGAAGGACGCAAGCAGAACCATGAACCATCTGCGAGCATATACTTCAACACATTTTCCGCAGGTAGTCCATCTAAGCCCTTCGCATAATCCAATGAACGCTCAACAAGTACGCCCCCGATTTCTGCAGGTGAATTCTCACGCCAATCCTGCATGATCGTCGCAATCTTTTCCAGTCCATCCTTGCCCTTCAACGTACGTGACTCTAGCTTTTCCAAATACGTACCATGCTTTGCATAAAGCTCAAGCAATACATCGTATAAAGTCTTCCCTTGTGTCTTATAGTAAGCGGCCGCTTCACAGATGAGCAACGAAGCAACTACCGCATCTTTGTCCCGTGCATACTTACCCGTTAGATAACCATAGCTCTCTTCATAACCAAAAGCGAAGTGATGCGAGCCTGTGCGTTCGAATTGCGTAATTAACTCTCCGATATATTTGAAGCCTGTTAATGTATTGAACACCGTACAACCGTAGGTCTTCGCAATATCTGCACCCATTTCACTTGTAACAATCGTCTTAATTACCGCAGCATTCGCTGGGAGTACCCCTTGCTCCTGCTGTTTCGAAAGCAAGTATTCAATCATTAAGGCTCCCGATTGATTACCAGAAAGGACAACATATTGCCCTTGCTCGTTTTTCACCACTGCGCCCATACGGTCGCAATCGGGGTCGGTTCCGATAATAATATCGGCGCTCACTTGGTCGGCAAGCTTAATTGCAAGCGTGAACGCTTCTTGCTCCTCTGGGTTTGGTGACTTCACAGTCGGGAACATTCCATCCGGCTTTTCTTGCTCGGGTACGACATGCACATTAGTGAAACCCGCTTGTGAGAGTACGCTACGAATAGGAAGATTACCTGCACCATGAAGCGGTGTAAACACGACGTTTAACACTGCACCCGCTCCAGCTTTAATGATTTGCGGTTGTACGGTTTGTGCCACAACAGTGTCAATGTAACGCTGGTCGGCATCTTCTCCGAGCCAAACGATTAATCCTTGCTGCTCTGCTTCAGCTTGTGTTAGACGCTTCACTTGGTCGAACGAAGCGATGTCACGGATGTGTGCGATCACTTGCTCCGCTTGATGAGGTACAAGCTGTCCCCCATCAGCGCCATAAACTTTATAACCGTTATATTCTGGTGGATTATGGCTGGCTGTAACTACGATACCGCCTGTTGCTTGCAGGTCACGCACTGCAAATGATAGCTGAGGAGTTGGACGAAGGGAGTGGAATACGTATGTACGAATACCATTAGCCGCAAGTACACACGCAGCTTCAAGGGTGAATACATCTGAGTTTTGTCTGGAATCGTGAGCAATTACGACAGAGGGGTGATCTGCTTGCCCCAATAGGAAGTTGGCGAAGCCTTGGGTTGCTTTGCCTATGACGTATCGGTTCATACGGTTCGTACCAGCGCCCATCACACCACGCAAGCCACCCGTCCCGAACTCTAGTTCACGAAAGAAACGATCTTCAATCTCATTCGATTGTCCCACAAGTGACCGTAACTCCTCCTTCGTTACCTCATCCACATTAACATCATCCAGCCAATCCTGATAAACCTCCACAGCCGTTTTCATCCACTTCTCTCCCTCTCTCTTTGATTAACCTTTAGACGGATCAGACAGAGCGAACATAAGCTCACCTTCTGCGACAACAGTATCGCCGACTTTAGCAACGCCTCTGCCTTTACCGATGGGTCCTTTAAGGCGCGTAACTTCAAGCTCCAATATTAACGTATCACCAGGCTTCACCTGACCACGGAAACGGAATTCGTCAATACCGGCGAAGAAGCCCAGCTTTCCACGATTCTCTTCCAGTGACAGCATAGCGACCGTCCCTACCTGAGCAAGCGCCTCGACGATCAAGACGCCAGGCATAACCGGATAACCTGGAAAGTGTCCGACAAAAAAAGGCTCGTTCATCGTAACATTTTTAAGACCGACCGCGCGCTTACCCGGTTCAACCTCTAAAATACGATCAACGAGTAAAAATGGGGGACGGTGCGGGATAATCTCTTGAATTTGTACAATATCCAACATATCAATGACCTCCTATAGTTGACGCAAGCGAAATACTAACTGACGCTATACGCGATTTAAACTTCTAAATTTCATTAAATAAACAATGGATGCAACATAAGACATTACAATGCCACACCACAGTACGGTAATGCCACCATTCAACTCCAACATGAGACAGACAACTGCCAAATAATAGATGACTACTGTCATTTTGCCCAGTCGATTGGCTGGAACGGTTTTAAATCCACGAAAATGGAAATAGGCCGATGTCATAATCATTCCGATCTCTCTGAATGCCATTACAGCAAAAGCTACCCAAGGCATCACCTTTCCTACCAGCAATGCAATAATGACGGCCAGCATCATTAACTTGTCAGCTAACGGATCAAGCATCATCCCGGTAACTGTAACTTGACCATTACGTCTCGCTAAATAACCATCAAGTATGTCTGTAAGTCCCGCTATGAGGACGATGAATAGTGCCGTAATTGGATTTCCATTCAGATAAAGCAGAAGAAACACAGGAATCAGAACAAAACGGGACATCGTAAGTAAATTAGGTATATTCATTCCCTGTCTTCCTCCGATTCTCTAAAGTTCCCCACCATTATACTCGCTCTTCTCTACAAATGAAAACTCCCCGACTGCAAGCCGGGGAGTTGCAGGGCACGTTAACTGCCCTCCGCGAACACTAAATCATACATATGCTTCCATGTCCTAATATCGAACACATCTGATAAAGGTTGTTTCCCCAAAACAGAATAGCCAATCGCTAAACCAACAATAATTGCAATAATACAGACCAATGGAATAGTAAGAATCTTAATGCTAGTCCAAATCACTCGTGCAACAATTCGTCCAGAGGATGGACGCTTGTCCACGTCTGCTGAACGAGAACTTACTGCCATGTCATTCCTCACTCCTTAAAGCATGCGAACCTTCTATTGAAACTGTCGGTCAGAAGCTGTCGATCAGCCGAAGTCAACGATCAAGCCATTCGCTCTATTATACCTATGCCCGTAAGTTATTGGCCATACCCATCATTTGCTCACTTGAGGAAAGTGCGCGAGCAGTTAATTGATATGCACGCTGTACCATAACAAGGTCAGTCATTTCTTCCGCCATATCGACGTTGGAGTTTTCTACGAAGCCCTGCCGTACCGCTACGCCTGACTCACTCGATGGACGACCTGTTACATCACTTACGACATCGGTCCAGTTTACATTCTCAGGTATTCCATAGAGATTGTCCGCAACAGCTTGCAAAAGCTCTGGTTTAGTTGCTTGTACGAGCTTAAGCTGTCCCAGTTCGATTGGCGGCATACCTTCTGAACCGATTGCAGTTAATTTGCCATCCGCAGCCACCGATAATTGATACCCGCTAGGCACATTAATAAAGCTGTCTGCTCCATTGACACTTGCGACAACGGGATAACCTGCATTCGTTACGAGAATGCTATCACCATTGCCAGTAGCCATCAACTGCAATGCGCCGTGTCTCGATACAGCTGGTGAACTATCTAATGTCGTCCCTGTACGAACCTCGAACAATCCGTTGCCTTCAATCGCAATATCCGTCGCATTCCCCGTCTGTTGCAGCACGCCTTGCGAGAAATCAAGTTGCATCGTGGATAGCTTAGCTCCCCAGCCTTGCGTAAAACCAAGCGGAGTTCGGCGCCCACTGAAGTTGAAATCATCCAAGTGCGGATTGATGTTTGTGAGGATGTCTTCGAAGATAGCAGTTTTGCGCTTGTAGCCAACTGTATTAGAGTTCGCAATGTTATCCGCTAACAAATCAAGCTTCTTCTGAAGGGAGCCCATCGATGCAGAGGCTGAAATCATGGAGTTATTCATATTGGACACACTCCTCTATTTATACTTTACCTACTTCGTTAACTGCTTTATCTAAGCTTCTATCGTAAAATTGGATCACTTTCTGGTTCGCTTCATATGCACGAAGTGCTGACATAATATCCACCGCAGATTGCGCAGCATTGACGTTCGAGCCTTCCAAGAAGCCTTGCTTAACCTCGACCCGATCATTCGCATCTACTTGGCGAATGCCTGCCGCTTCGCCTGTGTAGCTAAACAAGCCATCTCCGGAACGAAGCAATTCATTCGGGTTGTTAACGAGCATTAATCTAAGCTGTGGATTACCATCAATGGCCTCGCCTGTGCTTGCATCAACCAAGCTACCGTTCGCGGCCACTGTAATATTGTCCCAAGCGACGTTTGTGATAATCGGCTGGCCATCAGCACCCAGTACAGGAAAACCCTCAGACGTAACAAGCGTACCATCCGATGCGGTTTTGAAGCTGCCGTCTCGCGTATATTGCTCTCCACCTTGTGGAGTCAGTACAGAAAAGTAAGCTTGAGGCTGATAAGTGACTTGTCCGTTTGGATCTACATATTTGCCAGAGCCATCAAACACAGCACCAGGTACAAGCACATCTGAGACGAGCGCCATATCCTGATAGCGATGTGTCTGCTTCAGATCACCTTGGGTCATCAGCATTAAATTTTCCTCTGCGAAAACACCTGTGCTTAGTCGTCCCACTTTATCACTCGATTGATTCGGACCACCCATAGCTGAGATCAACATATTCGGAAAGGAGCGATTGACGACTGCAGAAGCTTTAAAGCCCGGAGTATTGAGATTTGTTATATTGTTCGTCACTGTGTCGTGAAATCGTTGCTGTGCTTGCATCCCTGACGCTGCTGTATATAAGCCTCTTAACATTCTGGTCCCTCCTTAGTGATATTTGCGTGTCATCTTATCCAGATGGTCAAGCATAATGCCCGTCCCTTTAACTACGCAATGCATGGGATCTTCAGCGATGAGTACTGGTACTTTGATTTCGTCCGATAATAAAGCATCTAATCCATCTAGCAGCGCACCGCCGCCTGTGAGGATAACTCCTCTATCGATAATATCTGCCGACAATTCTGGTGGCGTCCGTTCAAGCACTGACTTCGCGGAGGATACGATCGACATTACGGGCTCCCACAAAGCTTCGCGAACTTCATCGGAATGGATCGTTACTGTAAGTGGCAAGCCTGATACCATGTCACGACCGCGAATGTCCATCTCCTCACGACGTCCATCAAGATGGACCGTGCCGATCTTAATTTTAATATCTTCACTCGTCCGTTCACCAATCAGCAGCTTATATTTGTTCTTTATGTATTTCATAATCGCCGCATCGAACTTGTCCCCTGCGACTTTAAGAGAAGAGGCGGTTACAACGTCGCCCATCGAAAGAACGGCTACATCCGTTGTGCCTCCGCCTATATCAACTACCATATTTCCGCTTGGTTGAAAGATGTCCATGCCCGCTCCAATTGCAGCAGCCTTCGCTTCTTCCTCAAGGAACACCTCTTTAGCACCGCTCCGCTCAGCAGCTTCGCGTATTGCCTTCTGCTCAACAGAAGTAATATTCGATGGCGCGCAGATCAGAATACGAGGACGGCTATACCAATTACGCCCACCAGCACGTTGAATAAACGACTTCAACATCATATCTGTCACTTCAAAGTCTGCTATAACTCCATCACGCAATGGACGAATCGCAATGATATTGCCCGGAGTACGACCAACCATACGACGAGCCTCTTCACCGACGGCTAGCACTCTTTTGGTATCACTTTCAATGGCTACAACCGACGGTTCGTCGAGAACGACTCCCTTGCCCTTCACATGTATAGATACGTTAGCCGTACCTAGATCGATTCCGATATCTTTGCTAAACATATGCGTATAATCCCTCGCCATTGTTTGATGTGTTGTCTACTGAGAGTAGAACTTTACCGTAATAGTATATTATTCGCCCAAAATATCCAAAATCCTTTTTTCAATTCCTATTAAATTCAATAATTATCCTTTCCCCGCTGTCATTACCTCGCGTTTTTTGATTGTGGTCTTCTTGTACTTAATTTTCGTCGCTTCTCCTCCTCTCAAATGCCGAATCGACTTATGATACTCAAGTATGTGCTTTACCTGGTCTGCTAGATCCGGATTAATTTCCGGCAAGCGCTCAGTCAGGTCTTTATGCACCGTGCTTTTGGAGACGCCAAATTCCTTGGCAATGGTACGCACTGTATGTCGAGTCTCCACAATGCATCGGCCGATCTTAATCGTGCGTTCTTTAATGTAATCGTGCACGCTTCCGCCTCCCTGCTGAAATAGATTGGTACATTATATGAGGGGAGTGAGCACTTATTCTTTATAGCCAAGCCTTACAGGCAAGGAAAGTCCTAAATTGTGCATCTAAAGCACTACAACAAATAGACGAAAGGGGTTACCCTTCCGTCTAATCTCCTGCGTATTCGTTAATAACTAGGCTTTCCCGACGATATAAACGCCTTTAAGATCCATCAAATCTACGATGTAAGGCGACTGCAGCGCAACCCCATTAATATCACAAAAAATTTGTACAACTGGACGGTTACTCGGACGACCCATCGTTTCAACCACGGCCCCAATTTCTCCATTGCTCAGTCGCACAACCGTAGAAACTGGATACAAGGTTAAATGTTTTAGAAAAATTTTAACCAAGTTTACGTTGAATTCATAATTTCCTGCTGCAAAAAGATACTCGGTCGCCTCTTCAACAGAATACGATTGGCGGTAATGCCGCGGAGAAATTAATGCATTATACACATCCGCAAGTCCAGCGATCTGCGCATATTCAGGAATCGAGGCATGATTCACGCTCATCGGGTAACCTTCTCCACGATAGCGTTCATGATGCATTAGCGCCACTTGCGCAGAGAGTAGAGGGACTTCCTTTATTCCCTTCAACACACGATAGCCTTCATTCGTATGCTGACGCATAATATTCCGCTCAGCTTCTGTCAACTCTCGATTCAGCTTTATTAAGTCCGTTGGCAATCGTGTCATTCCAATATCGCAAAATAGCGACCCTAACGAAACCTCATAAAGCTGTGTCTCGTCATAACCTTGTGCGGTTCCCAAAATGTTCGCGCATAATACGACATTCAGTGCATGTTCAAACAGATAAGTATCTGTTTGCAACATTACACCGAGCTCATCTGAAAAAACTCTCTCAGATGCAATTTGAAGTAGGATGTCACGAAATCTCTTTCGGAACAACTCTTCAGGAACTGGTAATGAGATCCGATCCTGAACAAATCCTTGCTCCACGAAATTCGAAACACGTTCAACCGCCTGCTGCCTTGCTTTATCATTATTTTTAAGTTCTGAGATGTTAGGAGAAATCCATGGTGAATGATATGCGCTCGTTATTATCCGGGGAGCAGCATTCGGCTCTGAGATGAAAGCTTCAGCTTTGGATTGTATATGTACTGCAGATACTCTAAGATTTTGCAACCGATTGATATATTGCTCAGTCAAAACCGTACCAGCTTCGAGCATAACAATGCCATTTCGCCCAAAAACAGCTTTAGCGAGTACGTCGCCACTTTCAAGATCTTTGATCCCTACAAGTCTCACATTTACCACCTCTCATCACGAACAAAATAGAGTTCGATCAGACCATTCAGATAGTAAAAATTATGACATACCTAGCATATTGTTGTCGATAAGAGAGTTTTTGTTTTTGAGATACAAATTGTAACTGCTTAATCAAATATATACGGCTTTGCCAAACAAACAAAGCGCCGTTTGCGGTTTCCGCTAACAGCGCTTCGTTTGTTTCCAATTCGCAATGATGATTTACCTTATTCCGCCTTCAACAGTGTGCTCGGGTTCACGGCTTTTCCGTTGTTCCGAACTTCAAAGTGAACGTGTACACCTTCAGCAGACTCAAGTTCACTTTGTCCAGCAGATCCGATTCGGTCACCCTGCACAACTTTGTCTCCCACATGAACTGCAAGATTCGTCAAGCTTTGGTAGACTGTTACAAGACCATTCGAATGCTTAATTTGCACCTCGAAATTGTTTGTCGGAGTCTGCTCCGCTACAGTTACCTCACCACTCAATGCAGCTAGTACATCAAAGTCCTTAGCATCTTTACGAGCGAGATCGACCGCCATATGTGGCTTGTACGTATTATCGTACTCTACCACTGCTGCTGCGCGATCTTCTAGTGATGCCGACGAATCATAGAAAGGGATTGTCGTCGTCATCTCTGCAAAGCTACTAACTGGCCATTGAAGCGTCTCTGCACCTGCAATAACAGGAACATCCTCTGAATCCACTTGTCCGTTCACAGCTTGGTCGCTACCGACTTCTGTTGTTTCAGGAACTGCTTGTTGTGTTTTGTCCTTTTCCGTTCCCGAATTTACCCAGAGAATCGTAACGATGATTGCTGCGGCAGCCATGTAAGCAGCAGGGAATACCCAGCGCTTAGTGAGCAGCTTTCTCCATCCCGATGACCGGACCGGTCTTGACGAACCTACTACTGACTTGGAAGACTCTTCGAGCTTGCGTGGCGTTTTGTTGTTATTGTCATTCATGATTATCACCTCAGTAAGCCATTGTTACCAGGTGTGAACGTTTTATACCTACTTGGATTGAAAGTTTACAAGAAACTTTGAAACTTCTTCGAGTTTAATGCCCGTATAATAGGTTTTCACAATTTGCTCCGCACTCTTTCCAGCCACCGCCATCTCCTGTGCTCCCCACTGACTCATCCCTACTCCATGTCCATTACCGTGCGTCGTTATTCGGATCTTACCCTTTTCAATGGTCCAATTGAAATCAGCAGATCGAAGCCCTAGCTTCTCTCTCACTTGAACACCTGTGAACTTCTGATCTCCTACGACCAACATCTTGACCCGATGTCCCTCTGTCCTCTCCAACACTCGCAATCCGATGTTGTCCGCACTACGTGCTCCAACCGCAATTGTATCTATACCCAGTCGATTATAAAACTCATCTAGCGTGAACTCTACTGTATCTAGAAACTCGTTGTCGGCAACGTTGGTAGTACCTTTTCTTACTAATATCTCACCTTCCCATGAACTTTTCACTGAGCGAAGATAGGGTAAGTGATTTGAGAATACATCTTCTGAATTTTCGGTATAGCCATTGCTAGCTGAAAAAAATAAAGCATCTATCGGATGTCCATCATAAGTGAGAATTTGATTTTCTGTACGATTCACTGCATCATTTAGTTTTTTCCATAATTGTGGGTGGCTCGTCTTTAACTCATCCATCTCTTTTGCTGAACGATACACTTGATGCGCCACCGTATCTGTCACCTGAGCCTCTTCCTGTTGCCCAGTTTGTACGACTGGAACGCCGTCGACGTTTCCCGTTAATAGCCTTCTCACAATATACGTCCGAGCAGCCAAAGCTTGTGCCTCCAGTGCAACTGAATCAAATTCCAATGGCATCTCTGCCGCAACGACACCTCTGACATACTCTTCAAGCGCGACCGTCTCTACTCTTTTTTCGTCAGTGATATAAACACCTACAATCACTTGCTTCTGATCGCTAGATCCTTCTGCATTCACTTTTGCGACGTTTCTTCGATCACTAGACTTGTCCACCTGCCCGCTCTGGTCTTTGTTGCCCAACTCTACTGTATCTATCGATACACTTGCGTCACTCACACGATTGTGCATCCCAGCTTGTGAATCGCCACCATGAATGATAAGCCAAACAAGTGCCGCCATTCCAACCCCCGCAACAAAGCAAGCCCACAACCGACGATTACTCATCATGCTCCACCTCTATCACTCTACAAAATCGTTTTTAACTTTATTGTCAGGGTAAGCCCAATCCTTTGAAAATATGCAAACCTGACTAATGGTAGAACACTATAGTTGTTACAGAATGACCATTTCGCGGTCTTGCAGTGTGCTGTGTAGTTGGTTTGGTGGTTCTAAGACCGTTTCGCGGTCTTGCAGTTTGCGGTGTAGTTGGTTTAGTGGTTCTAAGACCGTTTCGCGGTCTTGCACCATGAAATAAAAAACCTCCAGCCACAGGGCTGGAGGTTAACAAATCTCGTATGATATTCAATAAGAGCGATTCACTGCATGAAGCTACACTTCGAGATGCCAAAAGATCAACTATGCTAATGTTGGTTGAACTTTAAGAATAGCGATATCAGCAGGCTGAGACGCGTTGTTCGAACGCTGTTCAAACTGTTTCAGCAAATTTTCAGGCTGTAACGATGCTTGCTCAGCTTCCTCTAACACCTCTTCAGGAGACGGCGCACGTAAGATCTCTGCTCCAAGATTCGCCAATTTGTTCACAATATCCATGTACCCACGTTCGATGTGATGTATCCCACTCACTTCAGTAACTCCATCAGCGACGAGAGCTGCGCAAATAAGAGCTGCACCTGCACGTAAGTCGGTTGCACACACACTTGCACCCATTAACTTGGAGCCACCCGTTACGATCGCTGTACGTCCATCGACCTTAATTGTGGCACCCATCTTTGTTAATTCCTCAACATGCATAAAGCGGTTCTCAAAGACTGTTTCCGTGACGATGCTTGTGCCGTCCGCAACTAACAATAAAGCCATCATCTGAGCTTGCATGTCTGTTGGATAGCCTGGGTACGGTAAAGTTTTCAGATCGACTGCACGCAATTGTCCATTCGAACGAACACGAATCCCATTCTCGTCGCAATCAACGAGCACACCCATCTCTTCAAGCTTAGCAACTACAGGTCCAAGATGATCTCTAATTGCACCTTCAACATATACATCTCCGCCTGTTATTGCAGAAGCGATCATGTATGTTCCAGCTTCAACGCGGTCTGGAATAACTTGATGCTCAACACCCTGCAGACGTTCCACACCTTCAATGCGAATGACGCCAGTACCTGCTCCACGCACTTTAGCCCCCATCGCATTAAGATAGTTCGCTAAGTCCACGATCTCAGGTTCTTTCGCTGCATTTTCAATTGTAGTCGTACCCTCTGCTGTCGCAGCCGCCATCATAATGTTCTCTGTTGCACCTACACTTGCAACGTCTAAGTAAATTCTTGCTCCACGAAGCTTGCCTTGAACGCTAGCTTCAATCGTACCTTGCCCAAAGCCAATTTCTGCTCCCATCGCTTCAAAGCCCTTCAAGTGCTGATCAATTGGCCTCGTACCGATCGCACAACCTCCGGGCAGCGATATTCTGACTTTTCCTAATCGCGCAAGCAATGGTCCCATCACTAAAAAGGATGCGCGCATCTTGCGTACTAATTCATACGGCGCTTCAAAGGATGTTAAGCGATCTGCTTGAAGTGTAACCGATCCGTCACTTTGTTGCGCACGCATTCCCAAAGACGTAAGTACTTGTAGAATGTTCTTCACATCGTCCAGAGCAGGAACGTCGTGAATAACGCTATGTCCCTGTTCTGCAAGAATAGATGCAGCCAGGATTGGAAGGACTGAATTTTTGGCGCCGTGTACGCGGACTGTACCGGATAGGGTGCGTCCTCCGCGGACGATGATTTTGCTCATGGGTATTTCCCTCCGCGCTGTATAATCAAACTGACTGTTAGCATCAGCTTACCTAAAAAAAACCCAAACTTTATAATAGCACTGTGTCTATCTCTGGCACAAGCGGAAAGTTTTGACGAATAACTGAAACATTTTTCATTTTGCCCCAATGTAAGCGAGTTATCCTGAATTAAATAGCCACTTTACTGCACCTGCCCACGTCCAATAGTCCAACAAAAAGCTTGCTAATGCATAACCTAGTGCAATGGCAATCAACAATTGCAACAACCTGGCTTTCGGACTAGCAGGATGCCGGACAATTTTATCGAAGTTGAGCTCGTGTAAGGTGATCCATGCGATTGCAACACAGGCAAGTGTGACTAAGATGGAAAATATTCCATTCATTCCTTCGGAGGCATACCAGCTCGCTTGATCCATTTTAATCACCTCCATCATCAGTTAGTATGTGCGGTATGCCTACTTTACCTGTGTGCATGAAATGTTCGTTGCATATGATGTTCATTCATTATCGCCGATAGACTTTCGCCAATAGTTTAGACCACTCGGCCCGTGTAATGGTTGCGCTTGGTTTAAAAGTTCCGTCTATATAACCAGAAATCAACCCTTCTTGCTTCATCGCCTCTAATACGCCAGCGAGTGGATCTTTAGCTGAAACGTCATTGAACACTTGAGATGGACGTGCAGGAAGGTTCAACTGAATCGCTGTAGCGATAAGTTGTGCCGCTTCTCCGCGAGTCATTGCCTGGTTAGGTAAAAATTGTGAGGATGTGTATGGGGCTAACCAACCTGCTCGATCGGCCTTAGTTACATACTCATATAACCAGCTTTTAGTTGGAATGTCCGTAAATCTCAGCTTAGTGGAGGATGCTTGTAATCCGATGGCACGCACCATTGCTGTTACACCTTCACCACGACTAAGCGTTTTGTTCGGGAGGAACCGTCCATCTGGATAGCCTTTGATCCATCCCGCTCTGTATAGTGTCTCCACATCTGCTGATGCCCAATGTCCGACAAGATCAGTAAAAGAGCTTGAAGTTGTTTCCTGTCTCATTTCGAGATCGTATGTTTGTTGCAAGAATGCACGATTGGCCGTCACGACAACATAATACGTCCCTTTTTCGAGAATTCTCTGACCTTCGAGCGATGTTGCCCCAAGTACATTTTTCCATATCGCTATACTGTTCTGGTCAGCATCAATGAGTTCAACTCGAGCTACAGTGTTAAGTGGGATGTTGCCCAAGTCAAGTTTGACCAACTTCTTATTCGTGACGGTGAATCGGAACCAGTCCTCATCCGCAGTCGTATCGATTAGTCCATTATAGACGAGTCTGTCCGACAATGGAGTAGCCGTCAATGGCCCATTGTTTGGTTCATAAGCATCAATATACTGGGTAATATATTCTAGAGATGCGGTATAGGTCCCCACAACTGGTTCAGGATTCGGAGATACAACATTTTTAATTCGAATATAGTATTTGCCGGGTTTGGCATTTTTCATAATCAGTTCTTCGCTACCGCCATCACCTTGATCGTCGGCAATCAGGATCGATCCTCCGATCGGTTGAATCATCAACTCAAGATCGATTCGTACTGTATCTGTCGTGATCGCAAGTCGGAGTGTCCCCTCAACTGGAAGATTAATGATCATCCAATCCTCGTCACCACGTTGGTGGAAAGTACCTGTCCAGGTCTGACTGCGTGGTGCCAATGTAAATGCTGTTGCTGCACGATCATTAGGCTCAAGCGCATCCGCAGCAATGACAAATTGGTTAGTCAGTCGGTATTCATTGTTTACTGAATTCGTGTTCGCCACTTTCAGCAGGTAACGTCCTTTGGCTAGCCGCCATTGTGTAGTATTTGAAGAAGCATTTGTTGTCCCGGTAATTAGATCACTGCCTGAACTATTGTATAGAGCCAATTGAACGCCTTCACCACTTACTGAATATAGACCATCGTACCGAATTTCTACGGAATACCAATCTACATCGCTTACACTCGTCCATTTTCCAGCAACTTCTTTCCCTTCTGGAAACACTTTCGCCTTGTCTTTTGTATCATTCGGCTCTCTCCAATCGACAGAGCCATCATACTGGAGCGCCTTATTCACTGCCAGGTACCCATAACCGATCTTTGAGTCCCATGAAAATGCTTCGTTACGCTGCGCTGTACTTCTAAGTGCCTCACGCACACGATGTGGGCTCCAATCTGGATTTTGCGCTTTAAGCATCGCAGCAGCGGCAGCAACCTGCGGAGCCCCCATTGAACTCCCTTCCATCGTTGCTGTTCCGCCTCCAATTGCAAGCGTGTCCACTTTCCAGGCTGCGCTAATATCAACCTCAGGACCCGGAGTGGATTGTTTAACGGGAGTTAGCACATTCGAACCTGAGATGGCAAGCACACTCGTATAGGCTGCAGGGTATTGCACTTTTGCTTTATTGCCGAAATTGACCGCATCATTTCCACTCGCCGCGATGAGTAAAACTCCGTTATTTTCTGCATCTTGCACTGCTTTACGTAAATTGGGTTCATCTCTTCTTAGTCCAAGAGAGAGTACAATAATATCCGCGCCTTGCTCGACTGCGTAATTAATCGCTTGTGTGAGATGCTGATCATCTCCTGCACCGTTTTTGTCCAGCGCTTTGATTGGCATAATTCGCCCTTGCCACTTTGGCCTTCCGAGACTCTCTCCAGCTTTGGCTACTGCCACAATTACGCCTGCAACTGCAGTCCCATGACCATTGTCATCTTGTGGTGGCTTAGTTGGACTGATCATATTTTTCCCCGATAGGAGAAAAGGTTTGAGATCTGGATGATTAAAATCTACACCTGTATCTATAATCGCAATCGTCGAAGTTACCTCAGCATTGAAGTTGTTCCAAGCATCGAGGAAGCCTGTCGTGCGTAAAAATGGAGCATTCGTATTCACAACTGAATTTGTTTCGTTCGCTTCAATCTTCACCAGTGAAGCTATCGACACCTCCTTGTTCGTTGGAGATTGCTCTGCACTTGCTACACTTTGCGGTAAATCAGTCCCCATACTGATGCATATTGCAAGCGCCATTAGGAGTAACTTACTGTACTTCTTGAGTGTTGTCATTGCATTCACACCTTCATGTATTGCCTACTGTGATATAAATTCGATTTTCGACATCAAATCCCCTTCTTCCCTAATAAAATAGGTACTTTGGTCACTTAATGTCGCCCTATTCGGGGCGCATTGCGCGGGGCGATGAGTCGTCAGACGGGGTTCGCGGGACAGGATAGGGCGCGGTGCCGTGGACGGAGTGCCGTGGACGGAGTGCCGTGGGGCGCGGAGCCATGGCGGGGTGCCGTGGGTGAGCGAGCCGGGGGCGCGATAGCGTTACGAAAACACTCTATTGCACTAAAATTTCTCGCCAAACCCACCATAAAGTTACACAGTAACGCTATCTGCTCGCATTTGGGATCTACACGAACGCTTTTAAGTAAATAGCTTTACCTCGTAACTCTATTCGCCTGAAAACGGTACATTCCACTTATTTAAGACGATGCCAAAACGTTAAATCATTTTACTTAAAGACTGGTTGGGGCGGTTTGGGTGGTTTGGGTGGTTTGGGTGGTTTGGGTGGTTTGGGTGGTTTGGGTGGTTTGGGTGGTTTGGGTGGTTTGGGTGGTTTGGGTGGTTGGGGCGATTGTGCGGTTGGGGCGATTGTGCGGTTGGGGCGATTGTGCGGTTGGGGCGATTGTGCGGTTGGGGCGATTGTGCGGTTGGGGCGATTGTGCGGTTGGGGCGATTGTGCGGTTGGGGCGATTGTGCGGTTGGGGCGATTGTGCGGTTGGGGCGATTGTGCGGTTGGGGCGGTTTGGGCGGTTGTGTGGTTTGGGCGGTTGGAGCGTTATCGAGAAATTAAGTGCAGATCTGGCGTTATTTCATTCGAAAACTACTCGAAATCAAAAATAAGTCCATATATGTCGCTATTTTTGACAATTTTCCTCATTTGGGAACTATTTGCGTCCAATAAGTGCAGATCTGGCGTTAATGTGGATTTCCGCCAGTAAATTCGAATAATAAGTGCAGATTTGCACCTATTGTAATAGCAAAATCTCGTGAGTACTAAGAGTCGCGCCATTCTACGCCGAGATACCAACTCAAGAGATTAAGCTCTAAATATCGCGCTATTCTACTCCACCGCTACACAAGAATAGGCTGCCCAACGCAACCTAATGCGTCAGACAGCCTATTTAATACACTTGTGCTATCGAATCAAAAAATCTAGTTCAATTGTGAAGATGCTGTTAATCCAGTCAATGATCGGCATCGGCAGAAAACCAAGTGCTAGTGTTGCGATTACACATAGCCAGATCGTAAAGCCTGTAGGCATCGAAATCTTCAGCCCAGAATCTACCGCACCTGTGCGCATGTACATTTGGCGAATAAACGAGAAGTACACCGCATACGAGATCACCGTTGATACAAGTAATATGGCTGCAAGCCAGTATTCCTTGCTTTGTGTCGTCGAGAATAGGATGAATAGCTTTCCGAAAAATCCACCAGTAACCGGAAGCCCAGCAAGTGAGCAGAGCAATACAGTCATCGCCCCCGCTGTCCACGGCGCACGATGGTAAAGTCCAGCGAAAGCGGATATTTGCTCACTACCTGTATCTTTAGATACGATCGAGAACACCGAAAATGCCCCGATATTCATGAACGCATAAGCGATCAAATAGTAGCTAAACTCAGAAAAATGTGACGAGTGAAACTGACCTAATCCGATTGAAAGTGGTATGAGCAGGATCCCTGCATTAGCAACGCCGGAAAGGGCTAATAAGCGCTTCACATTCTTTTGCCGTAATGCCCCCGCTGTCCCCACAATCATCGCAGCTGCTGCAAGGACTGTTAACGCTAGCAAAATATCGGAGTTCAATGTTGTATGCCCATTCACAAAGAAGAATGCATTAAACATGAAGAACACGCGGTAGAACATTGCAAACGCAGCGCCCTTCGCCACTATAGCTAGAAACGCTGTGACCGGAGTTGCAGCACCTTGGTAGACGTCCGCAGACCATGCATGGAAGGGTGCCAACGCTAGCTTTACTGCAAAGCCTGCAATCATCAGGAATAAGCTGACATAGAGCAAAGCTTCAAAGCTTTGGAGTCCCGTGCTTAAGCTTTGCGCGATGAACATTAGGTTTGTCGAGCCCGTCATTCCATAGAGGAAGGACATCCCGTATAAAATGAAGGCGGAAGCGACGCTTCCAGTCACGACATACTTAAACGCCGCTTCACCGGATACTCGTTCCTTCTTGCGAGCTGCCACGAGAATATACGATGTAATGCTAAGCAGCTCCAAGCCAACGAACAAAGTAATGAGATCGCCTGAGGAAGCCATAACCATTGCACCTAGTGTCGCTGGCAGTAACAAGTAATAGAACTCTGCCTTAATCTTAATGTCATCATCGCGAACTGTCCCGAGAGAGGATAGAACAATGAAGCCCGTAGCACCTAAAAATACAAGCTTAAGAATGTTACCAAAGTCATCGATTCGATAACTTCCGGACATCAAATTATAAACTTGCTCTTCTCGAATGAGCAGGACCACGAAGACCGCCGCTATGACAATCCCGAGTAATGTGAGCCAGCCAATCACATTGCGATTGATCCGTTTAGGCAAAAATAAATCAACGACAATAAGCAGCACGGTAAAGATCGACAATACAAGCTCGGGGGCCAAGTACCATGCGTCACTCCACGTTAAAGTCTGGAAACCTGACATGTTAACCCCCCATCCCGGATTGAAGTTGTTCCACTAAGCCGCTAAATCCATATTCCATGACGCTCGTAAGGAGGGATGGATATACACCAAGCAGAATGATCAGTGCAGCAAGTGCGACCATCGGTAGCGCCTCTATGAAGCGCGCATCCTTCAAGTTCGCGAACTTGTCAGCAACAGGGCCGTAAGTAATTTTCAATATGCTTCGCAGCACATAAATTGCAGCGAATAGAATTCCGAGCACACCAACTGCTGTAATCCATTTCATTGAACCGAATAGTCCAAGGAACGAGAGAAACTCCCCGATAAACCCGGACAGCCCTGGAAGTCCTAATGAAGCAAGACCCCCTAAGAGCAATATTCCAGACATGAATGGCATAGATTTCGCCAAACCGCCCAGCTCACTTAGCTCTGTCGTGTTCGTCCGCTCGTACAAGCTACCTACGATTAGGAACAGCAACGCGGAGATTAGTCCATGAGACACCGATTGATAGATTGCGCCTTGGAAACCGACTTCTTCAAGTGAAGCGATCCCCAGTAACACGATTCCCATGTGACTAATACTAGAATAGGCAAGTACAAGTTTGAACTCTGTTTGTATACAAGCTAGTATTGCGCCATATACGATGTTGATTACACCAAGGATCGCGATTATCGTCGCCCACGAATGAAGCTGTTCAGGAAACAGGAATGCGCCAAAGCGGATCAGTCCGTATACACCCATTTTCAACAAAATCCCGGAGTGAATCATAACAACCGCTGGCGGTGCCTCGGTATGAACGCGCAGCATCCAAGTGTGGAACGGGAAGATCGGAATTTTGATGCCGAATGCAATCAGCAGCAGAATAAATGCGCCCCACCTCATACTATCATTCAATACAAATTGGGCATTTCCAACTTGATCAGCTGTAAGATTCGCTAAAGCATTGGGATCGCTTAAGTTTTGGAGGATCGTGTCATAGTTACCACTGATAACGATATCGGCACCGGTCTCCGTCAAATTTGTTCCAAAACCTAGCGTAGCAATCAGCATCAGGAATGCAAGCAACATTACCGCTGAGCCTAATCCATTGTAGATGAGAAACCGCGTTGCCGCCTTTTCCTTGCCATAGTAACCCCAGATCCCAATGAGGAAGAACATCGGAATTAACGTCATTTCGAAGAAGATGAAGAATAGAATCAGGTCACGTGCAAGGAACACTCCATAAATACCGGTCAATAGAAGTAAAAATAACACATAGTACGTTTTCCAACGTTTGCGAATATGCACAGAAGCGAGTACTGCCATCGTCGAGATGATACCCGTTAAAAGAACAAGAGGTAACGAAATGCCATCAACCGCAAGATGGAAGTCAAATACGAGTTTCGAAGACTGGAAGCCGTTATTAAGCAATTCCTTATTCAATGGAATCGATAACCACGTCGCTTGCTCTGTAAATTTGCCACCCCCAGCTTGAGGCTGATAAGCAGCAAACAATAATATCGTTAACGCTAACGGAATAACTGTGAAGATAATAGCCGCGATCCGAATTAATCCGTTTCGTTGCGATGGGAAGAACAGAATAAGCAACGCACCTAGTAATGGGATGAAAGTAATTAACGATAATATTGGGATGTTATCCAGCATTACCAGAACCTCCTTCCTGCGATGGCTAACGCCAGAATGACGATTCCGATAATGGCGGTAAGTACATAAGCTTGTACTTGCCCGCTTTGTAGCCTGCTATTTAATCGTCCAACTGCTTTCGTGCAATGACCAACTGCTCTCACTGCACCATCAACAACATAATCATCAATTGCTTGAAGGACAACTCCTAAGCCACGAAGGGGCTTCACAAATACGAGATCATAAATTTCATCGATATAATATTTGTTCGCCAATACTTTGACGAGACCAGGCACACGTGACGATACCGCATCCGAGCGAATGGAGCCCTTCGCATACATTAGCCAGCCGATGTAAATCCCTAGCAAGCCTACGATTACCGACACGATCATCACAATGCCGCTAGCATGATGCTCTTGTGCTTCTCCTGTTAGCCACTCTCCGAACCAGCCATTGAACGGCGTTTCCACAAATCCTGCTGTCACTGCAAGAATCGCAAGAATAACAAGTGGAATCGTCATTACAGCAGGAGATTCCTTGGCATGCTGGTCTTGCTTCGGCTTGCCTGCGAACACAAGGAAAAACAATCTCGCCATGTAAAGTGCTGTGAAGAACGCTGCAATTACACCTACAACAAACAAAATTGGTTGTTTATCGAGCGCAGCTGCAAGTACCGCATCTTTAGACCAGAAGCCTGAGAATGGTGGAATCCCTGATAGCGCCAATGCTCCGATACCAAACGTCCATGCTGTAATTTTCATGGAACGACCGAGACCGCCCATTTCACGAATATCTTGCGTGTGTACAGCGTGGATGACACTGCCTGCACCCAGGAATAACAACGCTTTGAAAAATGCGTGCGTGAACAGGTGGAACATCGCCCCCGTCATAGAGCCTACGCCGAGCGCCAGCATCATGTAACCGAGTTGGCTCACTGTAGAGTATGCGAGAATGCGTTTGATATCATTTTGCGCAAGCCCAATAGATGCTGCAAAAATGGCGGTGAATGCCCCGACGATCGCAACCGTCATCATCGTAGCTGACGAAGCCTGGAAGATGTCAAATGTTCTCGCCACAAGGAAAACCCCTGCCGCAACCATTGTCGCTGCGTGGATTAACGCACTAATTGGAGTCGGACCTTCCATCGCGTCGGGAAGCCACACATGCAGCGGGAATTGCCCCGATTTACCGACTGCTCCGATAAAGATTAAGATGCCGATTAATGTCGTAATTCCCAGGGAAATAATGCCCGTTCCTTGACCGAATGCATTGTGAATTTCCGTGAAATCTAGCGAATGACCAGGCATATACCAGAATAATAGCAGCACCGCAATGAATAAGCCGAGATCGCCAATTCTTGTTACAATGAAAGCTTTCTTCGCGGCTGCCTTTGCTTCCGGCTTGTGGAACCAGAAACCGACGAGCAAGAACGAACATACGCCAACGAGTTCCCAGAAAATATAGAAGATCAGCATATTGTCTGACAGAACAAGACCTAGCATCGAGAATGTAAATAACGACACATAGGCGAAGAAGGTAGAAATACGCTCATCCCCATGCATATAGCCATGAGAATATAAGTTCACTAGGAAGCTGACCAACGTAACAACAACAAGCATTAGCGCTGTCAGATTCGTCACTTCATAGCCAGCAGTTAACTTCAGCGCGCCGACCTTGAGCCATTCAATTTTATCACTGTAACCTGGAAAGCTTTTGGATAAACTCTCTATTGCAATACAAACTGATAAGACAAGCGAGGCGAAGGTGCCAGCTGTACCGACCCAAGCGCCTGCTTTCTTAAAGCCTTTGCCCATAGCGGTTAGAATGGCGAACGCGACCAGCGGGAACACCGGGACGAGCCATGCCAGTTCAGCAAAGAAGGTGCTCATCTAAGTTACCCCCTTAACTCGTCATATTCATCCACGTTCACCGTTGCGCGACCACGGTAGAGCACGATCAATACCGCGATGCCAACCGCAGCTTCTGCCGCTGCAATCGTAATGGTGAATAAGGAGAAGATTTGACCCGTAAGCGACGGGATCGCGCCATACTTGGAAAATGCAATCATATTGAGGTTCGCTGCATTAAGCATTAACTCAATCGATAATAACACGACTACCGCATTTCGCTTCGTCAGCACTCCATAAAGTCCGATACAGAAGAGCACAGCAGCGAGTGTGAGATAAGAGCCTAGTAAGCTCATTGCGGCTCCTCCTCTCTCTTTGCGATCGCAACAGCACCAATGAATGCTACCGTGAGCAATACGGAGATCAGTTCAAATGGAATGACATACTGCTTAAATAGCGCAAAGCCAATTTCTCTCACATTATCTTCTGGTAATGGCATCGTTGTAACTTCTGGAAAATCTGCTTCACGGATCGCATAGAATAAAATTCCGAAGAGGCAAATACAGCCGATTGCAGCTAATGTCTCCAGTAACGGTCGCGCAACCTCTTGCGCTTCGGCATTGTGCTTCGTCATCATGATTCCGAAGATCATCAAGATCGTAATGGCTCCGACATAGATCAGAATCTGGACGAAGGCGACGAATTCCGCTTGCAGCAAAATGTAAATTCCAGCAAGGGAGATAAATGTGAACGCTAGCGACAATACCATATAAACCACTTTAGTGAAGCTAATCGACATCACTGCGCCGATTATTGCACATACAGCCAATAAGAAGAAGGCTACCAGTTCACCGGTGAAATCAATGTTAATGTTGAACACGGGTTATTTGGCGCCTCCCTTCGGAGCTCCGATATTGTTGTTATCCTCACGAATTAGCTTATTGTTTGCATATAGCCAATCCTTGTCCTTGAACAATTCATCACGACTATATGCGGCCAACTCGAAATTGTTCGTCATGACGATTGCTTCCGTCGGACAAACTTCAGTACACAGGTCACACAAAATACAGAGTTCAAAGTTGATGTCATAAGTATCAATGACTTTACCCTTTTTCTCTGGGTCAGGGTTGGCCATACCTACTAAACTAATACATTCCGTCGGACAGACCCGAACGCATTGATTACATACGATACATTTGTCCGGTTCAAAATATTGAATCCCACGAAAGCGATCCGGCATAATTACTGGCATATCCGGATAGGACATCGTTACTTTTTTTCTCGTGAGTGTTTTTAAGGATACACCCAATCCTTTCATCATACCTTTCATCTCATCAGCCCCCCGATCCGAATAGTTCTATGCCTAATGCCGTCAAGAAAATGTTGAGAATCGCTAGCGGGAGTAGGACTTTCCAGGCGAAGCTCATCAGTTGATCTACTCGAATTCGCGGAAAGCTTGCACGAATCCAGAAGAGCGAAAACACGATGAATGCGAACTTCAGGAAGAACCAGATAATGCCCGGTATGAAATCAAGCTGAGGCACCGGTGAATTCCAGCCACCAAGGAATAAAATTGTCGTTAGGCAAGCAATTGCATAAACGTAAATATATTCTGTCAGCATGTAGAACGCGAAACGGAATCCACTATACTCTACGTGATAACCAGCGACAAGCTCTGACTCCGCTTCCGGTAAGTCAAATGGCGTACGGTTGAGCTCGGAAATCGCTGAAATGATGAAAATTGCGAATGCAATAATTTGCGGGATGAAGTTCCAGTGCCAGAAGTAGCCTTCCTGGTAAACAACGATGTCACGCAAATTTAATGAACCACTCAACATGACGACACCTACGACGGAAAGCACGAGAGGAACCTCGTAGCTAATCATCTGTGCGGCAGAACGCATACCGCCGAGCAACGAGTATTTATTATTCGATGCCCAGCCCCCGATGACGACTGCAATGGTCGTAATACCCGAGAGTGCTATGTAGTATAGGAACCCTACATTTAAATCAGCGAATTGCAGGTTGAACCCGTAAGGAATAATGGCCAATACGAGATAAGATGGAATAAAAGCTAATGCCGGTGCGAGTATAAATAATGCGCGATCCGCCTTGCTCGGAATCGTATCTTCCTTGAAGAGCAGCTTTGCAACATCCGCAACCGACTGCAACAAGCCAAGTGGACCGACACGATTCGGGCCTTTACGGAATTGCATCCATCCGATGACTTTACGTTCGAAGTATATCGCATACGTTACGAATAAAATAACGACAGCCAGCACGACAACCGCACCAGCAACGAATATGCCTGCCGTCCCCCAGCTAAGTGGTTCGTCCCAGAAGCGCTGCATTAGCAGTCAACCTCCCCTAGCACTATATCTATGCCGCCAAGTATCGTAATCATATTGGACATGCTCTCACCGATCAGTAGCTTAGGTAAAATTTGCAGATTGACGAACGATGGACGGCGGAACTTCAGACGATATGGCTCTGATTTCCCCTTGGAAATGATATGACAGCCAATCTCTCCGCGTGGTGATTCAATCCGAACATAGGTTTCACCCGCAGGCGGACGAATAACGCGAGGAACTTTACCCATCGTTTCGCCTTCTGCTGGGAATTGTTCTAACGCTTGCTCTAGTATGCGCAAGCTTTGATGAATCTCTTCTAATCTAACGAGGTAGCGATCATAACAATCGCCATTCTTCCCAACTGGCACATCAAACTCAAACCGGTCATACAAGCTGTATGGTTCAGCTTTACGCAAGTCCCATTTCACGCCTGTGGAACGTAAATTTGCTCCCGATAGGCCGTATTCGATTGCAGTCTTCGCATCATATTGACCGATTCCCTTTATCCGTGCAAGGAATATTTCATTTCCACTCACGAGATTATTGTACTCGTCCAGACGATTGTACATATCCTTCACGAGAGCTTTCACGCGGTCAATCCAGCCATCCGGTGCATCCCACTTTACGCCACCGACTCTCATATAATTATATGTAAGTCGTGCGCCACATAACTCGTTGAACAACGCTAATATACGTTCGCGATCGCTGAACGCATACAAGAATGGACTTATGGCGCCGATATCAAGCAAATAGGTGCCCCACCATACGAGATGGCTTGCCACACGCTGCATCTCCATTACGATTAAGCGTAGGAATTCCGCACGCTCTGGTACTTCGAGCCCCATCATTTTCTCAACTGCATGCACAAGCACATAGTTGTTCGTCATTGCAGACACGTAATCCATACGGTCTGTGTACGGGATGATCTGCGTAAAATTCAAATTTTCTGCCAGCTTCTCAGTACCACGGTGCAAATAGCCCATAACGGGTGTCGCTTCGGTAATGATTTCCCCATCTAGCTTTACTACAATCCGAAAAACACCATGTGTACTGGGATGCTGAGGACCAACGTTGAGTAGCAGTTCTTCTGTTCGAATCACGAGTGCTTACACCTCCGGGTCAAGTGGAACATAGTCTTTGCGAAGTGGATGACCTACCCAATCGTCAGGCATCATGATCCGTGTAAGATTAGGGTGGCCTGGGAACTCGATTCCGAGCAAATCATAGATTTCGCGCTCATTCCAATTCGCTGTCTCCCAGACAGGAGTTACCGATGCAACCGCAGGCTGCTCACGATCTGTACGAACCTTAATGCAATAACACTCTTTGCTATTCAAGCTTAATGGATAATAGACAACTTCCATATAAGTCTCATAATCTACACCCGTTACGTTGCGCAAATAATTACAATCAAGATCTGAATGGTTGAGGAACAACTTCGCCGCTTGCAACCAATGCTCATTCTTGACAACCAATGTCGGTAGATCATCATTTAGCTCGTTAATATACGATTCCTCAACAGCATCTTCAGCTATCAACTCTCGCAACAGCTTAACTGTGCGATCCAATCTAGGCTGATTCGGTGATGGTGGTTTTGGAGGCGGTGCATCGACCGGTGTATCGGCTACAGCTCCTGAAGCAGTTGGTGTTGCATCAGTTGATGCAGGAGACGGCGTTGCCGTTACCGCTCCTGCTTGCTGAGCAGCCTTGGCTGCTTCCGCAGCTGCTTGCGCTTGCTCAGCCTTCATTGCTTGACGCGCCTCAAAAGCTGCTTTACGTCTTGCAGCCTTCTCCTCGTCCGTCTCGACTCTTCTCTCTTTGGGAGCTTCCTCAGCGACAGATGCAGGTTCTGGAGCAGGTGATGCTTCAGGAGCAGGCGTTGCTTCAGAAGCAGGTGCTTCCTCCTTCGGAGCCTCGGTATCCGAATTGGTTCGCAATTCTTCTCCCGGTTTATTCTCCTCCGTCATCGATCAGTCACCCGCTTTCCGGTCTTAGCTTCATAGCGAATTTTCTCCTGCAGCTTATTGATTCCATATATTAGTGCAGCAGGGTTGGGCGGGCATCCAGGAATGTAGACATCAACAGGCACGAGCTGATCGACACCTTTGACAACAGAATAGGATTTAACATAAGGACCCCCCGCTGTCGCACATGACCCCATAGCGATGACCCATTTCGGCTCAGGCATCTGATCATATAAGCGTCGGAGCAATGGAGCCATCTTCTTCGTCACTGTTCCCGACACAATCATGACATCTGACTGACGAGGTGACGTCCGAAAAATAACGCCAAAACGGTCGAGATCATAATGCGCTCCACCTGATGCCATCATCTCAATCGCACAACAAGCTAGACCGAATGTCATAGGCCAAAGCGAGTTGCTTCTTGCCCAACCTTTTACCTGCTCTATCGTTCCGAAAAACACACTTCGCTCAAATTGTTCCTGTTCTTCAGGAGAAACATTAGCTAAATTGAGTTCCATTTAAACACCTTCTTCCTCCAGGCGTACAGAAGCCCGATGCATAGTAACGCTGCAAAAATAAACATTTCAACCAATGCAAAGAGGCCCATTTGCTTATACGCAACGGCCCAGGGATAGAGGAAAACTGTCTCAACATCGAAAATAACAAACATCAGTGCATACAAATAATAACGAACATTAAAACGAATCTGGCTATCTCCCACCGGGTCGTTACCGCTCTCATATGTTGTTTTCTTCTCTTCCGTTGGCTTGTTCGGCCGCAGGAAACTACCCAACCACAACACGAAAATCGGAAACACAATTCCCAACACGAGGAAGATGGTAACAATAACGTACGAATTCACGTACTTCTCCACATCATCGCCTCCGCGTTCTAAGTGATAAGTGCTCTCTACGGTAATCCGCAGCAGGCAAATTCAACCACAATTATAACAAAAGCCTCAATTTACGTCTATGATAAAAGCGGTTTCAGTTCCATCTATGCAAAAGAATATGTATCAGCCAATCATTGTAAATTCACTGTAAAAAAATTCATTTCTTTGAGACTGGTCGGGTGTTTGTTATTGTACTGGCTTTTTGTAGTTATCCACAAGTTATGCTGATTTTACCCCCAAAAGGGGGCGGTTACCCACACTTTATCCCCAGTTGTCCACAACCTGCGGATATGTTCCACAGCTCCCTTTTGTAAAATCCGTGTAAAAATAGGGGTTCGGCGTCGAGATTGCATTTATCCACTTGTGCATAACTTTATATATCAGGCTCGTCACTTTTATCGTGCATTTAGGTTTTGGGCTTGATGCACATTGATCCAGGATTGACTGTTTCCTGTTAACGTACCTTTAATTGCGTTCCTCTAATTGCGTTCCTTTTATTGCGTCCCCTTAATTACGTCCCTTTAATTACGTACCTCACTAAAACTAAATGCATTTCATACAGTTATTTATATCCGTACAAGCATTCCTCTTGCACTAGATGCAAAACCTACAGTTAGTTCATCAGAAATAAGTTATTTGGTAGCATATTATCAATTTTATATGTAGTTTTTGCATTTAGATACGCTGAATATCATTTTATCGCTCAAACTAACTGTACATTTTGCAGTTAGTCGCTTAATGATGTCATTTCATTTCAATAAGCAAAAATGGCTTCGCTATCCTAGTCCTAGAACTGTGAAAAAGCTTATCAGAGGTTATACGGTTAATAATAAGTGTGAACCTCATAAATTCTATAAAGCTAAAAAAATCGCCCCACAGCGCGTACCTTTAGAGCACGTGTGTAGGGCGATTCCTATGTGCTGAGCGAATTAGATTTCCCTCTCAGCGGTTTCAAGACGGCTGATTGCGCGTTGCAGCGCAAGTTCAGCGCGACTAGAATTGATGTCTTCTTGCTTCTGTGCTAGACGGCGTTCTGCACGCTCTTTAGCGAGACGTGCACGGGAGATGTCAATGTCGGAACCGAACTCTGCTGCTTCCGCGAGGATAACAACTTTGTCCTTACGAACCTCAATAAATCCACCATGAACAGCGAAAAACACATCTTTATTGTTCACTTTTGCCTTTACAGGAGCGATCTTCAAAGGTGTAACCAGTGGGATATGATGAGGAAGAATCCCCAGTTCACCACTAACACCTTTAACGACAACCATATTTACGTCATTCTCGTAAACTTTCCGTTCAGGCGTAACAATTTCCAAACGTAGAGTACTCATATCGATTCCTCCAAACTCAGCAACGGATTAAACCGATGCAGCGAGCTTCTTCGCCTTCTCGACGGCTTCCTCAATAACACCAACGTTGTGGAAGGCCGGTTCTGGAAGATCATCGTGCTTACCTTCGAGGATCTCCTTAAAGCTGCGAATCGTATCCTTGATCGGCGCGTACACGCCTGGAATTCCGTTAAATGCTTCAGCAACGTGGAGCGGTTGGGATAGGAACAATTGAATACGACGCGCACGATGAACAACTAGTTTATCATCCTCGCCCAATTCATCCATACCCAGAATCGCAATAATATCTTGAAGCTCTTTATAACGTTGCAATAGACGCTTAACGCCTTGCGCAACATTATAGTGCTCATCACCAACGATTTCCGGTGCTAGAATACGGGAAGAGGACGCCAGCGGGTCAACCGCTGGGAAGATCCCCATCGCTGCAATACCACGCTCAAGGTTCGTCGTTGCATCCAAGTGAGCGAACGCTGTTGCAGGAGCCGGATCCGTATAGTCATCGGCAGGAACGTAAATCGCTTGAATCGAAGTGATGGAACCTTTCTTCGTCGAAACGATACGCTCTTGCAATTGACCCATTTCCGTAGCAAGTGTTGGTTGGTAACCAACGGCAGAAGGCATACGGCCTAGAAGCGCGGATACCTCGGAACCTGCTTGCGTGAACCGGAAGATGTTATCAACGAACAGAAGTACGTCTTTGCCTTCTTCGTCACGGAAATATTCAGCCATAGTAAGACCTGTAAGGGCAACGCGCATACGCGCTCCTGGAGGTTCATTCATTTGACCAAATACCATCGCAAGCTTAGCAATAACGCCGGACTCGCTCATTTCGTGATAGAGGTCATTCCCTTCACGAGTACGCTCACCTACACCGGCGAATACGGAAATACCACCATGCGCGGAAGCGATGTTATGAATGAGCTCTTGCATAAGAACGGTTTTACCAACACCGGCACCACCGAACAGACCGATCTTACCCCCCTTAGTATAAGGAGCGAGTAAGTCAACAACTTTAATACCTGTTTCAAACATTTCTGTTTGGGTCGATAGATCTTCAAACGTAGGTGCTTGGCGGTGAATCGGACTCGACTTCGTGCGGTCTGGTTCACCCGCTCCATCGATTGGATCACCAAGAACGTTAAATACGCGTCCAAGTGTTGCAGGTCCAACTGGAACTGTGATCGGTCCACCAAGATCGATCGCATCCATTCCACGTACGAGACCGTCCGTGGAGGACATTGCAACTGCGCGAACAAGATTGTCGCCCAAGTGCGTAGCAACTTCAACTGTCAGGCTAATTTTACGATCGCCTGCTAGGCCTTCTACTTTTACTGCATTAAGAATGTCCGGAAGATGACCATGATCGAATTCAATATCGACAACCGGCCCTGTAATCTGGACAATGCGCCCCTTGCTCATTCGTTTCCCTCCTACTAAGTCAGAATCATTACTGCTGTGCGTTCGCCCCACCAACGATTTCGGCAATTTCTTGTGTAATCGCAGCTTGACGTGCGCGGTTATAAGTTAATGTCAATGCACTAATCATCTTCGTTGCGTTCTTCGTCGCGTTACCCATCGCAGTCATCCGTGATCCAAATTCACTCGCTTTGTTATCCAGCATTGCGCTGAATACGAGAGTCTCCGCATACTTAGGCAGAAGAACATTCAGGACCTCTTCAGCTGAAGGCTCATACTCATAGTCAGCCTTAGCGCCTTGAGTGCTACCTAGTTGAGATGCATCAAGCGGAAGCAGTTGCTTCAATGTAGGAACTTGCGTGATCGCATTGACGAATTGGTTGTATACGAGGAACAGTTCATCGAACGTGCCTTCCTCGAACCCTTTAATCGCAGCAGAGGCAATCGGTTGAATATCGTGGTATTTCGGAGAATCGGAAATACCCGTCAATACGTCAGCGATTGGATACGCTCTGCGTTCCAAATAATCGCGACCCTTACGTCCGATAACGTAGATGACGTACTCGTCCTTCGAGCTATGCTTCTCACTGATCGCTGTTGTCAGACGACGGAGTAAGTTCGTGTTCAAGCCGCCGGCAAGACCACGATCCGAAGTAATAACCAAATACGCTGATCGTTTGATTGGTCGCTTCTGCAGCATCGGGTGCTTCACGCCACCACCGCCAGATGCGATGCTATTCACGACATCCTTCATCGTGTCTGCATAGGGTCTGGAGGATATTGCAGCGCTCTGAGCACGTCTTAGCCGTGAAGCGGCAACCATCTCCATCGCTTTGGTGATCTGCTTCGTACTTTGTTTACTCTTGATTTCGCGTTTAATTTCACGCATACCTTTAGCCAAACCTATCACCACCTTATTGCCGGGATTGACCAGTAGGCCAACCCCGACTCATTAAGCTGTCGTTGCGAAGCCTTTTTTGAAGGTGTTGATTGCTTCAACCAATGCTTTATCATTGTCAGCAGTCAGATCCTTCGTATCACGAATGGAAGCGAAGATTTCAGGACGATTCGCATCCAGATAAGACAAGAATTCAGACTCGAAGCGGCGTACATCTTCAACAGGAATACTATCTGTGAAGCCCTTAGTAACGATGTATAAGGATACGACTTGGCGCTCAACCGCCATCGGTTGGTTAACGCCTTGCTTCAAGATTTCAAGCGTACGGATCCCGCGATCCAGACGCGACTTCGTTACTTTATCGAGGTCGGAACCGAATTGCGCGAACGCTGCAAGCTCGCGGTATTGTGCTAGGTCAGTCTTCAGCGTACCCGCAACCTTCTTCATCGCTTTGATCTGTGCAGAGCTACCTACACGGGATACAGAAATCCCGACGTTAACAGCCGGACGTTGACCAGAGTAGAAGAGATCGGATTCAAGGAAGATTTGACCGTCAGTAATCGAGATAACGTTCGTCGGAATGTATGCCGATACGTCACCTGCTTGTGTCTCAATGAACGGAAGCGCTGTTAGCGATCCGCCACCAAGCTCGTCGTTCAGCTTAGCTGCACGCTCAAGTAGACGGGAGTGCAAGTAGAATACGTCCCCTGGATATGCTTCGCGACCTGGTGGACGACGTAGCAAGAGGGACAACTCACGGTATGCAGCAGCTTGCTTCGTCAAGTCATCATAGATGATCAAGACGTGCTTGCCGTTGTACATGAAGTATTCGCCCATGGAGCAGCCTGTATATGGTGCCAAGTAGAGCAATGGAGCTGGTTCGGAAGCACTCGCCGTAACGACGATTGTGTAATCCAATGCACCTTGCTTACGTAGTGATTCAACAACACCACGAACGGTTGATTGCTTTTGACCGATAGCAACATAGATACAGATTACTCCGTTACCCTTTTGGTTAACGATCGTATCGATTGCAATCGTTGTTTTACCTGTTTGGCGGTCACCGATAATAAGCTCACGTTGACCACGACCAATTGGAATCATCGCATCGATCGCTTTGATCCCCGTTTGCATTGGCTCATGAACAGACTTACGAGCCATTACGCCTGGAGCTGGTGATTCGATCGGACGGAATTCTGTTGTTGCAATAGGTCCATTACCATCTACGGGTTGACCTAGCGCGTTGACCACACGACCAAGCAATGCTTCGCCGACTGGAACTTCCATGATCCGACCTGTTCTCTTAACTTGATCGCCTTCACGAATGCCTTTGAAAGGACCCATGATTACGACACCGACATTGTCTTGCTCAAGGTTTAGCGCCATGCCCACGACGCCATTAGAAAACTCGAGCAATTCGCCGGCCATACAATTTTCCAAGCCGTGTACGCGGGCAATACCGTCACCAATCTGGATGACGGTTCCTACGTCAACGACTTGAATATCAGATTCATATTGCTGGATCTGCTGTTTAATCAATGTGCTGATTTCTTCGGGCTTAATACTCAATTCGTTCACCCCTGTCTCCAATGCTTTACTGGATTTAGATCCTAGTGTACTGACCTACTACTAATTAACTGCAGTTTGCAGTGCCTTGTCCAAACGTGCAAGCTTACCACGTAAGCTTCCGTCATACAGTGTATCGCCGATGCGAACGGTCAGACCACCGAGCATATCAGGATCGACCGTATTCGTCACACGAACGGTTTTACCAATCAAAGCCCCAAATTTCTCCGCTAGCTTTTGTTGCTCCGCATCCGATAATGGCTTAGAGGATGTCACATGTGCATCCGCACGGCCAAGCGCTTCACCTGCTACTTGCAAATAAGCCTCAAGCACAGCAGCAAGTTCACCTTCACGCCCGCGTTCAATGAGTAATGCAATCGTATTGAGCACAATCGATGCACCTTTGCCATCAAATGCACTCTTCAAGGTTGCAACCTTAGTCTGTAAAGTGATGTTTGGCGCGCTTAGAAATGCACGTACTTGTGCATCGCTTGCAACCAAATTCACAATGATTCTGAATTGATCTTCGGTTTCCGACACAAGCCCCTGTTCCTGCGCAAGTTGAAAGAGTGCTTTCGCATAGCGCTTGGAAACTACTGTACCGCGGCTCATGATTTAGACCCTACATCATCAAGATATTTGTTAACCAATTGTTGTTGCGTGGACTCGTCCACTTGCTTCTCGATAATCTTCGAAGCGATCAGAACAGACAAGCCGCTAACTTCAGCTTTAAGTGAAGCAACTGCTTTGTTCTTCTCAGTCTCGATATCGCGAACCGCCTCATCTTTCAGACGGCTAGATTCGTTACGTGCTGCAGCGACGATATCGTCCGCCTGCTTCACTCCCGTTAATTTAGCTTGCTCGATAATATCATGAGCTTCCTTGCGAGCAACTTGCAATGCTTGACGTTGCTCTTCCATTAAGCGTTCCGCGTCTGTGCGGTTTTGTTGCGCATTATCCATCTGTTCTTGCACGAGCTGACGACGTTTCTCCATGACACCGAACAATGGCTTGAACGCATAACGCGACAAGAGCCAGAACAGAATGGCGAACGCAGCAAGTTGGATGAAAAAGTTGGACCATACAATGGTATCAATGCTCACCGAGCTACACTCCTTTCACACGGCTTGATTCAAGCTGCGCGTAATAACTGCAAAAGGAAGGCGTGGAGGCAATGTGGCTCCGCGCCTTACGATACGTTTAGTTAGATTATTTCGCCCACATGAATGCAAGAACGAGCGAGATGATCGGCATAGCCTCAACGAGACCAACACCGATAAATGCTGTTGCAGTCAACGTACCACGAAGTTCTGGTTGACGGGAAATACCTTCTACTGTCTTGCTGAAGATCAAACCGTTACCAATACCTGCACCTAGTGCACCAAGACCAAACACGATGCCCGCTGCTACATATCCATAAGTATTCAAATCCATTGTGTAAATCCTCCTCATAATCAATAGGTTTTCTTAATGTTTATTTAGTGATCTTCTTCGTGAACGATTGACTGTGAAATATACACCATCGTTAACATCGTGAAGACGAACGCTTGAATTGCCCCAACGAAAATACTGAAGCCTTGCCATACCATCATTGCTGGAATACCGATCCAGCTCATGCCTAGAATTACACCAATCATCACTTCTCCGGCAAAGATGTTACCGAATAGCCGCAAACCGAGCGTTAAAGGCTTGGACACGATCTCGATTAAGTGAATCGGCAAGAAAACAATATTCGGATTGCTTGTATAGTGCTTAAAGTAGTGCTTCGCGTTTTGTCGTATCCCTTGAACGTGGGACAGTACGATAACGATTAACGCGAGTGCCATCGTCATGGCTGGGTCCGCTGTTGGCGACTTCCACCAAGTCCACGCTAAATGCTCATGTACACCTGTTACGACCAATTCCTGACCAAAGACAGTCGGGATCTCATTCCCTTGCTGTTCAGAAATGATGCTGAACGGCAGACCGAGCATGTTCGATACAAAAATGTACAGTATGAGGGTTAAACCAAGAGCGAGATAGGGCTTACCTTTTTTCCAGTCCATTGTTTGTCCGATAATTCCTTGAACAAATTCAACGACCCATTCCATGAAGTTCTGTAATTTGCCGGGGTTTTCGACCGACAGATTGCGAACAGCCAAACGCGCAATAACGAATACGACTAGACTAGTGAGCACGACCATGATTATGGCGGCGAGATCAAACCTAATTCCGCCAATCTCAATAATTGGCGCTAAATGTTCCATGTTGTCACTTTTCACCCCTTTCATCTGCGGAGTGTCCGTCTTGAGGACGGCGAATGGTGAATAAACCCAATAACAGTGTGACCAATGGCAAAGCTAATAATCCAGCGATCGTCGTCGTAAGTTCAAAATCAAGTTGCCTTACTGAGATGATCGCGGCTAACAAGCCAATGGCAGCACGAGCGAGATACCCGAATCCTGATCTGCTTTTACGCCCGTCGGCAGCAAGCAATCCAATTCGTGTCGTCTTCCAGGCTAAGTGATACGAGCCTAGTAAACTCCCAATCGCACCAATGATAAATCCGCCGAAATAAGGCTTGTAATCCGGCCAGACAGCCAGCCCTACACAGCACAATGACAAAAAAAAGAACGTCATGCGAGTCATACGTCTTAACAGAGTTGGTACATCTTCCTTCACGGTTTACTAGCCCCCGTATACTTTCGAATCAGCGCCACAGCTGACCCGATCCCGGAAACTAATCCAATCACGACACCAGTAATGTACCCGTAATCTGTACCGTTTCGGTTGTCATAGATACTTCCTAGCCACCATCCGAGACCGATACAAACCGCCAATTCTATTCCCAAACCCGCCACAAGGCCGGCAGCTTTCCATGGATTCTCATCTGGTGGAAGCTCTGGCTTGCGTGTAGACTCCGTCATCGAATTGTCGCTCCTTTGACGCTGCATGGTGTGAGAAAAAGCGACATGCAAGCCCTTTCTCCCCATTGTCACGTTTTATTGTAGCCTTGGATGATAACGTTTGTCAATTCTTTGAATATCAAAAATTGTGTGAACAACATCATTGAAAATCCCATAGAATCAAGAGCTCTCGGGTTTTTCAACCGTACAGTATCACTGTATGGTGTGCGATAATTTATTTCGGCTCTGGCAGATAAGCTTTTGGACGCTCGCCTTTGTCGAAATGGTGTAAAATTGCACCCACAATTCGCTTCGATGCTTGACCATCACCATACGGATTTGAAGCCTGGCTCATCTTCTGATAGACAGTCTCGTCAGTTAGCAATATTTTGGCACGATTATATACTCGTTCTTCATCCGTACCGACAAGTTCTAGCGTTCCTGCTTCAATCCCTTCAGGACGTTCAGTTGTATCACGCAACACTAGAACAGGAATTCCAAACGAAGGTGCTTCCTCCTGCAGTCCACCTGAGTCGGTCAAAATCAGATGAGTATACGGATAAAAATTGTGCAGTTCCACGACGTCCAATGGATCGATCAACTTAATTCGTGGATGTCCGCCGAGAATTTCCTGAGCGGGTTCACGTACAGCAGGACTTGGATGGACGGGGTAAACGATCGCAACATCTTCGAACTCCTCCGCAATTCGTCGTATTGCACGGAAAATTTGGCGATGCGGTTCACCTTGCGACTCGCGGCGATGAGCGGTCATGAGAATCAAGCGCTTGCCCGATGCCCAATCGAGCACAGGATGCTTGAAATCATCCGCTACCGTATATTGGAACACATCCGTTACTGTATTCCCTGTCGTATAAATATGAGCTTCATTTTTATTTTCTCGACGGAGATTGTCCGCTGACAGCTTAGTTGGGGAGAAATGAAGATCTGCGAGCACGCCTGTCAATTGACGGTTCATCTCTTCAGGGTACGGTGACAGCTTGTTCCAAGTACGTAGCCCTGCCTCCACATGTCCCACTTTAATCTGTTGAAGGAAGGAAGCGTAGCTTGCTAAAAATGTCGTCAGCGTATCTCCGTGTACGAGCACAATGTCCGGTTGTGCTTCTTTCAGTACCGGCTCAAGCCCTTGTAGCACACGGACAGTAATTTCCTGAAGCGTCTGGCTTGCCTTCATCACATTCAGATCATAGTCAGGTGTAATATTGAACACTTCAAGCACCTGATCAAGCATCTCGCGGTGCTGCGCAGTCACACATACAATCGACTCGATCTGCTCCGGGTATTTTTGAAGCTCGAGAATGAGCGGCGCCATCTTGATTGCTTCCGGTCGTACACCGAAGATCGTCATGACTTTAATTTTGCTACTGCTCACGCTAAAGCCACCTCCTTTATTTCGTTCCGTATAAACGGTCCCCAGCATCTCCAAGACCTGGAATGATGTAACCGTGCTCATTTAAACGCTCATCTAGTGCAGCTAGATAAATGTCGATATCCGGGTGCTTTTCCTGTACAGCTTTCACGCCTTCAGGCGCTGCAATCAAACACATGAGCTTCGTTGGCTTACAGCCCTTATTCTTCAACATATCGAGAGCCGCATTCGCTGATCCGCCCGTTGCAAGCATCGGATCGATGACGATCAATTCGCGCTCAGTCACATCAGACGGAAGACTGCAATAGTATTCAACGGGCTGCAATGTTTCGTTGTCTCTATACAAACCGATATGACCCACTTTTGCAGACGGAATAATTTTCAGCACACCATCCACCATGCCTAAGCCTGCACGTAAAATCGGAATTAGACCCATCATGCGACCTGCAATAACTTTACCCTCAGTAGTCGCAACTGGTGTATGTACTTTTACACTGGAAAGCTGTACGTCCCGTGTAATTTCAAATGCCATTAGCATCGATACTTCATCCACAAGCTCCCGGAACTGCTTCGTATTCGTCATTTGATCTCGGATAAAAGTGATTTTGTGTTGGATCAATGGATGATCGCAAATCACAAGCTTTCCCATGAAAATCCTCCCTCTCATTCGACCGGTTTCAACCACTCAAAGCAAGTGCCCGATCATTAACCTCTGAAGTTTATCGGTTCATTATATCATTGTCTCCGAACTCGGGACAATTGCATAACTTATAGGATTACAAATAGGGAGGAATGCCCATGAAGACACGCAATTCCACATCTGCCCGCGCAGCTGTAGGAACTGTTGGCGGAGTAGGCGGTGCGGGTGGTGCAGGTGGTGCAGGTGGTAGGGAAATATACAAGGCGGATAAAGAATGGTGCGATCACGTTCGGAAAACAAGGCAAAAGCTCAGTCAGGTTTGTAACCAATGTGCGAATCAACGTGTGAGAGTGCAGACGATAGATGGGCATGTGTACGAAGGCGTTGTCGCCGGTTCAGATCACAACTACCTGCACCTCGTCACAGGACCTGGCGACACACGCTTCTTCGGGCCTGCGGCGATCACAACGCTCGTGTTGTTTGAATTGCTTGTGATTACATTGTTGATTTGATGACGCCAGAGATTTGAAGAGACTTGATGAGACAATAAACAGTAATTTGTCGCATAAACAGTGGCTTAACCCGGAGTCTTACCCTTCGAGAGTTAGTCCTTTGTATACCGTTATGATGCTTAAGCGCTTTTATTGATGCATTCAGAGACGGAACGGCCATACGATACGTTATTTACGGTTTTGGATGTGCTTTTCAGTTTTTCCGGACATACGATCCGCTATCGCCCCATTTTCCGTTGATTCTAGCTCCATTCCCCTCGAATAACGGAAATATTGTCCGCTCATTTTCATATAGGCGCTAATTTGGGATAATAACGGATCTCCTGTCCGCTTTCGCGGTCTTGCAACATGAGGCGAGGTTAGTTTGTGGTTCTAAGACCGTTTCGCGGTCTTGCAGCATCTGGTGGAGCTAGTTTTGTGGTTCTAAGACCGTTTCGTGGTCTTGCAGCATCCGCCGGGGCTACTTTGGTGGTTCTAAGACCGTTTCGCGGTCTTGCAGCGTCTGGCGGAGCTACTTTTGCGGTTCTAAGACCGTTTGGCGGTCTTGCAGCATCTGGCGGAGCTACTTTTGCGGTTCTAAGACCGTTTCGCGGTCTTGCAGCATCCGGCGGAGCTAGTTTGGTGGTTCTAAGACCGTTTCGTGGTCTTGCAGCATCCGGCGGAGTTAGTTTGGTGGTTCTAAGACCGTTTCGCGGTCTTGCAGCATCTGGCGGAGCTAGTTTTGCGGTTCTAAGACCGTTTCGTGGTCTAACAGCATCCGATGGAGTTACTTTGGTGGATTTAAGTCGGTTTCGCCGACTTAAAAAAATCCCAACATAGAGCTAACGCTCTTTGCTGGGATTTTTACAAATATTAATAAGCTAAGTCAGGATATAGCGGGAATTGCTTGGACAAGTCCGCAACGAGTGCGCGAGCTTGGTCGAGCGACGCTTGGTCCTCTGTGTTCTTCAGTGTCAAAGCAACCGCCTTCGCAATTGTCTTCATCGCTTCTGGATCCATGCCGCGCGTCGTCACCGCTGGTGTTCCGATCCGAATACCGCTTGTTACGAATGGGCTGGTTGGGTCAAATGGAATTGCGTTTTTGTTGACTGTAATCGCCACGGAATCCAGCACATGCTCAGCGACTTTGCCTGTGATGTTCAGGTTGCGAGTATCAATCAGCATCAGATGGTTGTCCGTACCGCCAGATACCACGTTCAAGCCTTCTGCAATTAATGCCTCAGACAATACCTTCGCATTCTCAACCACTTTACGCGCATAGTCCTTGAAAGACGGTTGCAGCGCTTCACCAAGCGCAACTGCCTTCGCAGCAATAATGTGCATCAGCGGACCACCTTGCGTGCCTGGGAATACCGCTTTGTCGATGGCCGCTGCCCATGCTTGACGGCACAAGATCATCCCGCCGCGAGGTCCGCGAAGTGTTTTGTGCGTCGTCGTCGTTACGAAGTGTGCGTGTGGCACTGGGCTCGGATGTTGTCCACCCGCTACCAAACCAGCAATGTGAGCCATATCGACCATGAACAATGCGCCAACATCGTTCGCGATTGCTGCCATTTTTTCGAAATCGATTGTACGAGGATATGCTGATGCACCCGCAACGATCAAGCGTGGGCGGTGCTTGAATGCCGCTTTACGCACTTCGTCATAGTTAATTGTGAATGTCTCTTCGTCAACACCATACGCAACGAAGTTGTACAACAAGCCCGACGCATTCGCTGGGTTACCGTGCGTTAAGTGACCGCCATGTGCGAGGTTCATCCCAAGCACAGTGTCGCCCGGCTTCAATACAGCCAAGTAAACAGCCAAGTTTGCTTGTGCACCGGAGTGCGGTTGCACATTCGCATGCTCTGCACCGAACAACTCTTTCGCGCGGTCACGAGCAATTTGCTCAGGAATATCTACATATTCACAACCGCCGTAGTAACGCTTGCCTGGGTAGCCTTCTGCATATTTGTTCGTAAGTACAGTGCCCATCGTTTCAAGAACCGCTTGGCTCACAATATTTTCCGATGCGATCAATTCGATGTTGTCACGTTGACGTTGCAGCTCAAGGTTGAGCGCTTTAACGATTTCTGGATCTTGCTGACGAAGATTTTCCAACATAATAAGATAGCCTCCTAAAAATGGGGTTAGTATAGGGTGACGCTATTAATCAATTTAATCACATGTAGTTGAGCTCGACTCTTCCTCGGATGGAAGCGCGTAAACTGCCCTTGTACCGCCAATCAGCTTCGGTCTCGTATAAGCCATCGCAACTCGCGCCGAACCGATCGTTCTAATCGATGGTCGAAGCGGCACTGCGACCGGTCGCAAGTGCATCCCAATCATCGTTTCTCCGATATCGATGCCTGCATGGACTTGCACAGCCTCGACTAAACACGGCTCTTTCAATTGGCGATAGGCGAACGCTGCCATCGAGCCTCCAGCTTTGCGCACAGGAACTGCTGCCGCTTCTGTCCACCCCTGCGCTTCTGCGACCGATCGCTCGACCACGAGCGCACGATTCAGATGCTCGCAGCATTGCCATATCGGATGAAATCCGACCTTGCCTTGCACACGCATTGCACCCTCAAAGATTTGAGCAGCAACTGATTCCGCGCCAGAAGTACCGATGTGCTGCCCCTGCACTTCACTCGTACTTACTCCGAATACGATGAATTGCCCGGCATGTAGCCCGCCAGCCTTTACAAGCTCAGCCAGCACGACTTCAACTTGATCCGCTATTGCAACAGAAGTGTCAGTCATCGACCTGCCTCCATTACGCTTGACTTGCTTGGCTTGCTTCAATCGCCATCACTTTGTTGATGCGATTTTGGTGACGTTCTGCATGCGAGAACGGAGTCTCTAGCCAGATGCGAACGATTTCTTGCGCTACACCGGGGCCAATGATGCGTTCGCCCATGGCAAGGACATTCGTATCGTTGTGTTCGCGTGTCGCTTTCGCAGTGAACATGTCGTGCACCAATGCACAACGAATGCCCCGAGTCTTGTTCGCTGCAATCGACATCCCGATCCCTGTACCGCAGATGAGGATCCCGCGCTCAGCTTCTCCGTTGACAACTTTTTCACAGACGGGAATCGAATAATCCGAATAATCGACGGATACGTCGCAATCGCATCCGACATCCATGAGCTCATGTCCAAGCGACTGTAAGTAAGGGACGATTACATCTTTCAGGCGATAGCCTGCGTGGTCAGCTCCAATTGCAATCTTCATCATTAATGACCTCCTGCTGGATGGTGTATATTATTGCGTTGCTGATGTTCAACGACGCCACAAATCGACAACTGTTTCCATCGTTATTATACCTGAATTCATCTGTATTCAACAGTTCGTTAACACCGCAGTAGCCCCAATAAAAGACGAAAAAGAGCACACGTGCACATGCACGTTGCTCTTTGCCCAGGCGACCGGCCGTCATCCCGATGCTCCACCGTGGTTTCATCCACTACGCGTCGCCAGTTACATCGGAATCTTGAAGTTGTAGCCTTATCATAACGAATGCCGGTTGAAAAATCAACCCGGTATTTACCTCTCTGCCTACTCCGAATCCAATCGTTCCAGCACGCTCAGCAAGGCATCCTCGATCTCGTCAGCACATTGCTCATAGATCGCCAGAGATCCTCCGAACGGATCAGCAATGTCGAAATCTGGAATCCGCCGTTGCAATTCAAACAGTCTTGCTTGTTCTTCAGGTGATAAGTTTTGCCCAAGCGCTTGCCGCACCTGCCACTCCGAATACAATCGCTGAGCCTCAGCAACATCGTCCATTACCTGATCGCCACTGAGCGCATATTCCTTGAGCGTATACGTCTTCGCAATTGCCTCCGGGTACATCTGCACGATTGCGCGTTTATGACTCGAAGTAAGCGTCAAAATGAGCTCCGCCCATTCAATCTCACGATTCGATATTGCTGTTGAACACCCCGATGCGTTCAAGCTTCTACGCCGAAGCGTCGTCGCTGCATGTGCAGAGATCGTCAACCCATCCTGTGTTGCAACTCCCGCAGAACGTACCTCTAGTAACTTTCCACTACGCGCAGCTAAGTCTCGCAGCATCTCCTCCGCCATCGGACTGCGGCACGTATTTCCTGTACAGACGATTAAAATCCGCTTCATTGTCGCCCCTCCGTGCTTAAATTACACTTTATATAAGAAATAATAGACCAAATGTGAATAAAATAACACCACCTAATGCCTCTCCATATCCACCCAGCGATTGGCTTGCACGACGTCCTAGCATTAAACCAAGCATGCTCATCAAACCTCCGAACAGTCCGAACATCATAATGGTTATCAACCGATGTGCGGAGAACATTCCAAGTGTAATCCCTACGGAAAATGAATCGATACTGACACTGAGCGAAAAAATGAGTAGTCCGCCCACAGAGCGATGATCGATGGAGCCTTCCGATTCCCCTCGTAGCGCGCTGTACACCATGTGCCCTCCGAGCAATAGTAAAAGTGCCCCTGCGACCGATGTCGCGATGCCACCGAGCAAACTGCTAACATATTGCCCCATAATCATCCCGCCAAGCGGCATCAAAATATGAAAAAGCGCAATTACAAGGCTTAGCTTCAATACATCGCGTAGCCGAACTCCTTTGAGACCGATGCCGATCCCGAGTGAGAAGGCATCCATTCCTAAGGCAATCGCCATAATAATTATTGTAAGTATTTGTCCTGCAGCGACAGACCAATCCGGCATCGCTTGTCCCTCCCCGAGTCAATGAGCGAGGCAAGTATCGTGCTTGCTCGCGCGTAACCGCATGTCCTCTTACTCTCTTCCCAACATATGCGGACGAGTGGGTGAACATGCACCTCACATGGAGGTCGGATCGGTGTTGCAGTTAAGCTTGGAGCTCTCGACCTGCTGCTGCTTTGCGAAGTCGATTCATGAGCGCGGTGCCGATGCCTTGTTCGGGATAGCCTTCTGCGAAGATGAGGGTTAATTGATGATCATCGCATTCTCTTAATGCACGATACAGCAATTTCGCCGCTTGCTCAGGCTGGATGTGTGAGCCAAGATCAATTACAACATCCGCTTGATATAGTTCAGTATGCTCTGTGCAAGAGAGTACACCGACTTTTATACGATCTCCCCCACGCTTCGCCTCATGGATTCTAGCTTGGATCACTACTGGAATGCGGTCAAATAAGCCGGATACGATCATAAGCTCGCCCTTCGGCGCGTAGTGAGCATACTTCATGCCAGGTGATCTTGGTGCTTGTTCTTGTGCGATTTGCGTTGCTGCTGAGTGACTTGGTTCATCGACTACTTGAACTGTTGCACCAACAGCAGCTTGAAGCTGTTCTGCCGTTACGCCACCCGGTCTCAGAATGTGTATTTGATCGCCTAGCACACGAACGACGGTCGACTCCAGACCGACGCCTGTCGCACCACCGTCTAATATGCCATCTATTCGTCCATCTAAATCTACCTGCACATGGCCCGCTTCAGTCGGACTTGGTCGACCCGAGCGATTCGCGCTTGGCGCAGCGAGCGGACAACCTGATGCAGCGATCAATTGTCTCGCGAGTTCATGCGCAGGTACGCGTACTGCTACCGTATCGAGTCCCGCCGTGACAAGCGGAGATACAGCACCTTCGCGTACGGGAAGCACCAATGTGAGCGGACCTGGCCAGAAAGCTGACATCAGCTTCTTCTCTAATTCAGATATCCTATCCGCAATTGCAGAAACTTCCGAGACGTCCGCTAGATGCACAATGAGCGGATTGTCGGAGGGGCGACCTTTTGCCTTGAAGATCTGCTCTACCGCACTTGTATTTCGCGCATCTCCACCAAGTCCGTACACCGTCTCTGTCGGAAAAGCCACCACTCCACCACGCGCTAACACCGCCGCAGCTTCTTGCAGACCGTTCGATTGATCACACCCAGTGCTAGGCCAATATTTTGTTACCATCGTCATGTTCGTTCGTCCATCCTTGTCCGATTGCTTATCCTCCCATTATAGCATACGAGAGCTTCGCAATAGCGGTCCAGGCTTATGAGAACAGCGAGGCGATGAACGCGAACAGCTTCTCCAACAGCTCCCATAGAAAAAACTTTGCCTTCGGTTGATCGTCTTCAACGGAAATCTGTTGGTCTGCGGATTGGGTAGCTTGCGCTTGATCGTCCGGCGCTTGTGCCGCTGTCAGGCACAAAGGCGGGAACAACACACACCACCAATTTGCACCATTACCCTCTCCAAGTGTTATTCGTAAAGCCAAATAATTTCCTGCTTCGTAACTCGCACCTTCGAATGCTTTTTCGGGAAAAGGAACTTCGCCCAACTCAGCAGTACCGTCGTAGCTCGCTCCTGCGTCTTTGAGCATTGTATCTACTCGTGATTGAATGTTGGACAGGTGGTCTTGAATGAGTGCGAGTACCTCGGGTTGTGTCGCAGGCATCTCTCCCCACGATTCAATGAATGTTGCTATATCGTCTCTTACTTTAGATTTCAGTTGTTGGTCGTATGTGGAGTCTGAATTCGCAATAATACGAATCCGAATCGCATCCTCCGGAATCGTAGAGTCAGCGCTTGCGGCTGCTACAAATTTGCCTATCAGTGCAGCTGTACCGATAAATAGGGCGATGCAAATCACCAATGATCTTATGAGCTTGCGAATGATAGATAAGTGCGGACGGACATTAGATAAATTAGAATAAGAATGATTGCGCATAGTTTTCTCCCCTTAGCTTAGGCACCCGTCGGTACCTCACTATGCGTTCCGGAACGTCTTATCCATCAGTATGTCCGCTTCTCGAATCTATAAACCTAGCGAATATATGAATATACAATTAAAGAGACTTCTCACATCATGACGCTTGTGAAAAGCCTCTTGCATCAGTTCTATAATTTCATTGCTCATTTTCTCACTAAGTCTATGTTTTTATGAAGGAATTTACAATTTAATGTTGAAATTTGAACATACGAGAAAATATTTCCAATACTATGAGGAGTTCTGAAGAGAATGAGTGATGCAATCCTATTTCTAAAATTCGTTTTCTTCTCGATGCTTGAAAGCTTTGCAATCGTAGCCATCATGTTAGCCCTATTCCGATTCAAAGTTACGAACTACATCTGGCCCATCGTATTTCTCACGCTATCTATGAGCTTGCAAAGTTATGTGTTACGGGAGGAACTCGCATTATCTTCATTCGTTCCCATTATCAATCTTATTTTATTAACCTTTTTTACGATGCAATTTGTCCGAGTGCCCATGATCTGGTCAATTCTTATAAGTACATTTGGATCTGTTGCCACCATACTCATTCAAGTACTGTTAGTAGCCTTGTCAGGTAATTCTGTGGAGTGGTTTCGTGCATTAACAGACAGAGAATATCTCATGCAAGTTTTAACCTTCATTGTGAGCTCTGCTATTGCATATGTTCTCTATAAATTTGGAATCGGTTTTTCGTTTGCTTTTGAAAAACTACGTTTCAAATGGGAGAGACTTATGATCTACACTCTTCTAATTTTGATTATGGTCGGTTTTGTGATCCTAGCATCCCAAAGATCCGTCTACGTCGACATAGGATGCCTCTTGTTCGCTCTATTCTTGTTCGTCTTCTACACACTTAGAAAAGAGCAGGAAGATGATTGAGAGACTGGCACATCGATTAGCTGTAAATATTAAAAGTGCTGCGCCCAATCATCCAGCAAGTATAGAAGTGCTCGAATTCCCTATAGCCGCAATATTGAATGCTGTCTCAATCATCATATTCTCGCTAGGGATCTCATTACTAACCGGTCGCGTGACAGAGACAAGTATTGTACTTGTAGGGTACGCATTACTCCGTCAAGTATCTGGAGGGATCCATCTAAGATCAGGAGATATCTGCGTTCTCTTGTCTGTTACTGGAATTGCACTATTGTCTTTAACAAACTTCAATCCTTCCGTAGTGTTGACATTTAACATCATCAGCATGCTACTCGCGCTCATCTATGCTCCGTCTAGAATAGAGAATCAAACTCGTATTCCTAAAAAATTTCACCCCTTGCTAAAAGTCTTGTCAGCTCTAATTATTGCAACAAACTTCCTTATTCACTCATCAGCTCTTTCTGGGGCCTACTTAGTACAGGCACTAACGTTAATTCGTGAAAGGAGGTGAAAAGATAATGAAGGCAAGAGTTGCTTTTCGACTGGCTTCGATGCTTGCAGCAATGGCAACCGTTCTTGTAACCTTGACAGCAAGTATTTGGTACTTTAATCAACCAAAAGTGCCACAAGAGCTTTTGAAAAAGTAATGCTTCGGAGGAATAACAATGCGGAAACTTACAGTTTCCCGAGACCTTAAAGGAACAGCTGGTCTATGCGAACTACCTGTGGATGACATCTTATTCTTCGAGAGTCATTCAACAGCCAAGGAAATGATTATTCTTCATACTCGTAATGAAGTCTATTACACACCAGGAACACTCAAGTATTGGCTGGAAGTCCTTAAAGCATCAGGAGAGGATTTTGAAATGGTTGATCGGGCTAACTTAGTGCATTTATCAAAAATTCATCATATCGATCGCTTTTTTAGAATCGCTTATTTCGACGAGAATAAGTCATCCAAAAAGTGTACGATCTCAATTAACAACGTCTCAAAAGTTCTTAAACACCTTGCTAGAATTAAAAATGAAGCTGAAACATAAAGGTTGTCCAAGGGGACAACCTTTATGTTTATGTTTGGATGTGTGGATATTGTGTTGGCTTTGTTCACAGTGACTTCGAAAAGCGATCTATTGTTAAGTAATCTGTCCGCACCCAATAACGCCGGATCTGCACTTAATTACCGATACAACTGCCCACTAACAATAAATAACGCCCGAATTGCACTTAATTTTCTAGTATCCAGCTGAAGTAAGGTATATACACACTATATAACGCCCGATATGTCCTTAATCTGTGAATTTTTCGATTTTTGAGCGAATTAACGCCCTATATGTACTTATTTTTGAAATAACGCCATATTCGCACTTTTCAAATCGAACAGGTAGAGTACCTGCGTAAACTTTACTAGTAGACACAGAGACACATATAAAGAAGGTTCTTAACCAACAAAACAAAAAAGACCCACCCGCGTCAAAAATGACACGGAGTGCGCCTCTGTTCAACTATATATGCATAATCCGATCTATCTATTTAAACACGATTCGAGTCTTCGCTAACTGCCCTTACACCACCAACCACTACCGTACAGCTATCACATGGCGATCAATACCCGCATAGTCCTTGACGAAACGAATCTCGCCCCAGTTCGTGACAGAGCGGAGCAATTCAGCGACATCTTCCGCTTGTCCAGCGCCGACCTCGAATGCGACAATGCGTGGCAACGTCGCTAGCTCGCCCAACTGCTGCGCCATAATCCGATATGGGTTTAAACCATCATCGCCACCATCGAGCGCAAGATGGGGTTCGTGATCGCGAACCTCGCGCTGAAGACCGTCGATATCCGAGGACGGAATGTATGGCGGGTTGGACACAAGCACATCTATTGCGGGGTAGTTGCTCCCCTCACCTACAAACGGTCCCAACAAGTCCCCCTGAACGAACGTAATTCGCGAGCTCACCTCGTGCACATCAGCATTATGCTTCGCTACAAGCAGAGCAGCCTCAGATAGATCCAGTGCGAACAATTGCCAGCTCGGGCGTTCAGCCGCTAACGTCACAGCAAGCGTACCGCTGCCGGTTCCGACATCGAGCACGACTGGAGAATCTGGAGACGCATTAGACCACATCTCCGTGCCACCCTTTAATGTTCTTAGTCCACCCGCACTCCCATTCCACAACCGATCCACTTCCTGTAATACCGCCTCAGCCAATAACTCCGTCTCCGGACGCGGAATAAGCACAGCTTCATTCACAGCAAAAGCTCGACCATAGAAGTATTGCTCACCCACAATATACTGCACTGGCTCGCCTTGCTTTTTCCGTTCTAAAGCCTCCTGCCACTGCGCAGACTTGTCCTCGGGCCATGGGTCATGCCAATCGCGCAACAGCGCTGTCTTGCTCATTCCGAGCACATAAAGAAGAAGAAGCTCCGCATCCGCGTCAGCTTCTTCTACACCAGCCTGTCGCAAGCTTTCGGCACCCAGACGCCATACACGCCCTAGCGTTAGCTTCTGTTGCTCCGTCACTTCTTGCGCCTCCCTGATTAACCCAGATTGTCACGCTCGAGAATTTCTGCCTGTTCAGCAAGCGTCAACGCTTGAACAATCTCCGTCATGTCGCCATTGAGTACATACTCAAGACGATGGAGCGTCAATCCAATACGGTGATCGGTTACACGACCTTGTGGAAAATTATAAGTGCGAATCCGCTCGCTTCGATCACCCGTTCCGATCTTCTCGCGGCGTTCTCCCGAATATTTCGCTTCCTCTTCTTGACGTCTAACGTCCATAATCCGCGTCCGAAGCACTTGAAGCGCCTTGTCTTTGTTGTCATTTTGCGATTTGCCGTCTTGGCAGGTAGCGACGATTCCCGTAGGTACATGCGTTACACGCACTGCTGATTTTGTCGTATTAACTGACTGTCCACCCGCACCACTGGAACAAAAGGTATCGACTCGAATATCTTTATCGTGAATAACGATGTCCACTTCTTCCGCTTCCGGCATCACAACAACCGTGGACGTCGACGTATGAATCCGTCCGCCTGATTCCGTCTCCGGAACACGCTGTACGCGATGTGCGCCACTTTCGTATTTCATCTTACGATACGCATCTGCACCGCTTACAGTAAAGATAACTTCCTTAAAGCCACCAAGATCGCTCATGCTCGACTCTAACATCTCTGTCCGCCAGCCGTTGCTGTCAGCGAACTTCGCATACATCCGATATAACTCTGCTGCGAATAAGTTCGCTTCTTCGCCACCTGCTGCGCCGCGAATTTCCACAATGACGTCCTTGCCATCATTCGGATCCTTCGGCAACAATAAGATGCGTACACGTTCTTCCAGCTCATCACGGCTAGCTTCAAGCTCCGCAATCTCCTGCTTCACCATCTCACGCATTTCATCGTCAAGCTTCTCTTCCTGCATCGCCTTCGCATCCTGTAGCTGGACAAGAACTGTTTTATATTCCTCATATGCATTATAAGCATCTATTAGCCCGGATTGCTCCTTGGCATAAGTCCGCAGACGCTCGCTATCGCTGACCACATCAGGATCGCTTAATAATTCATTTAACTTCTCATATCGATCTGCCAATACTTGCAGCCGGTCTAACACTGTTCCTCAGCCTCCGTTGCCCCACCAAATTTACAAAAAAGGGCATATAGAGTTTATTATATCACACTTTTATTTCATTCGTGCAGTTGGAAATGTAAAAAGCCCCTCCCCCCAGCCCCCCGAATATTCAGTCCAGTAAAAGTGTGTAAGCACCTATTACTCCCTGCACAAAAAACAGCCCCAAGACTGAGCTTGGGACTGCCTGTATATATTTCACATGCGTATTACACGTTGAATAAGAAGTGCATAACATCGCCGTCAGCAACTACATATTCTTTGCCTTCGAGACGAGTTAACCCTTTCTCCTTCGCGACCTTCATCGAGCCTGAGTTAATCAAATCATCATAGGAAACAACTTCTGCACGAATGAAGCCACGCTCGAAGTCGGTATGGATGACAGCTGCCGCTTGCGGCGCTTTTGTCCCTTTGCGAATCGTCCATGCACGCACTTCTTGTACACCCGCTGTGAAGTAGGTGTAGAGACCAAGGAGCTTATACGACGCACGAATGAGTCGATCCAAACCAGACTCAGTTAAGCCGAGTTCTTCAAAGAATAGCTCTTTGTCTTCGCCTTCAAGCTCTGCAATTTCTGATTCAACTTTAGCACTGATATGAACTACTTCTGAGCCTTCTGCCAACGCGAACTCGCGCACTTTTTGCACAAATGGGTTACCATCCGCATTCGCCGCTTCACTCTCGCTTACATTGGCTGCATACAATACCGGCTTCATTGTAAGCAAATGAAGATCCCGAACGAGCAGCTTCTCTTCCGCTGTTAACTCCACACTGCGTGCTGGTTTCTCAGCGTGTAAAGCTTCATGAAGTCGCTCTAACACTTCAAGCTCTTGCGCGATTTTCTTATCTCCGCCCTTGAGTCCTTTGCGTGAACGATCCATCTTCTTCTCAACAGAATCGATATCCGTCAAGATCAACTCTAGATTAATGACTTCGATATCATTGATCGGGTCGATCTTGCCCGCTACGTGCGTAATATTCTCGTCTTGGAAGCAGCGTACAACGTGTACGATTGCATCCACTTCACGAATGTTCGCAAGGAACTTATTACCTAGACCTTCCCCACGACTAGCGCCCTTTACGAGACCTGCGATATCCACGAATTCATAAGCCGTTGGCACGATTCGATTGGGATTCACGATTGTTGCTAGCTTTTGCAGCCGCTCATCTGGCACCTCGACGACACCGACATTCGGGTCAATGGTACAAAAAGGATAGTTCGCTGATTCTGCACCTGCTTGCGTAATTGCATTGAATAACGTCGACTTCCCTACGTTTGGAAGCCCAACAATTCCACATGATAAAGCCATTAAGTTAACACTCCTGACTCTTGCGACCATAGGCAGCGAAACATCGCAACTCAGTCGTCAAGCTGTTCAATTCTCACGCCATTATACAAGAACTAAGCCCTAACGTCCACAGATGTACTGTCCAACTCGATGAGGACACTTGAGCAATGAGCACAATCTCGATCCAAAAGCAGAATAATACAGTAGCTAACACGAGAAACTACCTCTATATACAACAACTTAGGAGGACAAACACATTGGAAAACAACAAACATCGTGGCAACTACAAAGGAACTACAGAGATGAAAGTACTTAATCAAGATATGGCCTTCGTAAATGACACTTTAGAGCAAACGAAATCCGTCACTCCAACGCCAACCCCAAAGAAGAAAACAGATTGATTTTCACTCAAAGAGGTTGAATTTTTTGGCAATTCAATTTTTTGCGGAACATCTTGCACTTTCTTGCGTTTAACTAGTTACTAAACGTAAGGAGGAATCTAACATGCACAGGGTGTACCCGCTAATTATTGCGGCTCTTCTCGCGCTCTTGTTGGCCGGCTGTGGTTCTTCCAATAACAGTATGTCTACCGCAGCCCCCCAATTATCACCAAGTCCATCTGAGCAACCCTCAGAGTCGACACCCAATAATAGCGCAACATCATCTAATGGTTCAGAAGAGCTTGACGATACAAGTACCGCTTTGAAAAATGCAGCAGAAGCTGTAATTGAGTTGCTACGTGAAAGAGACTTAGAATCTTTAACTCCATGGATCGACTCCAAGAAAGGTTTGCGATTCTCTCCCTATACGTATATCCATGCGGATAGCGATTTAGTGTTCAAGCCGGCTGAGCTTCCGACCTTCAAGGACACGAGCAAATTGCTGTGGGGAACTGCCGACGGAAGTGGTGATCCTATTGAGCTCTCGTTCCGCGACTATTATGAACGGTATGTTTACAACCAAGACTTCGCAGTTGCACCTCATGTGAGCGTGAACGAGACATTGGCTAAAGGAAGCATGCTCTTCAACTTGAAAGAGGTTTACCCAGATGCTTCTTATGTTGAATTTTACTTCCCAGGCTTCGACAAAGCTTCTGAAGGACTTGATTGGCAAAGCCTAATGCTCGTATTCGAGCCCTCTAATGAAGAGTGGAAGCTCGTCGCGATCGTTCATGGTCAATGGACAGTATAAACTCTTAGGCAAATCAATGGAAAATGGGTGGTACAGGAAATATACCTGTACCACCCATTTTGTATGATGAGAGCTTTCATGCCTTACGCATACCGCCCCACGATAAGTGACGAATTTCGGTTGCTGTGCGACCAGTGGTCTTCTTAATCAGTCTGGCAAAGTGATGGGACGTCTTAAAGCCGCAACGATGAGCAATCTCCAAGATCGTTAAACCCGTACTGGTGAGTAGCTCAATAGATCGATCTACCCGGTAATTCCACAGGTATTGAATCGGAGGCACGCCGACATCTTGCTTAAACAAACGAAGCAAATGCTCCGAGGATAAGCCAACATACGCTGCCAGATCACTTAATGAAATATCCTCGGCATAATGCTCACGAATCCACGATAATGCTTTGTATATCGCAGGGTGCTTTTCCCTCTGAAGATGCGCCCTTTTTGATTCACTAGGATAGAGATGGAGTGCAGTGAGCCCTAGGCTACGAATCGCTGGATCGTCGTGGTGGGCATCGTGTTGCTGAGCGATTAGCATGAGATCGGTCAGTCGGTTGATTTCCTCCGTTAGGGGGATGCATTCTGGCAATTGGTATAGTGTGTGCCGTGTTTCATCAGAAAGACACGATACGTGGACAGCAATCCAGCGATGCCAAGTCTCCTCTTTTTTCGAAAATTGGAAACTTTCTTCGTGCCCAGGCTTCAGAAGCAACAGATGACCTGGTGAGACATGGATGAATCTTCCGTCTATCGTGACATCAATTTCACCTGTATACAGCATAACCAGTTGAATATCCTGCTGAACCCTCGGGCCAAAGCGACCGCCAGGAGGATAGACGATGGACCCCGCCGACGCATGCACTACTGTATCGAAAGCGATATCTATTTGAGAATGTGTCATAGGTCCCCCTCCTTACAGCATTGTATCGCTAGCTAAGAGGAATATCAATTACAGACACAAATATGCGTATTTCAGCTATTGTAGGTGATGCGTCTTCAGCTTATTGTTGTTGTAATGATGAACACCATTTTAAGGGGGATGTCGTGTGAAAGCTACCTTTTCCAAGCCACTTACACCGCTTTCGGAGGAACAGATCTCCTTTTTCAAAGAGCAAGGATACTTTCTATTCAAAAAAGGGATGAGCAACGATTTGATAGATGCCTTTAATGGACACATCTATGATATTCGTAACCAGGAGCCCATGCCGGAGTGGGCTGCTTGTGAGGAACGTAAGAAATATTCGCTCCGCTTGTTCAATCCACATAAGCATGATAGCTTTTCACGCCAGCTCATGAAGCATGCGATCGTTCGGGGAGCTCTCGCCCAACTCATGGGTCAAGAAGCAGTTTGCGTACAAAGCATGTACTTCTACAAGGAACCAGGAGCTCCGGGCCAAGCATCTCATCAAGATTACTATTACATTAAGAACGATCCGATGACAATGATCGCTGCGTGGACAGCTATGGAAGAGTTGATCGATGTCGAGAATGGCTGCCTTTGGGTGATGCCAGGCACTCATAAGCTGGGACTCTTACCTCATGGCGCGGTTAAAAATGTCGAGGAGCACGAATCGTGGACAGAAGAAACAGAAGGGGTGGACACGAGCAAGCAAATTCCAGTCATCATGGAAAAAGGCGATATCCTGTTCTTTAGCGAGCTGCTCATTCACTCTTCGACCAAAAATAGAAGTACCGACCGTTGGCGTCGCTCATATGTGTGTCACTATATCCGCGAGGATTCCAACGTCCTGCATAGAGAGGATCTTCGCCAGAAATATCCGTTGTTTTAAAAGGTAGCCGATCTTTCGAGCTTACAAAGAAATCGCTTCTTGGGGGGGGGGATGAGTGTGACTACATCCCTTTTCCAAGAAGCGATTTTTTAAGCTATATAAGTTGTTCTAATCGTTTCCCACCTCAACCTGTACGACCGCTTTACAACCGCCAAACTATCTACACCGCATGATGCAACACCGCGAGACGGTCTTACAACCGCCACACTATCTCACATTTATGCATCGGACAAGAAATCCGTTAATAGGCAGACATAGTGCCAAAATGAAAAATGAGCGGTCACCAGATTCGTTAATTGAGGAGAATGGGGCTAAAATCAACGGGCAAGAGGGCAATAACGGAATGTGTGTCCGGAAAAACTGAAAATTACATCCAAAACCGAAAATAACGGAACGTACGTCCGCTCCGTCTCTGAATGCAAAAAAAGAACGCCGCTCCGACTCAAAGTCGGTTAACGACGTTCTTCACCTCAACGATCTCGTTCATGCAGCTCGCTTATACAAGCCCTTGAATCTTAGCTTGAAGAGCTGCTTTGGATTGCAAACCAACAAGCTTATCAACTGGCTGACCATCCTTGAATAGAATCAAGGTTGGGATACTCATTACTCCGAATTGGCTTGCCAATTCAGGCTCTTCGTCCACGTTAACTTTGCCGATGTTTGCTTTACCTTGCAACTCAGAAGATAGCTCTTCTACAATTGGAAGCTGCATCTTACAAGGCCCACACCAAGGTGCCCAGAAATCCAAGAGGGATACCCCTTGAGCTACCGTATTGTTGAAATTATCTTTTGTGACTGAAATCGCCATGATCCATCTCTCCTTCGTATTATGTCAATGTCAATTAAAGCCTACTGTCATCCCACTCTACTTACTTACAACTTGTGCTTTCGCCATGGTCGCAATGTTCGTGAGCATGCCGCCAATCGTAATCGTCTCGAAGTACAATTCAAGCTGTCGATCCGCCTCGCAAAATACAGCATTCATAATGTCTCCCATATTGGACCCCACCATGCAATCCATGTCCGAGTTGCCACTACACCAGCCTGGTGCAAGCGAGCCTGATGCCAGCGTTCGATAGACGTCCGCTAAAGTAATTTCACCCGGCAGAGCAATTAGCTTATATCCGCCTCCAGAGCCTTCACGTGTTTCCACGTAGCCACCTTTGCGTAGACAACTCATCACTTTACGAATACGCGCAGCATTCGTACACACATTCGATGCGATCTCTTCGCTTGATGCCATCCCTTCAGGACGATGCGCTAAAAGTACGAGGCTATGCACTGCGATAACAAATTCACTATTGATGCGACTCACCTCCTCGGTGATTACTGTAATTGTATATGTTACAGTTACAGTTGTCAAGCGACAATCGCCCGTACCCGCTTAGAAGTCGAAGTTGTCCGGGTCCGCTCCAAACCGTTGATTTTCATTAAGTGCATCGATCCGATTCATATCCTCCGGTTCCAGCTCGAAATCGAACAAATCGGCGTTCTCATTAATCCGTTCTGCACGAATAGATTTCGGAATCGTCACGATACCTAATTGCAAATGCCACCGCAATACGATTTGGGCAGCGGTTTTACCATACTTCGTCGCAAGCTCTGTAAGAAGAGGTATATCGATTCTACCGCCCATCAACGGACGCCATGACTCAATTTGAATACCTTCCTTACGACAGAACGCTAGCAGCTTCTTCTGTGTCAACAGCGGATGCAGCTCCACCTGATTAACCATAGGCTTAATGCGACACGACTCCATCAATGTCTCCAAGTGATGGATCTGGAAGTTACTTACACCAATCGCGCGAACTTTGCCTTGCTCATACAGCTTCTCCATCGCACGGTACGTCTCTTTAAATTTATCTGCCACAGGCCAATGCACGAGATATAGATCTACATACTCCAGTTGCAGCAGCTCTTGACTCTTCTCGAATGCTGCTAAAGTGGATTCGTAGCCTTGATCAGTATTCCAAACTTTCGTAGTCACAAACACTTCTTCGCGAGGCACGCTTGATTCACGTATAGCTTGACCGACGCCATGCTCATTCGCATATAAAGAAGCTGTATCTATGCTCCGATATCCCGCTTCAAGCGCTGCACGCACGGCATTCACAGTCTCTTCGCCTTCCTGCGTACGCCATACACCCAGTCCAAGCCGCGGCATCTGCACACCATTCAACAATTCAACTTTAGAGTTTAAAGATAACACCATCAGTCAGTCCTCCTAGTATCAGTTGTACACTCTGCCTTTATTTTACCACTCACAATCTTCACGCGCACGTTGAACATCTTCACTGTGTCTGCCATACTAAAGATAATTTAACGAGGTGAGGTGCAACAATGAAGATTGATCTTTATTCTGATATGGTTTGTCCATGGTGCCGGATCGGAAAAAAAAATATGAGTGATGCTATTTCAGCCTGGGAAGCATCGACTGGCGAAACGATCGAAGTCAACTATCACGCATATATGCTGTCTCACGATTTGCCACCTGAGGGGCAACCATTCAATAGTGCGATGGAAAAGAAGATGGGCGGTCCCGAGAAATTGCGCCCGATGCTACAACGTGTTACTGAGGCTGGAGCAGCCGTCGGCGTAACCTTCAATTTCGATCAAGTAGAACGAATGCCCCATACAGAGCTAGCACACCGGGTAACTGCACTCTTGAATACTGAAAGCCAGGAAATCTGGTTGGATGCTGTAATGAAGGCTTATTTTGAGGATGGACGAGACATCGCCCAGTTAAGTGTACTGCTTGAAATCGCAGATGAACTCGGCATTGATGTCGAGGCATTAAGACAAGAGCTAGACGCAGGCAATGGAAAAGAAGCCGTTCAGGACGACTTCACAACTGCGCGAAATATCGGTATTAGCGGTGTTCCATTCTTTATTCTCGATGGCAAATATGCGCTATCTGGGGCTTATCCTGCCAATCAATTTCTTGAAGCTTTCCAGAAGATCAAGCAACAAACGCAATCCTAATCCTTCCACATAATCTCTACTTCCTTAATACCATCAATCGCCCAAAGCGCGCTAAAGAGATCCAGCGTTTCTTTGGGCTTTTTCGAATGAATGCGGAACTGTATTATGACTCGCTTGCCATCACCACTATCCTCCTGCTCCTTGAGCGAGATTTGTTCGACGGTAATATATTCGCGTTGCAGCAAGTCCGTAATCACTTGAACCCCATCAGGTTGATCTACCATCACCAGCTTCAGGTTCCCTTGTTTTTTGAAGTAGTTAAATTTATGCTCGATCTTATTAATGACGTACACGCTGAGGAGTACGATCGCAATCGTTATGACAGCTGGCCAATAGAATCCCGCGCCTACACTTAGGCCAATTCCCGCAACTAACCATAATGTCGCTGCTGTCGTTAGTCCTGAGATAACCCGATCTGAGCGCCGCAGAATCGCACCTGCACCTAAGAAGCCGATACCGCTAACGACCTGCGCAGCGAGTCGCGCTGGGTCGAACCTTGCATTGGGATGATTCATTAATTCAGGGCCAAACCCATAAATCGAAATTAACATAATTAACGCAGAACCTAGGGAGACCAGCAGATGGGTTTTGAAGCCAGCTTGCTTATTTTTCATTTCACGTTCCCAACCAATAATACCGCCCAGTATTGCAGCAAGAACAAGTCTGAAGATTACTGTCTCGATACTCACTTCAATATCAAACATGATTGTATCACCACTCCAATAGCTCCATGATGTGTAAAACCCATCAACATCTTAACATACACGCTTAGCTACTTCACATCATACGAAAAACGCCTCCATACCTATGTTATGTAAAAGATCGATTAGCATTCATATGATCAAATATGTTAAAGTAGAGTGTACTTGAAGTTCTTAAGATTGAAAGGGTGATGATCGCCCATGTATAAGAAAGACCACCAATCACTCATAATAACGTTCACAGGCTTTCAACCCTAAGGTTGTGAGCCTTTTTTATTTTTTGCATTGGGCAAACTTTATTTGAAGGGGTAATCATTGTGGCACACGGGCATCATTCTGGTCTTATTGCAATTTGGATCAGCTTAATCAGTAACGTACTCTTAACAGTATTGAAAATCGTCGCAGGGTTATTACTTGCAAGTCCCGTCCTCCTCGCGGACGGAGTGCACAATGCGGGAGATATTATCGCTACAGTTGCCGCTCTCTCCTCTTCGATGGTATCTAAGAAGCCTGCTGATGAAGATCATCCATACGGACACGGTAAGGCAGAAGTCGTCGCCTCTGGATTCGTTGCGATTATTCTTGTGATTGCAGCACTTTGGATTGGATATCAATCGATCGGCGCATTGTTTGAGCCACCGCATGAGCCAAGCTGGCTCGCACTCGGAGCAGCAGCACTCTCGCTCGTATGGAAGCAATGGTTATACGTATATACAATGCGTGTTGGTAAGGCAGCCAAAAGTAAGAGTGTCATCGCCACTGCCTATGATCATCTTGCTGATGTTTATGCTTCCTTAGCGGCGGCAGTCGGGATTGGATTGGGCTTGCTAGGCGAGCACATGAACTGGGCATGGGCTGCATACGGAGATCCGATTGCCGGGATTATTGTATCGTTGCTCGTTCTGAAGCTCGCATATGAAATCGGTCGTGATGCGGTAGATATTCTAATGGAACGAGCTCTCTCTCCAGAGAAACTTGCAGAATATGAGCACCTCATTAATGGGGTATATGAGATTAAGCGCTTAGATCGTGTAAGAGCACGTGAGCATGGACATTACGTCATCGTTGATGTTCGCGTCGGTATACCAGGTGACTATACGATCCAGCAGGGGCACGATATTAGCAGACAAATCAAAGAGCGAATAAAAGCAGCAGATGAGGATGTGATCGAGGTGCTCGTGCACCTTAATCCTTGGTATCCGGGCGAGTAAGTCACTGTGTGCGATGGAGTGGGTTTGGAGCGCTGTCAATTGACAGGGAGCATTAGCAGATGAGCAGGACCCTCTTAACTCAAAAAAAGCGGTTTAGATGCAACTGCACCTAAACCGCCATCAACTTAGCTTATATATGCATCTGTTAAGATGAAGTTGCTGCTATCGTATTCTTCTGCGCTGAAAGTGAAGTAGACATAGACGGAGCTGAAAGCATTCCATTCACTCGGATAGAACTTATAGCTGAAATCTTGACTATAAACCGACTTATCTGAGATAGAATTCGTTTCTACTTCAGATAACTTAACTGATAGCAATGCGTCGCCATATTTCTTTATAGTGTCAGCATCATTGGCTGCAACATTACCTGCTATCTTTCCTGCATATCTCTTCAAAATAGAATCAATACCCGGTCTATACGGACCAGAAGTCGTAACCTTAGGTGCTACATTTGCATTAATGTAGGCACTCATCTTCGTAGTCTTGCCAGACTTCAAATCTTCACCGTACGCTTTAATCATCACAACAGCTTGAGCTCTCATCTTCTCTTCCATCTGAGACTTCGTACCTGACAACTTAATTACGCCAGTCGATGTCGATGAGGAAGAAGAGTTCGAGGAAGATGAATTAGACGATGACGAACTCGACGACGAGGAATCTGACGAAGAGTAATCCTCTGCATCTTTAAATGGTACACCTTCATTCGAAGATGACGAAGTTGTAATTGAAACGACTTGGTTTTTGCCATCCCATGCTACTTTTGCATCTAGCGCTTTAGCAGTCGCCTTCAGAGGCAAGTATGTCGTGCCATCAATAACGACAGCAGATAACTTATTGCCATCAGCATCTACCGGTTTCCACGACTGCCCATTTACCTTAAACGTAATATTGTGATTCAAGAAAGCTTGAATCTTCTCAACACCATTCGAAGCAACAACCCCGATCGAACCAAAAATAAGACTGCACGCTATCAATGCACTTACAAATACCGACTTTTTAATAACCACAATAATTCCTCCATATATGTTTTTTGTATCCCTTTTCTTACATTTCGACATTTTACATTGTTTTCCTTTATATCGCTACATCCAAACACATTCTTTAGATATACTTTAGGTTAACTAAAAACACAAAAATGCCACCCATGATCGACCTTTCATGAGTGGCATTTCAATTATCTACACTTATTGTACAACTTTATTAAAGGTCATTATCCAGATCGAGCCTGCGACAACCGTGAGCACGATTACGAGTCCGAGGATAAGCACCATGAAGTTGTACCGTGGCTTCTTTTCCTCCCGCAGATGCATAAAGTACACAAGCTGCACCACGAATTGTAGGATCGCCGCGACCATCAAAACAACCTTCGCCGACACACCCTCTAACAAATCATTCATTACAATAACAATCGGAATGATTGTCAGTACGAGTGACATCACAAACCCGATCACATAAGACTTCATTGAACCATGCGACTCACCATGAACATCATGCCCATCATGTGTACCCTGCGTATTTACTGCCTTTTGCTGAGCCATCTTACATCACCTCCAGCAAATACACAATCGTAAATACGAAGATCCATACGACATCGAGGAAGTGCCAATATAAGCTAGTGATCGTCACTTTACGCCGCGTTACTGAATTGATGCCATGCTTCCGAAGTTGAAGCATAATTGCAATCATCCATACGAGACCAATGGTAACGTGCAGCCCATGTGCCCCGACAAGAGTGAAGAATGCCGACCAATGCGCACTTGTCGAAATCGACGCACCCTCATGAACGAGATGTACGAACTCCGTAATTTCTAGAGTAATAAACGATGCGCCGAGTAGAACGGTTACCGCCAGCCAGCCGATTAATCCTTTAACATTGCCACGATGCATCGACAATACGGCTAAACCGCTTGTGAAGCTGCTCGTTAACAAGATGAACGTTTCAGCAATAACACCTGGCATTTCGAACAGCTCTGCCGCAGTTGGACCGCCTGCGAAGCTACCGCTTAATACCGCATAGGTTGCAAATAACGATCCAAACATAATACAGTCCGTAATGAGAAACAGCCAGAAACCCATCACTCGCATGGATTCCAAATCATGATGCTCCCCATGACCATGATGCGCCTCTACCGCAGAAGCGGACGAATGTTTTCGTGCGCTAGCCATTAAATCGACCCCCTTGCAGCAGCTTCCGTACGTTTAATTTCTTCAACCGGAATATAGTAGTCTGTCTTATAATTGAACGAATGCGCAAGCATACATGCGATAATTCCGATGACTCCCGGAATCGACATCCAAAGCCAGTCGAAGACGAAGCCAAAGCCAACAACAAACCAGCAGAACGATTTAATGAACGGTATGCCTGAATTTTTCGGCATATGAATCGGCTCCAGCTCTGGCTGCGGATCAGGCACAAGCCCTCGCTCGCGTCGCTGCTTCTCTTCCCAGAACGAATCTCTTTCGTTCACATGCGGTATAACGGCAAAGTTGTATGCAGGTGCTGGCGAAGGAATCGTCCATTCCAACGTACGACCATCCCATGGATCGCCTGTCGTATCGCGCTCCATATGCTTGATGCTGTGCAAAATTTGCCACACTTGGAACAAGAACCCGATACCCATCAGGAAGCCCCCGATTGTCGAGACGAGGTTAAGCTCCCACCAACCGCTATCCCAGCTATACGTATTGACACGACGAGTCATCCCCATCAGTCCGAGTACATACTGTGGCATGAAGCAGACGTAGAACCCAATGCCCCACATCCAAAATGCCCATTTCCCGAGCCTCTCGTTCAGCTTAAACCCGAACACCTTTGGCCACCAATAGCTAAGTGCTGCGAAGTAACCGAATGCAACCCCACCGATCAACACCTGATGGAAGTGAGCGATCAAGAAGTAGCTGTTATGGAATTGGAAATCCGCGGGTGCAACAGACAGCATTACCCCGGTCATCCCACCAACAACAAAGCATGGAATGAAGCCAATGGTCCAGAGCATTGGTGTTTTGATCGTTATTTTACCCCGGAACATTGTAAACAACCAGTTAAATACTTTAACCCCAGTAGGTATCGCTATGATCATAGTTGAGATAGCGAAAAACACGTTGACGTTCGCACCCGATCCCATCGTGAAGAAGTGATGCGCCCAAGTAAAGAACGAAGTAACACTAATCGCCATAAGTGCAAACACCATCGATTTATATCCAAACAATCGCTTCTTCGAGAATGTCGCCACAATTTCAGAGAATATCCCGAATGCAGGAAGGATTACGATATATACCTCTGGGTGTCCCCACATCCAGATCAAGTTAATGTACATCATTGGATTACCGCCGCCATCGAGCGTAAAGAAGTGTGCGCCGAGATAACGGTCAATGAACAACAGCGCCAAAGTAATCGTCAAAATAGGAAATGCGAGAATGATCGTAAGTGAGCTGGATAGCACCGACCAAGAGAACATCGGCATCTTCATCAGCTTCATGCCTGGCGCACGCATTTTCAATATCGTTACAATAAAGTTAATTCCGGTCATCAAGCTCCCAATTCCGGAAATTTGAATCCCCCAAATATAGAAGTCCTGACCGACTCCTGGACTGAATTGAATGCCTGATAACGGCGGATAGGCTAGCCAGCCTGTGTCTGGCGATCCCCCAATTACGAATGATACGTTGAACAACATTGCTCCCCAGAAAAACAACCAAAAGCTCAAGGAGTTCAAGAACGGAAATGCAACGTCACGTGCTCCGATTTGAAGCGGTACGACTAGGTTGAACAATCCGAACATCAGTGGCATCGCCATGAACAAGATCATGATGACACCATGGGTCGTAAATATTCCGTTGTAATGCTCCGGCGACAAAAATTCGAGCTCCGGCATCGCCAGCTGTGTGCGCATCAGCAATGCATCGACGCCACCACGGAACAGCATGAGCAGCGATGCGATTACGTACATGATCCCAATACGTTTATGGTCGACGGTTGTAAGCCATTCGCGCCAGAGCCATGTCCATTTTTTGAAATAGGTCATAACAAACACAATTGCAACGATTGAAAGCCCAATGGCGACATCTGCACCGTAGATGAGTGGATCTCCCGTTACAAAAAATTCGGAAGCAAACTCTTTAATATTGTCCCACATGAATGTCACCCTCTCTCCTGTTCGTCGTGTGTTTGCTCATCATGCTCAACTGAGCCGTGATTATGTTTAGAACCATATTTCGCTACCGTGCGCTCAAACAAATTTTCAGGAAGACCCGAGTAGGTTACTTTCTCAGATACACCTGGCTCAGCTAACGCTTGATAGCCTTCATCTGTTAATTCAGGTGATGTTGCTTTAATCTGCTCGACCCATTGATCGAACTCCTCCTGAGAAGTTGCGTTCGCAACAAACTGCATCTTCGCAAAATCTTTCCCACTGAAGTTAGCGCCGCTTCCTAAGTATTCACCCGGCTCATCTGCAATCAGATGAAGCGTCATTGCCATCCCCGACATCGTATAGATTTGACCGCCTAGCTGCGGGATCCAGAAGCTGTTCATCGGCGCATCCGAAGTTAATTCGAACCGAATCGGTACATCCTCAGGAAATTGTACATAGTTGACTGTAGCAATATCTTGATCTGGATATTGGAACAGCCATTTCCAGTCTAACGATGTCACTTGAATGACAATGGGGTCAGCCTCATGCTCAAGTGGCTTGGACGGTTCTAGCTTATAGGTATATTGCACCGTAACAATCCCAATTAGAATAATGATAATGACAGGAATCGTCCACCAGACGACCTCAAGCTTCGTATTATGTTCCCATTCCGGCTTATATTTTGCTTTACTATCTGGACGATTGCGGTATCTCCATACTATAAAGAACGTTAAAATCAGTACAGGTAGAATGATCAATAAACAAAGACCTGTCGTGATATAGATCAAGTCCATTTGATGCTTAGCGATCTCACCCTTCGGATTCAGTACGATGATGTCATTACTGCAACCAGACAGCAGCAATGTCATTACACCGAGCGACAACAGCGTTGTCAGACGTCTAAACCCTCTCTTCATTCTCATCTCTCCATTCACATATTGCCACGATGTTAGCATGCATAACTCAACATATCAGATAAAGCAGCGAAATTCCTCACAGTTAACAATTGCGTCAAACATCCGCCTCAATTCCGCAATAATTTGTTCACGGATTCGACTTATAAGGCACAAAAAAGAGCCTCTCCTCAGAAGATTACTTCTGATGTGAGAGGCTCTTATAGGTAACTTGACGTTAGACTGCTTCTTCAGGTGAGGCAGCTACCAAAGGCAATTCTTGATTTTTCTGAAACAGTGGAAATACAATGCCAAACATCATAATTTGTACGCCGCCAATTAAAAATCCGATACCAATCATTAAGCCAAGATTTCTATCATTAAATTGAGCGATATTCATTATACTTACCACAATACCAACGACGATTGCGATCATCGCCATCCATTTCAACACGCGCGCCATCTCGCGATTTTTCATGTCGGTCACCCCCATAATGTAAGCGCTTCGATATGTGAACATTGTATCACGAAAATGTGACAATTTAAAGTCGAAACTCAATTTTCTCGTTCATATCAATCCCCTACTTAAGTCTGGGTTTGCCTGCAACTTGCGACGGTTACACAGCACATGAATTAAAGTGTACAATATTGGTATATCATTCATGATTTTGGCACGATGCCACGAAGGAGATTGACCGTATTGAAGAGAATATTAAAAGTATTTATTGGAATATTATTGATTTTAATCGGCTTGGCAGGGATTGCTACATATCAGTGGAATATAACAGCAAAGAACCTTACTGCTTTCGAGCACAAGTGGACTTTCACCGCTGAAGAACTTCGGCAACTTCATATATCTAGCGATCTGAAGCTAGAATTGGTATACGTAAGAAGCACGGACGGTACGAATTCGATTGAACTAGAAGGTTACGGTACGAAGAACACAATTTCTCACGTTGTTGATACAGCCATAAGCAATCATAAATTAAAGTTGGACCTGGGAATCAGCCCGTCGGATTGGCTTAATTTTGTAAGTTTCTTGAACTTTAATCAATACAATGTCACACAGAGGATGATCATTACTGTCTCAGAAGATGTGGCGCTTGATTCTCTCCATATAAACGTGAATACCGGAAGCATGACCTTAAAGGACGCAGCACTCCTTCAAATTGATCAAGCAACGATTGCCGTCGATGCAGGAAATATGACGATCGACAACTTCAAAGCAAATCACCTTAAAGCTACTGTGAATGCTGGGAGTATAACAGGAAACAACATCCAAGCCGATATGGATCTCTCCGTTAATGCAGGAAGCCTTGTATTTAAAGATACTATAGGGCCAGCGGTCATTCGAGTCGATGTGGGGAATGCGAAGATTTATAAGTTAGATACAGCCAACTTAGACTTAGTTGTAAATGTCGGTAATGCCCTAGTTCATCTTCCATCCCAATTCGCGGGCGATTTCGACCTGGATAGTGATATTGGTAAAATTACGTCGCCTGCAGCCAAAAAGTTGACTAATGACATCATCAGAGCAAGAGTCGATGTGGGGAATATTACGATTGAACAGGAATAAATAAGGAGGCAATATGGATGTTTAATCTGCTAAGTAACACTCAGCTAGCTAGTGCACTGCTCTTATTGCTACTATCATGGTCTGTCGGCAGAAAAGCATCCCGCCTCATTCAAGGCGGATCCTTTGAGCGGTTGCACCGCAAGACCAGAAAGCTACTAGTATGGACTATTTTGCTCACCATTCCATCAATTGCGATTATTATTGTAACGTTATTGATGACTTATTGGCTTGAAGTTAAGTTATGGGATGATCGAATTTTAATGCATATCTTACTCGTCGGCGTGCCGTTACTTGGGGTTTGGCTGCTTGCCACCCCTCGTCTATGGAAGCTATTGCGGATTTCGGCATCGACGAACGGAGCACCGCTACCCGTAAACATTCGCAGCGACGTCTCTCATCCATTCATCGTCGTTCCGTTTCAAGCTTTCTCTCTCGGTGCCGTAACTTTGTTTTATTTTGCATTCGTAACGCCTGTTCCCATTACCGAGATGAAAATTACGATCCCATTACTCATCTACATCTGCACCATTATTATCTCATGGAAGCTACAACACAAACGCTGGCAGCATATTAACGACCAACAAGCTGGACTGTCTATGGAGAATTCCGCAGACGTCACTTCCGCTTAATGCACTGCCGTTGATGCCTCATAAGTGAACACCACCAGCTCTTCTCGATATTGCTGACTTTGTGAGTCGTTCCACCCAAGCAGTTGCGCCATCATCGCATGGACCGCATTGCTCCACTGGTGAACTTCAGCGATATTGAAGAAGAGCTTTCCTGTGCGACGGATCCAGAAGTCGGCTGGTTTTACGACACATTCCTCGTAAATGGCATAATGCAGCTCTGCTGCGAGATCAAGTACAACTTCATATTGCTCGGCTACTTTTCTAACCCTTTCATCTTCCGCATACCGAAAGAGCTTCGAAGCATTCGATCCATATTGTCGCGCAAGCCTTTCTGCTGACTCTGGGCTTAATCCTGCTGCAACTCCCTCAGCTATTCGTGCTTCCACATATTTGGGGAACCCTTCAGAGCCCCCAACCTCACCACCTGAGATTGGGATATGCTTCGTATCCGATGAACGGTTGCTCGTTATCCCTTTCACAGCTAACCTCTCGACAACACGTTGCACAACCGACTCCGCCATTTTTCGATATCCCGTTAATTTGCCTCCCGCAATGGAGATAAGACCTGTCGGCGACACGAACACCTCATCGCGACGCGAAATTTCTGATGGGTCTTTGCCTTCCTGTTGAATGAGCGGGCGCAGCCCTGCCCAGCTTGACTCGATATCTGGATCAACTAACTTTAAGCTTGGAAAAATCTGATTTACTGCGTTTAACAGGTAACTGCGATCTTGCTCAGTCACCTGCGGATGTGCAATGTCTCCCGTATAATTCGTGTCTGTCGTTCCAAAATAAGTTTTGCCCTCGCGCGGAATTGCAAACACCATGCGTCCATCCGGTGTATCGAAGTACACCGCTTGCGAGAGTGGAAATCGGCTTCGATCAAACACAAGGTGTACACCTTTCGTTAGGCGCAATGTCTTCCCTTGCTTAGAGCCATCCTTATCGCGTAGTTCATCCACCCAGGGGCCAGTCGCATTCACAATCGTCGGCGCTTTCAATTCATATACTTCGCCACTAATCTGATCGCTAATGCTCGCTCCTATCAATTGATCTCCTTCATAAAGGAACGACTCTACCTTGGCGTAGTTCACACTGATCGCGCCTAACTCAACTGCCTTTTTCATCACTTCAATCGTTAATCTTGCATCATCTGTTCGATATTCAACATAATATCCACTTCCTAATAGCCCTTCGCGCTTCAGCAAAGGTTCCTTAAGTAGTGTCTGCTCCGTGTTGAACATAAGTCGGCGTTCTCCTCGTTTCACGCCCGCAAGGAAATCATAGACTCGCAGTCCAAGCGAGGTCATAATCGGTCCGAACGTGCCTCCACGATAGAAAGGAAGCATCATCCATTCTGGAGTCGTCACATGTGGTCCATTCTCATATACAATCGCGCGCTCTTTGCCTACTTCCGCAACGACACCGATTTCAAATTGCTTCAAATATCTAAGTCCGCCATGTACGAGCTTCGTCGAACGGCTAGACGTTCCGGCTGCAAAGTCTTGCATCTCGACCACCAAAGTACGAATGCCACGGGAGGCTGCATTGAGTGCAATGCCAGCACCCGTAATCCCACCTCCGATAACGAGCAAATCGATTCCATTACTTGCTGCCTGTCGAAGCTTCTCTGCTCTATTTAATGATGAAAAAGTGCCATCGTTGATAGGATTGATCAGATTATCATTTGTCATTTTGACAATTCCCCTCAAGCGAAAGCTATCGCTGCACGTACTGCTTTTATCCAGCCACTATACAGTTCATCACGATGACTCTCTTCCATTCGCGGGACGAATAGTCGATCAATCACCCGAAGCTCACGAAGCTCCTCTCTATTGCTCCAATATCCAACTGCCAATCCCGCAAGATAGGCTGCGCCAAGCGCTGTCGACTCTTGATTGTATGGACGATCAACGGTAACGCCTAGCATATCGCTTTGGAATTGCATGAGTAGATTATTCATTACAACACCGCCATCAACACATACCTTCACAAGCTTTATACCCGAATCTTGCTCCATGACGTTCAAGACATCTTTGGATTGATAGGCGAGCGACTCCAGCGCTGCACGCACAAAGTGGGCCTTCGTCGTACCTCGCGTCATACCGAATGCTGCGCCTCTCACTGCACTGTTCCAGTAGGGAGTTCCGAGTCCAACGAACGCAGGAACAACATATACCCCCTCTGTCGAATCGACGCTCGCAGCAAGTTGCTCCGACTCCGCCGAGGTTGCGATCAGCCCCAACTCATCACGTACCCATTGAATCGCAGAGCCTGCTACGAATACACTGCCTTCAAGTGCATATTCCGTCTTTCCGTTCAATTGCCAAGCAACAGTTGTGAGCAAGCCGTGCTCTGACTTCTTCGCTTCGGTTCCTGTATTCATGAGCATGAAGCAGCCTGTGCCATACGTATTTTTCACATCGCCCGGTTCGTGGCAGCCTTGCCCGAAGAGCGCGGCTTGCTGATCCCCGACGACCGCAGCAATCGGAATGGCCGCACCAAACCACTCTGTATCCGTATATCCATAAACCTCAGATGTAGAACGAACCTCCGGTAGCATGTTCGCAGGAACATCTAAGATCGCTAACAGCTCTTCATCCCACTTCATTTCGTGAATATTGAACATTAACGTACGGGAAGCATTAGAAGGATCTGTCACATGAACACGCCCACCTGTCAACTTCCAGACGAGCCAGCTATCAATCGTACCGAAGAGAAGATCGCCATGCTCCGCAGCTTCGCGTACATTCTTCGATTGTTGCAGCATCCAACTAACCTTCGTCCCGGAAAAATAAGGATCAATTAATAACCCTGTTTTTTCTTGAAACAATGACTCATATCCCTCACTCTTTAACTGTTCGCAAATTGTGGCCGTCTGTCTCGATTGCCACACAATCGCCTCTCGAACTGGAACGCCAGTCGTACGGTCCCACAGGACAGTCGTCTCGCGCTGATTTGTAATTCCCATTGCGGCAACTTGTTCCGGAGAAACTCCAGTCTGTACGAAAACTTCACGGATCACGTTAAGTGCGGATTGCCAAATATGCTCCGCATCAACTTCAACCCAGCCAGGCTTAGCATAGTGAAGCGAAAGTACTTCTCGCACTACGCCATGCACGTTACCAGAACGGTCTACAAGCATTGCCCTCGTACTCGTCGTTCCTTGATCTAATGAGAGAATATAGGTTTCCAATCGCAATTTCCCCCTATCGTTGCACCTTATATACTACGACGCACAAAACCTAGTTTATTCTCAATATGACAGATCAACTGGTGATTGACAATGGTTTCTGAGCCTAGTTACACATACATTTTCGATGCAAAAAAAGCACCTTACAAGTCATCAATAGACTCGTACGGTGCTGATTTTCTTACCTTAAGTAGGCTCATTTATGTCACTTAGCGGACATGAGAGCTCTTATTTGCTTCCAATTGCCCATTCCCGGCACTTAGCGGACATGAGAGACGTTATATGCAATAAATCATGCAAATTCGTTGCTAAAATGTACAAATAAGGGCTGTGGTGTCCGATCTATGCTTAAAAATCCCACTAAATCGTCAAATAGCGTCTCTCATGTCCGCTAAAAACATTGAAGCCTAGCTAACTAAACCACCTTCGAAATCATACCCGGAATACGCTTCGGAGTCATCAATTGCTACGTCAAAAAAAACCGCAATCAGCGTCCAAAGTGGACCACACCGAGTTGCGGCTTTCTATTAAACTTACAGGCTATAGCATCAAGTTGATATATTTTTATAATAAGCAATAAATTGATCCGACGGCATCGGACGTCCCATAAAGTAGCCCTGAATCCGATCGCATTCAAGCTCCTGCAACCGTCGTAGCTGCTGCTCCGTCTCCACTCCCTCAGCTGTAACTGAGAGCCCCAAACGGTGCGACATATCTATGATCCCTTTGGAAATCGCCTCATCGTGGTGATCCTCAATCATGTTCAAAATAAACGAAGGATCAATTTTCACCATATGGATAGGCAGTTTCTTGAGCAATACGAGTGATGATTGTCCGATCCCAAAGTCATCAATCGCAATTTTCACCCCAATGTCCACAAGCTCACGCAGTACCTTGATGCTATGTTCAATATCTAAAACCGCCATATATTCTGTAATTTCCAAGCATAAATTCGACGGTCTAATTCCTGTATCCTTCAACACCTTGCGAATCCGTTCCGGGAAGAAGCCTTGCTGAAATTGCTGTGCTGAGATATTCACCGACACAACAATATCCGTTAATCCCTCGTTGATCCAGCGCATACACTCCATACACGCCTTCTCAAGCACCCACTGTCCGATCGGTATAATGAGTCCTGTCTCCTCCGCAAGCGGAATGAAATCCCCCGGCGAGACCTGCTTTCCATCCGGCGTATTCCAGCGAATTAGAGCTTCCGCCCCGTACACTTTCCCTGAAGCAAGTGCGATTTGCGGTTGAAAATGTAGCACAAACTCCGATTGCTCAAGCGCGCGTCTCAGCCCATTTTCCATCCACACTCTCTCAGATTGCTGCGAACCTAGCTCCGGCGTATAGATTCGCATCCGATTACCACCCGATCGTTTCGTCTGATACATCGCAATATCTGCAAATTGAATTAACAATTCAGCATCTTCACCATGTGTCGGATAGAGGCTTACTCCGATACTCGCCGACAAGAAAAATTCCATCCCTTTGAGCACGTAAGCTTTAGAAAGTCTCTTCAGCAACCGATCGGCGACAAGATGGACAGCCTTCTCGCTCTCTATGTTCGGCAACAATACGATGAACTCATCGCCCCCAAGCCGTGCGATTGTATCCTGTTCATAAAGACAATCTTGAAGCTGTAACGCCACTTGGCACAATAGCTCGTCCCCGACTTGATGACCCATCGTATCATTAACAAGCTTGAACCGATCAAGGTCGATCATAAATACAGCAAGCTTCCCACCACTTTGGATGCGCTCATCAAGCGCCTTGCTCAGCCGATCATGGAACAGCAAGCGATTGGGGAGGCCTGTCAATGCATCATGATATGCCATGGTCATGATTCTTGCTTCATTGTCCTTCTTCTCCGTAATATCCGTTAACGAGCCGATTAGACGAGTGACATTACCACCACTGTCTCTCATCACGTCGCCAGCCACATAAACCCACATCTGCTGACCTGATGAACCAACGATTCTGAATTCTAACGATATCGGTTGTTCATTCAATGGTTCACCTTTAAAAGTATGAACAAACGCTTCTCTTACATGGTCCCTATCTTCTGAATGAATTTGCTCCAATATTTTCAAAGAATCATCAGACGCAATAACTCCTGCAGCGTTCAGTAGCATATAAGCACGAATGTTCCACTCAATCTTGTTCGACTTTATATTCCAATCCCAGATGCCATCATTGGTCGTGCGAGAAACAATTTCCAACTTCTCTGCAAACGAACGAATCCGGTTGAACAGCATCTCTCTTTCTAGCGCCACTGCAAGAATCGTAAAGCTATGACGAGACAAATCATTCGCCACAAAGCTGTTCTGGGGATCAACAAGTGTCGACAGTGCGATATATCCCCAATCATGTAACTCCGTCTTGATTGGACGAAGGATGACCATATCTTTTCCCCCAGGCTGAGCATCAGGAGGAAGATAGGCAACAGGAGGGAAATCCTCTAGTGCATATGCTTCTTCTAATGGAGGCAATGGGTCGCCGTGCCGACTAAATGTTTGCTTAATGACTAGTTTTTTTGTACCCATTTTATCGACTTCCCATAAGGCTAGGCAGCCCCAATGAGATAAATTCCAAAATAAATTGGAGATATGGATATTCTCCTGTTTCGTCGCCATGATGAGACCGCGCGTCATTTGATAGTGATTGGCTGTAGTTACATAAAGAGAATTGCGAGTCATCGAGAGCGATTTCGTCATCATAATAAATTCATCAGGTGTCGAAACAAATGTAGGATCAGCGCAACCACATGATGCGCGAGGGACAAAGAGCGCCTGAATATTCGTAAATCTAGGCACATCTTGTTGACCCTCTAGCAATCGATACAATATATTAACTGTCTCTCGCCCTATTGTTTCGAACGGTTGACGTACAGTCGTTAAGGAAGGATGACCCGTCGATGCTTGATGAATATCGTCAAAGCCAATGACGGCAATATCATCTGGAACTTTGTAGCCTTGCTTTTGCAATATATCAATTGCACCTAACGCGTTTAGATCTGTTCCGCATACGAGCGCTGTAAACGGAATGCCACGCGACAGCAACTGCTGCGTCGCTTTTAAACCGCCGTCCAGCAAATTATCCTTCGCAAGCACAAACAGACGCTCATCAATCGGAATCCCCCGCTCCTTGAGTGCCTCACAATAACCCAAATATCGTTCATTCAAGTCGTATTGATCTGTATATGCGATAAAAGCGATGTCACGATGACCGTGAGCATCGATTAGATGTAATACCGCTTGCTTCATGCTATCTATATTATTAAGAACTACAGAATAAGATTGGGACGAATTGGATAAAAACCCGATTGCTACAACCGGCTTTGTGCTCCGATCCACCATTTCTTGGAACATAGCACTCACCGATGGCAACACAAATATCCATGCATCTATGAGATTAAATGCCACAGGCTCTTCCATCTGAATCATTCCTAAATTTTCGTCCATTGCTTGAATGACGAACAATTGGGAATTTTTCATCGTCACGTACTCATGAATATACGGAATAATTCGACCATAATACTCCCCATCCAGGTGAGGGGTAATTACGCCAATCCGATATTCCTTTTCCACCATGCATCCCTACTCTCTGTGCTGATCAAGAACGGTTATGTCTAACAATGATGTTCATCTATGTATTTTAACATGAGAATGATTGAATAAATATGTATTCTCTGTAACTTGAACAACTTTATTTCGACACGATTCGTCAATTTTCTACTGCCTAAACTAGAAAAAGTCACCGGAACTGCTCCGATGACTCCATTTTCGACCGCTGACCTATTATTCTCTTACTGCTGAAACATTCTACTCTCGTCGCGGGCATTTTCTTTTGCCGTAATCGCAGTCGGTATCAGCTTCAAAATTAACGTTCGGCTTCCTAGTGAAGACCGATATTTATCTACATGACTGCTAGCCAGTCGCTGATCATAATAACCAGGCACATATTTATCCAGCATACGCTGCATTGCACCTGTCGCTTCCTCTAAATCCTCCACAAACGTAACTTCTCCAAAAAGCATAACACTCATATATGCTGTATCCGTATGCGCTGGAACAGGTGAGGTCATGGTTCCGTTAGCTTCACTCACGGTAAAGCAAGCCTGCGGATTACCTCTAATATATGAGACCTTGCGTCCTTCTTCTGCGCCATGCACATAGATGGCACCGTTCCACCATGTGAAGTTCAAAGGTACAACATACGGTTGATCCGCTGACGATAGTCCTAGAAAGCCTGTTTGTGCTCTCATGAGAAACGCATTGATTTTATCCTGATCCGTACATTCTAGCTTTGCCAATCTGACTGTAAACATCTGAATATCCCCCTCTCATTCTCATCGATTAAGTATGGTAAAATCAGTTTATACTTCTATTGACGTGGTAAAAAGATACAGATAGATAAAATACAATGAGGTCAGATGAGGTGATACGATGCTCGAGCTACTTCCCAACTTGATCAAGCAACCTGGGATCCCCCTCTACTTTCAGCTCTATCAATACATTAAAGAAGAGATCGTCACCGGTTCTATCGAAGTAGGCGCGAAGCTCCCTTCTATACGACAGCTTTCCAACCATCTTCACCTAAGTAAAAATACGATCGAAACTGCTTATCAGCAATTAATTGCCGAGGGGTACGTAGAAAGTCGAAGTCGTAGCGGCTTATATGTCATTTCAGTGGAAGAATCTATTATCCCGCTAGTAGAAGAGGTACTCTCTAAAGATAAGCCTGTACCCCAGAAAGACGAATTCATAGAGCACATGATTAATTTTCAATATGGAGATGTTGAACTCGAGCACTTCCCATTAGCGGTATGGAAGAAATGCTTAAATACCGCATTGCATGAAGCCCCCCTTCAAGACGTGCTCGGTTACGGGGAGAGACAGGGCAATATGGAGTTGCGTGTGGAAATCGCCCGCTACCTGTTTCAAGCTCGTGGAGTAAGGTGCTCTTCTGATCAGATTGTCATCTGCTCAGGCACACAGCAAGCTATTAATTTGCTTTGCCAATTGCTTCAACTGCAAGGCAAGCGGATCGCAATGGAGGAACCCGGATATCATGGTGTTCGCACCGTCTTTCACAATCACGGCTGCACGACCCACCCTATTCCGCTTGATTCCGATGGCATTAATGTAGAGCAACTGCAGCAATCGGGGGCAAATACTGTGTATGTCACCCCTTCGCATCAATTTCCAATGGGGATGGTGCTCCCCATTCAGAAACGAAACCGTCTCCTGCAATGGGCCAACGCGTATGACAGTCTCATTATAGAGGACGATTATGACAGTGAATTCCGATATATCGGTCAGCCCATTCCTGCTTTGAAATCACTCGATCACAACGGGCGGGTCATCTATCTGGGTACGTTCTCGAAGTCGTTCCTACCCGCTATGCGGATGAGCTATATCGTCTTGCCTGATCCACTCGTCGCATCCTTTTGCGAACGACTTGAGCCCTATAGTCAATCGGCCTCTTCTCTGCTTCAGCATGCAGTCATGAGATTTATGCGTAATGGACACTTTGAACGGCATATTCGCAAGATGCGACGACTTTATCACGCGAAGCATGAAGCGCTATTGAGTGCCGTTCATACTTATATGGGAGATCGTGTAGAGGTGATTGGACAGAAGTCTGGGCTCCATCTATTACTTAACGTGCACAATAATCACACTCGCGACCAGCTCATTGCAAGCGCCAAAGCTGTTGGTGTTATCGTCTATTCGCCAAGACAATCTTGGTCTGAACCAGAAAGCTGCCCAGCATCTTATATCATGCTAGGCTTCGGTGGACTGAGCGAACAAAGCATAGATACTGGAATACGAAAGCTCGCTCACGCTTGGTTTGACGGGCTGTGATATACTCTACTGAAAATGATCCTTCACTCTTGAAGGTTTAGGTGGTGACCTCATGCCGGATTGGTCGTATCAGACACTTTTTCGTCCCGTTTTATTTCGTCTCCCTGCAAGGGTCGCTCGTACTGTTACGCTAAACGCCATGCGCGGCGTTAGTCGTATCCCTGGCGGAACTTTCATCATAAAGACGCTCGGACATATGGAGCCCTCTCCGTTGCTTGAATCTCACCATTCGGCCATTATATTTTCTACTCCAGTCGGACTATCTGGGGGAGTTGATCCGCATGGCACTGCCCATCGCGCGCTCTCCCAATTCGGATTTGGCTTTGTCGAGCTTGGACCAATTACAAAGGAGCAGCAGATCACTACTGATCCCATTCGAATGGACCTCACCAACGAAGCACTGCTCTATCCATCAGAATATGAAAATGACGGACTACAACGATTCATCCATCGGATTCGCAACCCAGGCCATCGTCTTCCCCTATTTGCACGTATTGCTGCGGATCAAGCCCATTCGGTAGATCATGCCGCTGAGGAGCTTCGCAGTCTTCATCATACTTTGTCCCATGAAAACTTGGCGGGGATCTATGTTGAAGCAATATCTGAGAAGCATGACCTCACCAGCAATAAAGAGCTTCTTCAGCAGATGACTGAACTGGCGCTCCAAGTACGGACAACCGATCACGATCATGCTCGCCAATTATTGTACTTATACATTCCTCTTGATTTCCCGAATGACGAGCTTAAACAACTTCTTCAAGATGTCGATACTTCTCAGTGGGATGGGTTTGTCATCGGCAATGCAATTCATGAGCAAGATCGCATACGAATTGGCAAAGAAGGTCTAGCTTTATGTATCGATAAACTCCAGCTCCTACGTGAAATGACTGCTCCATCGGCGATCATTAAAGCAACCGCAGGTGTACATGAACCTCAAGATGCGTTAGACCTGCTCCATGCGGGAGCCGACTATATTCTCCTTCATAGTGGACTCGTCTTCTCTGGTCCTGGCCTTCCAAAGCGAATTAACGACGCTATTATTTACAATAAAATAAGCCAAACTCCTCCGCCTCCTGAACCGTCGTTCTGGAAGCATTGGGGCTGGCTCTCATTATTAGGGATTGGAATGATCATCGGGGGCATGATCGCCTGGCTTATTGCCTCTTCATCGGTGTTGCTGTCTTATGATGAAGTTTTTCTTGGCATGACCCGTACCGAGGTCGGTTGGATTAATCCGCACCTTCTGCATTTCATGTCACATGACCGCATCACCTTAGCAGGCACAATGATGTCATTAGGCATTCTCTACTACTATCTAGCGAAAAATGGTATAAGGCATGGTCTACACTGGGCCAAAACTGCAGTAATGTGCTCGGGTATTATAGGCTTCTCAAGCTTCTTCCTCTACTTAGGATATGGCTACTTTGATCCTATTCATGCGGTTGCAGCAGCCATCTTGTTCCCGATGTTCATTCTTGCGATGCGAAGCAATCCAGATCAACCCTTGCGCTCGCCTGTAAATCTCCACAACAGTAGAGAATGGCGACTTGCAATGTGGGGACAGCTTTGCTTCGTTATACTTGGCTTTGCGCTATGCATCGGCGGGATCGTGATTGCTGGCGTTGGTGTCACTAACGTGTTTGTCCCTCAGGACCTTACCTTTATGGGTCTTACACGTGAAGCTCTAAATAACGCCAACCCAAATCTTATTCCCCTCATCGCACATGACCGCGCAGGCTTCGGCGGGGCACTGTTATCCGATGCCGTTCTCATTCTTATTGTTGCCTTATGGGGACTTCAACAAGGGCAAAGATGGCAATGGTGGACGCTGTTACTCGGCGGTGCACCTGGGTTCGTTGCAGGATTAAGCGTTCATTACGGCATCGGATATATGGACTTTATTCATTTGTTGCCCGCCTACTTTGCGCTAGCGCTCTATATTACAGGACTTATTTTACTCTACCCCTACTCGATGTCAGAAGTACGATCAGCCAAACGTTGAAGCACATCGGTCAATTCTTCCGGATGCAACAGTTCAACAGGCGATACTCCCTTATCGAACTGAAAGGCATCTCCTTCAATTAGCACGACATACTTGCCATTCATGCGCGCAAGGTGAATGTGCTGACCATAGTCTGCCATCTTCGCCTTGACGCTTATGTCGTCTAGCTTAAATTTCAACTCCATCTCAGGCTGATGTTCGATGATCCGCTCTGCAGCTTCCATAACATGCTCATGCGTCCATTTCTCCTGCAACTCCCGCTTCTCGGACGACGCCCACACATCGAACTGCTGCTTCTCTTGCAGCATGCCCTCTGGCAATTGCTCCACTTCAATTTCGGCATCAGGAATCGGCGCTTGCCACTTCGTCTCGATATATTCCTGCACAAGCCCCATCATTTGATCGTTAACGATCTCAGGCTTCGACTTCTCATAGCTAACATACTTAAGAAAATCTTCGAAGTAACGCGCATGTGATGCTTGGTGAATTTTCAACTCCCACTCCTCAAGCATCCCTTCCTCAGGCATATGCGGGTATTGAATCGATTTAATATTACGTGCATTTATCGCCATCTCAACATGAGAGATCAAGCTTTGCTCATCCGACACGCGAGCGATCTTCGATTCGAAGTCACACTTCAGCAGAAACAAAAAAGGTTCATCGAATAATTCGTTTAACTTCGCTAACGCCAGTATGAATGCCCCGCCCCGGACCGCATTCGTATCCATATAGATTCGCAGTAAATCATCACCGGATTGATGGAATTGTTGCGTGTCCTCAGCCATTCTGAGCCGTTGAAAAAGGTTGTAGTTTGGATTGCTAGACAGCTCATGTCCAGGTTCTACGATGAATCTGCCAATCTTCGTCGGCACTTGTTCGTACGCAGGGTTCACCTCTGCCTTGCGCTTGGCGATCCGCTTAAACTCACTATCTAGAAACGCCTTTAGCTCACTATCTTGATACTCTTCATGCGACAGCGTCTGAAAGTGCTTATACTTTTTAGACCCATCGGAGCCGTTGCCTTCCGTTTGAATAACGAAGAACGATAAAAACTGAATTGCAAATTTCATCTCGAAGCATGCTCCTTCTGTAATAATTTCTATATCATCATAAAGAGTCACTCTCTAACATATGACTGTCATATGACTTATACATGACTGGTTTGATGCTATTGTGTGACGACAGTAACTAGTCTAAACGCTATACAATAACTTATAATAAAAACAAAAATATGGAAGGTGTGTTAAAAATAATGTCTATTACAGGGTATCTTTTCTCAGAAAACTGGCTTACTATTCTCATCATTATTCATGTATTATCCGCAATTATTGGAGTTGGTCCCACTTTTTTCGGCCACGTACTCCTGCGTAAAGGTCAAACGCTCGGACAACTAAGAGGTTCTCTCGCACTCTCACTGACGCTTGAGAAATTCCCAAAAATCTTAGGCTCAGTTGCCGTTGTCACTGGCATACTACTCGCATGGCTGGGAGACTATGGCTTTGATAAGCTATGGATTTATCTCTCCATCGCAGATTATATCATTATCCAAGTCGTTGTAATCGCCTTCATGGCTCCTGCTGGGCAGAAAGCGGCAGCACTTGTATTTGCTGCGAATGACCCACTAGACCAACAAGCATCTCCACAAATTGCAGCAGCAGTTTCTCGAGCAAATGCGATTACATACATCCCAACTGTCCTAGGTGTTTTACTCTTCCTACTCATGTTCCTTAAACCTATTCTGTAGACGAGAACGATGAACTTGAAGACAACCTCATTTCCAGTTGAACTGGAAATGAGGTTGTTGTTATGACTACTTATTCACAATAATTAAGAAGATCACTAATATTGCCACGACAACTACAACATAGAACCAGGTTAGGCGAGCCCATTTCTTTCCGGTCCTCTGCATATAGCTAGGGTCTTCTTCACGATTCCGCTTCGACGATCCGACGAGCATCGTAGCTACGAATGCTGCTACCATTACTACAATTACAACGATAAGCAATATTGTTGTATCCATCTATGTTGCTCCCCATTCCTTCGTCCTCTACAGATTGCTTTCTCGAAGTACACGAATCCGCTCTTCTAGATCAGGGTGAGTGGAAAACCACGATACAGCCTTCTTCTGTCCACTAATCTTCAAGGATGCCACCGATGTTTGATTTTTCTCTACAATGGCGCGATCCTTGTAGCCTTGAAGTGTCTGCAATGCGTGTATCATCTTTTCCTTACTCGTAAGCATCGCGCCGCCACGGTCTGCGTGGAATTCACGATGTCTCGAATAAGCGAATACGACTAAACTGCCAAGAATGGAAAATACAATTTGGAACACGATGATCGCGATAATATGAACAATCGGTGCTAGCTCGTCTTTCACGAAGCGTGAAGCCGCCCATGCCGCAATCCGGGAGAGGAAGACAACGAATGTATTCACAACCCCTTGCAGCAATGTCATTGTGACCATGTCTCCATTGACAATGTGCGCGATTTCGTGACCGATAATCGCTTCAACAGCATCACGATCCATCTCTTCTAGAAGCCCTGTGGACACAGCAACAAGTGAGCGCTTCTTAGATGGACCAGTTGCAAAGGCGTTTACTTCCTGCGACTGATAAGTCCCGACCTCAGGCATATGCGTCATACCCGCTGCACGCGCAATGCCATGTACCATATCAACTAATTCACGCTCATGTGAGCTTAAATTTTTACTTGGATCCAATACCTGTACGTTCATCATCATTTTGGCCATCCAACGAGAAATCGCTAATGAGATGAATGCGCCAGTGAAGCCGACAATCGCACTAAAAATCAACAATGCGTTGAAATCGATCCCGCCGGATTCATTAATGTATGAGCGTACACCGAATACGGATAAAATAATACCAATCGTGAGCATCACAAGCAAGTTGGTTAAAATAAACATAACGATACGCTTCATTAAGGATTCTCCCCTCGAAATGTGTGAACTTTTTCTGCTTTTCTATCTCTATCTATTCTATTATACGTTACTTTTGAAAATCCCACATCTCCAAAAACATTCCTTATGCCGTCTCATGGTCTCTCGTGAACCACTTTTCTATTTTTTTGCTAATCCAGAGCGATGCGCCAACGAACAGTACAACATAGATCAATTCCAACGGCCGCTCCATGAATCTATTCAAATCATGACCGATATACGATACAGACAGCACCATGATCGCCTTTCCAAAGATGATCGCAATCGCGAATGACCGTAGCCTCATTCGAGCAATGGCTGCAGCTATATTTACGACAACGAACGGTCCGACAGGAAAAATACTGAGCAAAAAAACATAACTGAATGCATTGCGCCGGACCCAGATGAGACTGGATTGCACCTTTGGCTTCTGCGCCATACGCTGGATATAGCGATGTCCCGAAATTTTTCGCACGATAAGAAACGTAGTCATGCATCCGCTAACGATACCGATCCACGAATAGAGGAAGCCCCACCACATTCCATATACAGCAGCATTGACTCCGACAATAACCATCGTCGGTAGTGGAGGCACGAAAGATTTCATGAACGTTAAGAAGATGCCGGGGAATGGACCAAAATCTCTATATTGCTCCAGCATCTTTGTTATATTGTCTTCTGTTATTTGAGAAAGGATATCCGATAGCGACATAGAGGCAGCACCTTTACTCCCTTTTTTTCGGGGAAGTTATTTCACTACATGCTTTACATTATAACATTAGATCCTTACCTACTATTATTAACCTATTACAGTACAATGAACACTTTTCTATTGATAATGATTATCATTAATGGTAGCATAGTTACATCAAACATGTTTTACATAGATAAAAGGGAGAGAATTGATTATGAACAGAAAGCATTCAACACTAGTCCTTTTGCTTCTCATCGTTGTAGCAATGCTCGCTACAGCGTGTGGCAAAAACAATTCAGCAAGTCCATCAGACTCAGTTAGCCCGTCAAGCAGCGAGTCGGCATCCCCAGTAGCAAGCGAGCCAGTAGCTTCTACAGAACCCGCAGCAACAACGAAGAAGATTACCGACGGTCTCGGAAGAGACGTTGAAATCCCTGTTCACGCACAGCGAATTGTTGTTCTTGGTAATTACGGAGAAGTGACTAACCTCGGCGTTAAGCCAGTCGGAACGATTGGCTACTATCTCGACAAGTATGGCGAGGCACTAACTGCTGGAGTAGAAAACCTCGGACAAGATGAGGCTGATCTCGAAGCGATGCTTGCGCTAGACCCTGATCTTATTATTATTCCTAGCTATTTCACACCTGAGCTGCTTGAGGCGTATTCGAAAATCGCACCGACGGTAGCGACGCAATGGGGCTTGTCTCCTTTAGAGCATTTCGCAATATTGGCCGATTGGCTCGATCGAAAGGCTGAAGAGCAAGTATGGCTCGATAACTATGCGAAGAAAGTCGCTGAAGTGAAGGAGCAGTTAAAGCCTTTCAACGTTGCAGGTCAAAAAGCAGTTGTTATCCAATTCTGGAGCAACAATATTTATCAGCATGCAACTAACGTATTTTCACCACTGTTTAATGATATCGGCTTTGTTCCGACGGAAGCGGAAGCTGCTGTTACCGCGACAGCTGCCATTTCTCAAGAAGCTGTTGTTGATTATGTAGGCGATGCAGACCGATTGTTCATTCTTGTAGACGGTCAAGCTGACATTGACGTTTATAACGGTTTGAAAGATACTGTGTGGAAAAATATACCTGCAATTAAAAGCGGCAAAGTCTATCTCGTGGATAGCCCCCGTTGGAACGACTTCAGTACAACTGCAATGGAATGGATTCTTGATGATCTCACGAAAGTGATCGTAGATTAAAGCATTCTCTCAGCAACAGCCGCCATCGGATATGGGGAATCCCTTGTATCTTTGGCGACTGTTGCATTGTATTTATGAGATACATGGTTACTTACCTTTATGTCTTCGTCTGGCAACGCTGTTACCATTGGCTTTGCGTGTTACACGTCGCTTTTGCGATGAAGCACGTGTACGGATTGTACGTTTCCGCTTCTTCTCGCTCACTTCGTCTTGGGCACTTGGATCATGAGCGACCTGTGATGTACCCTTCTCTTCCGCTTGTTCATCTGTACCCGCTCTGTCGATGTCCCTCTGTTTCAAACCTTCATCTGACAGTGAGGATACTTCTGCATCTTCGACCTTTTTGTCTGTCTCTTCCTCTGTGTTTCGTCTTTTTCTACCCCGTTTGGACTTCACTTCCACCTTGATTTCGATTTTCCGCCCACCTTCAACTTCAATCTCCACTTCTTCAACCTTATTCCAGTCGATTTCATTTATAAAGCTCTCAAGCTTTTCATTCCGTTCTGTTAGCCCAATGGGTATGAGATCAAGCTTGCTTTTATGGCCATCATTATATTCAATTTTCAATTCGACAATCTCACCCTCGTGCTCCAATAGCTTGATCAGCACATTCGATCCGTTCAATACTTTCACCTTCCTATCCATATTGGATGATTCCGCGCTTACCCTATTCTATTGATGTTCAACAACGTTGGCATGGGCAATTGTTACCGGGCATCTGCCTAAATATCGTTTACATTTTCATCAATTCGGCAACGATAGGAGAGATATATGTATCCCAACAAGAAAGGCTGGTCGAAGAATCGATGGATAACAGCAGCAAAAACGGGGGACCACTCGACAATTCTGAAGAGCTCCTACTGACAACACGACAAGGGCATCCCGTCACTGACAATCAGAACATTAAGACGATTGGATCACGAGGTCCAGGCACACTTGAAAATTATCATTTCATCGAGAAAATAACACACTTTGACAGAGAGCGTGTACCTGAGAGAGTTGTACATGCTCGTGGTGCGGGAGCACATGGGGTGTTTGAAGCATACGGCAAAGTCAAAGACGAGCCGGTCTCCAAGTATACGAGAGCTAAGCTGTTGCAAGCGGCGGGAAAGACGACACCTGTTTTTGTGCGCTTCTCTACCGTTATTCATGGTAATCATTCACCGGAGACATTGCGGGACCCGCGCGGATTCGCTGTGAAGTTCTACACTGAGGATGGCAACTGGGATCTCGTAGGCAACAACTTGAAAATTTTCTTTATTCGAGATGCGATGAAATTTCCAGACATGATTCACGCCTTCAAACCTGATCCGATCACGAATGTACAGGACATGGAGCGCTTCTTCGACTTCGTCTCTTTATCACCAGAAGCAACACATATGATCACATTTCTTTTTTCCCCATGGGGAATTCCTGCTAACTATCGTCAAATGCAGGGGTCAGGTGTAAATACATATAAGTGGGTTAATCAAGCCGGAGAGGCAGTACTTGTAAAGTATCATTGGGAGCCGCTCAACCAGGGCATTAAAAACATGCTGCAGACAGAAGCGAACGACATTCAGGCGCTTTCGTTTAATCATGCAACTCTTGATCTCTATCAAGCAATAGAGCAAGGAAATTATCCGGAGTGGGAGCTTTGTGTGCAAATCATGAGTGACGACGAGCATTCGGAGTTAGACTTTGATCCATTAGATGACACGAAGTTGTGGCCGACTGACCAATTTCCTTTTCTCCCGATAGGAAAAATGACGTTAAACCGCAATCCCGTAGACTATTTCGTTGAAGTTGAGCAAGCAGCGTTCGGTACGGGGGTGCTTGTCGATGGGCTAGAGTTCTCGGACGATAAAATGTTGCAAGGTCGCACGCTATCCTATTCGGATACGCAGCGCTATCGTGTAGGCACGAACTATTTGCAACTGCCAATCAATTCTCCAAAAGCGCGCGTTGCGACAAATCAATCCGGTGGGACGATGGCGCCTCGTGCAGATCGCGGTCAGGATCAAAATCCGCATATCAACTACGAACCGTCGTCATTGGGCGGATTGCATGAAGCTCCACGGATGGGGAAAGATTACGAGCCGCAATATAACGCCAAGCGGACGAGCAAGCAGATTGAGCGGACGAACGACTTCAAGCAAGCGGGCGACACGTATCGTTCGTTCGACAATGGGGAGCGCGACGAACTGATTAACAACTTAGTCGATGCACTCGCACAATGCAGCAAAGGCATTCAAAATCGAATGCTACAGCACCTATCCGAAGCAGATGCGGAATATGGCAAGCGTGTCGCCGATGGATTGCTTCATAACGCACAAAATAAAGTTGAGAGCGGCCAAATCGACCCCAAAAAGGGCGTTGATCTCGCAAACGAATCTGGTCATAACGCGGACCCTTATTAACATACCGGTAAAAGCAGACATCTAGCTCTCGCTCGAAGACACAAGCTCCTAAACACCCTCATCACTTTCTTGAGGGTGCTTAGGAGCTTAATTTATGCATTCGTAGACGGAGTGGACATACGTTCCGTTATATTCGGTTTTGGGTGCATAGCGACTCGCTCACTCCGGTCTTACGAGTGTGAACTGCTCACCGAGCCTGGAGTAGGCATCGCCTGCCAGACGACTGACTGGCTTGAGCATCGCAGCGTCGATTCGACCGTGATCCAGCAACGCATCATCGACATGATAATGGACAACACGTCCAATGAGCAGATCGCAAGCCGGAGCATCCTCAGTTCCACCTAGCTCAATCGCACGCTCTAGCACACATTCCATTCTAATTCGCGCCTCGGCAACTCCCGGAACCTTCACCTGCTCGCTTGGAGTGAGCGTCAAGCCCGCAAGCGAAATCTCGCTTTCCTCTGGACCGACATTCGCCGCAGTCACATTAACCTGATCGATGTATGATTCATCCGAAATGTGGACTACGAATTCACCCGATGCAAGAGCATTTCGTGACGTATCTTTAAGCTGACCGTTCCTTCTCTGAACAGAAATGGAGATCAGCGCAGGATTCGCTGTCACAATATTAAAGTAACTATATGGTGCCGCGTTCACAACGCCACCCTGCCCTAAAGTAGTCACAAAGGCGATCGGACGAGGTAGGATACTGCCGATCAAAAGCTTGTAATTGTCCTTCTGACTAAGCTCTTTCGCAGCAAATGATCTCACACCCTCCACCCCCGCTTATGCAAAATAATGCTGGAACCACACCGCAGCAGCTTCCACTTCCGTTCCGGTTAGTCGATGACCGTAATTTTCCCAGTGTACTGCTACTTCTGCTCCCGCTCCCTGCAGCAACGCCGCCAAATCTTCGGACTCCTGTGACGAACAGATCGGATCGTTACGTCCTGCACCAATGAAGACAGATACCCCACTTAAGTCGGGCAGCTCTATTCCACGTAGGGGAACCATCGGATGGTGCAATGCAGCCCCGCGAAAAGCATCCTGATAGTGAAACAGCAGACTTCCCGCAATATTCGCGCCATTCGAATAGCCTACGGCAACGAGGTTGTTGCGATCAAAGCCATATTGAGTAGCTGCTTTTCCTATGAATTCGTAAACTTCCCGTGTACGGAACACAAGATCCTCAATATCAAACACGCCCTCTGCTAAGCGACGGAAAAATCTCGGCATCCCATTTTCCAATACGTTACCCCTTATGCTGAGCACTGAAGACCCTTCGGATAGTTGCTTTGCTATTGGAAGCAAGTCATGCTCTGTACCCCCTGTGCCGTGAAAGAGCACTAGTGTCGGTGCATTCGGATTCGATCCTTGCTCATAAAGATGTATCATCATAAATCCTCCTCCAACACGCGAACCTCAAACGGTTCTAAACCTGCAATAATTTGATCGCGATATTGCTCATACCACGCTGGAAGCATGAGCTTGGCACCCATCGTTTCGACAGATTCATCATGAGCGAAGCCCGGAGGATCAGTCGCAATCTCGAACAATATGCCACCCTGCTCACGGAAATACACAGCATTGAAATATTGACGATCAACAACGGGCGTAGGTTGCAGACCGCTCGTCGCTGCTAATTCACGGTATTTCAGCTGATCTTCATCATCTTTAGCACGCCATGCGATATGATGAACGATACCCGATCCACCTTGTCCCCACTTATGCTTCGTTAAATCCAAGTCAATCAAATTCCCTAAGTCACCAGCACCCTTAAAGCGCATATAGTCGCCATCCATCTCGACGCGCTCTAGCCCAAGCACCTGCTCAAGCGTCATCGCTGTTTTAACTGGATCGGTGCTGTAAAGCACTGCACCTCCGAAGCCTTTAATAGCCTTATCTGCAGGTACGCCGCCGAAAGCCCACGTGCTTGCCGGTCCTTCCGCACGTGCAACGATTTCAAGCTGTAAGCCAGAGAGGTCAGGGAAACGCAAATATTGTTCACCGAACCGTTCCATACGCGTGATCGGAATATTAAATTTTTTCAGACGTGCTTCCCACCAGTCCAGTGTGCCTTCTGGTACGACATAAGTTGTGTATCCCACCTGCCCACCACCAATCGTGCCTTTTTGTGATCCAGGCGATGGGAAAAAGGTAATAATCGTTCCTGGGCTACCCCATTCATTTCCAAAATATAAATGATAAACCTCTGGTGCATCGAAGTTAATGGTCTGTTTCACTAGACGAAGTCCAAGCGCACTTGCATAATAATCAACTGTTTCCTGCACCCTGTCTACGAATGCGGTGATATGATGGATTCCTGCTGTTTGATGTGTCATTTCTTCCACTCCTCTTGTGCAAATTTGCCTAGCTTCTTCAATAAATCACTTAGCGTCTCTTGCTCATCTATCGAAAGTACTTGAACGATTTCCTCGATTAAACGTGCATGCTTCGGAAATACTTGTTCGATAAACTGTTTGCCCTGCTCTGTAATTTCAGCATAGATGAGCCTGCGATCGGCGGAGGACGTCTGTCGCTGAACGAGGCATTTCTTTTCCAGCTTATCTACGACATACGTAATATTGCCGCTGCTCATGAGCACTTTACCGCCGATTTGCTGCAAGGGCTGCGACCCTTTATGATACAAAAGCTCAAGCACACCAAATTCGGTACGATTCAAGCCATGATTCCGTATGTCGCGGTCCGCGTGAGCGTTTAGCCATTCGCTTGCTCTGTTCAGTGCAATGTATACACTGAGTGATGCGTTCTTCGCATTTTCCATAAGACGACCCCGCCTTTGAATTATCTCTAAATTAAATATCTTAAATTAAAGATAACACTCGAGATTGAAAATGTCAACACCTCAACCCTTCCTCTATGCCATATAGTCCTTGCAACAGTACGCTCTGAACTTGCTATCCGCTATGACCTAAACGATAATTATATTGAAGAGGGAAATTAAAGAGGAGGCATCCTGATGACTACACATTCTTCATCTCCATTATCTCACAACACTCTTAACGATATACCGCTTTCGATACTTGATCTAGCCCCGGTTATTCAAGGAGGTACTGTCGCCGATACTTTCCATCGTTCCTTGGTACTTGCACAGCACGCTGAGCGACTTGGATTTCATCGTTACTGGCTTGCAGAGCACCATAACATGCCGGGAATTGCAAGCTCGGCAACATCGCTCCTGATCAGTCATATTGCTGCTGGTACAGAGCGTATTCGCGTCGGCTCAGGAGGCATTATGCTGCCGAACCATGCACCGTTAGTGATCGCCGAACAATTCGGAACATTAGAAACACTATATCCTGGACGGATCGATCTTGGACTCGGTCGCGCACCGGGATCAGATCACGCGACAGCGAGAGCGCTTCGTCGTGGACTAGGTAGCGATGGTCAACAATTTCCTGCGCAGCTTCAAGAGCTTCGTAGTTATTTTCAACCCGATGATTCCGCGGTCGTACATGCGCATCCAGGTGAAGGGTTACACATCCCCATCTGGTTGTTAGGATCGAGTGGCTTTAGCGCACAACTAGCTTCACAGCTTGGTTTGCCGTTCGCATTCGCCAGCCATTTTGCACCTGACTATCTGCTTCCCGCGATCGAAGCGTATCGCGCAGAGTTCAAGCCCTCTGCACAGCTAGAGCGCCCTTATGTGATGGTGGGCACCAACATTATAGTTGCAGATACCGACGAAGAAGCACAGCGACTCGCAACTTCCCAATATCAAAGCTTCTTGGGCATTATTCGCGGTCACAGAGGTTATCTACAGCCACCCGTCGATTCTATGGATACCTTATGGAGCGCGCAGGAGGAGCAATATGTCCTTCAGATGCTGCGCTATTCAGCAATTGGCAACCCAGAAACAGTACGCGCCAAGCTGATCGCCATGCTCGCAGACACGAATGCGGATGAATTAATCGTCGCAGGTCAAATATACGATCATAATGCACGTGTGAAATCGTACGAATTGCTCGCCGAGCTTGTCAAAACCAAATAAATCTAAATCCGATTGGAGCGAACATCATGTTGAGAGAAGAACTTCTGGAACGGTTTATCCGTTATGTCAAGGTCGATACTCAATCCAATGAGAGCAATGACACATGTCCGACGACTCCGGGGCAATTAACACTCGGTAATCTACTCGTCGATGAACTGAAAGAGATCGGGATGGATGAAGTTACAATCGATGCCAACGGTTATGTGATGGCAACGCTGCCTTCGAATACCGATCAGCAACACGTTACGACGATAGGCTTCCTTGCTCATATTGACACGGCAACAGATATGACCGGCGCAGGTGTAAGTCCAAAGCGGGTTGACAACTATGATGGAAATGACATCGTACTCAATCGTGAGCAAAGCATCGTGCTGTCTCCGCAAGATTTTCCTGCTCTGCACAATTACAAAGGTCATACTTTGATTACAACAGACGGTACCACTTTGCTTGGCGCCGACAATAAAGCTGGTGTTGCCGAAATCATGACCGCAATGGCTTTTTTGATTCGCAATCCAGACATTAAACATGGAAAGGTGCGCGTCGCTTTTACCCCCGATGAAGAGATTGGCAGAGGTCCGCATCGGTTCGACGTTGCCGCATTCGGCGCCAAATACGCCTATACGGTCGATGGTGGTCCAGAAGGTGAACTTGAGTACGAAAGCTTCAATGCCGCTTCGGCCCGTATTACGATTAAAGGGAAGAACGTGCACCCCGGCACTGCTAAGGATAAAATGATCAACTCCGCAAAAATTGCAATGGAAATAAACAGCAAGCTGCCCATTGCTGAAGCGCCAGAATTTACTGAGGGATACGAGGGTTTCTTCCACTTGATCTCGATTCATGGCGATGTGGAGCAAACAAAGCTGAACTACATTATTCGTGACCATAACAAAGATCTGTTTCAAGGACGGAAGGAGCTCATTTCGGCGATTGTTGACGAGTTGCGTGGCAAGTATGGTATGGAGCGAATCGAGCTTGAGCTCAAGGATCAGTACTATAACATGAGGGAGAAGATCGAGCCGGTACGCGCAATTGTCGATATCGCGCATGACGCGATGACGAGTCTCGGCATTGAGCCCATTGTAAAGCCAATACGCGGGGGAACGGACGGTTCGCAGCTGTCATATATGGGATTGCCTACACCTAATCTGTTTACGGGCGGAGAAAACTATCATGGGCGCTTCGAGTTTGCCTCTGCGGATGTGATGGAGAAGTCGGTCCAAGTTATTGTTGAGATTATTAAGCGATTCGAGCAGCAAGGCGAGGTATAGAGTTTACTATCCATCGCCTTGATAACGATATTGCTCAAGGTCAATCTGCCCTGCTTCGTTGAAGCGGACACCTTCTTGCTCTAAATATAGACGTTGCATATATCGTCCTTCCCCCTCGGGAAGGGCGATTTCACCTTTGGCATTGACCACGCGATGCCAGGGTAGTCGATGGGCTTGACTCAACGAATGCAAAATCCGCACCACCTGCCGCGCGCCTCTCGGACTCCCCGCTTCCGCTGCGATCTGTCCGTATGTCATTACATAGCCTTCGGGGATTCGCTGAATAACTTCAACCACTTTACTTGTAAAAGGTAGCATCTACTCTTCCTCACAACCTCTTTAACCACTTTATATTAGATTTTACCATTCCTACTTATATTTAAGCCATCCTCTAAACTCGCATATTTCCGATGTGATAGATATGAATGCCATTGTTTGTATATTTTATATGTGGTAATATTGTGCAATATTATAGAGATGAGGGGTGGAGTTTTTTTGGAGAATATGGAGACATTACATCGCCGCAACAAGCTACTTACATACATCATTTGGGGTATGCTCATTCTTGGTTTAATCGTCGATATGCTGACTGGCGCAGGTTCAGATTCAATTATTGCCCTGCTTATCATAGGCACAGTCGCTTGTGGTGTTGCGACACTCCTCACTTTCAAACGCTGGTTAACGAATTACATCATGTATATTATCTCTTTCATCGTTACCATCTTGACTTATGTATTAATCGTAACAGGCCCCGTTATCACTACCTATTCACTTGTATACGTTAATCTTGCTGTAATGACACTATATGGTAATTCCAGATCTATTCTTTTTTCCGGAGTATCCGGTGTTGCACTAACTGTTTACTTATTCAATAGTGAATACAACACTGAATTATTTGGGGACAATGATCCCCTCACCATGATTCTTTACTTTCTACTCATCGCTGTACCTCTCTATGCCTCAATGAAATTCAGTGAACGACTGCAGCATGAAGTGAACTTACAACGCGAGCAGGCAATCACAGAGAAGAATCGTTCGCACACACTGATCGATCAAGTATCGTCATCACTCGCAGACTTGAACGAATTTAGTGCCAACCTGAAGAGCAATGTGACTACCACAAGCATAATCTCCAAGGAAGTAACGACCGCCTTCACCCAAATCGCAAGTGGCATTGAATCTCAGACATCCAGCACCTCTGATATTAGTGATGCCATTCGTTACGTAGAACAAGAAGTGGCTTCTCTTGCTGGTGGCTCTGAGGAGTTGAAGACATTGTCGGAAGGCTCCGTGAGACAAGCTGAGATTGGCAATGAAGAAGTAGCTACACTAGACAGTCAGATGAATCAGGTTCTTCAATCCATTGATACGTCCGTCACTCTGATGAACGAGCTGAATGAACAAAATTCGCGAATAAGCGATATCGTTGCAACGATCGACCACATTGCCTCGCAGACGAATTTACTCGCTCTGAATGCAGCGATCGAAGCAGCCCGCGCTGGTGAGCATGGACATGGCTTCGCTGTCGTCTCACGTGAAATTCGTAAGCTTGCGGAATCGTCTCAGCAATCGACTGAGGAGATCGCAGGAATTCTCGAGACGATCCGAACGAAGACGGCCCAAGCTACAGAGCATGTCCTCACAGGACAACAGAAAGTGACTAGCAGTAATGTCGCGGCTAAGAAGGTTGCTGAGGTCATGCACTCCCTATCAGACGATTCACAGAAGGTTGCGGAGCAATCTGTTAAGCTCGATCTCTTCGCAGACGACCTACAACAGCAATACACAAAGATTACCGATCAAATCGTTACGATCGCCAGTGCAACTGAGCAGAATATGGCCTCCATTCAAGAGATGGCAGCGAGCATGACGACTCAGGATACGCGTATAACTGAGATTGAGCAAAGCTTCCTTCAGTTGGATAAGCTTACGAATGATCTTAAAGCGATGACTGAAAAATAATAAAAGATTTTACTTGAGGGGCTGTTCCAAAAGATTACTTTTGGGCAGCTTCTCTTACATTAATCGATCATACTTTATGAGGGATGTATCTCCTTCGTATTATTAGGTCAGCCAGTTATTTCTGGTTGGCCTATTTTTATAGGCATTCTATGATGGTGGTAGCCGGGAGAACGCGTATCTCCTTGGGGAGCTTACCCCGTACCGGAAACTGTTCTCCCACTACTCCCAATGACCATGTTTGGGCTGGTTGAGGCTTGAGACCTCGTATAACAAGCGAAGCTATGGGTTTGGAACCGTTGTGGGATTGCCGGCTAGAATGATATCAGGAGGAGCTGACATGGAACCAGTTATCGGACTGGATGTGGCAAAAGGCGCGAGTGTATTTCAAGCGTTCGTGAAGCGTAATGAGGTGTGTGGAAAGTCGGTAACAATTCGGCATACCGAGGAAGGGTTCGGACGACTTGGCGAAGTGATACGCACGCTTGAGGAACAAACGGGTAACCGAGCGGTTGTGGTTTTGGAGGCAACAGGGCACTATCATCGCATCGTTATAGCCTATTTGGAGCGTATGGAAATTACGCACTTCATCGTTAATCCGCTATTATCTAAACGTTCGAAGAGCGCACAGTTACGTAAGGTGAAAACAGATGCAGCGGATGCCTGGCATTTGGCCGAAATGTATTACAGAGGGGACGTGAAGCCTCATCGAACCTGGAACGAGTGCTACACGGAGTTGCAACACATAACAAGGCAACACGAGTTCGTGACCTCACTGTACGTGCAAGCAAAGCTTAATATGCGTGCTTTATTAGATCAGGTATTCCCAACCTATGAGGGGGTGTTTTCGGATCTTTTCTCCGCGACAGCTCTCACTACGTTGCAGATGTGCTTATCCGATCAAACTTTAGAATGGGACGAAGCCATTCGTAAACAAGCGAGTAAATCTCGTTCTGCATCGTGGATCTGCACGAAAATTGAGCATCTAGAGTTTATTTATCGACAATGGAAAGAGAACAAGAATAGCCCTACTCAGATGCAGATGCTGAAAAGCATGGTGTCGTTGCTTCTTTCCATGCAGGAGCAAATCGAGGTGATCGAGGACCAGATAAGACAACTAGCCGGAGAACTACCGGAAGTGGAGTTAATAAAAAGTATTCCGGGCATAGGTGATAAGCTTGCTGCAGCCATTATTTCAGAAATTGGAGACGCGCAACAGTTCCAAGATCCGAAGCAACTCGTGGCGTTTGCGGGGCTAGATCCAGGTGTTCATAGTTCAGGTCAGTTTGTGGCCACAAGCAGTCGAATAACAAAACGGGGCTCCAAACGGCTTCGCCGGGCATTATTTCTAGCCGTACAATGTGGATTAAGACGTGACGCCAACGCGAAATTAAAAGCCTACTACGATAAGAAAAGAAAAGAGGGCAAGCCCTACAAGGTGACGGTGATTGCTTGCGCCAACAAGCTATTGCATCACATTTACGCCATCTTGAAGAAAGGCCAGCCCTACCAACCATAATCCATATTTATCCAAAATCCTCCACGACCATGGAGGTTATTTGGTATGCAGTAAAAGTATATCAGCTAGATACATGTAAGCCAAGGGATTAAATGTTGACAAGTATTAGCTGGTTTCCGGTTGCTGTTGGAATCGTGAAATTTGAATAGATAACTCATACTAATGAGATTTCACGATTCCAAAGGCAAACGCTGGCGCTCCTCCAGGAGATACATGCCCTTTTTTCTTCATCGATTTAATAAAAACATGATTACTCCAACATCAGGATTTCTCTGATTTCTTGTTCGGATAATGTCGATAACGACTCTTCACCTGGTTGAATGATTTCGTCCACTAGATTCTTCTTTCGCTGCTGGAGCTCGTTCATCTTATCCTCTACCGTACCCTGAGTAACGAGTCGAATGACCTGAACGACGTTCTTCTGTCCAATCCGGTGGGCCCGGTCTGCAGCCTGTTGCTCTACCGCTGGATTCCACCACAGATCATAGAGAATAACTGTATCTGCCCCTGTCAAATTCAAGCCTGTTCCTCCCGCCTTCAAGGAGATGAGGAATAGCTCGCGCTCTCCGTCGTTGAATCGGTTGCACAGCTCCATTCGCTCTACCGCGGGCGTTGATCCGTCCAAATAAAAGAAAGGGACACCTTGATTGCCTAACTCTCGACCGATTAAACCGAGCATCTGTGTGAATTGCGAAAAGATGAGCACCCGCTTGCCCGCACTTTGGCATTCCTCTAAAATCTCTAGTAGCTGTTCGAATTTGGCCGAGCTACCTTCATATCCTTCAACGAACAGCGCAGGGTGGCAGCACAGCTGTCTCAGTCTCGTTAATCCCGCCAAGATTTTAATTCTATGCTTCTGAAAGCCATCCACGCTGAGATGACGCAATGTCTCTTTCTGGAGCATGGCAAGATAGGATAGATATAGCTTCTTCTGTTCCGGTAATAGCTCGGACGCTTGCACTGACTCAATCTTTTCGGGCAATTCCTTCAATACATCTCTTTTCAATCGACGCAGCAAAAAGGGACGAATGCGTTTAGCCACAGCCTCTCGTGGAAGATCATTGAAGGCTCGTTTCCCTTGGAATAGTTCGGGGAATACGACATCGAAGATCGACCATAACTCCTCTAAAGCATTTTCCACTGGTGTCCCCGTCAATGCAAAGCGGTACCTCGCTTGAATTTCTTTTACCGCTTGAGCTGTCTGGGTTGTATGGTTTTTGAACGCTTGAGCTTCATCCAGAATTAAGGTGTGAAATGCTTGTTGCACATAATCATCAATGTCCCTGCGCAGCAACGGATATGAAGTGATTACGACATCGATGTTAGACAGATCCTGCAGTACGCTGTTGCGATCCGTTTTACTTCCATCTGCTATAACGGTACGAATGCCTGGCGCGAACTTCTTCAGCTCATTGTGCCAGTTATAAAGGAGTGATGCTGGACATACGATGATTGCAGGCATCTGCTGCTCTCGAATCTCAGGTAATACAGAGACAAGAAACGTAATACTTTGCAAAGTCTTTCCAAGCCCCATATCGTCAGCAAGAATTCCTCCAAAGCGATAGTGAGCAAGCGTCTTCAACCACTGGTAGCCATATTTTTGATAATCTCGCAGCTCTGTTGTTATCCCTTTCGGTAGCGGAAAATCCAAGCCGTCCGGATTGCGCATATTGCTGAGCATTTGGCGCAATGATTTACCTAGCTTTACGGCCGCGCCTTGATGATCAGAGTCAATCAAGTGGAGCCCACGAACGACAGGAAGACGAAGGTTGGCTCCTTTAAGATCCCCCTTACGCACGCCCATCTCTTGCATAAAGCGTCGGATTTCTAGAAATTCTTTGCTCTCTAGCGGGACGAATGCACCGCTCGGCAGCTTATAATATTTGCGTTTCTCTTCAAGTGATTTCAGAAGCTCGCGGATTTCCGCTTCGGGTACACCTTCCACCTCAAAGTCGCATTCCAACCAGTCCGTTCGTTCATCGACATCTACTCTTATTTTCGGCGGGGCATGTCCCACATGCAGTCTCACCTTCACTGCTGTTGTTGCATAGACTTGAAGCAGCTTTTCCAGCTCGGGAACAACATGATATAGAAACGCGAACTCAGAATCCTCGTCCTCCATCATGTAGCCACTATCCGTCTTCATAAAGTTACTGCCATCCATCAGTTCTAAAATCCGCGCCTCTCGTTCGCCATCACGCACGACAATTCGATGGGTATTTTGTCGTCCATTTGTGGTCTCTAACGGATTTAGGATCAGCTCGCCATATTGAAACTCCAATCCAGCCAGCAGTCGATCCTTCACCCGATCAAGATATAACTTCGCCTTAAGTGGCGTGCGTATGATTCGCTCAGACACTGACTGCGCAATGTTGACGCTCCCAATCTTCATTAATCCCGGAACGACCTTCTCCATGAACGGTTCCATCTGCTCCGGCGGGATTTGGACATAGGATGATCGCGAGTTGTCTATCAGCTGCTTAAGCTCTGCCAGACGCTTGCACTGCAGAGATGGGGTCTTTATGAGTCTGCCTTCATAGATAACGACCCCATAGGATTCCATCACCATTAAATCGTCGATCCCTTGTACAGCCATCTGATACCCCTCACCAGCGGCTTGCGATTGATTGAATTCGAAACGCAATGGAAGCGACTCATCCGAGAGATGAATTCCGTCTGCTTTTCCGTCTTCGTGCTCCAGCTGCACCATTGGTGCAGCTAGCAAAAGGGGCAGCAATTCATCCCATGAGGAGGGGGGGATGAGCAGCATCCGATCTCCACTCATACTTTTACTGCTATAAGCATAAGTAGCAGAGGTTTCTTGAAACATCCGTTCCAGCTGACTAATTTGAATAAGCTTGCGAATGACAAGATCATTGGCTTGATGAAAGCTATGCTGCTCGGGATCATAAGTAAAATTTTTTGAAAATGTTGCAGCTTCACTTCGCTCAATCCGCTCCAATAGCTCTCTCACCTTGGGGACGACATAGAGTCGCTTAGGACCAAGCTTCATTTCAATTCCAAACATATATTTGCGGAAGCCATATGGAAAAGATCTAACGATGAACTGAACATCGAGCGGTGTTCGCGTATCGAATAGTGCTCTTGTCGCACTCGAGCGCTGTCGTTTGTCTTGAAATAGACCGAGAATGCCGTTCATCAGCTTTAAATCTTGATTTTGCTGAGACTGTTCCATCCGTTCACTAAATGGCGTTGACCGATTGCTTCCACCCTCTATTAGTTCTAGATGTGGCGCATAGGACTTGATCGGAGCTCTGCCTTCATGTTCGATATCATGTATGTTAAGCAAAACAGCAGCAATATGCTTGCAATAGTTGTTATAGGTGTAGAAAGCTTGGCAATCGCAATCAGCACCTACATCCCCATTCGCATCAATCTCAACACTAACATGGTAGGTGCTCGTCCCTTTCACCTTCGCCTCGAATTTGGCTAGATGCGACGCATATTGAATAAAGCTTACTTTGCGTTGCCTGTAGTAGGCTTCTCCACGCTCGTATGCCTGTGGTCCACATAGTAGCTTAATTACCCGTTGCGTTAGTTGGAAGCTCATTCCCTCGATCCTTTCCTTGACGTTCTCTGAAGTGCCTGTCACGCGCCGCCCGTCAACATCCTCTTATAACGTTATTGTATCAGGTGTGTTAAGCAATAGATATTGCCCCCTGTGCAGCTCATCGGAGCATTTAAGTCGGTTCCGCCGACTTATTGTGATCTGTGCGAAGGGGGTCTTGTGTATGAACATCGGAATCACTTCATTGATCATTACAAAAAGGCAACTGCCCACCCCAAAGGGAGGAACAGTTGCCCGCCATTCAACCACTCACTTACAAGCTAAGCTCCAGGATCGCCTTCACATCTTCCTTGCCTAGCTTTTTGAAGGAGCCAATCGATCCGAACTGGGTCGCTTCCTCCGCCATCCGGTCAAGATGCTCTGCATCGACGCCAACATCAGCAAGTGTCGCTGGTGCACCAATCCGCGTGAAGTATGCACGCGTTGCTTCAATGCCTGCTAACGCAATTTCATCATCGCTTTTTCCAGTAGGGTCAACATTCCATACACGAACCGCAAATTGAACAAATTGGCTAATGCCTTCACGATACACATACTTCATCCAATTCGGGAAGATGATTGCGAGTCCCGCACCATGAGCAATATCATAGATTGCGCTAACTTCATGCTCGATACTATGCGATGCCCAGTCTGTAACGACTCCGTTCTGAATTGTTCCATTGAGCGCATAAGTACCCGCCAACAGCAAATTCGCCCTCGCTCCGTAATCAGAGCCATTTGCGAGCGCTTTTTCACCATTTTCAATAACCGTAAGCAAAATCGACTCTGCAAATCGCTCCTGCAAAGGACGGTCCGGTGTTAAGCTGAAATACTGCTCGAATACGTGCGACATTATATCGACGATTCCGTTCACTGTCTGATCTGCTGGAACTGAGAATGTCAGCTTCGGATCAAGAATCGAAAATTTCGGATACGCATACTTGCTGCCGAACGCCCGCTTCTGCTTCGTCTCCCAATTGCTAATGACGGCATTGCCATTCATCTCAGAGCCTGTTGCAGCTAAAGTGAGTACAGTTCCGAGCGGCAACGCATCACGAATCACTGCTTTATTAATTGTGAAATCCCATACATCACCATCGTACTTCGCACCTACGGCAACCCCCTTCGCCGCATCGAGTACGCTGCCACCGCCAACAGCGAGAATAAAGTCGATGTTCTCCGCATGGCAGATCGCAATCCCCTTCTTCACCGTCGTAAGACGTGGATTCGGCTCTATGCCTGGTAGCTCATGGACGATAGCTCCAATCGATTCAAGCTGTGCAAGCACTTCATCATACAGCCCAGTGCGCTTAATGCTGCCTCCGCCATATACGAGCAGAACGCGTGTACCATAAGGCTTAACAAGTTTACCTAACTGTTGTACTTGACCCGCTCCGAAAACGAGTTTAGTAGGATTATGCAGTTCAAAACCATTCATGATTAGATCGCTCCCTTAGCTGGTTACTACGTTTATTTTACCACTTCTAATTAACTAGTAAACAACCTTACTTCTCGAATGCCATGACAACTAGATACTAATCCTTCCCTTAACGCTAATCTTCTTTTTCAAACGTGCTTCATAGCCAAAGTAAATAACGAGATAGACTACGTAAAATAACGAAGAAATCAAGAACATCATCGCATAGCTCGTCCATGTCGCAATCATTCCCATGACGATGGCACCGAGCCCGATCCCGAGATCAAACCCATTGTAAAAGGTTGCTGTAGCGACCCCTCTGCGATGAGGTTCGACCATGTCGATGACCCATGCCTGCAATGCCGGAATGAGTGCGCCTAATCCCGCTCCATAGAACACAGCCGCAAGCAGCAGCGTAGACATCGAATGAGTGTAGTACAACAGCACACAGCCTACGATACATAAGATACCGGACGGTAAGACGACCCACATTCGTCCATGAGTGTCGAACAGCCTCCCGCTCACTAACCGAATGAGAAATTGGCTTATTGCGACCACTAGAAAATAGTATCCAATGTTGCTAATCCCCGCTTCAATACCGAATAATGTAATGAAGCCGATGACCCCTCCGTATGCAAAGCCAGTAAGAACGACGATGAGTGAAGGTATGACCACTTTAGGCTCGACAAACCGCGTCCATACTGGACCTTGTTCCAGCACGCGAGCAGCCTTTTTTGCCTTCTCCCGCTCCTCCTTCGACTCCCCTTTTACAAACAGTGTACACAGAAGTGCAACTGCTAAAAAAATTGCCCCAATAACGAACATAGTCGGAAATCCGTATTCGTCCATGAGCCATACTCCAATGAACGGTCCAACAGAAATGGCGAGCGCATTTCCTGTTCCAAATAAGCCAAGTCCTTCTCCTCTACGCGCAGCAGGAATAACATCAGATGCTACCGTGCCATAAAGCGTGGTTGCAATTCCGAATCCCACGCCATGAAGTAACCGTAGCGAAAGCATCACCGTCATCGTCGTTGCGGCCAAGTAGCTACCCGTACCAATGAGAGAGATCGCTACCCCAAAAATAAGCAATAGCTTTTTACCAAAGTGATTCGATAGAACCCCCACAAACAAGCGCAGAAAGATCGCTGAAAAGGTGAACAACCCGATAATTAAACCAATTTGCGTATCCGTGCCCCCGTGATCCGCTGCGAAGATCGGCAACGTCGGCAGCAGCATCTCAAGCGCCAAAAATAAAAATAAATTGGACAATAATATTAAAACAAATGTCCTTGTCCATAATGCATTTTCTTTCACGTCAAAAGCTCCTCTTTGGCTGAAAATCTAATCACTCTTAGCTGTACAACTTCTATTCTACTATCCGCGTCAAGCATGCAGTATATTTTCCATTGATTTAGCAATGTCAACTAAGGTAGCATAAGGGGACATATCAGAAGATTCGGTAGGAGACAGACCCATGTTTGCAGTAACTGCATTTATTGAAGGCGTATTATTTGCGCTTTTTCTTTGTTTGGATCTGGGCATAGTCAACATGGCGATCATGAAGACAGGGATGGAGCGAGGCTTTAAACCTGCATTGATGATTGGCTTTGGCTCCTGTTTTGGAGATTTGTTCTATCTTTCACTCGCTTTGCTCGGGATCAGCATCATCTTCGAATATACGATCGTCAAATGGGCGATGTGGATCGTTGGTTCAGGCGTGTTATTCTATTTAACCTATAAAATGTTACGAGAAACATGGAATGCGAAAAAAATCGATTTAGACTCCACCATCGTCGTCGAGCGCTCACCGATCCGAGATTGGCTACTCGGTGTAGGTCTTGCAGTTGCCTCACCCACCTCGATCGCATGGTTCGCATTCGTAGCAGGTCCAATAATAATGAGCTCCAGCATGAAGCAGCATGGCGGTATGCTTTATTTCATCATAGGATTCTTCATTGGCGGCTTACTTTGGTCAATTGGAGTGGCGCTCATCAGTAGTCTATCGCGCAAATATGTAAGTAAATTTGGCATTCAGGCTCTTAGCTTTCTATCCGCGATGCTCATTCTCTATTTTGCGATCAAAGTGTTTTATAACGGATTTACCGATGTGTTAGGAGGTTAATATGAATACGATTAATTGGGATTGGGCCACCGATATCCGGATTATTGATCGAACAGCAGAAGGCACGACCTCCGAAATTGTGCGTCCATTCGCAATAGACGAACTGTTGTGCCAGCAGGTTGCAGCTGAACAACTACCGATTTGTCACCTGTGGCGTCATCCTCGTGCATTCGTCATGGGGACGAAGGACAGTCGATTGCCGGGCGTATCACAGGCGATAGACACATTAGAGGAAGCTGGTTACGAAGTGCTTGTCCGTAATTCAGGAGGTGCAGCCGTTCCCCTAGATGAGGGTGTGATCAATATTTCACTTATCCTCCCGCTGAACACACCCTATGCGTACGGGTTTCGCAATGACTTTGAGCTCATGTATATGCTCATTCAAGAAGCATTAGCGCACCTTGGCTTCAACGTACAACGAGGAGAAGTACATGGCTCCTATTGTCCTGGCGACTACGATTTACATCTAGAAGGATACAAATTTTGCGGAATCGCTCAAAGACGAAAAGTGAATGCTTTCATCATTCAAGCGTTCGTCAACGTCGAAGGCTCCGGAGAGGGCCGTGCTTCACTCGTCAAGTCATTCTATGAACAAGCTGGTATCGGAGCGACAGCTCACGCTGATTATCCCGTCGTTCAGCCAGACAGAATGATTAGTCTCCAGCAGTACAAGCCCAACATTCGAGCTACCGATTTCATCAACTCGATTAAACAAACGCTACAATCTCATCAGTCGCTAAAATATGCAAAAGCCGAATCTGACAGCAGAATAGCACTGCCTGATTCGGCTCTTATTGATCGGATGTGTGAGCGACTCTTGAATCGCTACCCCCTACCTAGATAACAAAGTAATTATCCCAGCACGATGCGATCATCCGATAATTGATGACCGCTAATCTTCTCGAATTCAGAGAGCAGTCGTTCAACTGTCAGACCTTTCTTCCGTTCTTGTGGAATGTCGAGAATAATTTGCCCCTTATCCATCATAATGAGGCGATTACCGAGTCTTATCGCTTGTTCCATATTGTGCGTCACCATCAGCGTCGTCAAATGGAGATCGCGTACAATCTCCTCCGTCAACTTCGTAATTAATTCGGCACGAGCAGGATCAAGCGCTGCTGTATGCTCATCAAGCAGCAAAATTTGCGGCTTCGTGAATGTCGCCATTAACAGACTAAGTGCTTGGCGCTCACCACCTGAGAGCAAACCAACCTTCGCAGTAAGCCGATCCTCTAAGCCAATACCGATTCGTGCTAGCTGTTCGCGGAACATCTGGCGTTTCGCAGTCGTCGTACCCCATGCGAAGCCCCGCTTCTTCCCCCGCATGTAAGCCATCGACAAATTTTCCTCGATCGTCATGCGCGGCGCAGTTCCCGCCATCGGATCTTGGAACACTCGCCCGATCCAGCGACTTCTTTCATGCTCAGGATAATTCTGGATCGGAGCGCCTTCAATACTCACCGTTCCAATATCTGGCTTCATTACTCCTGAAATAATGTTCATTAATGTCGATTTTCCTGCACCATTACTTCCAATTACAGTGACGAAATCGCCTGGTTGAAAGTGCAAGTTAATATTCATAAGCGCAATCTTCTCATCCGGTGTTCCCGGATTGAACAATTTCGATATTTTCGTTAGCTGTAACATCTACTTGACCCCCCCATTGTCCAAGGAGATCGATTCCATAAGCTCCGTTGTCCTTAAGCGAGCAACCCGCTTCTGCTTCGCAGAGCGTTGAAGATAAGGAACAATAAGTGCAATAATGACGATCACAGCTGTAATCAGCTTTAGATCGGACGCGTCGAATAGCTCCACACGCAGTGCTAAAGCAATGACAATTCGGTAGATGATCGATCCAAGTACAACTGCAAGTGTCGCAATAACGACAGTGCGTGTTCCAAAGATCGCTTCTCCAATAATAACCGACGCTAGACCAATAACAATCATACCCACACCCATTGTTACATCTGCATATCCGCCATACTGTGCCATCAATGCGCCTGAAACTGCAACGAGTCCGTTGGACAAGCTCACCCCAAGAATCGTCATCCGATCCGTGTTCGCTCCAAAGCTGCGAATCATTCGTCCGTTATCCCCGGTCGCTCTTAATGCTAACCCAAGATCCGTATGTAGAAATGCATCCAACAGCAACTTAATTAACAACACAGCAATTCCTACCACTAAAATATATAAACCCCATGGTTTCGCGATCGATGAAAGCAAAGTGTCCAAGCCAAGCACTGAAGTATTTGGCCTGCCCATAATCCGAATGTTAATCGAATAAAGAGCAATCATCATCAGAATCCCGGCCAATAGCCCATTGACCTTACCCTTCGTATGAAGAAGTCCTGTACAAGCGCCCGCAATTAATCCACCGACACCTGCTACCAATGTAGCAAGCAGCGGATTATAGCCCTGTGTAATCATCACAGCAGCGATTGCGCCCCCTGTAGCGTAGCTCCCATCAACGGTAAGATCGGGAAAGTCTAATATTCGAAAAGTAATATATACACCTAGCGCCATTAGTGCCATGAGCAAACCCTGTACGATCGCTCCGTAAAAAGATATAAGCATCTAGCTTCCTCCTATTACAACAATGGAGGAACGACCGAGGCCGTCCCCCACATACATTTACTCAATGATGTTAGTTGCTTTATCCTTCACTTGATCCTTCATCGCATCCGTCACTGTAATTCCTTGTGCAGCAGCAGCTTTCAGGTTAAGAATGAGATCCAACTTGTCTGGAACGGTTACTGCCAGATCACCTGGTTTTTTACCATTCTTAATAATCTCAACTGCCATTTGACCGACTTGGTAGCCATGATCATAATATTTGAAGCCGACAGTAGCGAAAGCTCCTGCTTCAACCGTATCGCGGTCACTGGAGAAGAAAGGAAGCTTATTGTCGTTAGCCACTTGAATGATCGATGATACCGCGTCAATGACCGTGTTATCTAGCGTTACATAGAGAGCATCTACACGTCCGATCAACGATTCAGCAGCTTGCTTCACATCTGAAGTGTTCGCAACTGCAGCTCTAACGAGCTTCACACCGTGTGCAGAAAGCGCCTTCTCCGCCATGTCTGCCATAATGACGGCGTTTTCTTCACCTTCATTGATTACAATACCGATTGATTTGATGTTCTCAAAGCTACCCGTAATGAAGTTCATTAGCTGTTCAACAGCTGCAGGGTTCGTATCCGACGCACCAGAGACGTTGCCACCTGGCTTCTCAAGATTGCTTACAATTTTCGCTGCTAACGGGTCTGTTACCGCTGCGAACAATACAGGCATATCCTTTACATTCTGAACGACTGCGATCGCTGAAGGCGTCGCAATACCGAGTACGAGATCATACTTATTTCCGGCAAACTTTTGAGCAATTGTAATATTATTCGTAGGGTCGCCTTGCGCAAAGTTCACATCCAGCTTTAGGTTTTTACCTTCTTCAATGCCTGCATCCTTCAACGCTGCAAGAAAGCCATTACGTGTTGCATCTAGTGATGGATGCTCCACAATTTGCGAAATTGCGATTTTGTACTGTTTCGAGCTGTCCCCACAGCCTGCAATCATAAGTAGTGCGATAGCGCTTACAAGTGCTGTCAACCAAATTCTGTTTTTCAAATTCATTACCCCTTTTCAAATTTGTGTTTACTATAACGCTTTAAGGCTGTAATGCTTGTTTTACGATAATTACATCTAGTGTACTGGTCAATATTACCTCCGTCAATTTAAATTATTTGTACAACACTGTCATAACAGCCTACATCTGAAATTCACAAGGTCATCTGCATATGATACAATTCAGTTTATATTATTGAGCACAAGGGAGATTGCTATGGAATATATTAGCACTCGCGGACAGATTAAGGCTGTAGGCTTCATTGATGCCGTTCTCATGGGCTTAGCCGACGATGGAGGTTTGCTCGTTCCCAAGCAGATTCCGTCTGTATCCGCACAAACTCTAAAGCAATGGGAGCAATTGACTTATTCTGAGCTTGCACTTGAAATTTTCTCTCTCTATATTGATGGAGAAATTCCGCGTGACGATCTCAAGCAGCTTGTGGATGATAGCTATGCCACATTCCGTGATCCAGAAGTTACACCAGTACGCCGCGTTCACGACCAGATGCACGTACTTGAGCTATTCCATGGACCAACCTTTGCATTCAAAGACATTGCTCTGCAATTCCTTGGAAACCTCTATTCGTATATCTCACGTAAAAATAAATCCATCATTCATATTCTAGGTGCAACCTCAGGTGATACAGGTGCTTCTGCAATTGAGGGAGTACGCGGCAAAGAAGGCATTCGCATCTGCATCCTGCACCCTCATCAGAAAGTCAGCAAAGTGCAAGAGCTACAAATGACGACTGTTGATGATGCAAACGTACTAAACCTGTCCGTTCATGGAACGTTTGACGATTGCCAGCGCATCATTAAGGAATTGTTCGCCGATGTCGACTTTAAGCACCGTTACCATCTGCGGGCGATCAACTCAATCAATATTGCACGTATTCTCGCGCAGACCGTTTATTACTTCTACGCCTACTTCAAGCTTGTGCGTAGCGGAGAACAAAGACAGATTAACTTCAGTGTACCTACAGGCAACTTCGGTGACATCTTCGCTGGCTACTTAGGGAAGAAGATGGGCTTGCCGATTAATCGCTTGATTCTCGCTACGAATGAGAACAACATTTTAGAGCGCTTTGTCAATGAAGGCATCTACGAGCCTGGACAATTCCGTGGCACTTACAGCCCTTCAATGGATATTCAGGTCGCAAGCAATTTCGAGCGTTACTTATACTATCTGTATGGTGAAGACGCTAGTGCGATCTCAACGCTAATGAATCAGTTCAAGACGACTGGAAAAATAATAATTCCAAGCGATAAACAACGTATGGTACAAGGTGACTTCAGTGCATATGGCGTTAAAAACCAACAATCGCTAGATACAATTAGCGATTACTATGCACGAACGAACTACTTGCTTGATCCGCACACTGCATGTGGTGTAGCTGCAGCTGATCAGCTTGCACAAGAAGATGAAGTAACGGTTACACTTGCGACAGCACATCCTGCGAAATTCGATGAGGCTATCCAGCTTTGTAACATCAAGCAGACATTCCCTGCTCCAATCGAAGCACTATTCAATAAGAAACAAATTCAAACGATTATCGGCGGCACGAATGAAGAGATTACAGAGCAGCTTGTGAAATTTTATTGAGCTGAGCTTATCTGACATCAAAAGCTGTACTTTGCTGAATTCCTCAGTAAAGTACAGCCTTTTTTTACGATTATCACTGGAAGATACTTGAATTGTGTCAATTTTGCTCACAAAAAGTTGAATGATAGATCTATATAACACTTAATAAGAAGGAGACGAGATTTGTTTATCGAATAAATACTGAACACTGATCTTCGACTGAAGGAGTTACTCGTACATGCACACTATTCCTACTCGTACAACACGTCAATTAGCTCCTTATCGTAAAATTGGAGTTATCCTCATCGGAGTCGCAATTTGCATCGGAAGTTTGTTATGGTGGTTAACAGAATTGTATAATCAGAAACTCACGCACGATCTCGATCGAGAAGTTGCGAGTGAGCTTAGAGCGAAAGCCTCTTCCCTATCATTAGCTTTGAACAACAGAATACGATTAGCGGACGGTTTGAAAGCTTTCGTAGACACTGAAGTGAACAGTCATCATTCGATTTCTGCTGATAAATTCAATACATACGCTTCAAGCTTTTTGGCTCAACAAATCGGTATAAGAAACCTTTCGATTTATCCAAATGGGATAAGCGAGTTCGTGTACCCACTAGAGCATAATGAAGCGATGATCGGGCTAGACTTATTTAATCATCCTGATCCAGTCATTGTGAACAATGCCATTCGCACTCGTGACACAACAGCGATGACGATCCTCGGACCCATGGAGTTACAGGGTAGTTCTGAACTGATTACTAGGCAGGCTGTCCTCGATCGCGGACAGTTCTGGGGCTTTGTGTCTGTCGTGCTTGATATTCCATCCATCTTTGAAGAAGCAGGACTGCTGCGTGAAGATCAGATGATTCAACTGGCTGTCCGCTCAGACGATCAGATCATTATTGGAGATTCCTCTCTCTTCGAAAAGGCCACCAATGTTGAGTTTCTCAATCTTCCAGAAGGATCATGGAAATTAGTAGGCGTACCTACACAGCAAAGTCTAAATAGCATTCACTATACAATTATGAGCATGCAATTCATTTGCTTTTTGTCACTGCTACTCGTTCTCTATTTTTTATATGTGCAATATACCCAGAAAGCCAAGCTTCAAGTACTGTTAGAGGAACGCACGCAAAATGTCCATCACCTATCTTATTACGACAGCGTAACGGGTCTATACAACCGTAACTTCTTCATCGAAAAGCTTACCCAAATGATTGAATCCAAACCTCGGAGTTCATCAAGGTTAGCTGTTTTATTTATGGATATGGACCACTTTAAGATGATCAACGACTCCTTGGGTCATTCCTATGGAGATCAATTGTTGTATGATGTTGGGCAACGGCTACTTACACTCCGTGATCAAGGCTTAACAATCGCACGTTTCGGGGGAGACGAATTTGTAATCATCATCTCCAATGTCTCATCTGATACACGATTAAATGAAATGACTAGCCGGCTATTTCAGCTCTTCCAAGAGCCCTTCATATTGAATGAAAATGAACATTTCATAACGGTAAGCATTGGGATCGCTCTCTATCCCGATCACGGGAGTGATGCCTTATCGTTACTCAAAAACACTGAACTCGCGATGTATCACTCCAAGAGTGAGAGTAAAAACAATTACAGTGTCTATCATGATCAAATCGATCCTCAAGCAGATTATCGGATGTACATTAAAAATAGTCTCAATCGCGCACTACAACGCAATGAATTTTTTGTGCATTATCAGCCTCAGGTTGAAGCAACTTCTGGTCGCATTGTCGGCATGGAGGCGCTCATCAGATGGAATCATCCGAAGAAGGGGATGATCCCGCCGAGTGTGTTTATTCCGATCGCAGAAGAATCTGGGATGATCATTCCAATTGGAGAGCGCGTGCTTCAGATTGCCTGCGCCCAAAGTAAAGCATGGCAGCTATCCGGCTTGCCTCCGATTCGTGTAGCTGTCAATCTCTCTGCTCGGCAATTTTCACAGAAAAATCTTGCAGAACGCATCAAGTATATTTTATCGGTAACTGAACTCGATCCGAAAAATCTGGAGCTAGAAATTACCGAGAATATGGCGATGAAGGATGACAATCTAAGTACACTGCACGAGCTTAGAGAAATGGGGATCACCATCTCTATCGATGACTTCGGCACGCAATATTCTTCACTAAGTTACTTAAAGCGACTACCCGTCAATAAAATCAAAATCGACCGTTCCTTTGTCAATGGAATTGCGGTCGATCAGAAGGACGAAGCGATTATTATGGCTATGCTGCTCATTGCTCGACGTCTTGATCTAACGGTTATTGCAGAAGGTGTAGAAACAGAGGAGCAATACGCCTTCCTTCGCGACAATGATTGCAACAGCATTCAAGGCTACCTGTTTCACAAGCCGCAACCACCTGAACAGATCAAAGAACTTTTGCTGACGCATACTTAAGGAGTCTTGCTAACGTGAATTTTGTTGAGCAGCCTTTCTACATCTACACTTTCAGCTGTCATGAGGACGAAATCGACTTAAGCCGATTGGAGATGCGAGCTTTATTTCAAACTGACACGACGACTGGAATATTAGGTAGCTCAATTTCCGTCAATCCGAGTCGAAGTCCCTTTATGAGAGAGCGCCTTGAGGTGCTCTTTCATGCTGATCAGTTACCTATGCTTTACGAGCAGCTTTCTAAGCTTGAACTAACGAATCATACATTCAAAGTTATCTATATAAAGACGAATGATCAGACGCCGTCTGAGAAGCTGACCTATGCACAGCAACGCGAAGTGGAACGCGAGCTCGGCGCAAAAATCGTTGGCAAAGCAAATATGAAGGACCCCGATCAAATATTCGGCATCGTAACTATGCGCGGACGCTGGTATTTCGGACATTACTTGAAAAATGAACCCATTTGGTTAACACACCAAACGCGGCCTGTCCCCTACTCGATCGCACTTCCAACACGAATCGCTCGGGCAATCGCAAACATTGCTGTCCCAAACCCAGATGAGGTGTGCGCAATTGACCCCTGCTGCGGAAGCGGCACGGTATTGATCGAAGCACTCTCGATGGGGATCAATATTGTCGGTCGTGACTATAATCCACTTATTGCAACGGGAGCACGTCAAAATATTGCGCATTTCGGCTATTGTTGCGAGATCGTTTACGGTGATATTGCAGACATTACCGATCACTTTGATGTCGCGATTTTAGATTTGCCTTACAATCATGTGACGAAGGCAACGCCAGAGGATCAGCATGCTCTTGTTCAACATGCGAGACGAATTGCTACTCGTGTAGTTGTGATCTCGATTGCATCGATCGATCACATGCTTGAAGCGAGTGGATTAACAATTATCGATCGCTGCATAGTCAACAAAGGGAAATTTTCCCGTCACATCATGGTTTGTCATTAAATCGTATAGAATGGGCATCAGCGACATACCTATTTTCATAGAGGTACGGGCTTGTAACTTTACCAAATGTCAAAAAATCCATATCCTATTGCGTACAACACTATACCTATAGATAGGAGTGGATACTTTGTCAGATCGCCAAAACAACAACCGCGAAATCGTGATTGGAACGGATGCGACATGGTCGAATGCGTTAGTCGTTACACCTAACCCTGCATGGGCAATAATCGCTGGTGCGAGCTTCGTCGTCAATGCTCAGGATCCCGCAAATCCAACTGTCGTCATATCGAGAACCTTCACCCTTCCGGAGAACAGAAGAATTCAAACCGCCACCTTGACCATTGCTGTCGACAATTACGCTTCAGTCCTTATTAATGGATTGTTTGTCGTGAATGATAATCCACAGGACAATCCTCTGCTTTACAATCCAGGGCGCACCTTCGATATTACGCGCTTCTTGAACAGAGGGGCTAACAACATCGTAATTGTAGCGAACAACTTCGGGGGACCTCCAACACCAACAAATCCTGTCGGTGTCGCAGCAAGACTTAACATTACGACTTCGAGAAAGAAAGACTAATGTTATCCCAGGTACACAGAGAAAAGCTCCCTGCGCAAGCCGACTAATTGGCTTGTGACAAGGAGCTTTTCTTTCTCCATGCTTAGAGCTGCTCTGATTGTTTGCTTAGGGATACCGTTCTCGTCAGAGGATCCCAATTTGCAGTGAAGCCTAACGAAGTCATCAGCGTATGAGGCACAGTTATCGCACCCGAATGGAACTCTACCTGATCGGCCAACTCTATGGCCTTCGTGCCGACCCACGCTTTATTTTGCCCCAACTGGAACGATACTTGATATCCCTCGTATGAGATTTTATATAGAGGCGCGCCTGTTTCATCTTTGCCAACCTGTAGCTTCGCACCGATCGCATTGACCAATTCTTTCATTGGAACCTGTACGGTATGGGTTGAGAGAATAGCTGTATAGGACATCGGGAGCGATTCTCCATTCAGCATAACATCAACCTCATCATTTGCTTGAATTGGGCGGTATACCATATTACCATAAGAGGTGGCTGGAGCCCCTAATTCCATGTACTTGTCGCCACCCCAACCCCACGCCTTCCCATCGGTGGAGATGGCAAGGTTATGATAAGTACCTGCCCCAATTGCAACAATCTTCGGAAGTCCATTCACTTTGCCTTGTTTGCCATTCACCGTATGCCCATAACCGTATACATCACCCGCAGTCGTCAAGAGCAGTATCGCTCCGATATGCCCACGAACTTCTTTGATCTTCAATTCTGGATGTACTGCAGCTACTTTGCCCTTCTCATCCACCGTCCACACTTTCCCTTGCCGATCAAGCGCTAACAAAGAGCCCCCACTAACGGATACCGAGCGAATGTTTGACAAGCCCTTTAGCTTTACAGGAACAGTCTGTTCTGTTACTTTCACATAAGTTGAAATAGAATGTTCTGTCCATGTCCACACACTTCCGTCTTGCTTTACAGCGTAAGCCCGCCCATCGCCTCCGCCTGCCGAAATCTGCACCACATCGTTCAGTCCTTGAACAGCCACAGGTTTCCGTGGAATTGCCTGCTGTTGACTGTTGACATAACGCTCCCACGACCATACAGTTCCATCCTTGCGTATAGCAATGCCAAAGTAGGCACCCGCAGATACCGCTACCGCGTCAGACATTCCCTCTATTTGACGTGGTCGCATAGAATGCGTCTTGTAATCGTCTGAGCTTTGAGCCGAACCCCATTGCCAGACGGTACCATCAGCTTTCACTGCTAGATTGTGCCCTGCATACCTTTCCTCTGCAACAGAAATGTCAGTCATCTCCGATAGCCCAAATGCGCGAATAGGCGCTTCGGTTCTTCGATAGCGAATCTTCTCATTAACCCCTAACTCGCCAAGTAAGTTGCGTCCCCACTGCCATACGGTACCGTCATTTCTTAAGGCAACGGTATAGTACAGTCCACCTTCAATTTTGACATAGGACAATGCTTGAGCCGAGCTGGGGCTTAAGGCACTCACTCCGTTCGGTACTAGAAGCGCCAGGACCAAGCACATTGTAACAAGCAAGCTCAACGTCTTTTTCTCATACATCGATTAGCTCACCCCTTCTTCGTTTACAATATTTTCTAATATCCTCATGCTTTATAGACGTAAGTTGGTACTTAAATGTTGTATCGATATCCGCCCATTCAAAAAAATACTGCAAATACGGCTTAGCCCCCATATTCCAGTGTAGCGGACATACGTTCCGTTATCTGTTAAAAAAATCCCTCATTTTTCACTTCAGAGTGAAAAAGAGGGATTTACTTTCATATTCTCTTACGCTTTAATTTCCAATAGCTCATACTCGATAATGCCCATGGGTGCTTCCACTTTAATATTGTTGCCTACTTCTTTACCAAGGAGCGCCTGACCTAATGGGCTTTCGTAAGAAACTTTATTTGCAGCAACATCAGCTTCAGATGGTCCTACAAGACGATATTCGATTTTCTCATCGAATTCTTTGTCCAACAGCACGACAGTGGAGCCCACCTGAACCGATGATAAGTCTAAGTTCTCTACAACCTTAGCAATCTTCAGCATTTGTTGGATCGTAACGATTCGACCTTCCATGAAAGCTTGGTCATCCTTAGCCGCATGGTATTCGCTGTTTTCCTTTAAGTCACCATAGCTGATCGCTAATTTAATTCGCGCGGCAACTTCCTTGCGCTTCACGTACTTCAATTCATCCAATTCTTCCTGCAGCTTAGCTAAACCTTCAGCTGTTAAAATAATTTCTTCTCTAGACATATCTACAGCTCCTAATAAACTCTATATTCAATCATGAGGATATCTCCGCTTTAATCTGCTTGCTTCTAAGCTGACCGCAAGCCGCATCGATATCGGTTCCGTGCTCTAGTCGCACACCACAGCTAATGCCTTGCTTCTTCAACGTATCATAAAATGCACTTACAGTATCCCGCTCACTTCGTTGATATTGGCTATGCTCGTCCACTGGATTATAGGGAATGAGATTCACGTTTGCATAAGCCGCAATATCGCGGATTAAATCAGCAAGCTCAATCGCGTGTTCCTTCTGATCGTTCACATCTTTGAGCAAAATATATTCGATCGTAATTCTACGCTTTGTGTTCTCGATATAGTACTTGATCGCATTCATCAGCTTCTCAATTGGAATTGCACGATTGATTTTCATAATTCGTGTTCGCAATTCATTGTTGGGCGCATGCAGGGATACCGCAAGATTAACCTGTGTTTGCAAATCTGTAAATTCAACGATTTTATCGACTAGTCCACTAGTAGAAACCGTAATATGTCGCGGACCAATCGCAAGCCCTTTACGCTCTTTCATAATTTCAATGAAATTAATCAAATTCGTAAAGTTATCGAATGGCTCTCCAATGCCCATTACGACGATATGACTTACTTTTTCACTCTGCCCAGCCTGGTCAAGATGAAGCTGCACCTTCATGATTTGCTCTACAATTTCTCCTGCAGAGAGATCACGACTTTTGGCTAACAGTCCACTTGCACAGAAGCTACAGCCAATATTGCAACCCACTTGTGTCGTAACGCAAACCGATAAACCAAATTTATGTCTCATAAGCACCGTTTCAATCAAGTTGCCATCGTATAAGCGGAACAGGAACTTAATTGTACCGTCCGACGATTGCTGCTTTAGATGCTCTTCCATTGTCAGAATCCCAAAGTGCTCGCTTAATAATTGAATACACTCACCATTCACATCGTGCATGGCAGAGAAATCTGTAACCCTCTTGCGATATAACCAATCCCATACGAGCAACGCCCGTGATTTTTTATGCCCACGTTCCGCTAGCCATTCCGTCAATTGATCTAATGTTAATCCATATATGGATGATCTACTCATTACTTATCCTCATTTCAACGCTTGATGACCCAAACCTATCTCATTGTCCCAAACTTTCAAGCCGAAAACAAGGACGAGATCTATTCACTCTCTTCTGATCCAATATCAGCGGTATATTGTTCAACTTCGCGATAGAGCTCAGCAAAGGTAGCTACGAACCGTTGTGCTAACTCGTAAATGCGCTCCTCATCCCGGTCAGATAACGCTTGTTGTAACGCAGATGCGACTTTATACATTTTGTTAGCACCAATATTTCCTGAACTCCCCTTCACTTTATGTGCAATCTGTATCGCTTCATGATAATCCCGCTCATCTAAGCTGCGTAATAACATCTCTCCAACATTTACATTATCCTCGCAGTAATTTTTAATAATCCGTTTATACAATTGTTCTTTGTTACCCAACAGCATCAACCCGTAGCTTCGATCCAAAATCGGCTCTTCCTGCTGTGAAGCGACCGCCACTTCAGCTCGATGATCGCTCTCTGGTTCAAGTGGCTTTATCATCTCATCCAATTTGTTGATCAATTGTTCCGGGTCAAACGGCTTGCTTACGAAATCGCTAACGCCTGCTTGCAAGCATTTCTCTTTCACCCCTACGATGGCATCCGCCGTCATCGCAATAATAGGAACCTTCGCATCTTCCTTGCGAATTAAGCGTGTTGCTTCATAACCGTCCATCGTCGGCATATGCAAATCCATAAGAATAAGATTGATTCGCTCACGCTGTTCCAAAAATATTGCCACACCTTCTGCACCATTTTCCGCTAATCGTACATTGAAGCCTGCCTGCTCCAAGATCGTTCTCGCAATAAACTGATTCGTCTTGTTATCTTCGACGATCAACAGCTGGAATTTCGATCTACTGCTGCGATCTGGAGCGCCCAATTCTCCATAATTCGCTGTACTTTCCTCTAGCAAATTATCTTTAAAGATCTCTACAATACCGTTATATAGCGTAGAGGGGATGATCGGCTTCGTAATTCCAATATCGATTTTCCACTGTTCAATTTCATCGAATAGGTCCTCTCGTGCGAGCGGAAAAAGTAGCATAGTCTTCGGCTTCACCTTAATTACATCATCCTGCTGAATGCTTTCTATGAACTGCAATCCCTTATTCATCGGTGTATCATAATCTACGATAAGTAAATCATAGGGTGCCTGGTTAGAAGTCGCTTTATTTTGCAATCGCTCCACGACCACATCCTCTGATAAAATCACTTCTACCGACATATTGAAGGCATTCAAATATTGGCGCAACAAGTTCGCATGAATTTGATTTTTCTCTAGCACGAGCACACGAATTTTGTGAATGAACATCTCCACACGTTGCTGCCGTTCATTCGCTTCCTGATCCCGGTCAACCTCGAGCTGTAACTTAACAACAAAAGTAGATCCTTCTCCAAGTACACTATGTACACTCACTTCTCCGCCCATGCGGTCGAGCAAATTTTTCACAATCGATAGCCCCAGTCCAGTGCCTCCGAATCGTCGATTAATCGATGCATCCCCTTGTACAAACGGCTCAAATAGATGGCGAATTTGCTCTTCCGACATTCCGATCCCGGAATCTTTGACGCTACACTCTAAAATAACCTGATTACCATAATCAGCTGCCTTTCTAATCGTGACTGACACTTGACCGGAAGGTGTGAACTTGATCGCATTGTTAATTAAATTAATGAAGACTTGCCCTATCCGTTTAGAATCGCCATAGTACGCTGAGGGTAGAGAAGGCTCTTTATCGATGATGAATTCAATATTTTGTTCTTCAATCTTAAACGAAATAATGTTCATCACATGATGGAGAAGCGTATCAAGATTGAATGATGTGCGTTCGATTTCAATTCGGTCTGCTTCAATTTTTGAAAAGTCGAGCACATCATTAATCATCGCTAGCATGTTTTTGGATGCTTGCTGTATTTTGTCCATATAGAGCTTTTGAGTTGTCGATATTTCGGTTTTCTTCATGAGATAGATCATACCTGTAATTGCATTAAGCGGGGTACGAATCTCATGCGACATACGTGCGAGAAAGGTGGATTTCTCCTCGTTTGCGATCTCTGCTTCTTCCTTTGCAAAGACAAGTGCCTGCTCTGCAGATTTCCGTTCTCTGACTTCATTCTTTAACTTCCGAATCCAATACCAGGATACAAGTGTCATGAGCACAATAAAGGCGACTGCAATCGCAATCACTTCAAATAGCTCACTGTAATCCACTTTGCTGTCAATCTTAATCCAACGCCCCTGAATCTCCAGACGCTCCTGCTCTGTAATGCTCGCTAGCCCTTTGTTGATGATGCTTAAGAGCAGTGGCCAATCTTTTCTTATTGCAAAATAAAGCTGCTGGTCTCCCGGACTATTCATTGTTACTACCTTAAGATGAGTAAACCCATACTCTCGAATGAGATAAGTGGATGTGGCTAGATTGCCAATGAACGCCTGCTCGCTACCATTGGTTACGGCCGCTAACGCACCCTCGACTGTCTCATACAAGCTTATTTTCGAATAACCAATACTCTTTAGAAAGTTATGATGAGAGCTATTCTCTTGAACGGCGATCTTCTGTCCTAGTAAACTCTCGAACGATTCAACCTTATCGTTGTCATCGCGCGTAACGAGCACTCTCTGGAACGTATAATAAGGAATGGAGAAGCTGAAGTGTTCCTCTCGGGCAGACGATTTCGACACACTAGGGAGTACATCAATCTCATTATTTATTGCCCGATCATAGGCTTCTTTCCACGTAAGTCCCTCTACTTGAACGAGATTCAGACCTGTTCTTTGTTCAATAAGTTCGATAAAATCTGGCGTAATGCCTTTGTAAATACCATCCGAATCAATAAATTCAAAGGGGACAAATTTAGGATCAACACCTAAGTAGATTGTTGGATGAGCCACGATGAAACTTTGCTCCGCTTCGGTCAATTCCACTTTGGGTGAATTCGCATGTACGGGCATCGTCCCAAACAATAATAGACTGATCCAGGCTATGATTGCTGACCTAATGTACATCCTACCCCACCTCATCTACTTCTTGCTGCCTAAACAACTGGGTAATCTCGTATAGCTCCTGATGGATTTCCATGAAGGCGTCTACGATCGCTGGATCGAAGTGTCGTCCCCGCTCCTGCTTAATAATATCTATAGCAACCTCATGCGAAAATGCACCCTTGTACACTCTCGGATGTACAAGCGCATCATAGACATCTACAATGGCGATTAAACGACCACTAAGTGGGATCTGTTCGCCTTTTATCCCATTGGGATAGCCCGTTCCATCATACTTTTCATGGTGCGACTCTATAATCTCCAACGCGGTCTTGATGAAGCTTGGTGCAGTCCTGCCCTGCAGATTATGTTTGAGTGCATCCGCTCCATAATCGACATGCTTCTTCATCAGTTCAAATTCTTCGGTTGTCAGCCTTCCCGGCTTCAATAAGATCGAATCGGGAATGCCAACCTTGCCAATATCGTGTAGCGGTGCTGTACGAAATAGTTCTTGAATATATTCCTCTGTAAGCACAGACTGGTATGTGGGATTGTCCGCAAGATGCCTACACAATGCCTTGAGCATGTACTGGGTACGTTTGGTATGGCTGCTACTTTCGATATTTCGCACCTCTAATAAACCAACTAATACATTAATCGAGATATCCCGACTTATGACTACCTCTTCCGTTGTTCGCTGTACTTCTTGCTTCAGTCTTTCATTGTAATTTTGCATTGTCATACTTGACTCGCGAAGCGCTAACTGAATTTCTACTCGCTTACGCAATGCTTCAACGTTAAGCGGCTTGCGGATAAAATCCATTGCCCCTAGCGCGAGCCCTCTTACTTCATTCTCAATCTCATCATGATTCGTTAAAATAACGGTAACAATATGGTGATATCCTTGCTCCTTCAAAGCTCGAAGCACCTCAAACCCATCCATTACAGGCATGTTTAAATCAAGCACCATCAGATCAATCGTCGGTTGTTGCGCCACAAGTTGCATCGCTTCTAACCCGTTTGCGGCATAGTAAAGCTCATAATCCTCCAGCATCGCAGAAATAATATGTCGATCCGATTTCGAATCATCTACGATCAAAATCTTGGTCTTCATGGGATCTGCCCCCTGTCGTTATCGTTGGGTGATTAGCAGGTGCTTGACGACTTTCCGCATGGAATATTTACTATAATAATTCGATTGTATTTTCCAATATCCCTGCTTTTGTGCATTTAGTGTAGTTATTCGACCCAATAAAAGCGTGTAAGCACCATCATCGCCTTCTTAGACATTGATGGTGCTTACACGCTTTTTGGGTGCATTCAGAGGTGGAGCAGAGCAGACAGACGTTCCGTTATTGCCAGCCTAGATCCCGATCGGAACAATATATAAACCTATATCTAGATCATTCTTCACAGCAACATCAACACCATAAATTTGCTTCATCATTGACGCTGTCACTACCTCATGGGGCTTGCCCTTGATCACAACCTCACCATCGCTCATCACAATAATGTGATCGCTGTAACGAATCGCTTGGTTAATATCGTGCAATACCATCACAATTGTGAGCCCATGTTCGGTATTGAGCTTGCGAACGAGCTCTAATATCTCGATCTGGTAGTAAATGTCGAGATACGTCGTCGGCTCATCAAGAAATAAAATTGGTGTCTGCTGCGCAAGCGCCATCGCAATCCATACTCGTTGCCGCTCTCCACCTGATAGCTGGTCGATGGTCGTCTCGCGCTTTTGCTCCAGACTCGTACATGTGAGCGCCCATTCAATCGCCTTCTCATCTTCTGCCACATTGTGGCTGAACAAGCTGCGATGCGCTTGTCTCCCGAAGGAAACCAATCGTTCAACTGTCATATCGGAAGGGGCTTCATTCTGTTGATGAACAACAGCAAGCTGCTTCGCAAGCTCCTTCGGCTTATACTGATGCACAACTTTCCCATTCAAGAGCGCGAGTCCTTCGCGGGGGATATAGTTGGCAGATAGCACACCTAACAATGTTGATTTGCCACAGCCGTTTGGTCCGATAATCGTCGTTATTTTGCCTATTGCAATCTCGCAGCTGATCCCTCGAAGTTGATCGGTCTTCTTATCGTAGGCAAACTTGATGTTTCTAGCTTCCATAGATTCTACCACTCTTTCGAAGCAAGAATATTAAGAACGGACCGCCGATAACGGTCATAATAATCGATGCTGGAATCTCAACCGGGGCTACAATCGTTCGACCAAGCGTATCCGCAATCAGAATGAGCAACGCCCCTGCCAATGCAGAAAACGGGATAAGTACGCGGTGATCCGATCCTACCAATTGTCTTGCGATATGTGGAATCAATAATCCAACGAAGGCTATCATCCCGCCAATTGCGGTCGCTACCGCTGCCAACGCTACCGCTACGATCGAGATGAGCAATCGCGCACGCGTCACTGATAAGCCTAAATTTTTCACCGTCTTATCTTGCATCACAAGCAGGTTACACCATGAAGACAATAACAATGACAGCAGCAGTCCGATCCCCCCGTAAAGGACGACGACTTGTACACTGCTCCAGGTCTGCAACGTGAAAATCGAAGTTGTCGCTTGGTTAATGCCCGAAACCGCGTAGCTGCCTCGATAATTGAAGGATTGGCTGAGTCCAGTGAAGGTTGCATTAACCGCCATCCCTACAAGGACAAGCCGAATCGGACTTAATCCTGATTTCCAAGAGAAAGAATACACAATGAGGCAAGCGATTGCTCCTCCGATGAAGGAGAAGAACGGCAACCAGAAAAATAAAGTGGGAAACGCGGTAACGAACAATAACGAGATCAGGCCCGCACCCGAAGATATCCCAATGACACCCGCTTCTGCTAACGGGTTGCGCATCACTGCTTGAAGCAGTACACCTGAAACGGCTAGCGTTGCGCCTACAAACATCGAAACGATTAATCGTGGAAAGCGCAAATCTCGAATGACAGCAACTTTATCATCGTCGCCAGTAATCAGTCCAGCAACAAGCTGAAAGAAGCCCACTTTAATGCTCCCTGTCATCATGGAGTAGAGCATCACAAGTAGCAATAAAATTACGACAACGACGAAGCTTATTACTTTTTTGCTCATGGATACAACATCCCTACTAACGCTTCTAGTGACTCATCTACATTCAATGCACCTGTCGTTCCGAACAATTCCTCTGGAAGATCGTAAACCCGATCGTTACTCACTGCATCGAAATGCTTCCAGATGTCATTGCGTTTAAATTCCAAATCGAACATCTTAATGACCTCATCCGGCATGCCGTGAGATGCCCTTAAAATGACGTCCGGATTTCCTTGCTGCAAATATTCTGTATTCGAAGCCAAATACTCGACACTTTCACCCTGTACGATGTTCACACCGCCAACTAGCTTTACGAGATCACCAATATAGGAGTGTTCCGTCGCAACGAGATAACTACCCGGGACGCCCAACAAAATAAGCACCTTCGGCTTTTCGACATTAGCAGTCCGCTGCTTAATATCAGCGACTTTATCATCGAATTTCTTCACAAGTGCCGCAGCTTGATCTGCTCGATCGTATTTGCTTCCGAGCTCTGTAATTACTTTTTTCATCTTATCCAAACTTGTCAAATCAAGAAAAGTCGCTTGAATACCCGCGCTTTCGAAGCTCGGCTTCAAATCAGATTCCAACGTCGTAACAGACAGAATCTCTGTCGGTTTAAGCATCTTTACGACTTCCATATCCGGGCTCATCGGACTGCCGACTTCTGTTACTTCCGCATATCGAATAGGAAGCTTCTTTGCACTTGTAGGTATTCCAACGAGCTCCATGTCCAGCGCATCCATAATCTCAGTGATCGCCACTGTAGTCGAAATGACACGATGGACTTCTGCGGTTTGCTTTGTCTGAGCGAACTCACTCGCAGAGTCGCTCGGTGATGGAGTTGAACCTGAATCATTGGAGCTCGGTGAGCAACCCGTTATGAGCAGCAACACTGCTGTAATCGTTACAAGAACGAATGGTTTCATTGCAAATCTATGCTCCTCTCACGCCAATACCTAGAAAGTCGTTAAGGACGCCGAGATTTCGGCATCCTTAACGTCAAGCTATTCGTTTATTTGAAAGCTTAATTAGTTAAGCAGACCCACAATATAAGCAGCTGCTTCAGCACGTGTAGCATTCGCTTTCGGTGCGAACAGGTTATTCCCTTGTTCTCTGACTAAACCTGCTTTAACTGCCGCCGCTACATACGGCTTTGCCCAAGTTTGTACTTGGTCCTTGTCATCAAATGAAAGAGTCGCATTAGGATCAAGCGGAAGATGTGCAGCACGAGCGATCATCACTGCAAGCTGCGCTCTTGTAATTGGCTCACCTGCGCGGAACGTATTATCGTCAAAGCCTGTAATGATGTTACTCTTAACCGCTTGAGCAACATAAGGCTTCGCCCATGCTGGAATTTGCGATGCATCCTTGAACGACAGTTCTGTACTTGCAGCCTCAAGCTTTAGCACACGGGAGATCATTGCAGTGAATTCTGCACGAGTAATATCGCCATCAGGTTTAAATGTGCCATCCGCATATCCACTAACTACACCAAGTCGAACTGCTTTTTCGATCAATGCTTTTGCCCAGTGCCCCTCAATGTCGCTGAATTTCGCTTCAGTCGAAGGCGTCGTTTCTGTTGAGGAAGAATCCGAAGTGATCGGCTTGCTCGCACTTGTGTCGAACTTAAAGCGGAAATCATGCCACTTATCATAATTAACCGTTTGACCACCTGCTACATAAGAGGTTACAACGTGTACTTTACCTGCAAGTACTTTTGTTACGTCTTCTACTTCGATTTCAGCGACACGCGTATTTGCAGCGTCATCAGTGCTAACGACTACGGAATCCACAAAGTTCGTTCCATCGTTCGCATACTGGATTGCTGCAACAGACTTGCTGTCCTTCACTGTAAACTGAACATAAGATTTACCGTTTTTCACAACAAGCTTCTTCGGATCAATGAAATAACTGTTCATGCTGGAAGCTGTATCCTCTGTAGCTTGCAACGCTGTAATTGCAATGGTGTATGCACGTTCGACAGTTGCTGAAGATGAGTTTCCACCTTCATTCGTCGCTGCACGAATGCTGCTAAGATCGAAAGAATAGCGGAAATCGTGCCACTTATCGTAATTCACGGTTTGACCACCTGCAACATACGAAGTTACAACATGGACCTTCCCTGCAAGCACCTTGCTCAAATCTGCCACTTCAATTTGCGCAACCCGCGTCTTCGTAGCTTCATCTGTGCTTACGATTACCGAATCCACAAAGTTCGTTCCATCGTTCGCATACTGTACAGCTGCTACAGAAGGGCTGTCTTTGATTGTAAATGAAATGTACGTCTTGCCTTCCTTCACCGTCAGCTTCTTCGGATCAACGAAGTAATTGTTCATGCTGGATGCCGTATCTTCAGTCGCTTGCAACGCTGTAAATTTGATGCTGTATTCGCCATCTGGAATCGCACCCGATTGCCCTGCTGCACTTGCTGTTGATAGCTGTACGGATGCTAGTAATGTAACTACGAAAGATAAAACTGCAACAAACTTCATTAACGATTTGTTCACTTTGATTTCGCTCCTCTTTTTCTTCGGAATATATAATAGGTTGTTCCTGCTGCCGCGATAATTACGGCGATAATTACAATGATTAAAGTGGTGTTGTTAGAGGATGATTGCTCTTCTTCGAGCGGGACAACCTCCGCACTCGCTTCTGATGATGACTCTGCAACTCCCTCCGGCTCAGCAGACTCGTTGCTTACAACGGTTTCTTCCACTACCGGTGATGCTGATGCACTCTCTTCCGGCACCGGTGTAGCGCTGTTCTCTTCCGGTGGTGTTGCTTCTGCCGTCTGTTCAGGAACAGATTCAGAAGGCTCTGTGGGTGACGGTGCCGTTGGTTCTAGCTTCTCTGGCTTCTCTGGCTTCTCTGGCTGCTTTGTTGACTGATCCGAAGTTGTCTTGTCACTAGGCTTATTCGAACTACCGCTATCTTCTTTAGAGGTCGATGGCTTCGGAGAAGCTGATGCCACAGGCTCTTTCTTCTCCTCGCTTACGCTCGGTGCCTTAGATGTCGCCACAATACTCTTTTCGTCGAATTCAAAGTGGACGGTGTATTGGTGCGAATAATCAATATCAGGCACTTTAATCTTCATTCGGATTGGAACAGGGGTGGCAAGATCATCGACATTAACGCTTACGATTCTCGTATTATTCTCTTCATTCCTAGAGATCACTTTCGCATCGGCGAAGTCATCACCCTTTGGAACTTGAAATTGTGTCACCCATTCACTTTGGTTCATCTGAATTTGAATTTCGAATGAACCGTTCTTTACGATAAGCTTTGCTGGCTTGACGAAGTAGTCATTCGCAATGGATACAGAGCCGTTATCCGTCTTCTTAACGAGGTAGTCAATCGTATACTCCCCATCTGCTAGCGTTGCTGCAGCATCTGCTCTCATCGTTCCGAGCAACATCGAGACAACAGTCATTAACATGACCAACATCAAGGTTGCGTAACGCTTATACATGCTTGGCAACATCCTCCTCTATTCTTTTTATGTAAATGATATCATCATAGGTTATTGACATCAAGAACGATTCTCATTATCATTTAATTAGTCACCAAATAGACATATTAATGACTGTAGTTCCATTTTCATATTCTCATTCAGTAGCAGGAGGCTCAATGATGAAAAAACAGACCCTTCTTCTGCTTGCCGTTCTGCTTATCGTCATAACTGGATGTACTTCTAACCAGAGTGATTCATCCGCAAATCAGAACCCCAATGCCGCAATTGTTCTCATTGATTCTGCGGGCCGTACGATCAAGTTTAACGAAGTCCCACAGAACATCGTTGCTTTAAGCAATGGAGAAATGGATATTATCTATGCTCTTGGGGGCAAGCTCGTCGGTAAACCCACCTCAACAGAATCATCACCCATCCTTACTGAAGCAGAAGGGGTGGAACAGATCGGATCGACCCATGAGGTAGATCTGGAGAAATTGATGTTTGTACGGCCTCATGTCGTACTAGGAACTTATCCACTTAACTCCAAAGATATCGCCCCTATCGAGAGCATTGGAACGAAGCTTGTGCTTACAAGTGCGAACTCGATTGAAGACATTAAAAATCAGATCCGGTTATTTGGCCAGATGCTTCAGAAGGAGCATAATGCGTCTACGATCATTCAGAAAATTGATGATAAGCTCACAGAGCTAGCCTCGCAGCAACCCGCAGAAAAAGTACGTGTGTTGATGATCTATGGAGCACCTGGATCGAATATGGCTGCACTACCCAACTCACTTAGCGGAAACGTTCTCGATCTCGTAGGCGGTGTAAACATTGCCGCTAGCTTTGAGAGTCTGCAAAACTTTCCGCAGTATGCCACATTAAACACGGAACGCATTATTGAGGCGAATCCGCAATTGATTGTCATTATGGCACACGGAAACCCTGAAGTTGTGAGAGAATCTTTCATTAAGGAACTGCAATCGAATGCAGCATGGAGCAATCTAGATGCCGTTAAAAACAATCATGTTGAAATTTTACCTTCCGATCTATTCGGCACTAACCCTGGTACACGCATTACGGAATCTCTCGACATGCTCCATAACATGATTCAGACAGTAGGTTCCACCTCATGAATCAATTTGTTCGAGCAAATCGTCGCAGGTGGGTTATCATTGCCACTCCAATACTACTTCTATTAGCATCGCTATATGGATTAGTAGCAGGTTCCGTCTCTATATCAGTTTCAGAAGTTTGGAACGCACTTACGGTCAGCGATCAGCCATTATATCGGCAAATTATATTTGACCTTCGTCTTCCAAGAGTGCTCCTCGGTATTCTTGTTGGCGCTTGTCTTGCAACAGCTGGAGCTTTACTGCAAGGAGTAATGAGAAATCCGCTTGCCGACCCTGGGATTATCGGCGTATCTGCAGGCGGTGGAGTTGCTGCCATCCTGATCATGGTCGTTCTCCCCCAATTCGGTTATTTGCTCCCTGTAGCTTCATTCCTTGGAGCATTTATTACCTCCCTGCTTATCTATATTCTTGCGTGGGATAAGGGCGCTACACCGGTGAAGATCATCCTCGCCGGAGTAGCTGTGAACGCTTTGCTCGGAGCTGTTACGAATGGCTTGATGAACTTTTACAGCGATCGCGTGCAAGCGGTGCTCCCTTGGTTAGCAGGTGGACTCAATGGACGGAGCTGGTCTCATCTCGAATTCATGGCTCCATATGCCATCATCGGGTTGCTCCTCTCTCTCTTCGCAATTAAGCCTGCAAACCTTCTATTACTTGGAGACGATGTAGCACAGCTGCTTGGACAAAAGGTAGAACTGCAGCGCTTGCTCATTATTGTGCTCGCTTCATTACTTGCAGGAGCAGCCGTTAGCGTAGCAGGTCTTGTCGGTTTTGTTGGCCTTGTCGTTCCACATGCAGTCCGACTTCTCATAGGAGAAGACTATCGATTTCTGCTCCCTGTATCCATGGTTGCTGGAGGGGCGCTTGTCGTATTCGCTGATACGATTGCAAGATCATGGTTTGACCCGATTGAGCTTCCAGTCGGCATCTTACTCGCTTGCATCGGAGCACCCTTCTTCTTGTTCTTACTGAAAAAGAGGGGACGTAGCATCTAGTAGCATCTTGCTTCTGCAACACCGGGAACCCGTGATCTTCACGGAAACTCCTGTTAACAACCATACAACTTTATCACTAAGAGGAGGAACAAAACATGATCATCGTCACAAATACATCACAAATTACACCTGGAAATGCACACAAATTGATTGAACGCTTCGACCGAATAGGTAAAGTGGAATTTATGGAAGGTTTTCTTGGACTGGAAGTGCTTCTGAATGAAAAGAACACGGAGTACGAAGAGGTGTCTGTTGTAACGCGCTGGAACCGTAAAGAAGACTTCCAAGCTTGGACTCATAGCTCATCATTCAAAGAATCGCATTCTCACCGCAAAATTCCTGAATACATCCTTAAAAACACGATAAGCTACTACGACGTGAAAATCGTTCGTGGTCCACGTTCTCCTGAACAATCGTCGCTAGAAGCTGAAGCATCAGAAGCTGTTACAGCTAAATTATAAATTCCAAACAAGAGCAGTTGTAGCTTTCAAGCCACAACTGCTCTTGTTCGTTAAATCTTTTATCCCTACTAAGATACTGTCCGTCTGCGTCTTCCTAATTGAATTTGCTTATAAACTTCTGCTGCAATCTCCTTCAATGTATCCGGGTCCATTATCTTCATTGCACTAATCTTCAAGTAATCGGATTCATTGATTTTACCTTGCCTCAGCCAATGATCCAGCTCAGGTATGCGGAAATTTTGTACAGACAAATAAGCAAGTACAATCGGAATTGAATCTTCAAAAATCATAATTTTAATTCCCGATAGCCTAGGGAACAACGTCGACTTATAGTCCAGCTTAATGATGACATCCTCTGGTTTAGCGTTCTTAATCGTAGGAATACTGCTCGGCAGTGATACGAAATAACTGATCTGCTCCAACGAGTAGCTGAGTTGCTGAATAGGAAGCTTAAGATCGCGCGCGAGTCTCTCTGTTTCATTCTTTAATTGTATCGTATAGAATCTTCTGCCTAACAATAGCGAACTCGCTACGAAGATCAGCATGACAATAAAGTTGCTCATATCTATCATCACTGAATCACCCTCCTAGCCTACGACCCGATTTTTTCCCGCATGCTTCGCTTTATAGAGCGCCTGATCCGCACGATCTACTAAATCAAATTCACCGGATGATGGCATATCCTCTGTGGATGCGACTCCAAAGCTTACGGTAACACGCCCTAGCGGTTGCTTCTCACCACATGGAAATGTGGCCCGCTCAATATTGGAACGTAATTGTTCTGCAACGCGAACCGCATGTTCCTTACTTGTCTGAGGAAGTAAGATCACAAACTCCTCACCACCAAACCTGAATGCCTGATACGGCTCTTGAATCAAACACTGAATGATTTTCGCTAACTGAATTAACACTTCATTCCCCATTAAATGCCCATTCGTATCATTAAAGTGCTTGAAAGAATCAATATCGAGCAGAATCAATGATAATGTTTTCTCACGACTGTAAGGTATGTATTGAACGAGATTCGTCTGGAAGGCGCGATGATTGAGCAGTCCAGTTAACCCGTCCTTAATCGCCATGTCTTCAATTTTCATATAAAAGTGACGATGCTGTATCGCTACTGCTGTTTGTTTTGCGATCGGAATAACATTGTCCATATCATTGGCGGTTATCGGTTTCTTGTTCACCGGATTATCAATGATAAGCACACCTACTTTAGCTTCTTGACTTATAAGTGGGAACACTGCTAGCTCGCTCATATTAAATTCACTTACAAAGTGAAGCAACGTCTGATCGCTATTATCCCAATTGCTCAAATGTAGTGGACTGCCAGTTTCTAATACTTTGCTAAGAAAACTGGGCTCGTCTAAAGCAATCTCAAGCATCTTAACGCGATCATTAAGCAGCACATCGGAAGTGATCTCTTTTTCTGCAATTTGGATGAGATCAACGAGCTTAAATTTCTTTTTCGCAATGCCTTTCCATACTGCGAACCCTTCTTCAGCCGTCATAGGCCCTACACCCATTACACCGTTCAAGTGGGTCCCCTTCTCATCTACGAGCAAAATCATCGCGCGATTAAAGCCTAATCCATGTCCAGCAGTAACTGCTGTGAGAATGGTCTGTAATAGCTTCTGCAGTTGAACCGATTGTTGAATGGAGAAGCTAACTTCCTTATAGACATTTAACAGCTTAGAATTCGTTGATAGTTTACTTAGCCAAGCATCACTCTCTTGTTGCTTGAATTTCATGTAACGGTGTAATAAGTAAACGCCAGTAGCAAAGATCAAGTAAGTTAACCAGACGAATAAAACGCTTTCACCAGTTTGCAACATCATAATGCAGCCTGCGACACTCGTGCTAATGAGTGCGCCGATCATATCGAAGCAGATTGTGGTTATTCCTATAAATACGAGCATCGTCCAATCGGTGCTCGTAAACTCAAAAAACAAGCCTTCTAGTTCTACTACAAGAAGGCTTGTTATGACTAGAACAGCTTTATTGAACTTCTCGCTCCCTTTGAATCGCAAATAATTAGCGGTCACTGAAAGCAATAAAGTAGATACAATTAATGGTACATAGGGTGTAATCATCGGCAATCGCTCCTGATTTCATGATGACTTTATCTTTGCTTATATGTCCATTGTATCATCAATAGAGACAGTTTCCATATTTTATTGTTACGAATTGTTGATTGCTTTTCTCACTGCAGGCGCAACTTCTGTAGCTAATTGTTCAATTTGTGCAGCCACCTTGCTGAACGGTAAACCTCCGATATCCAACTGTGCAACAAATCGCTGATGTCCATATAATTCGTATTGATGCAGTATTTTCTCCACGATCTGTTGTGAGCTCCCAACGAATAATGCTGTATCAGGAGCAACCATGCGATTATAGCTCTCTCTAGAAATATGGGACATCATGCCACGTTGTTTATTCACATAACCCCAATAGTTGACATAGTACGGGTAAAATTGTTCAATCGCTTGTTCCGTCGTTTTTGCAAGATGCATATGCCCGGTTACAGCAACCTTCATCTGGTCTAAGCGATGTCCCGCTTCCACCGCAGCGCGCCGATACAGCTCTACGAAAGGCAGAAACCGGATCGGATCACCACCGAGAATCGCAAGCGCAAGATTCGTACCGAGACTCCCTGCCCGAATTGCACTCTCTGGCGTGCCACCAACACCGACCCAGATTGGAATACGCTCTTGTTCAGATCTTGGAGCAATATCTGCATGTTGCAATGATGGGCGAAATTGTCCTTTCCATGTAACGTTTTCCGCTTCATTCAACTGAAGCAACAAATGTAAATGCTCTTCAAATAATGCATCGTAATCTTTCACATCATAACCAAACAAAGGGAAAGACTCCACGAAGGCACCACGACCCGCTACAATTTCCGCACGCCCGTCTGACACGAGGTCGAGTGTTGCAAAGTCCTCATACAAGCGGACTGGATCGATCGTATTGAGTACAGTTGTCGTCGAGGTCAAACGAATCCGCTTCGTCACCTGTGCTATCGCAGTCAATACGATCGCAGGAGCAGATACGGCATAATCTAGTCGATGATGCTCCCCGACACCGAATATATCCAAACCCGCTTCATCTGCGAGCTTCGCTGCTTGAATGAGCTCTTGAATCCGTTGTTTTGCACTAATCGTCGTTCCTGTAAGTGGGTCAGGACCTAGGTCGGCTAAAGAATAAATACCAATTTCCATCTCATTCGCCTCCAAATACTTTAGTTGCTCGCTTGACCGACAACTAGACGAATCTGATTTCCAGATGGATCCTGTGTAAGATAGTTGCCGGCTTCTTCGCTAATCGACACACCCATCTGGCCAATTCGCTCTACTGCGCCTTGTCGAGTTGCTGTATCCGGAAAGACCATCGTATACGCAATCAAACCAACCATGTTGCGTGGAGGTGTCGGTGCTCCTACCCCTTGCCAAGTATTAACCGCGATGTGATGGTGATAGCCACCTGTAGACATAAATGCAGCTTGTGGGTAATAGGCAACTGTTTCAAAATGGAATGCTTCTTTATAAAACTGCTCCGCTTTTTCCGTGTCACCCACATGAAGATGTATATGTCCCATAATCGTGCCTGCTGGCATACCTGTCCACGGTGTATTCCCCCCAGCTGCAACAATCGCATTCGCATCGATCTGAAGTGTCGCCATTTCGACTTTACCTAGCTTCCATGCCCACTCTTCATGCGGTCTGTCAATGTACACTTCGATTCCATTACCGTCCGGATCCGTAATATACAATGCTTCGCTCACAAGGTGATCACCAGCTCCGAACCGATAATTGGTCTGTACAAGATGTTGTAAAAATACTCCCAGGTCCGCGCGTGTGGGCATCAATAGCGCAAAGTGATACAATCCCGAATGCCGTCCTTGTAAGGGGATAATATCTGCTGGTTGCTCTAACGTCACAAGTGGCAATTTGCCATCTGCGGTAAGAACTGCTTTTCCTGCCGATTGCTCCAATACACGTAGACCAATTATGCTTTCATAAAATTTGATCGACCTTTCAAGATCCATTACTTTAATTCCAACCTCACTGACGTACACATTAGGCGCTTGATGAAATTTTTCCATGTAGAACACTTCCTTTATTCAAATTTTTTGTGCTTTATTTAAGTAAGTAACTATACTAATACTATATACAGATTTGTGATACTTGTAAAGCATCTCTTGCGTCGATCACTTATTTTGTGCAACTTAGGGTATAATCATTAGGATTTACTGCACTTCGTCCCATTAAACTAACTTATATTGAGATACTTTAAAAAGTATAGTATAATGGCTGTTATTAAGGAGGGAATGTCATGGCTCAAGTTGAGAAGAAAATGGAACTCGGGATTAGTACCTTTTTAGAAACGACGCCCAATCCCGCAACCGGTCAGGCGATTAGTCACGCTGAACGACTGCGTAATGCGGTAGAAGAAATCGTATTAGCCGATCAAGTTGGACTAGATGTATATGGCGTTGGAGAGCACCATCGTGCGGATTATGCAGGCAGTGCGCCTGCAGTTATTCTCGCGGCTGCTGCTGCAATGACTAAACATATTCGTCTCACAAGTGCTGTTACAGTGCTTTCCTCGGATGATCCGGTTCGTGTCTATCAAGCGTTCTCCACATTAGACGGCATCTCGAACGGTCGTGCGGAAATCATGGCGGGTCGAGGCTCGTTCATCGAGTCATTCCCGCTATTCGGTTATAGTCTGGAAGACTACGATCAATTATTCGATGAAAATTTGGAATTACTACTTGCCATTCGTGAATCGGAAAAGGTGAGCTGGCGTGGCGGTCATCGCCCTGCAATTAAAAACCTTGCAGTCTATCCACGTTCCGTGCAACAACCATTGCCGGTCTGGATTGCGAGTGGGGGCAATCCCGAATCCGTCGTCCGCGCGGGAAAGCTCGGACTTCCGCTTGCGCTTGCCATCATCGGTGGTATGCCTGAACGTTTCGCTCCATTAGTATCGCTCTATAAGCAGGCAGCAGAGAAAGCAGGCCACGATCCAGCGAAATTACAAATTGCATCACATTCGCATGGGTTCATCGCAGATACGACGGAAAAGGCCAATGAGCTCTACTATCCATCGGTGCAATCACAGATGAATACGATCGGACGCGAACGTGGCTGGCCACGCTATGATCGTGATGCCTATGATGCTGCTCGAAGCATGCGAGGGGCACTTTACGCGGGAGATGCAGAGTATGTTGCGGAGAAAATTGTTCTACTGCGCAAAAACCTGGGTCTTACTCGCTTCTTCCTTCATGTCGATATCGGATCAATCCCTCATAGCGAGCTGTTACATGCAATTGAATTGCTCGGGACAAAGGTCGCACCGATCGTGCATAAGGAAATTGCTCTAATGGAAGGTAATTAATTAAACGGGGCTGTCCATAAGTGATATGGGCAGCCTCATTGTTTTATCTCGATTATGGTTTTTACGGGGATGTATCTCCCTCCGGTTGCTGTTGCCCCCCTACATTACACCTACGATTGACTTTGGCGATAGAGCTCGCGACTTTTAAAGCCTGCTTGAAGAATCATTTGCATTTCTTCAATTCGCTTCACTTGAGTCGCTTCTTGCTTCGCACTGTAGATATAACGCGCCCAATCTTTGCGATAACCTGGTGTCAGCGATTGGTAAAACGCGAGCAACATTGGTTCTCTCTCCAGCAGCTTCTCTACATTCGGAATCCGTTCCACATAATCATCAACGCGTTGGCTTGCTTTGGACGAAGCTTGCTTGGTCGCTCGCTTTTCCAACTTGAATCCGACGACTGTAAATACATCATCCAATCCCACCATACGAGCAAACTTCAGATTACTCGAGCCGATATACCCTTCCTCATCACATTCGAGTCCCGGCATCAGCTCATCCCGATGAATGAAAGTAGCGTACACATTGTTGCCCTTCTTCGGGTAGGCCGCGAATAGATAGCCATTGTCGTGGAGATGACATCGCTCAATCACTCGCTCTACGAGCTGTTTCAATGCGGGCATATCCAATACAAAGGAAAATATCATATCGTAAGCTTGTTTATCTAGTTTCGAATCATAGTTCGATAGCTCTGCAAAATAATCCGAGCCTCCAGGCGTATCCAAAATCGCGACTTCGTTATACTTATGAAGTTTAAGCTTTGCAACGATAGAAGAATCCAGTTGACTTCAACTCCATTCCACGACGGACTTTTACTCTATTATACCTTCATCCGTTGTAGTCGCAATGCATTTAGCACTACGGAAACCGAGCTTAATGCCATCGCTGCTCCAGCTACCCATGGTGCAAGAAGCCCTATGGCTGCAATCGGAATACCCAAAGTATTATATCCAAGCGCCCAAAACAGATTTTGCCGAATGTTGCTCATCGTTTGACGACTCATCGAGATCGCATCCGGGATACTGTTCAGATCACCACGCATCAATGTCACATCTGCTGCTTCCATGGCGACATCTGTACCTGTTCCAATCGCCATTCCGACATCCGCCATTGCAAGCGCAGGAGCATCATTGATGCCGTCACCGACCATTGCAACCTTTTTACCGATAGCTTGTAGCTTCTTCACTTCATCAGCTTTGCCTTCTGGCAGCACTTCTGCACGAACCTGCTCAATGCCAACCTGCATCGCAATTGCTAATGCTGTTCGCTCGTTATCACCCGTTATCATGATGACATCGATGCCGAGCTCTTTAAGCCGCGCCACCGCTTGCCTAGATGTCTCTTTGATCGTATCTGCAACCGCAACTAATCCCGCATATTGCCGATCTACTGCAATTAGCATCGCCGTTTTCCCTTCTGACTCCAACTGCGTCATCCGATCAAGCGCCTGCTCTGTCATGATTTTATACTTTGCCATCAGCTTGCGCGTGCCAATAAGGAGTTCTTTGCCTTCAACAATTGCACGAATACCAAAGCCTGGTATCGCTTCAAATTGCTCGGCATCTGGAATCTCTATTCCACGAGCTCGAATTCCTGCAACTATTGCTTCAGCTAATGGATGCTCCGAATTTTTCTCAGCGGCACCCACTAAACGCAATAACATTGGTTCATCATTATGATCTATAAACGTATCAGTAAGCTCTGGCTGCCCTTTCGTTACTGTTCCTGTCTTATCCAAAATAATCGTATCAATTCGATGCGTCGACTCCAGATGCTCCCCACCTTTAAACAGAACACCGAGCTCTGCAGCGCGACCCGATCCTGCCATAATCGAAGTCGGTGTCGCAAGCCCTAACGCACATGGGCAAGCAATGACGAGAATCGCAATCGCTTTCTCTAGCGCATTGGCGAAATCGCCGGGAGTGACAGCGAAATACCATACAAGAAAACCAACAATCGCAATCCCAACGACAATAGGGACGAAGATGCCGGAAATACGGTCCGCGACTCTTTGAATTGGCGCTTTCGAGCCTTGCGCTTCTTCAACTACCTTAATAATGTGAGCTAATGCCGTTTCCTTTCCTACTTTCGTTGCTCTTACGGAAAGTCTGCCATTCTTATTCAATGTTGCCCCTATGACAAAGTCCCCGACGTGCTTCTCCACGGGAATACTTTCCCCGGTCAGCATCGATTCATCGACAGCCGAGATGCCCTCTATTACTGCCCCGTCCACCGGAATCTTCTCACCGGGCTTTATGAGTACAATATCGCCGACAACAACTTCTTCTACTGGAATGACGAGCTCCTGCCCATCACGAACGACTAATGCCGTCTTCGCCTGCAAGCCTATTAATGATTTGATCGCTGCTGAGGTTCGACCTTTAGCGAGCGTTTCGAAAAACTTTCCGAGCAATACAAGCGTGATTAATATAGCGCTAGTCTCGTAATACATTTCAGGTCCATCGTGAGCCATACTACCCTGAGCAGCCCAATCCATGGTCAAGTATAAGCTGTAAAAATAAGCTGCCGACGTGCCAAGTGCAACCAGCACATCCATGTTCGCACTTCGATTTCGTAGCGCCATAAATGCACTTCTATAAAAAGGGCCTCCGATATAAAATTGCACAGGAGTTGCCAGCGCAAGCTGAAACCACGGATTCATAAACAAGTTCGGCATTGGAATCCATGACAGGAAGCTGAAATGAGTAACCATTGCCCATAACAGGGGTAAGGAAAGCACTGCTGAAACAATCAGCTTGCGCTTATGATGAGAAGCTGCCTGCTCCTGAAGCTCAGATGTGTCTTGATCCTCCATAATCGGAATAGCTTGATAACCGAGCTTAGCAACCTTCTGCTCGAAGCTGCTCATATTTACAACTGCTGGATCGAACGTCACCGTAGCTCGCTCTAAGGCGAAGTTCACATTCGCTTCGGTGACCCCCTCTAGCTTGCTAAGACCTTTCTCAATTCGATTCGCGCACGCTGCACAAGTCATCCCCAGCAACTGCAACGAAGCTTGTTCCGTATTCGATTGTTCTATAGACATCACGAACACCTCATTCCGCTCGTCTATTGATTAGACGACATCGTAGCCCTGATCTTCGATTGCTTCTTTCATTGCAGCAACAGATACCTTAGCTTCATCGTACTCGACAGTCACTGTGCCAGATGCAAGATCAACATTGCCATTCGCTCCAATCGCACTTAAAGCGCCCTCGACTGATTTTACGCAGTGACCGCAAGACATCCCTTGAACATTCAACGTAATATTTTGCATATTAAATCTCTCCTTTGATTGTTGTTAGATAACTATATTTATAGAATACCCCCGTACCCTATATATCGTCAATAGATAGCTAAAAAATGCGCGGGCATCATTTCATCAGCTTATTAATTGTAACCAGCAACTCATCGATCACTTCATTCTCACCGTCGTGAATGCGCTCAATGACGCAACTTTTCATATGATGCTCCAATAACATCTTCCCTACACCATTCAATGCAGACTGTACCGAGGAGATTTGATTAAGAACATCGTCACAATACGTATCCTTCTCAATCAAACCTTTAATTCCACGAATCTGGCCCTCAATCCGATTCAGCCTACTAATCAATCGATCCTTCGTTGCAGCTGAATGATGACTCTTACGTTCATCCGTACTGCAACCTTCATGGTTGAGTGAATCTTCATTATGATTATGAGTTGTCATAGACTCGCCTCCTTCTATTACCTTATAATAGCATAGCCCCCTACACTATAATAGGGGGCTCATTCCTAAGGGTCCTATTGTCCCGTCTGGACTTCTGGATTCACCTTTCGCTTCGAATTGACCAAATATATACTCACAATAATGAGCACTAATCCGGTCAACAAGTTGTATGTGAACGGTTCATCCATCCAGAGCGTGCCGATCAGCACCGCTGTGAGCGGAACAAGAAACGTAAACGAAGCCACTTTACTTGCTTCACCATTATTCACCAACGCGTAATAAATGACGAATGCGAGTGGGATGCCTAAGGTTGCTCCATATCCGAGCCCGAACAATGAATAGCCATTCCACTCTATGCTTGTCCAGCTTTCCACAATCGATCCCGCGCCTGTTAGTATAACGCCCCCTATAATAGAAGGCAGCGCAACAATCCACATCGCATCTACCTTGTGGCTTGTTTTCTTCACGACAATGACACCAAACGCCCAGCTCGCTGCTGAGAGCAAGCCCAAGATCACTCCGAACATGGAGATGGCCCCCGTAAAGCCATCCGCACTGAGTATTACGATGCCCCCAAACCCGATCAACAAGCCGACTACTTTAAACACAGTCATCTTTTCGCCTAACCATAACCATGCAAATACACCTACGAGGATCGGCTGAAAGTAAACGAGCACCGAAAATAATCCACCTGGAAGCAAATTGAGTCCAATGCCTTGAACACCATAATAGAGCACAGTATTAATGAGTGCCGATACAGTGTAGATGACCCAATTCTGACGCCACTTCAATCTGTCCCACTTGGGGATTAAAAAAGCAGTTAAGATTATGCCCCCAAGCAAAGATCGTAACCCAGAGAATAATAAAGGTGGCATGTACACTAATGCAGTCTTATAAATCGACCAACAACTCCCCCATATGAGGATCAACACCACGAGGGCGAGTGTTGATTTGTTCAAGCTATGACTTACCTTCACTAATCGCACCTTCTGTTTCTGTAAACTGCTGTCTTTGGATGGAGCCCCACGCATGTCTTGCTTTTCTAAATCGAAGGATGCCTTCGACACGGAAAATGACCGTCAATTGGCGATATCCTAAATTTTCGAGTAATGCAAACAACACCAATCTCATAACATCGCCGAATGACTGGTACTTACGGAAAGATAATTGCTCCAACAGTATACTCCCCATTGATAACGTTGTCCCTAGTAGAAAAGCAAAGACGAAGTAAATCAAGAAAGAATTGAACTCAAGCAGTCCGAATAAATACGCAAGTGGAATAAAGATATAGCCTAGAAACTCCACAATTGGGCCAAACAATTCAAACAACCAGAACGTCGGCAATGACAGCATCCCGACGGTGCCATACTTTGGATTGAGCAGCATTTTACGATGCGTTAGCAAGCTATCGAACAAACCGATTTGCCACCGGCGACGTTGCACTCTTAAATCCTGCAAAGATTCAGGGGCTTGTGTCCAACAGATCGGGTCCGCCAAAAATTTAATTTTATATTTTTGTTTCTTGTCTTTCATATGCTTATGCAGCTTTACAATGATGTCCATGTCTTCGCCAATTGTATTCACCTTGTAGCCACCGCAATCGATTACTGCTTGTTTGTTAAACGCTCCGAACGCTCCGGAAATAATGATGATCGAATTCAATCTGCTTAAGCTTGTACGTCCAGTAAGGAATGCACGTAAGTACTCGACAATTTGAAAAGAAGCGACCTTGCTCTTCGGGATATTCATCTCGATTAATTTGCCGTCTTGAATGATCGATCCATTCGCCAATCTGACTATACCGCCGACAGCGACTGTCTCTGGATGCTCAACAAAAATCATCGTCAGCTTAATGAGCGCTTCGTTCTCAATAATCGAATCCGCATCAATACATGCGAAGATCGGGTAGGAGGATACATTTATTCCGGCGTTGAGCGCATCCGCTTTGCCACCGTTAAGCTTGTCGACTACGATGAGGCGTTCATAATTCGGATTGCGATACACGCCTACAATTTCATTCGTCTCTAAGCTTCTTTTTACAGGCTGGTTCACTTTAACTAATTCGAACTCTTCGATAATTTTTGCAAGTGTTTCATCTTTTGAACCATCATTCACAATGATGATTTCATACTCATAATAGTCTAATGCGAGCAACGATTTAATATTATCAACAATCGTCTTCTCCTCATTGTACGCAGGTACAACAATCGAGATCGGAATCATATTTTTTGAATTGATATATCGCTTGTAATCTGATGATTTCGACTTTTTTACATAGCCAAATATATCTAGCACTGACAACAGTAGTTGCCCGTTATAGAACACGTTAACAGCTATCGTATAGAACATGCAGAATTCACTGAAAAACAACAGAAATTTCCAAAATAAATACAAGAAGACCGCCTACTCTCTTAAATTAATGAATGATTACGACGTCTTCGCTAATACACCTAGTATCGCTTCACTTGCATATCGATCTTTACCGTCGATGATCTTCTTCGCATAATCCATTCCACCCGGGATCGACACAAGCGCAACGGCTGCATTTTGTCTAACCCACCATTCTTTATCGCTAACACCTCGACTAAGGGATTCAAAGCTTTTCTTCGTACCGATATTCTCCAAGCCCTTCGCCGCTGCCGCTCTAACTTCCCACATTTCATCGTCTAGGCAGTCAATCAATTGCTGTTCATTCGCTTCGCCTTCACACTGTGCAATTGCTCGAACACATGCAATTTTTAAGTTTTTATCTGTGCTTGATAGAAATTGAATATAATAGTCCATCAGCCCTTCGCATTGCTGATCAACTGCCATTTTAATGAGAACACCTTTAATATAGTTGTCACTATGCTCGATCGTTGCTTTGAATAGCTCTTCTTTAGACCCCGTGAATACGGAGAGCACTTCAACGACAGCGCGAAACGACAAGTTAATGTTGTTGGCATTGGCATACAAGCTTTCGGACAGCCGGTTTAAATCTCCTAGCTTAGAGAGTGCAAGCAGCACATGATATACCACAACATTGCTTTCGCTCTTAATCAACTTGTAAACCAAATCTCTTAATGATTGAATATTTATGTCACCTGCATAACGACAGGCAAGTGCCTGCTTATAAACGCTCTTCGACAGCAGCATCTTCTCTAGATAACCATGAATCTTAGTCTGCTGGATTAGCAGTATGAGCTGTTCATCATGTTCCTCACGATGCTCGTCACGATGCTGAATTAGCAGCTTAATGAACAGCTCTTTCCGTCTGCTTCCACGTTGGATATACTGTCCAATCTGATCCTTTGCTTGTTGTTGCTTTACGTTATGTGTATCCATATAATCTGAAAACAGATTGTTTAATGTTTCAATCACACGAGCATCTGAACGCTTACTGAGATACGAATATGTCCATGCGCATAATATCGCAATAAAGAATACCATCGTCAGTCCTAATGATACCCACAAATAGATTAACGCCTGATCGATCATAGTTGATTTTCACCTCGTACTACCTCATTCTAAAAACATGGTTTGAATCTGTGCATAGCTCGACTTCTGACGAGAGGTGTACTTTGGCACTTCCCATGGACTCCAAGTAAACGTCTTGTAACCTGCTGAGGTTACACTTTCAGGGAAATGGTACGTAGGTTCATTCGTCTTCTTGTCCATAATGACGAGTGAAGCTATAATTCCAACAGTCATTCGGGCAGTAAGCACATTCTTCTCGTTGTCGAAAATGCCTGTACGCTTTTCATCATTCAACACAAGCAGTCCTGATGGATCAGAAAAATTCAATTTCATCCATGGAATTCTCACATATAGAGTTTTATTTTCAACATAAAAATGATTGCTACTCGCTTCAAAAGAACCCGCAGTTAATGTAGATTCGTCCTCATCACCAGTTCCCATCTGCTCAAACATTCCCGTTGTCGAAATTGCACTAAAATAGGTGCCCTTACTTGCATTATAGGATGGAATGACAAGCAGCTGTGCTTGATCGCGATGATCTATCCGAATGTTGAACTCGACTCCCGACCAATTTTGCAAAACATCTGGAGCCAGCATATATTCGCCATTTTTACGATCGATTGTGTCCAGATATATCATGATTCTTTCTTTGTTGAACTCAGGTAATTGATTGAAGCTCGCTTTCATATAGAAGTACGATTCATCCGACGTAAGCGCTAATGAATCCAGTGGACCCGAGCCATGCAATATCATCGAATACTCTGTAGGTACTTTAGACTCTAGTGCTAAAATTCCATAATTTTGAGCAGGATCAGTCACATTGTGCCATAGGCTGCCTCGATCATAAGGGACCATCCTAGAAGATGTTTTTGAGCTGCTCTTTCCCCACTCGTCCGCCCACTCATAGATCAGTCCACCCATCGCACTGCTATCCTTGATGGCTTGCCATAACGCTACAATACTTTCACCTTGCTCTGACTCCGTTATGTTGCCGCTTGATGGGTAGCCAAACTCACTAATGAGAAGCGGATAAGGTTGGTACTCCTTAACGAATGACTCCAAGTTGTTTTTTAAACTCTCGGGATCTTTCAAGAATGAATAAGCACCGAATAGACCGGCTGTCACTTTGGAGCTTACTTTCATGTGCATTAGGAATGGTTTCATTGTGGAATCACTAGCAACAGCTACAGGATGCTGCATCTGATAGTTTGTTTGCTCATACGCAAACAAATAATCTATAACAGTAGCAAGCCATGACTCTGTTAGCGATGCATCCTTATCTACTGACACATATTCGCCGGCATATCCCGTTGCAGCGCCAGCAGATTCTGTTGCCACTACCCTTTCAGCGCTTAAGTTAGGATCAAGCAAATAACCCAGTACATAACGCGACACATCGTTCGAATACTGTGCATATTGGCCATGAAGAGCATTCACCGTTACATCTACGCTCGCTTGAAAGGAAGCGACCGCTTCACGATCTAAGCTCTTCATTGAGGACCCACTTTGATCCACCGTCAAACTCTGCAATAATAAAAGCTGTTCCTTCGGATGACTGTAGTTATAACTATCAAGAGCACGGTAAAATGTAGGTGGCATTAACCTGTATACTCGAATCGTATTCGCATTCATATTTGCAATCTGTTCTAGCCAATCCAAATAAAACGAATGATCGTCAGGCAACGTACTTCCAGCCTCGCCAGGTAAGGTGTCACCGATGTTTACTCCCTTTACCTCATACTTGCTCCAAGCTCCTTGACGATATACTGCGAACTGTCCGTCCACAATTTTAGATACAAGCTGACTGCCATCCTCAGCAACTTCAACTTCACCCGTCTGCGTTATCTCACGTTTGAGAGGAGTAACCTCTTTCAGCACCTGAGACATGAAGGGGATGTAGAAATTCCAATAGAAATAACCCAGGTCACCTTCACTGTCGATACTGAAATAACGATACAGCGTAGGTGCGCCGACAAACTTCTGAATGCGATCCGGTCCGCGATAGTCGGTAAAATCACCCGCTAAGTAATAGGAATTTCGACCGTCAGCGTGATTGGCAATAATCGCCGGGAAACTCGAACTAAGACCATATGGCTTCAGTTGCGCTGCACCGGCTTCTGTCAATTTCAAGTCGTACCACGCGATGACCGACTGTGAATTTACTGGCTCTACAATTTCAAACCAATTGTAATAATCGACCGCCTTTACACGGTCGTACGACTTCTCTTGCTCAGACATCCGGATTTGAAGAGAGCTTCCGACAAAGCCAACTTCACGCTGTAACACAACAATTCTATCGTTTCCTGCAATGACTATACCTGCGCCAGACAAATTCCACTGCTTCCCGTACTGCCGTTCATAAATCGCTCTAATCCAATGAGGCACATCGAGCTCTGAGGACAAATCAGAGAAAAACTTACCTGCAACTCCTGTAAAATGAAGGCCGAAGATATGCTCTAATTCTTGTGCTACATCCGATGTTGTAGGGTCCCCAGCGATATTATATTCGCCGATGATCGTTGTCCCTTTTTCATAGCTTGTCGCAATAACCGCGACTTCCTCCTTCCTCATCCCTGATACACCGGCGGGTTCTGAGCCATTCGTCTTCGAATTGCCCGTCCCGTACATATCTGAAATGAAGATGACATCGGGAGTATGCTCCCGACTTTCAAGCGGTTTATTGACAAGCTTTCCGTTATCTAAAAAATTGCCATAATAATCTCGTTTGACGTTATATTCCTTGTTTGTGTCGGGTCGCTTAAGTCCCATGTAATTCATAAGCCAATATAGCCCTTGCTGCTTGCTGTAGTCCAGCTTTACGACTTCTCCAGAAGCCCCTGACACGAGCGGAAACGTTTTATTAAAGACGACTATGTCCAATTGTGTATGACTCACGAACCTCCAAATTACAAAAGGTGTGGCGATAATTACGATAAGAGCAATGCCTACAATGTAGACAAGGCCGAACTTCTTTCTACGCATTTACTTAATCCTCATTTTCTGGCACCTAAAGCTTGAAAGCCATTTTTTAAAATATAATAAGAAGGTTTGAGCCGTTCATGAAAGGTCGGAATATCCCATGCTTCCCAATGATACTCGCTCATAGAAACCGTCTGTTCCTGTTCGCTTTTGGCGAGCCCGCCCTTGATACGAGCAATGCCAACGTTAAAGCCATTCACCTGTAGTGGAGTAATCTTGCCCTGACTAAACATATCGTTTATGACATATTTTTGAGAAGGGTCCATGACATTGAGCAACTGCCATGGAATTCTAATCTCAAGGTTCCCGTTGTCATAGTAGAAATCGCTTAAGGAATCAAAATCATCACTGTCTGGATTAGAAATTCCATATTTCAATACGCCTGTTTCGTATCCCGTAAACGGAACGGCAAGCTCTACGATCGGAATATGCATCTCTCTCGTCAAGGCGAGTTGAATAGGGTTAAAGATCCCCGAGTTTTTGTGATGATACGCTTCGTTCTGCTTCAAGTAGTCCGATAAGATCGCGTGTCGGAAATAGTAATTGTCATAATACGCATCGACCATCAAACGGGAATCATTCTGTCCATGAATTTGCAGTACAAAATCGGCAGCATCGCTGAAGTTTGTTTTAAATTGTGCGAATTGGTCGTTGCCTTGGTCCGCAATCGTATCAAAAGGAATGATCAGCGTGTCTTTGCTAAAGTCGTAACTATCAGACTCTACCCGTAAATAGACATAGCCCTCATCACTCTTGATGTACAGCTTCATCTCATCCGAAGTATAGATCGGCTTATCCTCGCTCCAATCGTCAACTTTGCCATCCACATAACTAATACTTTGATCCGTTCCAGGGTCCATCGCGAGCAATCCAAAATGCTGTTCATTCGTCTGCGCATTCAACCAGAACGGACGATGATCAGACATGTCTAGGTCGCTATTATTCCATGTGCGCTTAAACCACTCATCTTGCCAGGAAAACACTAGACCGCCTGCAAGCCGTGCTGCATCAATATCGTTCATCATGTGCAAAATCATTTCACCCTGCGACTTTTCATCGACAAAGCCTTGATTATAACCGGTAACGATATTTTCGTGTGCTTTGCCTCTTGATGCTGGAATGCCTAGCTCAGAGATCACAATCGGCATCGAATGCACTTTCTTAATATCTTCTAGATAAGCGCGATAGGGATTAACCTTGCCGTCTTCATCCACATATTCCACATAATCATGCTGATAACTAAAAGAATCAGGATAATAAGGGTAGACGTGATAGGAAACAAACATCCCTGGCTTGTAAGTATCATGCCATTTCACGTGCTCGACATTCACTTCGACAAGATCTTCGTTTATATACGGCTCGTAGGGGTGTTCAAGTGGATCTGTTGTCACCCAGTTGGAGAAAGCAACTGGTCGTTGCATGCTGTATCGGGTCATCTCATAACTAATCAGTTCATCGCCTAGCTGTGCGAGGAATGCTTCGAATGGCGAGGCATCTACAGTGTACAAGTATTGGCCATCGTACGAAGCACGATCAGGGTTGTGCTCATTCGTCCCGACCACTAATGCGGGCTCCCACTCAATTCCTAAAATCCAGCCCATCACGTAGCGCGAAATGTCCGATGTATAGGTGCCGTCAGCGTGACCTTTACGAACGGGCAAATCATGTCTGCCGTGGATAATATCAATGATGTCTTGACCACTCTTTATCGTATCGTTTAATATTTTATCGTCCTGACCGAAAGTATCCTCAATTGAAACAATATCATTCTCATTGATCCATACCCCATGAATAACATAGATGGGGTCATGGCCCGCTCGCTCTGCAGCTTGATTGAAGTCATACAGCGCATTATAAAATTGCGGGCGGAGGATCGTGTACACACGGATCGTGTTGGCATTCATCTCAGAAATATAGCCAAACCAGCGATAGTATTCTTCATATGAAATCGCAAGTTCACCTGGAAATGCACCTGGCTTACCCGCTCCGATATTTACACCTTTAACAAACGTTTTTTCCCAATTACTATTTCTATAGATATAAAACGACTGTTGATCAGTTTTACTCATATATTGAACGCCTTGATCTTCCGCGAACTGGAACGATAAGGGTGTCGACTCTGTTGATTTCTTGTTTGAATCTAACGACATATATCCGAAAACACCTATACCAACGGCGACAATCACAATAATTGTACTCAGTGCGAACTTCCTAGTCATGATCTAACCACAGCTCCAAATTAGAATCTCTATTATTTATAATAAAAACCACAATTAAAACATTATACCTAAAAAAACCGAACAAAAACAAAAACTTCCGATTTTTGTCGGAAGTTACTTTTTACCTATCTCACTTCATCGCTACCCAGCTATCATAGTAATGAATAGCGATCCCCTGGAATGCTGAATCATTTTTATATGCTTGATACACGATTTCGAGCTGCTCATCCATATATTCCTTCGTCTCTTCATAGAAGGTTACAAAGTTATTGCGAGCGGATAAACGACCCGTTTCAACCGCAATGGTGCCACGCACTTTATACTTCTGAAACAGCTTCATCTCCGCTGCCGAGATGCTCAATATCTCTTTCGCCGTATCTCTATATGCCATGATTGTAATATTGCTCACTTGCTTGCAGAGCCACTCGGCCATATTTCCCGATCCGTATTGATTTTGATAGTTGACCCCATAAAACCAGAAAGGAATATCAATACCAAAGTTTAACCGAAGCTTGTCCGCTTGATTACGGAATCTAATTATCATCGTCTGATAGGCTTCGAGATATTGAGCGCTATTACTGTCATAATGCTCATGCTCATACGGCTCAACATCTAGATGAATGCCGGTAAACTTCTCTTGCTTGGCAGCAGTCGCTTGGTACTTGATCAACCAGTCTAGGAAAACCTGTTGAAGCTTTGCACCATTCTCAGCAACCCACTGCGGCGCACCATCCAACGCCTCGACTTTAATTTCTTTCAATGAAGCCTTGCGAATAAATTGGCGATAATACTCAACATCAACCGTGTCATCGATTTGCAGTAGCAATACGTTGACATTACGAGATACAAGCTCTGCAATCACCTTGTCTGAATCTTTAATAATCTTATGTGCATCCCATAACCAAGTTGTAAGCTGTGTACGACTCGCGTAGGTCACTTTCGACTTAGCTGCTACGGTGACCGGGGCAACTCCGCAAAATAATAATAGAGCACTAAGCATTAACATCATCGTTCTCATACTCGCATCATCTCTCTTCGTTCGGTAACTGGCTGCCATAGGTTTTCACACCCTTAGGCCCTGTAGTTTTGCGTCGCTGCCTTATCAGCAGGTTTGCTATTATCGTGAAGCTATATTCGGATTATAACAAACTCCCATCAATGAAACAACGCAACTGTCAACAACCACTCCGAATCTAAATCCGCTTACTATGGTATACTTTATAGTACTAAAATTTAATAAACGATTGATATTTCAAGGAAGTGGAACTAATGTTTAGGAAACAATTCATGAAGCGAATGATCCCTCTGTTCGTCCTCATACTGTTAGTGCTAACCTTCGGGTCGACAGCATTCTTTCATCCGATTATTGCCTCTGCGGCGTCAGATGAACCTATACCTGCAAAGCATAAGTTAATTATGGGTACTTCACCCGACTACCCTCCATACGAAAGTATCGATGCGAAAAGCAACGGCGAGATTGTCGGTATGGATATCGACATTGCGAAAGCGATCACAAGCAAGCTTGGGTATGAGCTCGAGATTGCTAGTATGGACTTTAACGGGCTGATCGCTGCGCTACAGACTCATCGTGTCGATTTTGTCATGTCAGGAATGTCTGTAACCGAGGAACGCAAGCTAAGCGTTGCATTCTCCGATTCATACTATACTGCTCGCAATACGATCGTCTCCAGAGCGGATGACAACTTTGAAACGGTTGAGCAGCTTTCCGGTAAGCTTGTAGGCGCACAGCTAGGATCGACACAGGATCTATTCGCTGAGACGATCGAAGGCGCTTCGCTGAAGAAGCTTAATAAGATCGCAGACCTCATTCAGGAATTGAATTCTGACAGAATCGATGCAGCCATCGTGGAAGATGCCGTCGCAATTGAGATGGTGCTTGCCAATCCGAAGCTCGTCATGAACTTCCTCCCAGTAGCTGAGGAAGAGAACGGTTATTCCATCGCCTTTCCACAACAGTCCCAGCTCGTCGAAAGCTTCAACAACGCGCTACAGCAGATGCGCGAAAGTGGCGAACTTGGTCAAATTATTGACCATTGGTTTCAAGAGAAAGATACGGAGTCGAAGAGCTCCGGTTCACTCAAAATTGACTTTAGTGTACTGAACGGCTATGTCCCCTATATCCTAAAGGGTGTATATGTCACACTGCTGTTCACGCTCGTATCCGCCTTATTAGGCTTAATCTGGGGAACGATTCTTTCCCTCTTTAAAATATCTACAATTAAACCACTACAATGGTTTGCGACTGCTTATACTTCCGTCTTTCGCGGGACCCCATTACTCGTTCAGCTTACAATTATCTATTACGCGACACCACAGCTTTTCAACATTGATATCCCTGCTTTACTTGCAGCCGGGCTTGCATTCGGGCTTAATTCAGCAGCGTATCTATCTGAGACGATTCGCGGGGGAATCATGGCTGTCGACAAGGGACAACGCGAGGCTGCAATTTCGCTTGGTGTTCCCTACCGTAAAATGATGGTACGCATCATATTCCCTCAGGCTTTACGCCACATCTTACCAGCAATCGTGAACGAAGTCGTCGCGCTACTGAAGGAATCTTCACTCGTATCCGTCATTGGGGTAACGGAGCTGATGCGTCGCGCAGATGTCGTTAGAGCAAGCACATTCCGCGCTTTCGAAGCGTTATTGCTCGTTGCTGCTATCTACTACGTGCTTGTCCTTATCCTTACATCTCTTGCTAGCATGCTCGAAAGGAGGCTGCGCCGAAGTGATTAATGTTACCGACTTAACGAAAACATTTGGCAAGCATCAAGTATTGAAAGGGATTACGACCCAAGTGGCCGAAGGAGAGGTCGTCGCCTTAATTGGGCCATCTGGTTCTGGTAAGTCTACCTTTCTACGATGTCTTAATCTGCTTGAAACTCCGACATCCGGTACGATTACGATAGATGGAGTAGAGCTCACCCATTCTGGAACTGAAATTGCACAAGTACGTCAGAGGATCGGTATGGTGTTCCAGCACTTTCATCTTTTCCCGCACATGACGGTGCTTGATAATATTACTTTTGCACCTATTGAAGTGAAGGGTCTCACGATAGAAGCAGCACAATCGAAGGCTTATCAGCTGCTCGATCGAATTGGACTGTCTGATAAGGCGAATAGCTATCCCTCCCGTCTCTCTGGCGGACAGAAACAACGTGTTGCCATCGCACGAAGTCTGGCTATGGAGCCTGATATCATGCTCTTTGATGAACCGACCTCCGCACTCGACCCCGAGATGGTTAAAGAGGTGCTGAATGTCATCCGCAGTCTTGCTGATAGCGGCATGACTATGCTCATTGTGACTCACGAGATGAAGTTTGCCCGTGAAGCGGCAGATACGATCTACTTCATGGATGACGGTAAACTTATTGAGAGAGCGACTCCAGAGCAGTTCTTCAACAATCCGCAAAGCGAACGCGCTGCTCGTTTCCTTGAACAAGTCTTATAAACAGTAGGATACGATAGTAGGTTGTCTCATAATGTCGATTTAGCTTACTTCAACGATTGTAGCCGAACTACCGCTTGCACGCGATCGAAGACATCCAGCTTATTATAAAGATTGCTTACATAATTGCGAGTAGTACCTTCAGATATGAATAAAGCTGCAGCAATTTCACGATTGCTGTGGCCCTTCATCAACAGATCGGCGATTTCCCGCTCTCGATCCGAGAGTTGAATGTGCTCATTCGAAATAGGAGCTGGCTGCCGATCAGCAGTCAGCTGCGATATTTTCATCGCAAGTCTAGCTGCAACCGCTGTAGGCATAATAAACTGCCCTGTTACCGTATCACGAATCGCGGTAATCATCTTATCGGCTTCCATATCTTTAAGCAAATAACCGCTTGCACCGTTCGCTATACCCTCTATGATGTAATTGTCTTCGAGGAACGTAGACAGAATAAGAATGAACGTTTCAGGATAAGACTGTTTAATTTTCTTTAGCGCTGTAATCCCATCCATAATAGGCATCTGAATATCCATCATAACGAGATCAGGGCGAAGCCTGGCCGTCATTTCACACGCTTCTTCTCCGTTGTGAGCCAGTCCAACAATGGAGAAGTCGTCCTCTAGCTCCAAAATGGTTCTTAATCCTTCCCTGGTCAGCATCTGATCATCCGCAATTATCATTGTTATCATTTCTTGTGCCCTCCTATAATCATCATGCAGTATAAGGAATATAAATTTTCAATGTACAGCCGTTATCTGGATCAGCTTCAATGTGCAAGTTGCCTTTCAATTGTTGCACGCGATCTCTCATCATCCTAAGTCCAAACCCCATTTCAAGGTTAGTAGCACCTGTACCATTATCTTCAAGCTTGAAGTGTAGTGCTGAGCCCTCGTCCTGTAAGCTAACGTTAAATTGGGTAGCGCCACCATGCCTTATTCCATTCGTTAAACCTTCCTGAAGCGCATGGTAGATAACCTTCTTATGAATGAGCGATACGTGCGAAATAGGTGCAAGTGATGCATGAATTCCTGTCCCCGTATTGTGCTCTGTATCCTCAATGAGCTGCAGCAGTGCCTCTCCAATCTCATAATATTTATCTTCCTTTAGCATATGGACGGAATTGCGAATTTCGTTCAAGCTATGTCGAACTAGATCCTGCGCTTCTTTCAGCCGTGAAACAGCGCTATCCATATCCTTATGCAGTAACCGTTTGCCAGCTTCAATTTGCAAAATCGTTGATGTGAGCGTGTGACCGACGATATCGTGGATTTCCTGAGCAATACGATTCCGTTCTGCATATACGGTCATCTCCGCTAATGCCTCGGATGTCGCTTTCATCGACTTTTCCAATGTGTGCGTACGCTCGACAACTTGATCTTCCAAGCTGTTTTTCAGTATCTGCATATCAGAAAACAACTTCGCATTCGCTATTGAAATCGCACATTGGGAGCTTAGTAGCTTGAGCACATCCAACCGTTCTTCTGTAAATACGCCCGGAGCGAGATTATTCGCCAAGTACAGCAGGCAAATTAGCTTATTCTGATGCATAATCGGCAAGCATACGACGGACCTTAGCTCGTGATGCTTAATGTATGCATTTCGTTCAAACATTCCATTTCGAGCGGCATCATGAAGCACAACTTCGTCTTTCGTTCTTACCGTATAATCGATGATTGCCATAGGGATGAGATGCTCTGCCTTATCCAAGGGTATAGATTCAATATGTAATTGATCTGCAGTCCCATAGGCTTCAACCACCCACCGATCATCATAATTCATGATGAGCGCACCATATTCCGCCCCCGCATTCTGAAACATAATGCGCATAAGCGTGTTAAGCAGCCTGTCCATCTCCATCTCTTGGGACAACGTCTGTGCAGACATCATCACCGTGAGATAGTCCATTTGTTTCAGAGCAGGATCCATCCCCCGCCTCGACTGAAGCAGATGACCTACCTTGATTTCCATATCCGCCGTCTTCACAAGTGCCCCCCACTTCAAGTAGGCCATATACGCTTCATTTATATACAGCTTAGCAAGCAAGTGGTTACCCCTCTGAAGCAAATATTGGGCATAGCATTCCGAAATAATCGCGACATCATGGGTAAATCCACGCTCACGAGCAGCCTCGATCGCTAGCTCATAATTACGTCTCGCTTGATGGTCATTACCCTTCAGTCTTGCTAGCTCCGCATTAACGAGACTATGTTTATGACTGTAGTTTTCTGGGCTTCTTGCCGCCATCGCTTTCAGCTTTTTTCGACTGTGACGAATTTTTCGCAAAGCATCTGCCTTGTCTCTCTTATTCCCCGTTGCGTAAATCTCTTTCATCACTAATACCTGATAATAGTAAAAGCTAGAAGGGTCGAGCAGTCCATCCCCCTTTTCATGTTCAAACCGTTCGGTTTGTTCCAGTCCAGCTCGCGCGCTCTCATAGTCACCTAAGATATACCCTGTGATATATTGATGCACACAAATAAGCTGTGTTAAAAATTTCTTCGTTAATTCGTCTGTGTTGGCCAAAAACGAATCGCTCATAATGTCTATTTCCCGAAATGGATCATTGTCTGCACGCGACCCTAACAAGGTAGTAATCATGTGGGCCAATACGACCACTTGCTTCCAATGGACGCTGCTTCTATTTTGCTCAAATACCTCCACATGAGACAATGTTCTAACGTAAATATCCTTAAGGGGGTGACCGAATTGAAACAGCAATGCAGAGTTAATTAATACACTATGATTGGCATACCAAACATCGCTGGATTGTAGTGCTTGCTTTCCCGCATAATCTGTCATTTCTAGTAGAAATCCAGGCTCGTATTTACTCCAGCTGTCATAACACATTGAAAATGAAGCGAATGCTTGTGCATACAACCTCGGGCTGGCTTTCGACACCGTGACACCGAACCGCCCCCATTGATAGGCTTCTTCATATTGCTTGAATTGATAATTCAATAACAATGCATAGCTTGTAAAGGCTTGGGATGCTTCGGTTGTCATTCCATCCTTCATCGTCATTTCTAGCATCGTCAGAATGGATTTCAACCAACCCATTCTTTTTATGGAGAAGCTCGCATTTGCTGTATACACAAAAACAGCCATTGCTACTTTTTTGCGTTCATCTGTCATAGACGCCATCTGCGTAAATGAAGCAATCGAATACTTTTTTAACTTCTTTTGCACTCTTCTTAGTTGCAATAGCAGCTCCAATGTACCTGGATTAAAGTGGAATGGAATCCCTAATAGCGCCAGTGCACGCTCCCCTAGAGACATCACTTCTTCGTGGTTATCTCTATTCATCTCTAGCTGAATCATCATTAAACAGATCTGTGCTTGTTCTAGATCGGTAATCGCCTTCATCAACAGCAAATTAAAACATTCATTCGCCGTAGTAAAGTGTCCGCATAAGAACTCCAACTCGGCTCGTTCTTTATTAACCTCGAAAGTAACCGCATAATTACGACTCCAATAGTCCTCACTTAGTACATCTGTTGCATATCGCAAATAGATTAACGCTTCTTCAAACACAAACGATTCCTTAGCTCTCAGTCCCGCCCATAGGTTCAATCTCGCTACCATAAGCTTATCCTCATCCGTATCAACTTGCTCTAAGGATTGATTTAAGTGAACCAGCACTTCGTAGATTGCATCCTCATTCTCATCGCTCTCGCTTATTCGCTTTGCAAGCAGCAATCCGATCTGACAATGCATGGACCTTTGCTCCTGCTCTTTCAATAACGAATAGGCTGTTTGGCGAATACGTTCATGTTGGAAAATATAACAGATGCGTTCCCCTGGGATCGGTTGCAGAATACGTTCATCTACTGCTCGTAGCACCCACTCGAATAACTGGTCTAGGGGAAGCCCGGTAATCGAAGTAAGGATATGGAGTTCGAATTGTTTGCCTATCAGCGCTGCCCTGCTCAGTACATAAGTCAATTGATCAGGTAATTTATAAAATTTGTCTATTAATGAGTTTGCTAGCGTTTCTGATACTTGTAGCTGCGCAATCTGCTCTGTGCGCCATAACCACATTCTGCTCGAACGATCGAAATAAACGAGCTTACGTTCGACCACTTCCTGCAACAGTTGCTTTAGTAACAACAAATTACCATCTGTCTTGCTAAGCAATGTTGCAATAAGCTGATGTCCTTCATCGGGTAATCCATCCACAAATGGGCTTAGTAATTGCTTTAATGTGGAGTGATCATAGGGGGTAAGACGAATATGCCCAATTGGAAAATTGAGATCGTCCAGCTTTTCCATTAAATGATTTGAACTACGTGACGATTCTCTGTAAGCAACCAAAATAAGTAAGCTCTTTGAGCCTTCTTTTGCCACTAGATCATAGAGATAGTCAAGAGATGCATCATCTGCTCGCTGCAGGTTATCAAAAAAGAGGACGAGAGGGTAATTGTGTCGTAAAAAAACATCAAAAAACCGTTCTATCACAAGATGGAATTGTGTCTGCGCATCTTTTTGAGACAAATTATCCAACTTTGGTTGTTCACCAATAATTAAAGCTAATCGGGGAAAACGCTCGACGAGAAGCTGTCCATATTCCTGAACTACCTCATCGATCCTTTGTTTCCAAGCTTCAACCTGTGGCTGACTCATCGTTAGGAGATGTGCAACTATTCCTTCAAGGATCTGTATCCACATTCCATAAGGACTTGCAGTATGTACAGACTCGTGATCCCCAACAATGAACAAGCCCTGTTGAGGTATCGCATTACGAAGCGTCTCCATAACTAACGTTGTCTTACCCGTTCCCGCTTCTCCGCTTATCCATACGACTTCTTTTGCTCCCTCATTTACTCTCTTTAGGGCTTGAAGCAATGCTTGCTGCTCCTCTATTCTTCCAAAAAGCCCCTCTGCCTTCATCCAATGATTCACCATATCATAATTACCAAGAGGAAATGCCTGAACTTTCCCAGTTACCCGCAATTGAATTAAACATTCTTCTAGATCAGACTTGATCCCGCGCGCACTCTCATATCTTGCTTCAGGCATCTTCTCCATACACTTCATGACGATGTCCGATACAACTCGTGGAATCGATGGATTATGAACGTAGACCGGATCTGGTGTAGTCGCAAAATGATGATGAACTTGATCGAGCGCATTATCCGAATGGAACGGTAGCTTTCTTGCAAACCATTCATAGAGAATAACACCTAAAGAATAGATGTCAGAACGGTGGTCTGCTACTCTCCCTGTTCTCCCAATCTGCTCAGGCGACAAGTAAGGAAGCAGCGAATCACTTCTTCCTGATCTATCGGCAGGAGGACGTTCATCACTAGAAGATGTGCTGGATTGAATATCAATTAGATGAACCGCAGTAAGTTCATCGTTAACGATCAAATGCAATGGATTTAGCTCGTGAAGAATAAGCTGCTCTTGGTGGATCTGACCAACACATTCAACAATTGCAATGGCAACTTCAAGTAATTGTTCCAGTTTCAACGATGCTCTATGCACCTTTAAGGTTTGGTCTAGAAGGTTTCCCCCTGGATCCCGTAATAGTAAAATGGGGCGATTAGCACCCGACTCTATCCGATAAGGCTCAAGTGTGCCCCTTCCATTAAGCTTACGCAGTTGATCATATTCAGATTGGAAAACAGCGGTCATATCAACGTCCACATGGACATCACTTGTCGTCTTTGCAATTACAGATACATTATCTTCTAAGCGTAACAGCCGATAGATACGGATTGGTTCATAACTGCCGAGTTGTTCGACAACACGATATCCTGGTAACGCTAACATGCTACCACCTGCTTCCTCACAACGATGTCGATATACAGCCAATCATATCAAATCTTGTATTTTCAATAAACACAAGTCATATAAAATAGGTTAATATTATGTGTAGAAATATTTCAGATCTATAATTGGAAAGTATTGGTGAATGTATGAACATCAAAGAAGCCTTAATACTTCTTTTCACTCACGGAATACCGATCTTATTTTTCATGTATATGGCAACTGATGTATGGCTTCGGAATAAGTTCAAAACCGAGCACATCCTGCTTGGACTTATTTCACTTTGTTATTTACTACTCTTCGCTGAAGAATATGTGCGGGCTCAAGTCCCCATTGAATATAGTTCGAAGCTATCCTCTCTCTGGTTGAGCAGTATAGGCATCATCATTCCCGGCCTGTGCTCTCATTTCTTAGTTAAATTCACCCAATTAGATTCCCACATGCCTCGATATATTTATCCGTATGTTTTTTATTTACCGCTCCTCTTTGTTGCCATAAACGTTGTAACAGGTGCAGATCTAATAGCCGCTCAAACGTTCATCGAATCCGGGATGTGGAAGTTGCCGGAGTACAACACAGGTTATTACATTGCAATGAGTTCAAGCATTGGAGTGGACTTGTTATTCTTCATCCCATTATTAATCGCCAAAAAGAAAGCAAGCACACAAGAGCAAATGTCCATCTACAACCTACTCTTGATCGGTGTTGTCGTATCGATCATCTGGCATATTGTGTTTGGCTTCATTAATTATAACGATAATCTACCCCCTTATCCGTATTTATACAGTGGGATGGTATGGTGTTACTTCTTAAGATTTACGATGAAAAAGTACGATTTCCTCAATCTGTACGAGAATCGATATGAGAAGCTATTCAATATGAATCCAGACGCGATCGTTCTCATCGATCGGAATGGCGTTTTAAAAAATGCGAACCCTGGAGCAGCGCGATTATTCACATCCATGAAACTGCAATTTGAATCCTTTTACGAGCTGCTTGATCCGGACATTAAAGCCCGAATTCGTGAACGTCAGGAAATTAGTCTATATGAGACAGAGATCATGCTTGGCAATCGCAGACTCGTGTTACAGGTGGATGCAGACTATGTGTGGGCCGATAATGAGCTCCATGTCCTGCTCATTGTTCGCGATATTACGGTGCAAAAGGACTATCAAGAGGAAATTACGCTTTTGGCCTATCACGATCCGCTTACCCGCCTACCCAATAGAAGATACTTTAATGAGCTACTAGATGAAGCGTTGCAAGAGGCAGAGCATAAGCAAGAAACTGTTGCACTATTGTTAATTGACCTCGATAAAATCAAGCTCCTGAACGATACGCGGGGACATCTAGCTGGAGATGAAGCCTTAAAACAAGCCGCTCATATTTTACAAGAAACTGTTGCAGAGTTGGGTATCGTTGCAAGAATGGGTGGCGATGAATTCGTTCTATTTGTTAAGAATTCTCCTACGAAGCATGAAATCGAGCTGATGTTGGATCAGATGCAGCGGAAATTTTCTCAGTTCACTGAACGGTTCGGCAACCTACCTATAGGAATGAGTATCGGTGTTAGCTATTTCCCCAGCGATGGCACTGACGGACAAGCGCTTATTAACGTCGCCGACAATGCAATGTTCGAGATGAAACGCAGTCGCGCATAATACAAAAAGGGAAACTCCTACACTCGGTGGAGTTTCCCTTTTCAATTGCGCTTAATCAATCTAGACCTTCAGTTGAAATTTACTCATGTCTTCTTGAAGCTGCTGCGACATATCGCGTAGTTCCTCAGAAGAGGCTTGAATTTCTTCCATCGACGCAAGCTGCTGCTCTGTTGCTGCAGCCATCGTCTCAGCTTCGTTGGACGTCTTTTCTGAAATGCTAGCGACCTCAGCAATCGACGCAGTAACCTGCTCCATCTCTGCTGCAAGCTCTTGCGAGGAAGAGGATACATCCTCAATCTGTTCCGAAACGACTTTTATATCGCCCAAGATGTGATTGAGCATCTGCTTCGATAGATCGATCGAATGCATTCCCTCATCGGTCTCTCGTTGCATTCTATTCATGGAAACAACAGCTTCGTCAACTAAGCCACGTATGATATTCAACACATCTGAGATTGCCTCGCCTGATTGCGATGTTTGTTCTGCTAGCTTTCCTACTTCTTGTGCAACAACGCTAAATCCACGACCATATTCACCTGCTCGCGCAGCCTCAATATTCGCATTCAACGAGAGCAGCTTCGTCTGCTGAGCGATATCCATAACGGCACTGATGATCTCACTAATTTCCGCAGAATGTTCGTCTAGCTTTGTTACTACCTGTGTAGACTCAAGCTGTGTCGTTTTAATGCTTTGCATCTGGAGAACTGTCGAAGCAAGCTGCAGATCGCCTTGCTCCGCGCTTTCAGTTGCTCTCTCCGCAACATATGCGGCCTCGGATGCTGCCTCAGCGATTCGCGAAATTCCTGTCGCCATCTCATTCATGGCTGTGGACGTTTCAGTTATTGTATTCCTTTGCGAACTTGTTCCATCGGAAACTTCTTGTATAGATGCTGCAATTTGTTGCATCGCCTGTGTGGACTCATGTGAAATGGCCATCAACTCTTGTGACGATGCAGCGGTACGCTCAGCAATAAATTTATTTTGAGCCAGCACTTTGTTCATATCTTGCTGCATCAGGTTAATCGCCTGACCGACCTCACTTAACTCATCCTTCGTATTCAATTGAATGCCTTTAGTGAAGTCGCCTTTTGCTATATCCTCGACTTTAATTCGTATCATTCTCACGGTTTCAATGACATTTCGATAAAATGCAAGATAGAACATGATTACAAGAATGATCATGACCGATGTGATTGCAATCATAAAACTCATGCTGTAGCTAAGCGTATTCTTCTCTCTTTCTAGTAACCGATCTAATTCATTGTGAACGATACCGTAAAACTCTTTTACGACATCGATCGTTGCAGTTCCTTCTGCATAAAAATCATCAGGATTCATCGCTAAAATACTTCGGTCAACAATTTGGTGATTTAACGTTAGGAGATAGGTCGAAACCGCATTAATGGTCGCTTGAACTTTCACACCAAATTGTTCATCCAACGAATCTGTTTGTTCAACTAATAATTTGGCTATTTTCTGCAAGCTATGTAAATCAGCGTATGTTTGTGACGATTGCAATACCAGCTCGTCTTTAAGGACCAACGAGAGTTTGCCTGCAGCAAGAACCCCGTTGCCTCGACCTCGGATAATGGCTGTATGCTCAATTAAAGCCGGAAGCTCTTCAACAAGCAGACTCGTGAGATAGCTTGTACTTATATCATTAGATAGAGATAGCTCCGTTTCATCCGCTAAATCTACAATAAAACGTTGAATGTCTTCAATTAGATCTGTATGTTCTTTAAAGCTATCATTCGCCCTCATGCTTTCTGCTGAAGCACTTAAAGTCTCCCATTTTTCCTGTATGCCTTGCCAATCCATCTTACTACTTGCAAGCTTGTCTGAATTGAAGATCTTATTAAGATGAGCGATCCGCTGTGCAATCTCTGTCTGTCGTTCATCAATAGCAAATTTTGATTCCACATTTCCGTTCAAGTACCCGTTCATTAAACCACGGTGCTGTTGTACGAGCAAGATAAGAGGCATAACCTCATTCACCTGTGTTACACCATATTGATGTTGCTTGGTCGCATTGATCCCTGACTGGTGCTCCGTAACATAGGTGTACATTAAGAGTACAAGTGGAATCGCAAACAGAAGACTAACAGCGATAAATTTACCACCATACTTTAAACGTGAAACAAAGAATACAAACGGTTTTAATAATACTTTCATTGGTCATGCTCCCTATGATGTGAGTTCTACGCTGTACTATTATCGAGTATATCTATTAATAAATAAATTCAAAATATACAAGATATATTATATATAGGGAATTCTCAAGCATATTTAACGATATTGTACGAATTTCTGATCGATTCATTTATGTACACGTTAGCTGCCATACGTCTCTTGAAAATAGCGTGCAGAGCTTTGTATGATTTCTTTCAGCACATCAACATCGATATCATCTACTTTGTTAATATAAACACAGCCTTTACCGGCTGTATATTTGCCTAATTGCGCTAGCAATGGCATTCGCGAAGGATCTGTAGCCGCCAAGTACAAGCTTATCTTTGCTTTACGAGGTGAGAAGCCGGCAAGCGGTGCGTCACCCTCGTGACCTGAGGCGTATTTGTAGTGGTAAGAGCCATACCCAATAATACTCGGTCCCCACATCTTGGCAGGGAATCCGGTCGCTTCAGCAAATAGATCAAGCAGTTTATAGGCATCCTCCCGCTTTTTGAGATTGTCCACATTTTCGATAAATTCAATTACGCTGCTGTCATTTTCCTTCATCTTCTGTTCATATACCACCATTAATCTGCCGCCTCCTTCGATCTACATTACAGTATCTTCATTTTGCATCGGACGAATGTAAAGATCAAGTCACTTATTCGATTCCGTCTTAGGGTTGTTGGTTGTTGGGTGTGGATGGAAGTCGTATAATGTTGTCATAACACTAACATACTCGGAAGAGGAGAATGCAATATGCCCGATATGCTCGTAAAATTGTATGATCTACCTTCATTTGAATCCGTCGAGCAATATGAACAACGTACAGGAATTACGATAAGACGAGCGATCGCTCCAGAAAAGCATATTATTGAAGCCTGGGTCGAAAAGCATTTTCATACCGGTTGGGTTAGTGAATGTGAAGTTGCCCTGTCTCGTTCGCCCATTACTTGTATTATCGCGACCGAGAATGGCAAGTTGCTCGGCTTTGCATGCTATGATGCGACGACGAAAGGGTTCTTCGGACCGACAGGTGTTGACGAGAGTGAACGCGGAAGAGGCATTGGGAAAATGCTACTCATGTACAGCCTTTACTTAATGCGACTTGACGGTTACGGTTACGCAGTAATCGGAGGCGCAGGCCCGACTGAATTTTACGCAAAAACGACAGGTGCGATCGTGATAGAAAATTCGGAACCTGGTGTATACAAAGGGATGTTGCGTTAACTATACAAAAAAGCGCTGTCTAACGTATGGGGCTGAATAAGCCCTTGCTTTTTTATCAATTGAGTAGTAAAGTGATACCAATGTTCATATTAAGGGAGGGAAACGACATGAGTAACCATACGCTAGGATCGTTAATCTGGCTACGACTAGTTCGTTTCGCCAACCAAAGTAACCAGATGTCGAATGAGTTTCTGAGTCGCTTTAATTTAACGACTGCACAATTCGATGTGCTCGTTCAAATCCGCCTCTATCAGCCACTTACCCAGATGGAGTTAGCGGAGAAAGTCATCGTGACCCAGGGCGGAATTTCACGTATGCTCGCACGGCTAGAGAAGGAACGCTACATTGTGCGCAAGCAAGACTGGAAAATAAAAACAATTAACCTCACAGAGAAAGCTGAATCCATCATGGATCAAGTATTTCCTGAACAGCTAGCGTTCCAAACTTCATTCTTCGACGATGTATTAACCGATGAGGAACAGAAGACACTGTATTCATTAATGACTCGCGTTCACAAGCATAGCCAGAATAAGAAAATACCCACATAGTGTTTTTTTAGCATATCAGTTGACTAATCAATTCATATTGAAGGAGGAATTACAATGTATACAATTCCAGGACATCATCATATCTCAATGATTACGAAGCGAGCAGTCGTTAACAATCAATTTTATCAAAGTGTATTAGGGCTACGCCGAGTGAAAAAGACAGTTAATCAAGATGACACCTCTATGTATCATCTCTTCTATGGCGACTTAACTGGGAGTGCTGGAACGGAGTTATCTTTCTTCGAGATTCCTCAAGTCAGCAGCACCATTCGCGGAACCAATGCGATCACACGAATCGGGTTACTTGTCCCTTCGTTCGTTAGTCTAACTTTCTGGAAGGAACGGTTCGAGGCGTTAGACGTTAATCATGGCGAAATCACGAAATACGCTGGGCGAGATGCACTTCATTTCGAAGATCCAGAAGGCTTACGAATGATCTTGATCAACAATAATGGCGAAGCTGTACCTGAAAAATGGGCAACATGGGATGAATCTGTAATCGAGCAGCGCCACCGCATTCTTGGCATGGGTTCTGTTGAGATCACTGTACGCTCCTTGGAAAGCTTATCTGCGATGCTAAAGGAAGTGTTTGGATACACCGAAGTATCCCGCACAGAGACAGAGGCAATCTATCAAGCTGTTGCAGGTCAAGCTTTTGGCGAAATCGTCATCAAGCAAGAGGATGGTCCGCGTGAAAGACCAGGCAAGGGCAGCATTCACCATTTAGCGATTCGTGTGAAGAATGAAGCTGAACTGCGTTACTGGGACGAAGTCGTTAGAAACAACCATTTCAACTCTTCAGGTATTGTGGATCGGTATTACTTTCAAAGCTTATATTTCCGTGAATCCAATGGGATATTATTCGAAATCGCAACAGATGGGCCTGGTTTTACCGTAGATTCTACGATCGAATCACTGGGCAGAAACTTAGATTTACCGCCGTTTCTAGAAGATAGACGCGATGAGATTGAAGCGAAGCTCATACCGCTAGACTAATTATTGAATAAGTGCTTCAAAGGTTCGTCATTTGAATTCACTATATATTTTATAGTATAATAAAAAAAGTAATAAACCTTATAAAGTCATGTAACCACACATCCGGCGTTATAAAGTCTAATACAAACCACATCCTGGAGGTAACTACAATCATGAACGTATTGGTCGTTAAAGCAAACAACCGTCCCGCAGCTGAAGGGATTTCAAGCAAAATGTATGAAACATTTATGGAAAATGTGAAAGACGTTAACATAACTACATTTGACGTATTCGAAGAAGATATGCCGTATTTCGGACAAGATTTCTTCAACGTATTTGGTAAATTACAAAAGGGCGAACAGCTCACTGAACAGGATTCTCGCCTATTAGCTGCAAAACAAAAAGCAATGGATGCACTAACTGCAGCAGAAGTTGTCGTATTTGTTTTCCCACTTTGGAATCTGACTATTCCAGCACCGTTGCAAACTTTCATTGACTATGTGTACCAAGCTGGTTTCACATTCAAGTACAACGAACAAGGCCAGTTAGTCAGCTTGATGACCGACAAGAAAGCGATCATTCTAAATGCTCGCGGTGGCATCTATTCGAACCCTGAAGCTGCACCGATGGAAATGTCAGTTAACTATATAAAAAATGTAGCCGGCGGAGTATTCGGTATGCAGATCATTGATGAAGTTATCATCGAAGGTCACAACGCGATGGCTGACAAAGCAGCAACAATCGTTAGCGAAGGTATGGATAAAGTGAAGGCAGTAGCGACGAAGCTTTCTCAACAAGTCGTCACTAACTAAGTTCCTACGATCTTATATGCTTTAAATAAAGAAGGTGGTGCAGCGTTATTCCTGCACCACCTCTTAAGTTTCAACAATCGCGGATCGACTAATTACGTTCCATGATCGCGAAATAATTGCCCTCATTATCTGCAAAGTTGAACACTTTACCACCAGGCATCTCAACCATCTGACCTACAGTAATTTGTTGTTCAGTGAATTGCTTGTACAATTGCTCCAAGTTGTCCGCAAACAGCATAAGCGATGGTGTTCCTAAGTTTAATTGAGGCTGCATGCGTGCAATAAGTTCTTTGTCATGTAGGACGAGACTTGTTTCAGCATCGTTTGTTGGAGCAATTTCGATCCATCTCATACCTTGTTCATTATTTTTCTCGGAGATGACGCTAAAACCGAGTTTCTCTGTCCAGAACTTCACGCATTCATCTTGATTATTTACGTACAGCATAATTTGACCTACTCTTGTAATCATCTTCTTCACTCCTATAAACATATTTGGATTCACTGTAACTGGATTGCGAGATGTGGTAAGCTGATAATCGATCATATTGCAACGAGGTGCAACATGTCTTCATCGATAGTTAGAAAAGGCTACTTATCCGAACTCGATATCGTTCGTGCTTTCGGGATCATCGGTGTGCTGCTTATACACGCAACATCCTCTGCCGTGGTCTCCACAGACCCCTACTCATTGGAATTCACCGCATACGCATCATTTAACCAACTTTCCCGCTTTGCAGTACCGATCTTTTTTTTACTAAGCGGATTATCACTATTTTACAATTACCATGAAAAGCCATTCACCGTCAAGGCGGTTAAAATATTTTACACGAAGCGCATCGCCAAAATTTTGTTGCCGTTTGTGCTGTTTTCACTTCTGTATTATGCGGTTGTCGTTTACTTTAGATACGGGTATACAGACCTTACACAATTCACCTCTCACTTTTTCACCTGGGACTTTGTTGTAAAGCTACTAATTGGGAAGACCTACGCGCACCTGTATTTCATCTTCATCATTATTCAATATTATTTGCTATTCCCGCTCCTGTGGTTTGCCATTCAGCGATGGCCCAATAGGCAAAGATGGCTTATCCCATCAGGACTCCTCGTACAATGGTTGTATATGATGGTTGCCGATGATCTTGGCATTAAATACGTCACAAGCGGATGCTTCGCTTACAGCCTGTACTTTTGCATCGGGGCCTATATCGGGATCAACTATTCAAAGCACCAACATAATGGCAAACATAGACTTGGAGGGGCTTCGCTAAGACTGATGCTGTCTGCTCTTTGGGTGCTGCTCGGTGCCTTCTATGTATACTTTGCGATTTACGAAGCTCAAGGGCGAATGGTCTTTACCCAGCCGTTTGCGATCGAAATCATGGATGAAGTCTATATCACAACAGCTTGTTTGTTACTGATCAGCCTGGCTCTCTTTATTAATGAATCCTCTCTACGCGCACTAAAGAAGCTACTCATTCATCTCGGTGTCACATCGTTCGGTATATATTTGATTCACCCGCTGTTCTTAAAGTATTACCGGTTGATGGACATTCAAACCAACTCTTCCATCTATGGACTATGGATTGCAGGCGGTTTCTTCGTTGCGCTGTTGGGCTCATGGGCTATCGTTACTTGTGCGGGTAAGGTGCGTGGGCACTGGATCTTATTTGGTCAGATCTCGCATAAGAAGAAGTAGCCCTTAGCCTTTAACCTCAATTTTGTTAATTTTCCAAAGCCCGTTTTGCTTTATCATTGTAAATTGCAACGGTTTCGAGCTGGCTTCCATGTCGTAGCTATCTTTGCACTCGATCACTTGAACTCCGTTCTTATTGCTTTTCGTTGTAAATTCCAGCATGAGCCCGCCATATTCCATCATCCCCAGGTAAATATGGTCCGTCACCTTAAATTTGAGTACGTCAGACGATGTAACAAGCTTTTTCATTTCACCACTAAGCGCATTCCTCCAATAGAAGTCCTCGATATAATTCGTAATGACACCTTCAGGTGTATTCGGATGGACAAACTTTCCCGTTTCATTCTCGTATTTCACTTTGTACTTTACTGCTTGTTGCTGATCAAATCGGTGATAGGAATAGATGGTATGTCCCTGTGTATCTCCATAACTATACTCAGACACGCTATCGGCGATACCATCGTGATCAATGTCCTCCAGATATCTGTTACCTCTGCCTGTTGCCATGGGGGCATTCGTTAATAGATGTTCTGAATGTCCTGATTGCCAACGAAATAAGCTAAATCCATATCCCCCCATACCTACATTGACGTACACTACAATATATTTGTTCTTAGTATTGTCTAATTTTGCAATTTCAACATGATCTAGATTATGAACGATGCCGATCTGATCTCTGAGCTTGCCCCTATTAACAAACTTTTTCCCATCCCACTGCACAACATAGAGAAGAATATCCTCGCCATAAGGATTTTCCCGCGAAACGATATATTCTATCTGCTTGTCCCCATTGAGATCTCCCTTAGCTAACGCATTGAGTTGATCCTTACTTTTGATTTTGGACAAGCTCTCTTCAAATGCTTTGTCGAAGAACGTTTCACTGCCATTAATTAATACTCTGGTAACCTCGCGCTTCTTCCTGTCGCTCAAAACTTTAACAACAACCGAATGTTCGCTATCTACCAGCTCATAGTTCCAATATCCGTTCTCCTGCGCTATCTGTTCAATTAAGGCATTGAAGCTTCCTTCGTTTTCCTCTTTTATCTCATACGGGAACACAACATAGAAGATTGGATATGTTCTCTTCTGAGCTAATTCTAACCGCGTCACCTTTACTTTGTACGCTTCGAAAACCTTGTTCACCGGATGATTCCATGTCGTTAAGTCGACCGTCTCTACGCTGCTTGTTTCTTTTCCAACCGCAAGTGGAGCAACCCCAGTCGTACCAACTAACACTCCTAACATAATACATAGAAACCACTTCATCACTTGCCTCCTCCTTTTCTAAACTTTTGCGTGTACTAAGGAGCTGATTAATTTATTGATGTGTCTACTCATTCTGTTAATAGACTAAATATACACTAAATTGATTTTCTTATTTAAGATTTGGGAAAATATTTAGGAACAAAATTCCCTTTGGCATGAAGAGTTGCTGTGGTAGTCAACAACTGGCACTTCTAAGACCGTTTCGCGGTCTTGCAGCATGTGATGGAGCTAGTTTGGCACTTCTAAGACCATTTTCGGTCTTGCAGCATGTGACGGAGCTAGTTTGGCACTTCTTAGACCGTTTCGCGGTCTTGCAGCATGTGACGGAGCTTGTTTGGTGCTTGTAAGACCGTTTCGCGGTCTTGCAGCATGTGACGGAGCCAGTTTGGTGCTTCTAAGACCGTTTCGCGGTCTTGCAGCATGTGACGGAGCCAGTTTGGCACTTCTAAGACCGTTTCGCGGTCTTGCAGCATGTGACGGAGCTTGTTTGGTGCTTGTAAGACCGTTTCGCGGTCTTGCAGCTTGTACTTACAAAAAAAAGACACCTTTTTAGGTGCCGCAAAATGTTCTATATGGTTGAGACGATTTTGAAGGTGGTGTCATATAATCAGCTTGTTCAGGCGAATTCTCGTATGGATGCGATATTGCAACCAGAAGTCGCTCCATCACGCTGTAGTCCCCTTGCTCCACCGCTGCCTGAAGCGCCTCTTCAACACGATGGTTACGCGGGATGATTGTCGGATTGCTGCTGCGCATGAGATTGCGAGAGTCTTCCGCAGATTGCTGCTGCCTGCTCAGTCTGGCCTGCCAAAGCCCACGCCACCTTGTAAAATCCTCTGAGCGATACAGGAGCGAATCTCCCCGATCGTCACTCGACTCGTCTCCCCTCTCAACTCTCATCTCATTGACGGATAGTTCACGAAAAGTATTCGTGTAATCCGCCCGATACTTCTGCAGCATCGCTAGAAGTTCTTCGATTAGAGCCGCATCCTCTGGCTCCTCGTTAAATATCCCGAGCTTCGATCTCATACCTGTAAGCCAATTAGCTGAATATAACTGGGCAAATTGAGCTAACGCATTCTCGGCAATCGCAATCGCTTCCGTTTCATCGGAGTGCAACAGAGGTAGCAACGCTTCGGCAAATCTCGCAAGATTCCAACCGGCAATTGGAGGCTGATTCCCATAAGCATAGCGACCCTGTGTATCGATTGAGCTAAATACCGTTGCTGGATCATAGTCATCCATGAAGGCACACGGGCCATAATCTATCGTTTCCCCACTTAACGCCATATTATCTGTATTCATGACCCCATGTATGAAACCAACCAATTGCCATTTTGCAATGAGCTCAGCCTGTCTTTTAATGACTTCGTGGAGCAACGAAAGATAGCGGTTATCATCAGTCTCGATGTAGGGATAATGTCTTTGTATCGTATAGTCGGCAAGCGTGCGTAGTTGCTCTACATTACCCCAATTTGCTGCGTATTGGAATGTACCGACGCGCAGATGGCTGGATGCTACGCGGGTCAGAATGGCTCCTGGCAGTTGGTCCTCACGATAGATCAATTCGCCTGTTGCAACCACCGCTAAACTACGAGTCGTCGGAATACCTAGCGCATGCATCGCTTCACTAATGATGTATTCACGAAGCATCGGCCCCAGCGCTGCTCGGCCATCACCTCGACGGGAATATGGCGTTGGACCTGAACCTTTCAGCTGAATATCAACCCTTTTACCTTGAGGAGTTACCTGTTCTCCGAGCAAAAGTGCCCGACCGTCTCCTAGCATGTTGAAATGTCCAAATTGATGTCCCGCATACGCTTGAGCTAAAGGAGATGCACCTTCGGGAATCCTATTTCCCCCAAAGACTGCTACTCCCTCATCACTTCGCAATGCTGTAATATCGAGTCCTAAGTCTCCTGCCAACTGATCATTCAATATGCACAGTTGCGGTGAACGTACTGTCTTCGGATTGAGCCGTGTGTACATTATTTCCGGCAAACGAGCATAGCTATTGTCAAAGTTCCATCCCGCTCCCATTTATCTTCATCCCCTTCGTTCCGACTTCTCATCCCTACAAGGTCGTTTATCTTAAGAATACCATTATGAATTTAATACTGCATCGACCATCCATCGTGATCATCTTTTGTATGTACATATTCTTTTATTCACCACATAAGCAAAAGCTTCTTCGGCATCCTTAGAGGAAGCTTTCCTGGCACAATAAAAGCGTGTAGGAACCTTCATCGTCTTTGTAGACCATGATGGTGCTTACACGCTTTTTTTGTACGCTGAGTACAGCGGTGATTTTATGCTTTAATCAAGCAAAACCAAGCTTTTAGCGAATTGTGAACAATGCTTTTGACCAAGGAATGACTTGATCTAACATTTGATTCACTGAATCCGCTTGAACAGCTGCTGGCTTAAAGACTGTACCGTTCTCAAAGTCTGTGAATAATGATAATGCTGGGTGAACACGAACATCTGCAATTAATAACTCACCCATAATGCCACGCAAATGTTCTGCTGCACGTGCACCACCTACTGAACCATAAGATACGATACCTGCTGCTTTGTTGTTCCACTCTGCGCGAAGATAATCTAATGCATTCTTCAATGCACCGGTGATGGAATGGTTATATTCTTGAACGATGAATACGAATCCGTCGCAGCCTGCAATTTTTTCAGACCATGCTGTCACATTCGATGCATCACCACCAGCTTCACCTAATAATGGTAGTTTGTAATCTGCAATATCAATGATCTCGTAATTTGCATCACCGCGTTTGTCTGCTAACTCTTTAACCCATGCCCCTACTTGTGGACTTACTCTTCCTTCACGTGTTGAACCTAGAATAATACCTATTTTTAATTTAGCCATTGTTTGTTCATCCTCTTTCTTTGCTCCAAATAATTTACTTATAATACCCATAGCTATTGATTCACCTCCTGGCTTAATAAGCTGCACTGATCATTTCGATTCAGTACTCTAAGTTTATTAACTATACTTTTGATAGTTAAATTATATTATTAAGTAACTGGTAAATCAACGGTAAAATATTCCAAGCGTTTAGAGCCTAGGACAAAAAGAGAAAGGCCACAATTAGCTCACTAAGCTACTCGGGCCTTCCTCTATCCATTAATCAAGCTCTAGACTCTTCGAGAAACTATTTCATCTATAAAGCATTGTAGCGTGCTCGATATATAGGAATCTTTGCGCCAAATAAAGATAGTCGTAATTTCATGATAGGGTTCAGGTACGCTATGACAAAACACGGTGCCATTAGCAACCAAATCGGAAATCGATGATTCCGGAATAATCGTGATACCTATTCCTGCAGCTACGCTACCTATAATCGTCCCGAACGTTCCGAATTCCATGATCTGTTTCGGGATTATTCCCTCAGTCTTCATCCAGCTTTCCAGTCTTTCGCGATATCCGCAACCTTTATTGTATAGCAGTAGCGGCCTCTTTGTTATTTCATCTATAGAAAAGGATTCCTCCTTTGTTACAAGTACTAGCTTTTCTTGAATAACCTCAACCTGCTCGATTAATGGATGCCTGATGGGCCCAGTAACAAAAGCTCCATCCAGTTTCATATCAATCATTTGTTGTAACAAATGATCGGTAACCCCGGTTTTTAATGATAATTCAACATTGGGGTACTTGCTATAGTAAGAGGATAAGATGCCTGGTAGAGCATTCACTGTCTCCACGATCCCGATTTCTAGAATACCGGTGGGGTTCGACTTATCTTCGAATATGTGTTTCATTTCCTCCATTCTCGACAAGATCTCCCTCGAATGTTCCAACAACCGCTTACCTTCCGGATTTAAGATCATCCCTCGCTTATGCCGATAGAACAATGGCGTCCGAAGCTCTTTCTCCAGCAGCTTTATTCTTGCTGTTACATTGGATTGAACGTAGTTTAGCTCCAATGCGGCTTTACTGACACTTCCGTGTGTAGCAACTGTCTGAAAAATTTTCAAATCATTAAATTCCAATTGAACCCCTCTTCTGCTCTTTAATACGTATACATCTCGTGTCAGGTATCATTATAAATGATGATTTAATCAATTTTCAATCATTTTATCTTAGTCCTCTGCTCTCCTATAATGAATGATATATAACGTGTTGGCAGCTTCATGCTAGAGAAAGAGAGATTCCATGCTAAAAAAACAAATCATCCTAGGGTCCCTTCTGTGCTTGATCGCAAGCATGTCATGGGGGGCTATGTTTCCCGTTGCACACATTGCAATGCAGCAAATTGATCCATTTTACTTTTCGTTTATCCGTTATTTCACTGTTGCTGTCATTCTCAGCGTGTTGCTTTGGATGAAAGAGGGAAGAGCGTCATTTCGTCTCGATGGAAAGGGTAAGACATTATTGTTTTTGGGAACGATGGCATTTACGGTCTATAACATGGCCGTCTTCCTCGGACAGAAACTCATGGGGGAATCGGGTACAATCGCCGCCTCGATTATGGAAGTCCTCATGCCGATGATATCCATTATAGTCATGTGGATTACATCAAAAAAAGTACCGAATAAAAACACGCTCGTAATTGTAGGTATCGCGCTTGCTGGTGCTTTACTCGTTATCACCAAAGGGGAATTGGCATTTTTCATGATGGCTGGGCAACATCTTGTTCCTTTACTTCTTATACTTATAGGAGTTATTGGATGGGTTGTGTACTCGATGGGAGGGAACCAATTTCGAAATTGGTCGATCCTACGCTATTCTACGATTACTTGCTTGCTGGGTAGTGCGGTGTCTTTCGTCATCGTTACGCTTGCCTCCGTCTTTCATTTGGTTCCCGTTCCTACCTGGCATACGATCCTCTCGATTAAATATGAAATGTCCTTCATGATCTTATTGCCAGGGCTGGCAGCCTTGCTTTGCTGGAATTCAGGGCTCAAATTGCTATCGCCGATTAACGGCCTATTATTTATTAATTTTGTTCCCATCACCACATTTGTTTTTATGGCCTTTCAAGGCTATCAAATCAGTAAAATTGAGCTTCTTGGAACGTTGCTCATTATGTTTGCTCTAATTTGGAACAATATACAACAAAGGAAAACGAAACGCTCGAATGACAACAGAGCATATTCTGCTAGCCGGGTGTCTAAAGAAGAGATGATGAAGGCTGCCCGATAGAAATCGGACAGCCTTCACTTTTAGTCCAATTGATAATAACTGCAGACCACTTGTCCAACAGCTTTCGCAGCTACGAGAAGTGCATCTTCATCGATATCAAATTTGGGATGATGATTGAAGTAAGGGCTATCTACTCCTTTTGGCGAACATGCGATGTAGAAGAAGCACGCAGGGAATTTGTCAGCATAATGAGCAAAGTCTTCGGATGGGGACATTGCCGGAAATTCTTTTACTTCTTTAATATCTTTATCATCCATGCTTCGTAAGCTTTCCGCAACCTTAGCCGTAAGCTCAGGGTTGTTATTTAGAGGTGGATAATCCGGAGTATACGTAAGCTCGCATGTTACGCCAAATTCTTCTTCAATTCCGCTTACAATCCGTTTCACTTCCTTGTCAATCGTATCTTTTGTTTCCACAGTCATATACCGAATATCACCTTCAAGCTCTACACTATCCTTGATCACGTTGAATGTACCTTTTCCATCAAAGGACCCGATTGTAATAACACCAATATCGAAAGGACTTAATCTGCGGCTAACAATCGTTTGAGCAGCTACAACAAAATGTGCGGCAGCAACAATGGCATCGTTAGCGAGATGCGGAGAGGAACCGTGTCCCCCCCTTCCTTGAACCTTTAATTTCATGTAGGCTCGTCCAGTAAAGGAATACCCTGCATGATATCCTACTGTTCCCGCTGGCCCCAAAGGGAGCAAATGGATGCCATAAATCGCGTCTAAATCGTCAATCAAGCCTGATTGTACAATACTTAATGCTCCGCCAGGAGGTACCTCTTCTGCATGCTGGTGAATCACTTTTATTGTACCTGGAATGGCATCTTTTAATTGAATTAAGCAATCGGCTAAAACTAACAAGTAGGCTGTATGACCATCATGTCCACACGCATGCATAACTCCTTCATTCTTTGATTTAAATGGTACATCCGCTTCTTCAAGGATAGGAAGCGCATCAAAATCAGCGCGAAGCCCGATTGTGTTCCCAGGCTTTCCACCTTTGATCGTTACAATGATGCCCAGACCATTCCCAACATTGGTTTGAATGTCGACATCTTTACCTTTATAAAAATCCACAATATATTGAGCCGTTTTTTCCTCTTTAAAGGATACCTCAGGATTTTCATGCAAGTGTCGACGGATTCCGATTATTTCATCTTTACGTGATTCTAACATGCTCATTAATTGACTTCTCATCATTTGGGTCTCCTTGTTGATGGGATACTAAATCTTTTCAACTGCGACCTTCTGTCACTGACCGAATGGGTATACGTTTAGATTTAGTTTTTGTCGATGAATCATTGGATGGCTTACCGGCACTTTTTGGAACCATTATCACAATTGAAAGAATAGAAAGCACCCCGAAAATAACGTTTACGATAATCCCTGCTGATGCAGCAGTCGCAACATTCCCAGACGCTGCTATTGAACTATATACCGTTGCGGAAATTGCAACACCGAACGCACTCCCGAGTGAGCTAGCCATTTTGTAAATCCCTGCTGCTTCACCCACTTTATTGGATGGCGAATTGGATACAGATGTATCTGTAGAAGGCGTCGCATATATGCCAAGTCCAAGACCAAATAAAGCAAACCCAATGAACACTGTGACTGTATACGCAAAGTCAGGCAGAAATGTGAGCCCCATAGCCGCCACACCAACCGTAGTGATAATAGCGCCCCAAATCATTGGTAATTTCGCACCCACTTTTTGCAGGATTTTCTCACCTACACGAATCATGGCAAGCACGGCTACTAAATATCCAATCGACAGCATTCCTGACTGAAAAGCAGTAAATCCTCGACCTACTTGAACATAAGTATTCGCAACAACTAGCGTTCCAGCTACCGCGTTTAGCAAAAAGTTTGAATATGTGGCACCTGCGTATGGTTTATTTTTAAATAATGAAAAATCAACGAGCGCCATACTTTTCTTTTTTTCAACTTTGAAGAAGATAAAAGCTCCTATTATCGCTATTACCGCAAGAATTATGGAAATTGAACTTGTCCAGCCTAAGACCGCACCGAAGGTAATAAAAACATTTAATGCGATCATGATGACGATAAAGATAACTAAACCACTATAATCAAATTTAAATGCACCGGTTCCTTCCGCTTTACTTTCAGGTGTATCCTTGATCAACCACATTGCGAGAAGGGCAAATGCTATGGAGAAGATAAATATCCATCTCCATCCCATATAAGTTGCAATTGCACCTCCTGCTAACGAACATACCCCTGAACCGCCCCACGATCCAATTGACCAGTAACTTAATGCACGTTGTCTGTCCTTACCATCAAAGTAAGCTTTCATTAGGGCAATCGTTGCCGGCATAATACAAGCTGCGGAAAGTCCTTGAACAACACGACCGATAATTAACAGCACGGATCCATGAGCGAATACAAGACACAGGGAACCGACAACGCTTAAAGTTAATCCGATATACGTCATTTTTCTACGTCCAATTTTATCAGCAAGCCCACCGGCAGCTACAATAAACATTCCTGAGAATAAGGCACTTAAGCTGATGGCAATATTCAACGTTCCATGCGAAATCCCTAGATCTGATTGAACAGCTGGAACAACATTGACCATAGCCTGTGCGAAAAGCCAAAATGTGATTACCCCGAACACAATCCCTGTAATCAGCTTATCCGTGCCTTTATAATTTGTTTCCATAATTAAGCCCCCTTCCCTTCACTTTCAATAGGATTTGTAAAAACACAAAATCCTAATCATTACGTTTCTATACTCTATGTTGTGACAAACATCACAGTTAGCTAATGAAATTGAAGGTATACTTGGTTATATTTGCGTTGAAATCCCATCGAAAAAAGACCTCATTTCTAACAATTTCGTTCGAATTGTACGGAGGTATGCTTATGTGCTATGAAATAATGGATAGTGACCAACAAATAAATGTCATTTTAACCGGAATGATCAGCGTGAACGAAGCAACCTCCATTAGACAGAAATTGTTTCCGCTTATACATCAACAATTTCACAGCATCACTTTCCATCTGGGGTCAGTTACGGAGATAGACAGCTCCGGACTTGGATTATTACTGGCTGTTCAGAAGATCGGCACGAATTGCAATGCTAGCGTTTCGTTTTTAGACGTCCACGAACAGCTAAAAGAACGTCTACACATGGCCGGAATAAAATTTTAACGTTAGGGATTCAACGGCACAGCAGCAGAGAGGTGTTCTTCAATGAATCGACATAGTCGACATGCAGTTGCCCTTGGGGAGAGACAAGCACCGGAAAACTTCATATTGCCATACGCCAGAATATTTCACGAATCAGAGGAAGCCATCATGGTTACTGATCGTCACTCGAGAATCGTGAGCGTAAATCCTGCTTTCACTTCCATTACTGGTTATGACGAGTCGGAAGCTATCGGACAAAAACCGAGCATACTGAAATCCCATTACCATGATCCCGAGTTCTACGTTAAGATGTGGGCATCCATTCATCAGGACGGAAGTTGGAGCGGAGAGATCCGGAATCGCAGAAAAAATGGAGAAATCTATCCGGAGTGGCTATCTATTAATAGCATAGAGGACGAGAACGGGATTCTTATCTATTACGTGGGCATGTTCTCTGATATTACCCTGCGTAAGAATACACTTTCTAAGCTCCGGCTACACGCGCAAGTGTTCAGCAATGCCAGCGAAGGAATTATGATTACGGATAAGCAACTCAAAATACTTTCTGTCAATCAAGCCTTCACGACAATGACTGGATATACAGAACGGGAAGCTGTCGGGCATACGCCACGTTTACTTCACTCCGGCCTGCAGGATCAGTATTTTTACATTAAAATGTGGGAAAGCATTCATGCAACCGGCTTCTGGGAAGGTGAAATTTGGAACAAAAGGAAGAACGGAGAGCTATACCCCGAGTGGCTGTCCATAACGACCTTACGGGATGAAGGGGGAAATATTACAAATTATATTGGAATGTTCGCAGATATTACAGAGCGTAAACAGACCGAGGAGCATCTGAAATATTTGGCTCACTTCGATAAATTAACAGGTCTGCCTAATCGAACCTTGCTTTGCGAATTAGTTAATGAAGCAACAGTGAGATGCATGAAAACAATTCGGAAGTTTGCCTTGTTTTTCATTGACCTCGATCGGTTCAAAATGGTTAACGACTCGTTGGGACACAGCGTCGGAGATAAGCTACTCCAACAGGTAGCCAAGCGTCTAAGCTCAGTCGTGAGATCGGACGATGTTGTGTCTCGATTGGGCGGTGACGAGTTTATTATCGTTCTACAGCACTTGGAGGAGCCGGAGGAAGCGATCCTTATTGCTAATCAGCTCATTTCTAGTATCAAGCAACCCTTCTCAGTGGCAGACAATGAGCTTTATCTTAACGCAAGCATTGGAATATGTATGTATCCCAATCACGGCGAGGATTTCGAAACGCTGCTCAAGAACGCCGATTTAGCTATGTACCAAGCCAAGATCCAGAATGGTGGATACCAGTTTTTCAACGAAAACATCCTTAGTACGTTCCTGCGAAAGCTTGAACTCGAGAACGAGCTAAGGTGGGCCATTGCCAAAAATCAGATTACACTCCATTATCAGCCACAAGTCAGTGCAGAAACAGGGGATATGAAGGGAATGGAGGCGCTGATCCGCTGGAACCATCCTACACTAGGACCTGTCTCCCCCGGAGAATTCATCCCGATTGCAGAGGAGACAGGCATCATTATGGAGATCGGAAAATGGGTATTGAAGGAGGTTTGTGCACAGCTGAATCGTTGGTCCTCCAAATCGTATGTCGTGCCGCCGATTGCCATTAATTTATCTGCCAGGCAGTTTCTGGCGCCGGACTTAGCTTCCACCTTTCATGATATTGTTCGCCAGACGTGCTGCAACCCACAGCATATCGTCATTGAAATAACAGAAAGCAGTAGCATGCACGACATAGAATCGGTGCTGCCGATTCTGCACGAGTTCAAATCGTTTGGCTTCCAAATCGCAATAGACGATTTCGGTAAAGGTTACTCCTCACTTGGTTATATCAAACAGTTTCCAATCGATATTCTTAAGATTGACTTGAGCTTCGTCCAGGAGCTGATCAGCGATTCGAAGAGCACTGTCATTACGAAAGCCATTATCGACATGTCGCATGGCATGAATCTTCAAGTCATTGCGGAAGGGGTTGAGACCCTAGAACAATTGGAATATCTGCGAACGATGAATTGTGACATTGTACAGGGTTATGTGATTGATCGGCCTATGCCATCTGAGCAGCTCGAAGCAAGTTACTTAAGAGGAGTGAACCCACATGAAGAAATGGTTCAAACAACCTATCAATCATAGACTTAAACCGTCGAGTGAAGTTCAACAATTCCATTCAACAGAGGTTTCAATTGAAGTTGATAGTGATCAGCTAACAACGCAGCTTAAGATGATTGATCTGTCCGCAGAAGATATTCGAATTATTCACACCATTCAACCACTGATTATTGAGCACATCGATGAAGTCATTGATGCTTTTTATGCAACAATTATTGAAGTAACGGCTCTTAAACAAATCATTATCGAGCATAGCACAATTGAACGACTCAGAAGCACCTTGAAGCAGCATATCATTGAACTATTCAGCGGCCGAATCAACAACGAGTATATTCAGAAGAGACTGCGTATCGCAGAGGTCCATCAGCGCATCGGCTTAGAACCAAAATGGTATATCGGGAGCTTTCAGAATCTGCAAAATATCTTTATTGATATTATTTATAGCTATGCTCAAGACAGCCACAAGAGCATTATTTACGTGAAGGCGGTTACGAAGCTACTTAACTTTGAGCAGCAGCTTGTCATTGAGGCTTATGATAAGAAAAACACCGAACAAATAGAAAAATACAACAATCAGGTCAGAGAAGAAGTGAAACTAAAAATTGGCCTCGTAAGTCAAGAACTCGCCGCTCTTACGGAACAGACAAGCGCATCAACTGAACAGCTTATAGCAAGCAGCAGTGAAGTGAATGAATCGTTCCTTCATAGCGCAAATATGGCTTCGAGCTCACGCTTACTTGCGCTTGCCGGGTCAGAGAAAATAAACGAGCTTGAACGTAGGATTGCGTCAATTCATGAACGATCCTTACAGATGGAAAATTCCGTGGCACAGTTAACCCATTCATCTGCGCAAATTAATACGATTGTGAATATCGTGCAGGATATTTCCGGTCAATCCAAGCTGCTTTCACTTAATGCAGGCATTGAAGCCGCAAGAGCAGGTCAGCACGGCGTCGGCTTTGCTGTTGTGGCAAAAGAAATGAAGAAGCTTTCTGAGAATACCAGTGAAGCCGCAAAGCAAATAAGTGAATGGATACAACAGTCCAGCTCGCATACGCAGGAAGTTGTGCAGTCGATCGAAGAAGTCAAGCATGACGTAGAGTTGGGGCAACTACAATCGACACAAACAAGAGACACATTTAACCAAATACTGCTTTCCCTTGAAAGCAGCATAACTGAAATCAACAAGGTAGAGTCGGAACTTGAAGATTTAGTTAACGTGATCGAAGAAGTCGGTTCAGCGTCATTCAAGGTCGCTAACTCTGCAGAAGACTTAAATAAGGTAACTCAAAACTTCTAAAAAAAATGGATGCTTCCATGCTGCAACCCACAACTTAACCTATCTGGCTTAATAATAACTAAACGACACAATTACAGTGCCGTTTTTTTGTCCTTATTTTTTAAATATGCCGACCAATAAGCAACTGCAACAAATACGCTACCACCGACTAGATTGCCTAGCCAGACAGGAACAAAGTTAGCCAAATAATCTCCCCAATTGTAGTAGCCTTCGAATATCGCAGCAGGAATTAGAAACATATTAGCCACAACGTGTTGAAAGCCTATTGCCACAAATGCCATTGTCGGAAACCATATTCCAACGATTTTTCCACCCATACTGTCTGATCCGTAGCATAACCATACCGCCAAAGCGACTAACCAGTTACATCCAATACCCGAGATGAAGGCTTGAAGGAAGCTGTCATCTATTTTATGTCCCGCCATAGCAATCAACTTATCTAAATACGCACCGCTAGACGTCAACCCCGCCACATGACCGAAAAAATATGCGACGAATAGTGCACCTAGGAAATTGCTTATCGTAATGAGGATGAGATTTTTGCACATTTCAGCGATCGTTATTCGCCTGGATAACCAGGCTATTGGAACGGCCATCATATTGCCAGTCAACAGCTCTCCACCTGCTAACAATACAAGGACTAGACCAAGTGGAAACACAGCTGCGCCAACCAAGTTTACAATACTTCCCCATTCCGCAGGGGCACTGCTAATGATCCGAATATCCAACAAAAAGCCTAGCGCGATGTACGCACCCGCCATAAAACCTAGCACAAGGACGGTCAACAATGAATTGTGAACTTTCTTAACACCATTCTCTACAGTAATCTCGGCAATTTCCTGCGGTTTATAATATGCCATCTTGCATTGCCCCTTATCTACTAAGTTGTTAAAACTATTGTAACGCCGCGCGCTGAACTATTAAGTGAAATAAATCACATGTACGTTGTTGATGTGGTAATAAACGTTGATTATGAACGGTTGTCTCTTAACTGAAAACAAGTAGGCCCGATTATCCGGACCTACTTGTTTTCAGCTCTATGTTGTTCATTTATTGGGCTACTCTCACTTGAACCATCCTTTATCCTTGAAGCGTTTAATCGCCTCTACCCGGTTGCTCACATTGAGTTTTTCGAGGATAACAGAAACATAATTGCGGACCGTACCCGCCGTGATATAGAGCTGACTGGCGATTTCCTTCGTATTTTTGCCGTCCGAAATGAGCACGAGTACCTCATTCTCTCGATCCGTCAATGGATTCCCTTCACCGAAGGCGTCATCAACAAGCTCCGAAGCATAGATCCGCTTTCCTGACATCACACTTCTAATCGAGTCAGCCAATTCCTCGCTTGGGCTATCCTTAAGTAAATAACCGTTAACTCCCGCTTTTACTGCACGCTCGAAATAGCCGGGCCGGGCAAAGGTAGTCAGAATAATAACCTTGCATCCGCGCCCCTTGAGCTCTTCTGCAGCATCCAGGCCACTCTTACCCGGCATTTCAATGTCCATGATACATACGTCCGGTTCTGTCTGAGAAACAAGCTGGAGCGCATCCTCACCGTTGTTTGCTCTTCCGACGACTGTGATATCTCCCTCCAGCTCTAGCAGTGCAGCCAGTGCTCCAAGCAGCATCTTCTGATCCTCAGCTATGACAACCCGTATCATTGGCTTTCCTCCCTTTCCGGCTGTTTGTAAGAATTGGGCACCTTAATCACAACAGTCGTACCTTGATTCGAAACGACTTCAAGACTCCCGTTTACGAATTCTAACCGTTCTTTCATCCCCCGTATACCATTACTATTAAATATTCTGACCGAATCTGCAATCCCGATCCCATTATCACTTATAGAGACCACGATCTCATTCTTGCGCGGTTCAATAACCAAGGAGCAAGAGCTGGCGTGGCTATGCTTCACAACATTCGTAACAGCTTCCTTGATACACATACTGATTACATGCTCATCAATAAGAGATGTGTTTATTAGCTTAGGTTCACCTGTAATGTTGAAATCAATGTCCGCAGCCATCAAGATTTGCTTAATCCGGTGCAATTCATCTTCCAGGTTCGTACCTCTCATTTGCGTAACAAGCTCGCGGACTTCCTTTAAAGCTGTTCGTGCGGTCTGACGGACATCATTGATTTCAATCGCGGCTTGCTTCGGATTTTTATATAATAATTTACCCGCCAGCTCGCTCTTCAGTCCGATTAATGATAGCTTTTGTCCCATTGTGTCATGCAGGTCGCGGGCAATTCTTTGCCTCTCCTCTAGCTTTACCAGCTCTGATATGCGTTTGTTGGCATCCTCCAGCTGTCCTTGCAGCTTGTCCTCTTTATTTTTGTTATACGTGCTTATTGGAAGTAACACAGCTGCGATTAGGCTCAGGAATACAAAGGGCAGCTGTTGCAGAATAAAGGGATTTTTCATAAATAAGCCGTAGTTAACCGTGGCAAAGGTACTGACGATGTGGACAGTGTATAGCGTGAAAAATACGGATTTGTTTTTAAGATTGCCTATAAAAAACGCTAAAAACAGCGAAAAATACACGTACCCGAACATAACACCCATCGCACACGAAATCGCGATTTGTACAGTCGTCCAGAAATAAACAAGCCATCCTTTGGATACAAAGGATAGCACATAGCATATAAAATAAACGACTATCATCGAAATACCAATCACGATGTCATGAGTAGCAGAAGAACGGAAGACGAAGTAAAAAGGGAGGATGTAGAAGACAACCCACACATAAGGACTAAGACCGGTATTTTTACGCGATACTTGATTCCAATTTTGCATAGGTGCTCCTCTCAGCCTCACTCAGTTCCATTATTCATTGCCAACTCGGTCTGCAACGGGTTGTCTGTTCCTTGTCGGGCGTATTAATCTCGGGTTACTGCTCTTTTTCGCTTGCTTGAACGTTACGAATGTTTTGGTCTTCTCATTCCACAGGCGAAACCGCAGTGACTTCAAGCTTGTTGCAACCGTTATTGTCGTAGCTTTGTGAAGAGGCGGTGTTGCATTATGTGCCTTCTCCAAATTATAGTTAGGGACCTTCGGACTTAAGTGATGGACATGGTGATAGCCGATATTACCTGTGATCCATTGCAGTACCTTAGGGAGCTTGTAAAAAGAACTGCCATCTACAGCAGCTTGTACATAACTCCATTCGTCCTCATTCTCGAAATAAGAGTCCTCGAACTGATGCTGTACATAGAACAGCCAGATTCCGAGTAATCCAGATACCATTAAGATTGGGAACTGAATCATCACGAACGACTGCCATCCGATCGCCCAACATAATAGTGCATACAGAGAGACGATAGATATATTGGTCACATATAAATTGATTCGTTCTTTGCGCTTAGCACCTCTACGATTAAACCGGTAATTAATTAGGAATATCGCGATTGGACCGATCCCGAACATAACGATAGGGTTGCGATAGATGCGATAATAAATTCTACGCCACAATGGAGAAGCCGCATATTCTTCGACTGTAAGCAGCCACATATCTCCCGTACCACGCTTATCGAGGTTACTGCTCGTTGCGTGATGAATAGAATGGGTGTGTTTCCATTGCTGATAAGGCACGAGTGTGAGGACACCTGTAACTGTACCTAGTATATCATTAGCTAAGCGGCTCTTGAAGAAGGACTGGTGAGTGCAATCGTGGAACAATATAAATGTGCGGACCAAAAAACCTCCAGCGATGATCGCGAGTGGCAACGTCAGCCAGTACGAAACGGACAGAGATAGATAGGCTACATACCAAAATAGGATTAAAGGTACTATTGTATTCACGATCTGCCGAATGCTCGATTTCATATCTGTCTTCTCGTATGGGGCCATAGCACGCTTCAGTGTAGAGATCTTAAGATCAGTCATAGTTGTTTACTCCTCTTCAACTTAAGGGTATCTCTATTATAGAAAACATGCGGTGATACGATAAGACATAAACGTCTGGATGGATATATGACAAATGTCATGTGTCCAATAGAAAAAAGCTGAGTTAGATGCAATCTGCACCCAACTCAGCCTTAGTTAAAAGTATGATTCTTATGCTTTATTAGAAGAACCGAACTCACGGATCTTACCAATAACCGTTTGCTTAATCGCATCACGGCCTGGAGCCAAAAACTTACGTGGATCGTAAACTTCTAAATCCGAAGTCAAGATCTCACGAGCAACCTTCGTAAACGAGATTTGATTTTCGGTATTTACGTTAATCTTCGCTGTTCCAAGCGAGATCGAGCGCTTAATATGATCTGTTGGGATCCCTGTACCTCCATGAAGTACCAATGGAAGGTTAATCGTTTGGCAGATCTCTTCCATTTCCTTGAAGCCAAGATTAGGCTCACCTTTGTATGGACCATGAACTGAACCAAGTGCAGGCGCAAGACAGTCGATACCTGTTTGTTCAACTAGCGCTTTGCACTCCTTAGGATCTGCATAGATTACGCCATCAGCGATAACATCATCCTCTTGTCCGCCAACAGTTCCCAGCTCAGCCTCAACGGAAACGCCGCGCACGTGCGCATATTCAACCACTTGCTTTGTGATTTGAACATTCTCTTCGAATGAGTGATGTGAAGCATCAATCATTACAGAAGTGAAGCCAGCATCGATTGCTGCTTTACACTTCTCGAAGCTTGAACCATGGTCCAAATGAATGGCAACAGGAACTGTAACCTTCATTTCTTCAATCAGCGATTTTACAATTGCAGTAACGACTGAGAAGCCACCCATATAACGTGCAGCGCCTTCGGAAACTCCTAGAATTACAGGTGAGTTTTCCTCTTGAGCAGCGCCAAGGATTGCTTGAGTCCATTCCAGGTTATTGATGTTGAATTGACCAACAGCGTAACCTTCCTTCAAACCTTTGTTCAGCATTTCTTTCATTGAAGCTAGTGCCATGTGAGACATCCTCCTTAAAATAATTAAAAACGGATAACTTTGGCTAGTCCCTTCAATCATACCCAATTATGCTACAGTTTAAAAATGACTTCTATCACTACAGCTATAGGACCATGAAAGGAGTGGGCTCTTCCTCGTTACGTTCTTCACTTCCTATATTTTATCACATATTTTCATAGAAAACCGCATCTGGGTTAGATGTATGTGTGAACTCTCATCAGATCAGCTGTTTTTTATCCAATTTGCCTAAGGGCGTATACGGTAATAAATCGACAAAACTTATCTCCTTAGGCAATTGATACCTTGCTAATCTAGGACGAAGCCATGCAATAAGCTCCTCATGTGTAAGCTCCTTATATAAAGCGATCTGAACGAAAGCTTTCAACCGCTGTCCGAACTGCTCATCACTCATTCCAATCACAGCTGCATCTTCAACATCAGGATGTGTGAGTAGCACTTGCTCCACTTCAAGCGGGTATACATTCTCACCACCCGAGACGATCATGTTATCTGACCTTCCACACAGGAAGTAATAACCCTTCTCATCGCAGTAGCCCAAATCCCCTGTTTCAATCCAATTGTGTGACACATTATTCATCGACCAGCTATTGTTGATGCATAATTGACCTACCTGACCAACAGCAACCTCGTCCTTATGCTCATCACGTATTGTGAGGTGAACCCCCTTAATCTTTCGCCCAATCGTGTGCGCCGAATAGGACAAATCCTGTGGAGTTGCGATGATGTTAAGACCCGCTTCCGATGTGCCGTACAGATTGTACAGCACCTCTCCCAGCTGACTCAGAGTCTGCTCTGCCAACTTCGGGCTAAGCTCAGCACCGCCTGAAGCAATACAGGTGAGTGATTTCAAATCAGCAGCATTCGTCTTCAGCATACGACGGAGCATGAGTGGAACGACCGTTACGACTTCTACTTGGTGCTCTCGTATGAGATCACATGCCTTCTGTGCATCGAATCCACGGCGAACAACTACCTTTTTTCCAAGTGCACTGAACAAGAGCAGTACGGCTATTCCATAACCATGATAGATTGGAGTTGCAATATACGCAGTATGATTGTCGAGAATTCTAAGACGAGTAAGGAAGTCGTAAAAGGGATCCAAATAATTGAACAATGAAGGCTTATGCGCCGCCTCCTTAGCTTTCCCTGTCGTTCCCCCCGTCAAGAGTACGAGTTTCCCTGTAGAATTGCGGTATCTGCCTTTGATGTTGTGGTTCGCGCGGTGTAGGTTGTTAATCGCTGGCAATGTATCATGATAACTCAATAAGGTGGCCTGCTTGTGGGAGGATTGTTCAATGAAATGGCCCCGTTCCTCATCATAGACCAAGAGAGCAAATCGGTTGCGCTCTAAGATCTGATATAGCTGTCCCTCACTCATCTCTACATTAAGCAGATAAACATCCGCACCCGTCATGGAAACTGCGAAGATGGCTTTAACTAGAGAGGCATGATTGTAACACAAGAGCCCGACCTTCATGCCCCTCTTGAGCTTATATTGTTCCCGCATAACGGCCGATAGCTCTTCCGATTGGATAAACAATTCGCGATAGGTTAGCGCATTACGCTCGTCTACGAAGGCAATCCTGCTCCCGTAGGTTGTTGCTGAGAAGCTCAGTAGTGCCATTAAATTAATTCCATATCGATATATAGCAGCGACTAATCGGAATAGTGCCAACGGAGTAAGCAGTCTGATTCTGAACAAGATATAGAATAGCTTATATACCTTCACATACGACTCCCCTTTCTCCTGAGCCTTCTCGGAATCGCATATTCCCAATACCATCTGAAAAGGATAGAACCGAGCTGTCCGAAAATGATCCACCAAGGCTTGTAGGATCTTTTGTGAGTATATAGAGCGTTGCCTATTATTCTTGCAACATGCTGTGGTGTCATCGCTGGTAGCTTCTGATATGCCGTAGTAGGTAAAATCATAGGAGTTCTAACTAATGGAAGATAGATCGAGGTTGTCAAGATTCCGATCATGTTCAGTTCAGGAGCGACCGACCGAAACCAAGTGTCAAAGGCCGCCTTCGATGCTTGATACGCAGCCCAATAAGCAAGTGGGGGCAACATCACGTTAACTGTCGAGACATTAATGATCTGTCCTTGACTCTTCTCCAGTAGCGGAATTGTAGACAGGAGTAACTGTAGCGGGGCCGAATAATTGATCGCCATAGTACGAGTAAAATCGTGATAGCGATCCAACGATTCAAGAATAGACCGTTTGATCGAATGTCCCGCATTACTAACAATAACATCGAGCCCATCAGGTAGCTGATGGAGGAAGGCGAGCAAGCTCTCTAGCTCCGTCTCCTCGCGAAGGTCCACAGGAAACACACTCACTTGGGCGGACTTCTTCTCGATCTCAGCTTTAATCTCTAAGAGTCTATCTTCTCGTCTCGCCACCAAGATCAGATGAACATGACTGTCCGCCAGCAGATAAGCAAGCTGCTCTCCGATGCCAGAGCTAGCTCCCGTAATCAGAACCGTTTTCCCTTCAAGTCGGTACTCGAGCCTCCGGCTATTATATTGTGTCCGTGGGAATAAGAGATGTTCAAGTAAGCTATATCTGGACATGATCGCTCCTTCCGCACCTGACGGATCACCCACGCAGGCAACTCCTCTGATGTTCGACAGCTAACGATGAAATCCCTTTTTGACAGGGGCGATCAGCGGGATAGCTACCCCATATCTAGCGAGGAAATCTGCCTCATCCATCACTGTCATCGGCTATCAGAAGGAATAATCATTAAACCTCTCTGCGTTTCTCATACTAGACCATACATCTACGCTTTCCCCACCTATATACCAATAAGCCACTCCACCTAAACGTTCTTTAACAGCTAAACGATATTTGGCTATTAAAGAACGGCCATCCTCAAACCAGATCGTATGCTTCATAGACTGTTCCGTATAGCTAGCAACATATTGTCCTAATGAAGCATTCCATACAGGCTTCAATGAATAGGTTTTGATCCTCCCATTCTGCTCAGGAAGGGAAATATACATAGACGATGAAGCTGTACCGTCCACCTTCAACGTCCAGTCGCGATTATAGAAGGGCATGGCCAATATGACCTTGTCACTAGATACATGTGCTTGAAGTTTATCTATCGCACGTTGAACATAAGGTAGTGAAGCATTGGGCCCAGCACTCACGCTTCCCCCATAATGTTCGTCGTATCCCATCATCACGATATAATCCACTCGTCTACCAAGTGCAGTATAATCGAAGGCGTCTGTCCAATCGGTTCCAAGATCAGGAGATACATCAATAGATAGTATTGCATCCACAGCATGGAGCTTTTCCGCTAGTATTGATATGAATGTCGTCAAGTTATCCCGATCCTTAGGCTCTACATTTTCAAAATCAATATTAAGTCCATCTAGCCCGTATTTGTTCACAATGGCTAATAATTGATTAATTGCTACATGACTAGCCGTTGTATTGGACAGCAATTGATGGGTAGCTTCTTGATCGGAACGGTTACCCACCATCGCCCAGATTCGCTTGTCATTCTTCTTCGCCCATGTAACGAGTGAGAGATCCGTCGAATCTGATACACTGCCCGTCCCCCCTACAAAGTACCAGCGCGGAGACAATGTATTTACATTTGATTGTTGAATATTACTCTCAAATTCTGCTACCGTTTGGCCATACTGCCACCCCAGAACAATCCGTTCTTGGGACTCTTCAACCATCTCAGTGGGCCAGCTGTCAGTGTGCACCACTCGATAGATGAGCATAGCTGCTTCTTGTCTTGTTATCGGATCAGATGGACGGAAGTTGCCCGTGCCATCTCCTTTCATTAATCCCAGCTTATTGACCACAGTCACTGCTGCATTTGCCCAATTGGCAATCTGACTTCCATCCTTAAAGGTCGAATGCGTACTGGCCACAGAAGCCGCTTGCTTCAACGCTCTTACGATGAATACCGCTGCTTCCTGTCTAGTGACAGCCTTCAGTGGAGCAAACGTCGTCGCCGAGGTGCCACTCGCCAATTGTAGCTGTACAGCCGCTTGGATCCAGCCGTAATACCACGCGCTCTGAGCTAAATCCGTATAGGGAGTTACTGGACTTATCACTGGTTCGAGGGATAACAAGCGATCTAGCAAAGTAATAAATTCAGCTCTCGTAATGGAATCAACAGGCGAATAGGTTGTGAGGGATGTACCCGTAATAATACCTCTATTATATAAATCTATAATTTCATTCCGGGCATAGCTCGTACTTATATCATTAAATGGGAGCTTTCTATCCGCCGAAACAGTCTGATACGAAATAATAGCTGCACTAATGATCGCGACTGTAGCGGTGGCTACTCTTACTAGTGTGCCTTTCACGGAAATCCTCCTCATGTTCTAATCCTTGAATTGTATCAAGGAACATATAGGAGTTCATGAATTAAATATTGGTAGATTAAAAAAAAGACACCCGCTTAAGGTGTCTTTCCTTATTCAGTCGCATCCCTATCGGCAGGTTCAATGCGCTTCTTATGCATAATCTCATCGAATAGTTGGGACCAACTCGTAATACACGGAAGCTCTAAGTGACGATTGTAGGACTGACTCTTGGCATATAATTGTATAGGAAGATGACCCAAAGTCATAAGAACAGCTGGCTTATCATCAAAATAATAGTCTAGATTCAGTTTCTCTATAATCGAAACCTTGTCCTCGTCCTGCATCCCATAATAAAATCGATCCTTGCGTACAGGAAACTTCTGATCGATCATCCACTTCATCGTACGCTCGCCATGCTCTTCCCGTCTTGCAGTAATATAATAAATTTCATGCCCTTCTCGATCCAGCCTTTGCAGTGCTTCCACTGCATCAGGGTAGGGCGGACATGTAGTATAATAGATTTCCTCTAATGAACTCTTCCACATCTCACTGCCTTGTTCCGCCGTCATGCCGAAGAGCTCGTGAATCTGCACCTTATCTAAGGCATGAAACTGTTCTAGCTCTACATTCTGATTTAGCTTTTTGTTATAGATATGAAAAGCGTGTTCTCTTAAATTGATTAATGTGTCATCAATGTCAAATCCGAACTTCAACTTGCAATCCCCCCACCGACATCATTATGCTTAGTCATTGGGACAAACACTCTCTTCCTTCAAGTGTCCAGAACGATAAATCTTTGTCTTCAAATATTTCTCATTAAACACCGATTTATCACCCCATAATGGCACTCTTCCAGATAGGGTTAGACCCGCCTGCTTCAGCGCCTCTAGCTTCTTAGGATTATTAGTCATCAGCGTAACAGGCTTCGTACGAAGCTTCCGTAGCACATTAAGCGCATCCTTGTAATTTCTTGAATCGTCAACAAATCCGAGCTTTTCATTGGCTTCCACTGTATCGTAGCCATTCTCTTGGAGCACATAAGCCATCGCCTTACTGAACAGTCCTATGCCACGACCTTCATGGTTCGCCAGATAGAATAGCGCCCCTGTCCCGTGCTCAACAATATTTTCCATAGACTGCTTTAACTGATAGCCACAATCGCATCTCTTGCTACCGAATATATCACCCGTGTGGCAGATTGAATGCATACGGATTAGCGCTTCATCGGCATCTGCGAAATCTCCATATACAAGCACGCTAGACTGCTGGTATTCCGCTAAATTCGCAGAAGACAGCTGATCGATGATTTCTTGGAAATTGTCAGTGGCATGGCACATACTAAGCCAGCAATACCATTGAAAGTCGACCGTCTTCCCATGTAGATTGACGGGTAATCGGATGGGTCCAACTAAATAAGTGGCGCCTTCTTCCGTCTCAATGAGTTGAATTTTGTCCTTGAGAATCTCGAGCGCCTTAGGTTCCAATGATGTTTGCAATACAAGATCAGTCCTTTAATTAAGATAGTTGAACTTCATTCCATATCGTATGCCTTTTACTTGCATATTTCCCTTCGAATAACGGGAGCAACTTCAGTAGCCAGCAGCTCTATGCTCTTCGCAACTTTGTCGAAGGGTAGCCCACCAATATCAAGTTGCAACATACAACGCTGATGCCCAAACAACTCATATTGACGCAAGATCTTCTCAATGATCTGCTGAGGGCTACCTACAAATAATGCTGTATCTGGGCCAGCCATCTGCTCAAACTCTGCACGAGAAATATGTACATCCCCATGACCAAGCTGTCCACTTACATATTTGCGATAATTCGAATAGTACGTATAATATTCCTCTTTGGCTTGCTCTTTAGTGGTAGCGATGTAACCATGCCCTGTTATACCCACCTTCAGATTCGATGCACTGTGACCTAATGAGATTCCCGTTGCACGGTACGTATCAACAAGCGGCTTGAAGCTGGCTGGATCGCCACCTAGAATGGCTAGTACCATACCCGTACCCAATCTTCCTGCTCGTTCAGCACTTTCAAGTCTGCCGCCTACACCTGTCCAGATCGGGATTTGCTTCTGTATCGGTCGCGGAGCAATTTCTGCCTCATGGAGCGGAGGTCGGAATTGGCCTTGCCACGATATTCTTTCATTCTGATTGAGCAGCTGAAATAGCTCAATATTTTCATTGAACAGTTCATCATAATCACTAATGCTGTACCCATAGAGATCGAAGGACTCTAAGAAAGCTCCGCGACCAGCAATGATTTCAACACGTCCGTTCGACAACAAATCCAATGTTGCGTATTCCTCGAACAAACGCACAGGATCTACCGTACTAAGCACCGTTGTCGCACTCGTTAGTTTAATTCTCTTTGTGGCTTGAGCAACAGATGCTAAAAATACAGCTGTCGCCGACACCGCGTAATCCAAGCGATGATGCTCACCTATTCCGAAGATGTCCAACCCTGCCTCATCAGCTAGCTTCGACGCTTCAATAATCTCTTGGAGTCGTTGTTGTGCAGGGATTAAACGACCCGTTACCGGATGAGGTGTAATATCCCCCAGCGTGTAAACCCCTATTTCAAAGCCTGCTTGTTGCTCTGGCATGTCTTCACTCACTGTAGGCCCCTCCAATCATATCCTTATAATGCCCATTTCCACAATATTATGCTGCATCGATCCCACTCTACTAGCTCATCTATTATAACTAAATTATAAGTATAATCGCTAGAGTCAGCATCATAGATACGAAGGAAGACAGCAAATAACCTTGATCTACACGCAACAAGGTTATTGCTTGTCCTATTACAATATGGAATTGGAGCTCTAAGAAACTATCGTTGGGGGACCATCCTGCACATGAACAACATTGATCTTCTGCTCGTACATGTTCGATACGTGCTGATAGATATCCGGCACCTGCTTAGCCACGATCTCCCACGCCTCGACACAAGCAGCTTCGAAGTGCGTACCCTTGTTAGAATTTAGTAGTTGCATAGCCTCATCATGTGTCATGGCCTTCCGATAGGCCCGATCAGACGTTAGCGCGTCGTACACATCCGCGACAGCTACGATTCGCGCCAGACGTGGGATTTGCTCCCCACTCAGACGATCGGGATATCCTTCACCATTCCACTTCTCATGATGAGAACGAATAATCTCCAGCTCTTCCTTCATGAAGCCAAGACTTCTACACATTTCATACCCTCGCACGGGATGCATCTCGATGGCTACACGTTCCTCTGGTGTCAATCTGCCTGGCTTATTCAGAATGGCATCTGAAATTTCAAGCTTCCCAATATCATGTATTATTGTTCCATTGGCCAATGCCCGAAGCTGATCTGGTCTTAGTTGCAGTTGTTCTGCAATCTTGAGCGCGTACACGGTCACTCTGAAATTATGACCCGCGGTATAGTGATCTTTGCTCTCTGTTGCAATCATTAATGCCTTCACGCTAGGTGAAATAGAATCCGTTATTTGCTCATATGGATCACGTGTGAACAACGCACGCATGACACCAGCCAACGACCGGTTAGCCCCATACTGCTTCTTCAACCCCCACAGCATCACTAGCATAGAAGCGAGCAGCAAGAAATGATATATCCACCAACTTAGTCGCCACGTCTCTCCCGTAACCATGATGACTTGAGCAACGATAATCCAGCCCGCACTATATACAATCGCAATCTGTAATGGGAACCTCGAGAAGGAATAAGATTGAAAATAACGGTATATGGTATGTAGATTGATTATGCCCGTTACAATAGTTACTGCACCATTAAAGGGATAAATATCAAGCTTAATGAAATCAAGCCAGTGGGGTTTCATCATCACGAGGATACCCAGCAATGCTATTATGATCGTCCATACTGGAAGCAACAAGCGTTCATATCTAGCAAAAAAGACAACGACACGATGATCTGATGGGAAGGTGGATAACCAGAGCCAGACGGTCGTGGCAATTACGCTTAATGGTGCCATCACCCCTGGCACATGGGTCTGATGTATGATCAAATTAGGAGTCGATAGCCCGTGCACCATAAAGATCTCGGCCAAGGAAATGAACGCCAGTGCTAGAAAGCTCACTTTAATATTCCGTACTCTTCTCCCCGCGATCCCCACTGCGAAAGCCATAATGACAGCAAGTATGCACACTGCACTGACGATGTAGAAATGTCCATGCGGTACCGTGAGTAGAATGTCCCAGGAGGGTTGGCTCTTCAAGTATACATAGATGATATACGGAATAATAATTCCCGCGATTGGCCCTGCAAGTCTACGAAGTAGCATACTTCGATCTCCTTTAAGCATTCAGATATTAACTACCTCTAGTATACAATTGAAAGCACTGCGGGAAAATAGCAGCTTTACATAATTGTTCAGTATATTATTTGACAATAAATGGTCTATAAGTCGCATTGGATGGGCTACTCAACTATGCCATCATTAGGATTAACATGAATCTGTACGTACATTGACCCAGTCACAGAACTCTATTATCATTATTCATTCTACCCTCGGGAGGACGAAATATGAATATCACGCAAGTCATTGAAGAGATGACCGTACGCTTGCAAGCGCTTGAACAGCACGGTGACCACCGAGTTGTATTTCAACGCGTGTATCTCCTCATGACCAAGGAGATGAAGCGCCGCCTCGAGGATGGATTTTTCCATGACTCAGAATGGATGGAACGTGTTTTGGTCGGCTTTGCTCAATACTACTTCGAGGCGTTGGACGCATACGAGAAGGAAAGCCTCTGTCCACCTGCATGGAAGCTCGCTCTCGCACAAGCTCAAGACAAGCGAGGCTTCGTCCTTCAAGATGCTCTGCTTGGGATCAACGCTCACATTAACAGTGATCTTCCTCTAGTGTTACATGCTATACTTGATCAAGATAACGATTGGTCCGATTCAAGAGTGCTGTATCGTCGTCGACAAGATCATGATCGAATCAATGATGTACTATCTGATCTCGTAGATCAAGTACAGAATGAGCTAGCTCAACATTATGCTCGACTCATTGGGATGATCGATTGGATGTTTGGTCGTAAGGACGAGGCTCTATCCAGCTTCATTCTAGCACATTGCCGAACGACTGTATGGACACAGACTGAATCACTGCTCAACGCTTCGGATCACTTTGAACGAGATGACATTCGCCATCAAATTGAACAAGGGGCTTATGCGATTGGACGGCGAATCGTAGATTCGCGCCCCTTACGTCTAATGAAGGGCATAGCACCCCTAACTAGACGTTATAGATGGTTCTAATTCGGTCGCACTTCCTGTCGATAGCCACTACTTAGCATGAACATGATGAAGGGCGGGAATCCTATCCAATTTTACCTAATTGCTTTTTTAGTTGTGTTGGTCGATCAGGTCTGCAAGATCCTCGTGCGAATTCATATTGAAATCGATGCATCGTTCTCTTTGTGGGGAATACCAATGACCCACATTGAGAATAGTGGCATGGCAGGCGGATTATTACAGGGCAATGCGCGTCTATTCGGGATCGTAGCCGTCGAGTTCATCGTCGCTGTCATTTATTATCGTAGGAATGGTCTGATACAAGGAAAGTGGTTCGAGCTTGGTTTCGCCTTCCTAGTTGGAGGGGCTGCTGGAAATGGGATCGATCGGATACTATTCGGTGAGGTTACGGATTTTATAATACGTTCTGGCAATGGTGTGCTTAATATGGCAGACCACGCGATTGAGATTGGAGCATTGCTTCTCATCCTAGGCGCATTGCATCAATTGTTGAACAAAGCCAGAGCATTGTTCGCCAGTTGAAAGACGAGTAAGTGAGGAACTGGGCTTGCAGGCTTATACGTCCGCGATCTTGCTCAAAGTAAAATCTACCCTGTAAAAGAAAAAGCCACGATAACCGCCATAATAGCGATTATCCCGGCCTCCTTTATTCACGTCATACTCAAGCTCAAAGTCTAATTTTTCGCCAAAATCTCTTTAATATGTGCAGATAACTCTTGCGCAGCCCATTCATGAGCTAATCGGCCCGGATGACTTCTGGCACCTACGGTTTCATCAATCATATTAGGAAGCTCAACTACAGTAACCTTCTGATCTCCTGATCTCTTCATATATAATTCGATAGCACGATTAATCGCTGGAAGCATCGGTGTTCCTAGCATTCCATACGCCCACACGAGATGTGCCTCTGGATTATATTTTCTAAGCTTAATAAGGAAATTTGCAGCTGCTCCCTCAAAAACTGTTAAATCATCTTTATGATATGTACCATCCTCATTCAAGCGTTGCTTATATGTCCTCCCAGTAGCCTCATCCTCCCATGCGGGTGAATGAAACGCTCCACCGTCGTTCGTACCCAGATTAACGACAACAATGTCTGGCTGCCAGCGTTCAAAATCATTGTCATCGAGGGCACCTAATGCTTCATTTTTCTGCCCAGTAAGAACACCGCACACCTTCTCATAATTATCAGGGATATTGGCATGTGGGTTATTGTCCCAGCTTGTCAGAACACCCCAGCCACTCTGAGAGATGACTCGATATTCCGCATTCACAGCTTCTGCCGTCATCGCAGTGTAATTGTGGAGCGCACTAAACCACATAGAAATCCAGTCTTCTTCAGCTGTAGCCCCGATCGCGCCCTCACCTGAAGTAATGCTATCCCCGATAAATTCAAGCTTATAAGGCTTCTCCTCGACAGGCAGAAACTCTCCATCGAACTTCACTGCATGAATCAGCAGATAGCAGTCGGGATCTCCACTCATCGCTTGAACATCTCTTACGATTCGAACGTTCTTAGTTACATTCTCATTCATCCCTCTAAACACACATACCCAATACCGCCCAGCTGTCAGCATCTGCCTACTGACTGGAACACCATTAATTACGATACTAATCCAAGGCTCATAACTATCATAATCCACCTCTACTTCAACCCATAACTCCGAGCCCTTTGCATTGCATTCAATTCCACTTCCCGTCCAAAATAGAGCTAATGGGGAGCGCGCCCCAGTTGTTCTGCCATGGACCTTCATATTTGCGATACTAGCTAGTGCATGTATTTTTAATGTTTCATTTACTTTCAAAGTAATTCCTCCTTGTGTTGCTAATTCGGCATTTTACAACATTATACCATTTCTTCACACCAAAGCCCCCCTAATCTGATGGTATAATAGAAGCATACTTGAGAGGAGGACAACATGTTTATTGTCTTTATATTGGTAGCATTAGTTGTGTATAGTCTACTCGTTTACTATATTGGTCGAAGTGGATGGAGCTTCTTTAAGCCGAGCAATGCCACAGGGTGGAAATGGATTTACATCGGGTGTGTTGTGCTCTTGTCTACTTCTTTCCTGCTAGGGAGAATCGGGCACGGTACGATTATACTGCAAGTCATAGGCTCTTACTGGATCATGCTATTCTGTTTACTACTCTTGCTATTACCCATCGTTCATATATGCATTTGGCTGCTAGGCTATACTCGCTTGCCTCGACATCGTGTGAAGCGTGTAGCAGGCATTGTCATCCTGATCACATTAATCACATGTATCGCATACGGCTCCTATAATGCATACAGTCCTGTTGTTCGAACCTATGAGATTGAGATTGAAAATGAAGCTTTAGCAAATGAGAAGTTATCGATTGTAATGGCGGCGGACATGCACTTCGGACATCTATCAGGGAGTAATCATGCAAAGCGTTTAGTATCGCAGGTGAACGCACTTCATCCAGACCTCGTCTTGTTCCCAGGAGATCTCATCGACGATGATATTAGACCTTATTTGAATAAAGGGATAGATGAAATCCTCCAAGGTATTGAATCCACATACGGTGTTTATGCATCTCTTGGCAATCATGACAAGGATAAGGGGACGATGAAAGAGCTGATTGCCTCACTGGAGCGAAGTAACATGACGTTGCTCTATGACGAATCGATAACGATTGCAGATAAGTTCACGCTTATTGGCCGTAAGGACAAGAGCGATCCAGATCGCGCTCAACTCTCAGAGTTATTAGTCGAGGTGGATCAGACGAAGCCCCTGTTCCTGTTGGAGCACCAGCCCTATGAGCTCGGTACTGCTGCGGATCAGGGAATTGATCTCATGGTTTCAGGTCATACCCATCGCGGTCAGATTGCTCCCGCTCATCTCTTCACCCAAATGATCTACGAGAATGACTGGGGCTACCTCCTCAAAGGAAGTATGCATTCTATTGTTACTTCAGGCTATGGGTTTTGGGGGCCTCCGATTAGAATCGGAAGCCAATCTGAAATTGTTCACATCATCGTGACTTTCACCGATGGGAAATCTGAATAGACTAACAATGGAGTCAGCCCCTGAGCAACGATATCTATAATTCATTGCATATATGTACTTGAATAGATAATAATAGTTATTAGAATTACACATCATATACTATAATTCGCAAACTTGAGGAGCGGTGAACGTTGGCACAAGTGATAAAAGGAAAAGTGGCATTCGTAACTGGAGCTGGACGCGGAATTGGTAAAGCCGTTGCAATTGAATTAGCTAAAGAGGGCGTAAACTTAGGGCTCTTGGCCAGAACTGAGGATGCGTTACAGGAAGTTGCGAAGGAAATCGAAGCGTTGGGTGTACAAGTTGCTTATGCAGCAGTTGATGTTTCTTCACTGGAGCAAGTGGAGCAAGCGATCAACAAGATTACGAATGAATTGGGTACAGCAGACATCTTAATCAACAATGCAGGCATTGGTACATTCTCGAAGCTAGTAGAGATGGATCCTGAACAATGGAAACAAATTATTGATGTCAATCTTATGGGAACCTACTATGTCACGCGTACCGTTCTTCCACAATTAATTGAGAAGAATAGTGGAGACATTATCAATATTTCATCCACCAATGGATTGAATGGCGCTGCAGGATCGAGTGCATATAGTGCTTCGAAATTTGGTGTCATCGGACTTACAGAATCCTTAGCACAAGAGGTTCGGCGCAACAATATTAGAGTGACAGCATTAGCTCCAAGTACAATTGCAACCGATCTAGCTAAGAGCTCATCCTTAATTGCTGATGGCAAAGTCGAACAATACATGCATCCTGAAGATTTTGCAGAATACATCGTTTCACAATTGAAATTAAGTCAAAGGATGTATATCAAGTCAGCAAGTCTACTCAATACGAATCCATTCTGACTCTGCCTGTAGCTGTAATCCCTTAGAACATCCAGATTGTGCGGTTCATACCCGCTCAGTCTGGATTTTTTTGATTACGCACTCCTCTAACTAAGTTCAGTATCTTGCATTGTTCAATACCAGCAGTTATAATAATCGCTAGGTAGTGAACAATGAATAGTACTGAATATTAAGCTATACAGATGTGTATGTTCAGTAATGCTGGGGGTGCAGTGAACAAACATGGATATCAACGTGCAGTTCAAAAAAGGAGCCTTAGAGCTTTGTGTATTGGTACTGATCCATAGAAAAGAAAGATATGGGTTTGAATTAGCCCAACAGGTTTCTCAATATGTGCAAGTCGCTGAAGGTGCATTATACCCTCTATTAAGAAGACTTGTCACAGAAGGTCACTGTACGACTTACTTACAGGAATCGAATGAAGGCCCCTCGAGAAAGTACTATAGGTTAACACCCGAGGGCGAGCACTATATGAACAAGATGATCACGGAATGGAACCATTTTGTTACAGGTGTATCTAATTTGTTGGAAGAGGGTGCTGTACATGAATAGAACACAGTTTCTAACGCTGCTTCGCAAGGAACTTGGCTCTATGCCGATCAAAGAACAAAATGAATTATTAGAGGATTACGAATCACACTATGCATTTGGTCAACAAGAAGGGAAGACGGAAGAGCAAATCTCAGTTGAATTAGGAGATCCTATAGAATTGGCTGTAGAGGCTACGGCTGAATATCATAGAAATTTTCCTGCTAAGGTCAAAGTGTCAACTACGGTTTCTAATACAACCTTCTCTATCGTAGGGTTATTCCTGCTTAACTTTGTACTTGCGGTAGTGCCACTCGGTATAGCCATTTGGGCTACTTGGTTAAGCTTACTGGTAGCTTCCATCATGCTCATTGTTGCACCACTAATCGTATCCGCTGACTTTATCATCAATCAGTATTTTAGTATGGGAAAGTTATTTGCATGTATTACTCTGTCTGGTATAGGAATCTTCATTAGCTTCGGTGTCCTTTACATTGGAAAAGAACTGAACAAGATCACTGTGTCTTACTATAATTGGAATAAACGTGTAATTACAGGAGGTCAGTAATATGAGGAAAGGGTGGGTAATCACTGCTTATGCTCTAATCATTATAGGTGTAATTGGGTTAGCATTTAACAAATTCGATCTCGGTAATAAGCAGAAAATAAGTATTAATAAAGAGTGGACATTTGACGCTGCAACATTAAAGAATATGACCGTAATTGGCAGCTCAGATAATTTAGAAGTGGAATTTGTGCGAAGTAATGATGGAACTGGCTTTATAGAGGTGGACGGGGAGTTTAGCCAGCAAGTGGTCGATCGAATTATGAGTACCGCTATTTCAGGTGACAGCTTCCAATTAGATCTATCCGCTGACTCGGAATTTACGGTTTTCGCATTCGATTTTTCTAATCCAAAAACTCATATTACTGTGACTATACCTGATGGAGAGACCCTGGACACCTTAGATGTAAATTCAACCTCTGGAAATACAAAAGTTAGAAATATATTGGCGGCTAATGCGACAGTTACGACTACATCGGGCAACCTTACAGTAGCAGATACACAGATCGATAACTTAATTCTGAAAGCCAATTCCGGTAATATTATTGCTGAGGAAATTACTAGTAACCTTGATGTCTCTATCACATCGGGAAATATGAAGATTACCGACCTATCCGGCGAGCTGTCGGCTAAGGCGAACTCAGGAAACATTACCGTTACCCAAAAAACAACGGGCAGTGCAAAAGTTCAAGCTACATCAGGGAATGTACACTTTACTGTTGCTAATGGCTTCAGCGGCATCTACAATCTACGAGCAAATTCTGGAAATATTAAATCACCCGATTCCATTGGAACTTCATCAGACATTATTAATATCCAAACGACGTCAGGAAATATTAAAGTGAAAGAATAGCCCTATCATACTAACTTGTCTACAAAAGGGAGACCCCTATTCCTAGAGGTCTCCCTTCCTATATCCTCTGTTGGTATTATTTCAGTTACTTTAGTGAATCATTTAAGTGACTATTTTAATACACATGATGCTCAGGACAGGATGATCTGTTATGTTCTCGATATTTAATTTCTTGAGGAAAATCCGCAATTCCAAATCTCACAAGTCAAACAAACCTGCTGGTTTTCAACAAAATAATCCTCTTAGCCCTAAGCTCTCCGCTAACCTGCACCACATCGAGCATATGTTTAACTTGACTCCCGATTTAGTTATTCGGCACATTCATGCGAGACAGGGCGCAGCCCCCGCTGCTCTCGTCTATTTGGATGGTTTAGTTAATAAAGATGCGATAAACAACAACATATTGCGTGAACTGACCCATAAAGACCCAGAAGAGGTCAGTGTCGGAAGTATTCATAAAGAATCAGAGTGGGGACAGATTGAGGATGCCATTTTACAGGGCAATAGTGTGCTTTTTGTCGATGGGCAGCCAGACTCCACCATCTATGGTACGCAAGGATGGCCCCAAAGAGCGGTTGAAGATTCTCATGTTGAAACGTCCCTTCGAGGAGCGCATCAAGGTTTCGTAGAAACCGGGAGTCAGAACATAGCTATGATTCGAAGGTACATACCTAACAGGGAGCTGAAGATCAAAGAACTGACTGTAGGTCGACGGGGTAGAACGAAGATCTCAATTATGTATTTGGCCGATGTAGCTCGTCCAGATGTACTCGAGGAACTCGAAACACGCATCAAAAGGATCGATATCGATGCGATCATGAATACAGGGGAGCTAGCTGAATTAATCGAGGATAATCCCTATTCACCCTTTCCACAGCTTATTCTGACGGAAAGACCTGACACTGCGACTTCTCATATTCTGCAAGGAAGATACATTGTGGTCGTTGATAAATCGCCAACCGTTATGGCTGCTCCAGCTCATTTTTTCACTTTTTTAACGAGTGTTGATGATCACAATTACCGTTGGATGATTGCTTCCTTTATTCGAACCCTCCGTTTTATAGCCGTAATTATTGCCCTGTTTTTACCTGCCACCTACATTACATTAATTTCATTTAATTATGAAGTCATCCCTGTACAGCTCATTCTCTCGATTGCCGAAACGAGATCGCGCGTTCCATTTCCCCCTATCCTCGAGGCCATGCTCATGGAGATCACGATTGAAATGATGAGAGAAGCAGGCATTCGACTACCTACTCCCATTGGACAAACCATTGGCATCGTGGGGGGAATCGTAATTGGACAAGCAGCTGTACAAGCTGGGATTGTCAGCAATATCATGGTCGTTGTCGTTGCCACGACCGCCATCGCTTCTTTTCTTATGCCTAACTACGACATGGGTGCAGCCATTCGGCTTCTACGGTTTCCGATGATGATATTAGCTTCAATGTTTGGAATTATCGGTATTGTTATCGGGGCGATAGCGTTAGTTGCTCATCTCGTTTCTCTTGAATCGTTCGGTATCCCATATGGGAGCCCGCTCGCACCATGGAGATTTGCGGATATGAAGGATATGTTCATCCGTGTCCCGATCTGGGCAATGATCAAGAGACCGAAAAGCACTGGCCCCATGCAACCTATCAGACAAAGAAATCATCGAGGTGGTGAGGATTCTTGAAGAAGGATGTGACTAATGGAATCACATTTATGCAATTTATATTTATCATCCACGGGAGTCAAGTCGGATTTGGGATACTTTCTCTGCCAAAAGAATTAGCCGACAAAGCAGGCACAGACGGTTGGATCTCCCTCATTGTAGGATGGTTCATGAGCGTAATTGCCAGTATTATCATTGTACTTATATTGCGAAAATACCCAAATGATACGCTGCCGGATCTTTTAATTCGTCTTTTTGGAAAGATAATCGGTCGAATTTTGATTATTCCTGTTATTTTTTATTTCGCTTTATTTGTCTGGACGATACTCATAACGGCCATGTTGTTCATTAAGCAATGGTTTCTACCGATGACGCAAGATTATATCATAATGATTCTATTGCTTACCCCTGGGTTTTTGATTGCAAGCAAAAGCATTCGAATATTAGGCCGGTATTGTGAGCTCATATTTTATATGATGATTGTTTTGTTTTTAATTTTCTTGATCCCTGTAAGAGACAGCCACTGGATTCACTTGCTTCCGCTTTTTAAAGAAGGATGGATACCCATTTATCACGGAGTGAGTGCTTCAATCTATTCTTTCCTTGGGTTTGAAATCATATTTTTTGTATATCCGTTTTTGCAAAAAAAGCATTTGGCGATCCGCGGAGTCGTCATCGCCAATACCATTTCGCTACTCCTCTATTTGGAGGTTACCCTCATTTGCTTCGCCTTTTTCAGTCCTGACGGAATCATGGACTATAACCAGCCTGTATTAAACCTATTGAAAGTCATCGAATTTCATTTTTTAGAACGCATCGACATGTTGTTTTTGGCATTTTATTTATTTGAAATTTCGGCCACTTGGCTAACTTCAACATTCGGTACGATCTTAAGCATGGGTCTTCTGTTTGGAAAAAAGAAGCCTGCCTTCTATGCCTCTTTCTTCTTTCTGTTGATCGTCGTACTTGTCTTCCTCATTCATCCATCATGGAATCAGAATAGACAATGGATGCAATTATGCGCAAAAGCAGGAATTGTTTTCGGCTATATGTTCCCTGTACTTCTTTACCTCTATGTTCTTATATACAATCGACTTCGACGGAGTGAATCTTTGTGAGGCACATTTATCTCTTCTACCTACTGCTATCACTTTCTGTAGTTTCAGGTTGCGTGGATCAGACCAATATCGAAGATATTTCGCTCTCCTTGATGATAGGGATTGATCTGGATGATAACAATAATCTTGTTGTTTCTTCATCTAGTCCGGTCTTTAATAAAGAAGCGAAACAAATGGAGGAGAACAATGTCGTTCAAGCTTTCTCTCTTAGACAATCAAGAGAGCAATTCGATTCCATGATCACTGCATTGACGAGTCGCGGCAAAGTCCAAGTGGTGCTCATCGGCAAACGGATTGTTGAGCATCCAGGCTGGTTCAATCTCCTAGATACTTTCTTTCGGGATGGAAAGAATACGACGAAGTCCCGTGTCGTTCTTGTTGATGGTTCGGTAGCTGATCTGATCAAGTTCGCACCTGCTGATAAGCCACGACTCCCATTATATTTGTTGAAGCTAATCGATACCGCACATAAACAAAATATTACGGTCAAAACATCACTTCAAGAGCTTCATCGCGAATTTAATGAAAAAGGAATGAGTCCTTGTATCACAGTGTTAAAAAAGGACGGTCAAATCAAAATAACGGGCACGGCCCTCTTGGATCGTTCTGGTAAATACATCATGACCCTTGACGCCAACGAAACCAAATTGTTACGCATTTTACAGCATGAAAATCATGGGACATTTCCTTTTACTATCCGCCTCCCTGAGCAGCCTAACAAAGGATTTTTCGAAGAAAACACAATGAGTTTCTTCCCAAATATTCTTAAAACCAAGACAAAGGTTGCGTTCAAGGATAATGGGTTTATATTCGATGTTCAGATTAAAATGGGTGTTGTTATAACCGAGCGTCTTTTTCTATATGACGCTAAAAACAAAACTCCCGAATTAGAGAAGCAAATCCAGGAGGAACTGCAAACGCAAATTGAACAATTGCTCGATAAAATCCAAGGAGCAAAAATCGATCCGATTGGACTTGGTCTTTATGCAAGAGCCTATGAATATTCAGACTGGAAAAAAGTCGCGGAAAGCTGGGACGAAGCGTTCTCAAACGCAAAAGTGAACGTAAAAGTGAAAGTGAGAATTAGGGCACATGGCTCAACTTCTTAATATTAGACTTTTAGAAATGAGCTGATTAGTATGATTTCAGCCTTCAATAAATTGCAGTGTACATCTGTAATGATGATCAATGAGACCTTGTGCAAATTGTTGATCTGGAAATCCTCGATGAAGCAGCTTCAGCCCACCCGAAGTTAAAGAAATATGGTGATGGAATCGATAAAATAATATCCTGTTCGTGTCGAGATTATCATGCTTTAAATATCGATAGAAGTCACCAAAACGGAATTCTAAAAAACTGTGTTCGTGCTCAATATCAAAGAACTCGGCTCCTTCGATATCGATTAAATAGGGTTCAAAACTGTCAGTAACCAATATATGGTCTGGACCTAGTTCCCCATGTATAAATCCATAGCGACTTCTAGGATCTATTTGTGATTCAAGTTCATACAGTTTTTCAAGCATCTTGCTCTGATTTGCTCGGATACCTTCAATATGTTGGGAGGCATACGACAACTGAATTTTGGCATTTTCCAATTGCAAGAGATGACAACTCTCCCTATTGTTACTGATCTGATTTGGTTTCCCGTAGATTTGTCTTTCGTTAGCATGCATGCCAGTAAGCATATGTCCAACTCTCTCAAATACTTGATCTTGAACTCTTGGGTCTGAATGGTGGAAATAGTCTTCCGCCTTATGTCCATTTACATATTCAACAAGGGCATAATCAAACGTGTACCGGCTTCTCTCCTTATTTAGGTCATAAAGAGCAGGGGTTTGAACGCCAATTTCAGTTAAAAATCTGTTGTTTACTTCAAATAAATCACTTCCGTAGGATCGTGCATTTAAATCTTCGTTTGCTATTTCCTCTTGAAAATAATTCGCGGCAAGATCCCATACATACAAAATGCAAGAGAATCCATTAATGCAGTCTATCTTGTAGACTACCTTTTGAGCACCACCATGCATTTTTGTTGCATTCGCAACTAAATAACTGTTACCGAAAGTCTTTCTCACATATTCCTGTAAATCATGTCGATTAAGGTGACAAAAAAATTCCAAGACACAACACTCCATTCGTTTTTTTTGCCGGCAACCACACTGTATGATAAATTGAACCAAAAATATAGACTGTTTCTTTATGCTCTGATATGATGTTGAATAAGGTCTCGAAAAAAATAGTCATACAAAAAAAGCCTTTGGAATCATTCCAAAGGCTTTATTATTTGTAATCCTACTCTTTGTTGAATTAATTAGTTGCCAAGTTGCTCACGCCACTTATATTTCGGCTCCCAGCCGAGCAGTTCCATTGCTTTATTACTATTGAGCAGCGCTTCATGCCCCTCAAGAGGTGCACGGAAGTCAGTCACTTCCGGATAACGTGCGGCCATTAGCTCGCGGCTTGGAACTGCCATGCTCGTCTCATCCGATCCAAGATTGAGGGCAACGGAACCAAGTCCTTCCGCTTCAATTGCAAGGCGGCAAGCTTCCGCTGCATCTCGAGTATCAATGTAGCTCCACAGAATCCGTTCGCGCTGCTCTGGGTTATTAATCCACGATGGGAATCGCTCGTACCACTCCGGTGGAATAACATTGCCCAGACGAAGCGACACGACCTGGATACCGGATCTGCGGTAGAACATATCCGCAGTCAACTCGCCTACTACCTTGGATAAGCCGTAGCTGTCTTGTGGCAACTGCGGATGCGCTTCATCCATGGGCACATATTGTGGACCAAACGGATGAACGGCAAAGCAAATACCATACGATGATTCACTGGATGCGATAACTGCTTTCTTGATTCCGAGTCCTGAAGCCGCTTCCAAAACATTATAAGTGGCCATAACGTTGTTGCGGAACGTCACTTCAGGCGGCACCATACCCGCTCTCGGGATGGCCGCCATATGAACGACCGCATCCGCGCCAGCAAGCGCGCCGTATGTTTGACCCAGATCTTCAAGATCTACGATCAGCGTGGGACACATAGGCTCCTCCGGTTGACGCGTATCCACGTTAAGCACCTCATAGCCATGCTCGACCAAATGCTTAACGACCCAACGGCCTAACATGCCACTTCCACCAGTTACAACTACTTTCTTAGCTCTATTAACCATTGAAAACTCTCCCTTATTATTATTATTGATCAAACTGACAATAAATCTAGATTAACAGACCTTGTTTATGTGGTAAACTATCAAAGAAATAATGCTAGGTTTAGTATAAAGGAGTGAGTATCACATGGAAAGTACAACTCAATCACCGATCTACTGGGCATTATTAACGCATGAAGATTGGACGTTGCATATCGCGGCTACATCAAGAGGAATTTGTTATGTTGGCTCACAGGCTCAACCCTTCGCGGAGTTGGCTGATTGGGCAAGTCGTCGGTTTAAAGATCGCCTGTTGATTCGAGATGAGGATAAGATCCAGCCCTTTATCGTCGAACTTACTGAATATTTGAGAGGAATACGCAAGAGCTTTACTGTTCCTTTCGACTTCCATGGCACACCTTTTCAACTCGCTGTATGGAACGCCCTCTGCAGCATTCCCTATGGGCAAACCAAGTCTTATTCAGATATTGCCACACAAATCGAAAGACCTGCCTCAGTTCGTGCAGTTGGCGCTGCGATTGGGGCGAATCCCGTTCTGATTACTGTGCCCTGTCATCGTGTCATAGGTAAAAACGGTGCATTAACGGGCTATCGTGGTGGTATACCCATGAAAACCAAGCTACTGCAATTGGAGAGCGGCAATATATAATTGAGGTAGACGCTGAACACGCTTTGCGGACACTTTCAGAAAAGAATATAGAATGATATGCTTCCCGACATGTAAAAAAGGTTTTCTCCTCTGGCTGATTGCCGTGGAGAAAACCTTATTTTATTTAGCGCAGCTTGATGGTTTCGCCTATACCCCAATAATCTTAATAGTAAGAAAGTTTTTGGAACAATTGCACAGTTGCCATAGAGTTGAGTCAATCCAAATAAAGTGCAATAGATATGCAGATTATTGATAATTTGGCATTATAGCTTATCTAAATAAACTGAAAAACTTGGGAAAACCATTTGACTGTATAAGAAAGAAGGAGTATAGTTCCAAATGTAATCTTACTAGTAAGATAAATTTTCTATTTTTATTTTATCTCTCAACAATTTATTCAGTCATTTAGGAGGGCATCAAGTGAAAAAATCATTCACTGTAGTAAGCACATTATTAGCCGCAAGCTTGACTCTTGCCGCTTGTAGCAGCAACAATTCGGGGTCCAGCACATCTCCATTGGCATCCCCATCAGCAACAGCATCAGCGTCATCTTCAGAAGCTGCTGTAGAAGCATCTTATGAGAATTTCCCGAACGTTCACTATGATTTGGGTGCTACGCGTCACGTTCCATTCACAGAAATTACAAAGGAAAACGTACAAGATCTAGGGCTTATCTGGTCCAAAGAGTACAAAGCACTGGATGCTTCTATTCCGAACGGTAACCAAAACTTTACCGTCGTCGTTGACGGCGTTATCTATGCTACAACTTCCAAAAACCATGTGTTCGCATTTGATGCGTTGACAGGTGACGTAGTATGGCATTGGGTTCCAACAGAAGAAATGCTGGCTAACACGAAAAACTTATATATCGTAGCTAACCGCGGTGTATCCGTTGCTGAGGGTAAAGTGTTCATGCTAACACTGGATAACCACCTCGTTGCAATCGACCAAAAAACTGGGGAAACTATCCAAGTTGTCGCTCTTGCCGATGCGGTTGAAGGTGTTACCGTTGAAAACGGCTACTATGAAACGACAGCTCCGCTATACTATAACGGAAACCTCTATGTAGGTAGCAGTGGCGGTGACAATGGCGTTCGCGGCTTCGTCATGGCCTACAAAGCGAGCGATTTGTCGCCTGCATGGGATGCGCCGTTCTGGACTGTACCTCCGAAAGGCCAAGATTGGTTGAAGGACAACAAGTATAACGGTGGCGGAACAGTGTGGAACCCACCTTCAATCGATGAAGAAACTGGCTATATGTACTTTGGTACGGGTAACCCTGCACCAGATTTATACGGAGAAGATCGTCCAGGAGCTAACCCTTATACGGACTCCGTCGTTGCACTCGACAGCAAGAATGGTAAATTCATCTGGGCAAATCAACTGGTCAGCCATGACTTGTGGGATTATGACGTAGCTGCTACTCCAATGCTGATCAAAAAAGCACTCATTAATGGAGTAGAACGCAAAGTTGTTGTAGAAGGTGGCAAGTCTGGTGAGTGGTTCGCTTGGGACGCTGTAACTGGTGAACCGATCTACGAGCACGTTGCATTCTCGAAGATCATCGACCATCCGAATCCGACAGCTGAAGGCGTGCTTATCTATCCAGGTCTATATGGTGGACAAAACTACGCACCGGAAACTTACGATCCAGAATCGAACTATGTTCTGATTCCAGGTCTTGAAGCACCAAGCTTTGTCCAAGGTTTTGAAGGTAAGAAGGAAGAAGTGAGTCCATTCGGAACTACGCTCGGTGAAGTCCCTGCGGATATCATTGCTTATGGTACTGTAACTGCAATTGACATGAACACTGGTAAGATCGCTTACCAATACGACACTGATCATGAAATGCGTGGTGGATTCACGAGCACTGCAACAGGTATCGCATTCTACGGCGAATTGAACGGTAAAGTGCGCGCACTTGATATTAAAGCTGGGAAAATCATTTGGGAATTCCAATTGACTGGTGATAACGTGATGTCCGCACCGTCGATCTTTATGCAAAACGGTAAACAGTATATAAGCTTCACATCTGGTGGATCAAATCCACAAATTTATGTGTTCGCGCTTGGTGGAGACAAAACTCAAGGCGCATCTGCTGAGGGCAATGTTGAGGGCGGCGTAGATCACACTAAGTAATAAAATTGGATTGCAAATAGAGTAGGATAGAGAGGCAGGTCTGCTGACCTGCCTCTCTATTCCTGAATAAGGAGTAGCACAGATATGAATAAACGGTTAATGGCAATCCCAGTAGCTCTAGCGCTAACTGTTGGATTATTGTCTGGTTGCAGTGATAATGGGGAGACTAAAGCAAGCCCAGCAGAGTCAAGCACATCTGCAACAGCAAGTAGCTCTGTACAGGTTGAAGAGGCTGGTGTAGCTTCGATCTTCATTGAAGAAAATCAATTATCGGTCGTCACCTGGAAAATGGACAACTCCCAAGTCGTTTATGTCAATGGAACGGTTCTGCTCGATGGCCAACCGGTGTCCGGTGTAGAAGTCAATTTAGGTAAACGGACCCTTACAACAGAGGATAACGGCTCATTTGAGTTTTTAGTAGATCGGAGTATTCCGACAACGCTTCCCGTGTCCATCAAATCCGCTGAACATGCGACAATATCGGGGAAATCAGTGTCTGATTCTTCGAAAAAAGCGCTGTTAGAAGCAAGCACCTCCGTAGAAGTGTATTATCCGATTCAAATTGAGGATGTCAAAGAGATGTCCGGGGATCCTTCTTCGGTTGAGGTTCATGCCCGCATCATCATGGATGAGGGTGAAGACTTCCCAACTACGAAGATTACAAGCTATGCCATCATGGGTACGATTAAGGATGCCAGTGGAACGCCTGTCAAGGATGCCGTTGTCAGCTTTGTACGCGATAGAGGCGAAGGCTGGTCGAAATCCGAGCCGTCTGACGAGAATGGACATTATGTTCTGTACTATTCGCCAGAAGAGGATGAGGATTTGATCTATCAAATTCACGTAGGCGATACGAAATACACGCTTCCTGACAATAGGGTATATCACCTCCCTGAAGATACAAGCGCGCAAATCGATGTGATCCTTCCTGCGGAAGGCACTGTCATTGATGATAAACCGCCTACTTTGGTAGGTTCAGAAGCCGAGGGTGCTCTCTACTGGAGCCTGATGGTTGGTCTGTCTGTCGGAAGCGAAGTACCCTATACCGTTACGCTACCGAAGAAGGACGGCACCTTCACTATCACGTTGCCGAAGGAAGTTTGGGATCAAACGCCGACATTATTTGAATCTCGCATAACCCGATTCTCTATTGATCCGATTAATACGGGAGATACAGTACCGTCATCGTTAATTCCGCAACCTTTGGCGACCGATCCGCAAAAAATTGTTCCAACTCCCTCAACCTAAAAAATCCGTCTGAATGAAAGGCGTCCAGTCCCCTGTCGTGTAAAGCAGAAGTCGATGCATTGCGCGAGTACATGCGGTATAGAAGAGCTTGCGCTCACTTTCCCGATAATACGTCTGCGAAGAAGCATCGTAGATCAGCACGGCGTCGAACTCGACACCTTTGGCGAGATAGGCAGGAATCACCGTTGTTACCTTCTCAAAGGTAAGCGTGTCTTTCGTTATAAGCTTTAGAGCATCACAACCCTGTGTCATCAATGCATCATAGGCCTCGCGACTTTCGGCTTCAGTCTTCGTAATGACGGCAATGGAGTCGAAGCCCTCGGCCTTGAGCGCCACGAGGTCCTCTATGATTCGCTTCGCCCGCTCTTGGTTGTTACCCGCTCTCAATAAGCACGGCTTCCTACCACTCCTCTCGAACGGCACGATCTCTTCTCCCGGTAGTATTAATCTAGTAAACTCCACAATCTCGCGAGTTGAACGATAACTTCGAACTAGCCGGATCAGACTCGTTTCGTCTTCGCCATAAAGCCGAATCAACGGCGAATCCGCTTCATGTAGATTTGTTGCCTGGGTGAATATCGCTTGACCGAAATCACCCAATACCGTCATGCGGGCGCGAGGAAACAGACGTTTGAGAAATAAGTATTGAAACGGCGAATAATCCTGACCTTCATCAATAAATAGATGTCGCACCTCGGTGTTCGTCCGAGCGCCTTCGACGAGTTCTTGTAAGTATAGGAAAGGGGTCGCGTCCTCATAAAACAGTTCGAGCCGGCTCAGCTTCTCCTTTGTTTGCCTGCAGATTTCCGGCCAAAGCTCGGGTATGGCAGTCTCGTTCGTCATTTTCCGATAAACGGTAGCATCACTGAACAACTGATCATACAGCCCAATCACATCGATGAACTTGAACCTTTTTGCATCTCGCCTTAAAGGTTTGAAGTTCTCCTTCACGACCATCCGACGCAGCAGCTCTTCTTCTTGCATGTTAAAGTCGAAAACATTCTCTTCTCCCTGCTCCTTATCGCGGAAATCACCATAAGCCTCCAAATACTGTTTAGTAAAATCAAAGACTGCCTCTTCTTGCCGGTACTTCTTAATCAGCATGCTGTAGGCATCCGCATATTGTTCGTTGTCAAGGTAATCGAGTTCATCTTGAACCCAGTGTGCCTCCTGCTCCTGACGTTCCAGCGAGGTCAGTTCTCGCAGCAGCCATTCCCTCAGTAGAACAACGCGATTAGCCAGGCGGATGGAGCTATCATAGCTGTAAAATTGCAATTTTACTTGCTCTGCTGTAATCAACTCGCGATCTCGAAAACGGACGCCACGAAATAACATACCTTCCGTTCCCAGCCACAGCGCATAGCTTTGAATAGCATGCAGAAAGGCTTCGGAAGCCTTGTATTGAATCCCCTTCAGCCGTGCTTCATACCCTTGCGACGATGTTGTTGTCAGTACATATTCGATCTGCTCAAACGGGTCCTCAAGGCGAAACGTGGATGCCAGCCAATACGAAAGATATTCCTGAAAGGTCGTTTGCTGCATATTCTCCTCGCCAAGCTCGGGAAGGACGGTAGATACGTAGCTGTTAAACATCGGATTAGGCGAAAAAAGAACGATCTGGTCCGCCTTGAGTCGATCGCGGTGTTTATATAATAAGTACGCTACTCGTTGCAGCGCCGCGGATGTCTTTCCGCTACCTGCCGCCCCCTGAACAATGAGCATACGGCTCTTGTCGTTGCGGATGATTGCATTTTGCTCCTTTTGGATGGTCGCCACAATGCTCTTCATTTGTGAATCTGCACCTTTGCCAAGCACTTGCTGAAGCAATTCGTCGCCGATCGTTAAGCTAGTGTCAAACACATTATGGAGCTGACCGTCGCGGATCTGGTATTGACGCTTCATCATCATCGTACCCGTTATTTGTCCGCTGGGCGCTTCATAACCAGACACCCCCGGAGAACAGTCATAGTACATGCTTGCGATAGGTGTTCGCCAGTCATACACCAGAAAGCTCATACCGTCTGCATCGACGAAAGAAGCTACACCGATGTAAATTTGCTCATCGAAGCTCAAGCCATCCTCTTGAAAATCCATTCGCCCAAAGTAGGGAGACGGCAATAGCCGTTTCATGCTTTTCCAACGTTGCATCCGTTGTCGGTGACTACGCTCACGTTCGGACAACAACGCCTCTTGTTGTTTTATACTGTAGAAGGTCTCTTCGAAATCTTCGTCCGTGCTCGTATTGACCGTAACCTCCTCCCAGAACCGCTTGCGAATATCCGCCAGCTGATCGTGCAGCCCAGCAACCTCCGGCTCCAATTCTGCGATTTTTGAGTGCAGTCCTTCAATAACTAGATCAAGCCTCTTCTGCTCTTGCTGCCATTCCATCGCGTTTACCATCTTCACAAACACACTCCTTTTCGGTCTTGTATGAAAAAGCGAATTACCCGTTGACAGTCCGTAAATTCATGTGGTATGATTACAGTATAGATAAGATGTCATAACTATGCCTATTAATAAAATTTACAGTCGTGCTCCAATCATATCATAGTGCTACTATGCACACAATAAAAAAAACCCGGCAAAGACTGCCGGGTTTTTTATTTTTCAAGCCGGATTACTATTAGTAAATGAATAGAGACTAGGAGTTTCTACATCTCAAAACAAATATGGCTGAACGTCCCGAACTGATATCCCTTAAAGATCGACTTCGGCTTCTCGGCTCCATATGAACTTCCATAAGCATGGAAGAGCGGAACGAAATGTTCGGCCCTCGGAACCGCACGTCGAGCATGAGGCGCCATCTGCTCGTATTGAAGCAAAGCCTCCATATCGCGATTGACGATTTTATCCTCAATCCAATCATCGAATTCAACGGCCCATTGCTCAGGGTAAGGCTGGTTAAACTTGATTTCATTGAAATTATGAACGGTTGTTCCGCTACCGATGACAAGGATATCTTCTTCCCCGAGCCCTTTTAAAGCTAAACCGATATCGAGTTGTTCTCTCGGGGTTAGAAAGGGATTGACTGATACGCTTACTATTGGAATGTCTGCCTCTGGATACATATGCCGTAAGAAGACCCACGAACCATGATCCAAACCTCGCGAATAATCTCTCCTAGATTCGATGCCATGAAGTCGAAACCGTTCTTCTAGTCGTTCCGCTAATTCAGGTGAGCCCTGTGCAGGGTAGGTCAACTGGTATAAATCATCAGGGAAGCCACCAAAATCATAAATCGTCTGCAAAGTACCTTCTACGAAAGAAATCGTTGTGATCTTTTGTTCCCAGTGGGCACTAAACATTACAATCGCTTTTGGTTTGAATCTTTCCCCAGTTTCCGTCAAAAATTGCGTGTATGCCGAATTATCCAACGCCAACAATGGCGAGCCATGACAAATAAATAAAGATGGGATCATAGCTTATAGACGGCCAATTGCTACGAAAACCGCCAATGCCAACAGGATAATGTTCATGCCGATTGCTTGATTTTCTTTTCTCTTCGCATGAAATACAGCTGCGAACAGCATAATCAAGGCAAGACCGATTGCAGCAATTGGCGTTAGAATGGGTGCGATATCCGTTGCCCAAGGTACGATTAAACCGATACCTCCAATTAATTCAACGACTCCAATGAAAGTAACAAGACCCTTGGAGACCTCTTTCACCCACGGCATCGAAGCTTTCGCTTTCTCATACTGTAACGCTTTCGTCATACCAGCAAAAATAAACATCAATGCTAAAAGTCCCTGAACAATCCATAATGCAATATTCATAATTCGTCCATTCTCCTCTGATTGTGCATTTTTACCACCTAGGTATATAATAGTTCGTAGGATACAACGTTGGAAGTAGGCTCATAAAATAAACCTAGTATACAAAAAGATACCTATTGATCTATAAGCGAATAGAGAGGAGAAAATGATATGGCCTCTAGCTGTAAAGTCGAAACTGCATTAGAAATTCTGGTCGGCAAGTGGAAGCCTATTATCCTGTATCAACTATTTTCTACAGGCACGATGAGGTTCAGTGAACTACAGAAAGCGTTGCCGAATATCACCAAGAAGATGCTCACCATGCAACTGAGGGAGCTCGAGTACCATGATATAGTGAACCGCAAAGTCTATCACCAAATCCCTCCCAAAGTCGAATATTCCATTACAGAATACGGTCAACGAATAACCCCGTTATTGCAGGCACTTAACGACTGGGGGATGGCTCACATCACACATCTAAACGAGTTATATGGGGAAGGGCAGACAAAGGAAGGCTCAATAACCTACCAAGGATGAGCGAGATCGAGGAATTCTTTCTATACATGAAGGGGGTGTCCCATAAGTTCACTTATGGGACACCCCCTATTTGTGATTGAGCTTTTTCTTCTAAAAGAAATAATCCTAACACCTTACATACTTGCGTTTGAATCCAAGCTTCCCTTTTTCGATTAACTTCTCTATATTAACGGAAGCGTTCAATAACTTGCTTTTTGCGGTTCCCCGATTGACTTCTACCGGACCTACTTCCTTAGCAACTTCGACCGCCTTATCATGAAGCGGCAGATAAGATGCTGCCACAGTATACATGAAATTGTTCATTGCGTATTTCGCGCGATCAGGAGCATCATGAATTGTATTTTTGATAAGCTCCAACATATCAGCAATTTTCGCTTCGGCAAATTCGCTGTCCGGACGATTGCCGAGTAGCCAGCAGTAACAGCTCCAACCCGCCGACATCTTCAACTCTATATCACTTGCAATCCATTTATCGGCTACATCTTGCGCAATATCCGTTTCAGCCAAAGTTACTGCAACCACAAAATCTGATAGCATATAAAAATAAGCTCGCTCTATCCACCTTTCAAAATCCGCTTCTGACATTGCTTTCGGATCAGCGATCACTCCCGCAAAATACATGGCGTCGTAATTTCCTGTGGCATAAAGCTGCTCGGCCAATGGTTGATTGAGTTTTATCCTCCTATAGATAGGCTTCATCTCACCTGTAGCCACTCCAAAAAGCGGTTCGTGCGCACCATTGGTTTGATATATCTTCTTGGTGCGTTCCTTACCGAGCATCTCAAGCTCTTGCATAACCGATTCTAGGTTCATTATTCGCACTCCTTCATAATAGCTCGTCCTTATGGATGAAGCCGTCTTTACTTCAATATATCATATAACGGCCTACCCTATTTTTGAACGGGCTTCTTGATGAATAATGACAACACTAAATTGATGACTGCACATACGAGACCGACTGTAAACACTAGCGAAGTTCCCGAGGCTGCTGCTTCAGTCACATCATTCGCAACGGTTTCGATATAACTTTCCTGTTCCGCTGAAAAAATCGATACCATGACGGCAATCCCTATTGCACCTGCTACTTGTTGGATGGTTTGAGTGATGGCGATTCCATCTGGATAGTACTGTTTCGGAAGTGAATTCAGCGTATTCGTTTGTACTGATGCCAGTACCATTCCTATACCTAACATCATAATAATATGGGTTACCACAATCATCCACGAAGCCGTGTCGGTACCATATTGTGAATATAATGCATAACCAATAACAACAAGAATTGCTCCTGGTGTAATCACTGCTTTCGGCCCATATTTGTCAAACATACGACCTATTAATGGAGCTAATATACAGTTAAGCAAGCTCCCTGGCAGAAGAATAAGACCTGTTGTAAAAGCAGCGATTAATAAAGCCATTTGCATATACATGGGTAGAATGACGAGCATGGACAACATATTGAAGAACGTAATAAAACTCATAAAGACTCCAAGTACGAACAGTGGGTGTTTAAATGCTTTTAGATTCAGCATAGGATGCTCCATCTTCAATTGACGAATTACAAAGATAAGGAGAGCAATACATCCTACGACAATGGTTCCGAGAACCGATGTGCTTGTCCAACCCGTTTCACCACCTACACTTACCCCGTAAACAATGCCCCCGAATCCAATCGTCGAGAGAATAACAGATATTGCATTAATCGAAACCTTACGTACTTCGTTCACATTCGGTAAATAACGGAGCCCTATAATTAGAGAGAACAGCAAGAAAGGCATTGCAACCCAAAAAATCCAATTCCACGATAATGTATCTAGAATTAGTCCCGCTATTGTTGGACCTAGTGTTGGGCCAGCTAACATAACTAAACCCATCAATCCCATTGCGCCACCACGCTTATTCGGTGGGAATATCGTGAAAATAACGTTTTGTGTTAAAGGTAACGCGATTGCTAATCCGGCTGCTTGAATGATCCGTCCGACCAATAAAATGCTAAATTCGGTCGCTACACCCGCTACAATTGTACCGATAATCGAAAGCAATATAGAAGTCATAAACATTTGACGTGTGGAAAATTTTTGCATCAAAATACCGGTTACTGGCACTAATATACCTAAGGTTAAAAAATAACCGGTTGCTAACCATTGGACCGTAGTCGCTGTCACATCGAATATTTGACTTAATTCACCTAAGGCAATATTTAAAGCAGTCTCACTGAACAGCCCAACAAAGCCCGCCACTAAAAGCGCCGCCATGATCGGACCTGTTTTAATTACTTTATTCACTTTTTTAATACCCCTTTAAAAGATTCGGCAAAACTTCAGCAACCACTCTAAGTGGCTCAGATGCTTTCTGTGTTAAGCAGAGCATCAATCCACCTTCGATTGAAGCATTCATCATCAGCGCAATGGAATGAGCTGTCTCTTTCGAGAACCCATCTGCTATTAGCTTTGTCGAAAAAATTTGTTGGACGTTTTGATACAACTGATAACATGCATTTCTAATTGGATCACTTAACGTCGCCATTTCGCTAACCATACTACTAAAGGTATAACCTTCTATCGTTCCTTCTGTTTCATATTTAACGATTAATTTCTCAATGATTGCATTTGTAGCTTCTTGCGTAGTTGGATATCGTTTGAAAACCTCTTCGATATCTTTAGTAATCGCTTCATTCAAAGATTGAAGACAGGCGATTAATAATTCTTCTTTTCCATTTGGAAAATGATGGTACAAAGAACCTTTTGAAAGGTTACATGCCTTTAATATTTCATTTAATCCCACACCTTTAAAACCTTTTTGTTGAAATAGCATCGTCGCGATGTCGATTATCAGCGATTTTGAATCCATTCCCGTAGCACACCTCCACCATACCAACCGGTCTGTCTGTCATTTTATCAAAAATAATTTCTTTAAGTCAAGATTTTTTTCCTCCACCGAGATCCAACTGCACATAAGAACATGAATATATTGATACGTATTGTATATATTGTTAATTAATGATACGTTATGTATAGTTATCTTTGTATGTCAGTCATTTAAACTTGTATTCCAAAGGAGAATGTTAATGAAGAAAACAGCCCTTGTATTGATTCTTACTTTTGCCACAGCGTTGATACTGATAAGCTCTGTGTATGCCGCTGATTCATCGCCGGAAACTTGGCAAGTATCTGTCGGTAAAGAAACCGCAGCCACCTCTCTCGACTCCATGTTTCCGAAAGTAATTTTTGTCCATGAAGGAGACAAAGTTACATTTACTAACGGTGCTAGTGCTACCCCACATACCGTAACATTCCTGGCTGGTCAATCGCCACTTACTCCTCAAGATCCCGCTCACGCGATTCCAAGCGCAAAAAGCGGTGGAAGCTGGGATGGTAAGTCACTCCTGAATTCAGGCATACTATTTCCAAAGCAATCCTATGAAGTCACCTTTACCGCTAGTGGAGCTTACCCCTATTATTGCGTACTTCATCCTATGATGACCGGTACGGTAGTCGTGTTGCCGAAAGGCCAGTCGATCCCCTCGAAAGTAGAGCAAGCTGCAGCCGCAAAGACACAAGAAAATGATCTACTTTTCCAAGAGAGCCTATTGCAAGGCCCTCAAGAAGCCCAATATACAGCAAATAAGGATGGCTCATTGACCTATAAAGTAGATCTTGGCTCACAGAATACCGCTTTCTCACATAACCGCATGAATCCTGAGCAAGTTATTGTAAGCGAAGGTGATTCCATTTCCTGGACCAATCTTAGCCCTTATGAGCCTCATTGGGTTACCTTCAACAAACCCGCTGACTTGAATTTCTTCACAGATAAAGGCGAGTTCAATGCTCAATTTATGCCTCCTGCCGGTGGCAAGGAGTTTAACGGTACTGGTTTCACCAATTCCGGTATCCTCTTGAGCGCACAATCGTATGATCTGAAATTTACGAAGCCCGGAACCTATACTTACGAATGTTACCTACATTCGGGTTCCATGATGAAGGGCACTGTAATTGTTGTTCCGAAGGGCGCAGTCAAGCTGGTCGTGAACGGGAAAGCAGTGACCAATTCTGCAAGCGCACAATGGAAAGATGGCAACCTGAACGTCGGTATTGTTTCGTTCACGAAAGCGATGGGCGGTAAATTTTCATTTGATAAAAACTCCAAATTGTACACCATTACCGTAGACGGTAAATCGGTTAAAACAGCCGGGTACATTCTGAAAGGTACAACGTATGCTTCTGCGGAAAATATCGTACGCGGTCTGGGCGGAACTTATACCTGGAATGAAGCAACCCAGTCCTTTACAGTTACGGTTGGTGCTCCCGCCCCTGCCGCTTCTATGGATCATATGCACTGAAGCGTAAAACTTATAAATGACGATTGATGATAGAAAGGGAGTCTTCATGACTCCCTTTCCTTGTTATTTCTACTCGAGAGAGGAAGAATATGATGAATATGAAGTCCCTGCGCCTATTCGGATTAAGAAAGCATTTTCTAGTGGCATTGGTCATGGCGATTATTTGGGTTACACCTTTGTCCGCCGTAGGAGCCGAGACGATATCCGCAAAGAAATTTCAGCTATATGCGACTGATGGGTATATGACGCTTCCCGATGGTAAGCAGTTGTATATTTGGGGGTACAGCTTAAAGGACGAGCCTGGGAGCGCGACCGTTCCCGCTCCGACGTTGGAAGTGAATGAAGGAGATCGCGTGGAGATTACTCTTACGAACATCGGCCCCAAGAAAACGGGAATCAAACAGCTTGCCCATACGATTCATTTTCACGGATTGGATACCGACCAGTTAAATGATGGAGTTCCGCACACTTCTGTAGCCATTCAAGTTGGAGAAAGCTTCAATTATCAGTTTATCGCCAAGAAAGCGGGTACTTATTTCTATCATTGCCATGTAGATACGATTGAACATTTGCAGATGGGGATGTATGGAGCGTTCATTGTGAAAGCCAAAAACGGCATCAATCAAGCTTGGACAGGTGGTCCGTCCTATGATAAGGACTATGTGTTCCTGTTAAACGAAATCGATCCCTTGTGGCACCAGGCAGTGGAGGAAGGGAAGTCTTATGACAGAACGGATTTCCACCCTAGATACTGGACGATCAATGGCAAAGCTTATCCGGATACGGAAAAAGACCCCACCAGCTTTATCGAAGGAAAAGTTGGAGAGACCGTCCTTATTCGAATAATCAATTCCGGATACGAGTCGCATAGTTTCCATATGCATGGATATCATTTTCAAGTAATTGCCTCTGACGGAAGGCCACTTCCTGAGCCATTAACGAAAGATACTGTGTTGATCGGCCCCGGCGAGAGGTATGACCTCCTCGTTACCTTCGATCAATCAGGGATGTTCCCGTTCCACAGCCATAATATCGTAGATAATACGAACAACGGAACATACCCAGGTGGCTTACACACGATGATCGATGTCACGGAAAATAAGGCTGATCGTTCACCTATGATAATGACTATCCGTTTGAAAACGGGTCGTAATTCGGTCACGGTGAACAGCGAGTCTATTCAGCTTGCAAATTCGCCAGTAGCGATAAACGGAACAACCTATGTTCCATTCCGTTTCATCGGCGAGAATCTAGGAGCAGCGGTGAAATGGCTTCCAAAGGAGAAGTCCGTCATCTATACAAAGGATCAAACGACTATTCAGCTATGGCTGAATCTCAAGCAGGCGAAAGTAAACGGTCGTCTCATCTCACTACCTACTCCTCCCAAAGAAATCAAGGGATCGGTAATGGTGCCACTACGTTTCGTTGCCAATCAATTGGAAGCCAAGCTCGACAAGGATAGCAAGACGGGAGAGATCATCGTTACCGGCAAGATGAGTGTAGCGTCAGAGCCATCACAGCATTCTCATGACGTGGGAAACTCGGGTGATGGAGCGACCAATAACGGGACATTAGGCAACGGAAACAACAGCGCGGGTACTATAGATCCAGGCACAAGCGCGGATCTGCTGACTATCGATATCACGACCTCGTTCATGCCCACGAAGCTCACAATCAAGAAGGGTCAAACCGTCAAATGGGTGAATAAGGATACGCAAATCCATACCGTATACGACCTTCAGGACAAATTTAAAAGCCCCAACATCCTTCCTGCGGGGCAATTTTCTTATACTTTTATAGAAACGGGAACTTATACTTATTATTGCTCCGTCCATCCTAGTATGGTGGGAGAAATTATTGTGACCGAATAGGGAATGGTGGATTGCTCTACTTACGCCTAGGCTTTCATTAATATTGTCCTTTGATCACAAAAAACGAGCCCCGAATGGTTCCAGCTAGTTTAGACTTCTGCCTAGCGAATTTAAACTTCTCTTCTAGCTCCTTCGGGATCTCCATCCCCTCAGAAAGCTTAAAACCAACAGCCCGCTTCTTAGGATCATCAATCGTATACATGACATTAATCGCAAGACCATCCTCATAAAAGACGTAAGTAAATTGGATATTCTCCACTTGAAAACGAGACGTCTCTAAAGGTTTGGCCGCAAACACAATATTACGTTCTTCTTTCAAAATGCGGTTCGCATAATCAAGGTCATCCTGACTTTCGCTAGCGGATACAACCGTAAATTGATGCTCGTATTTGTTCATGAAATAACGAGCTTCATTCGCACGTAAACCAGCCAGCGCTTCTGCTACAGGTGAAGACTCTAAACCTACCGTAGATACATTTTTGAAATCAACGATATACGTCATTTCCATCCCTCATTTCTTCTCATTATTTACTATAAAACGGACACTGATCTTCGTTATCTATCAAGTATTATACCAAAAATGATTCAATATAAACGTTCAGAAATCACTTGCTTTAAATATGTGATATCATATCCATATATTCAAAAGTTCAGATATTGAGGAGCATGGGATATGTATCAAAATCAAAATATACAACAGTTTAAAGCTGACTTTTTTAAAGCGTTAGCTCACCCCATGAGAATTCGAATACTTGAAGTTCTAAGCGAAGGCGATCGGAACGTTAACGAATTACAAAACATCCTAGGTTCCGAAGGTTCCGCCGTTTCTCAGCAGCTGTCAGTACTGCGGAATAAAAACGTGGTGAGTGGCATAAAAGATGGAACATCAGTGATTTATTCATTAAGAGATCCACTGATTAAAGAATTACTCGCTGTTGCGAAGCAAATATTCGATAATCATCTCGTCGACGCTATTTCACTGCTAGAGGTCATTCGAAATGAGCAATAACGAACAAAACAAGGGCATCCCTGAGCAATCTCAAGGTGCACCTTGTTTTTTTTGTTTAATCATGCATTTTCGGGGACACAACTTCAATTATTACGTTTGACTTCATCAGCTTTCGGGAGTACATTTCTTATATATTCAAATAATCAAATATATAATAATAGAAGGTGCCTTGATGAAGTGGATGGGAAGATATCAACAATATGATGCAGCCGCATTTCGTAAAGATCTCATTGCAGGGCTACTAGTTGGAATTATCGCCATTCCATTAGGGATGGCGTTTGCTATTGCCTCCGGAGTGAAGCCTGAGTACGGCATCTATACGACCATTATTGCTGGTATATTAATTTCTCTGCTCGGAGGCTCCAGATTTCAAATTGGTGGCCCGACCGGTGCCTTTATCCCCATTCTGTTCGCAATCGTCTTACAATATGGGTACGAAAATTTATTGATTGCCGGGTTTTTAGCAGGTATTATTCTTGTTTTCATGGGAGTATTTAAGCTTGGCGCATTGATTAAATTTATCCCACGTCCTGTAACGATCGGGTTTACAGCCGGGATCGCCGTCATCATTTTCAGCGGGCAAATCGCAAATTTTTTAGGCCTTAGTCATATTAAGAAACACGAAAATTTAGTTCCAAACATGAAAGAAATCTTGACGCATCTGGCATCTATTAATATCTATAGTGTATTAACAGCTGCTATTTGCTTAGCGGCAGTCCTGCTTTCACCGAAATTTCTACCTAAGATTCCCGGTTCGTTAGTCGGGCTTGTCTTATCAAGCGTTATTGCAACCTTGTTCTTCCAAGGACATGTCGCAACGATTGACTCTTCATTCGGAGCGATCCCGAGCACGTTGCCCCATTTCCATTTGCCCGAAATCACTTGGGATCGAATAAAAATATTGATTCAGCCAGCACTTATTATTGCTCTGTTAGGGGGAATAGAATCCTTGCTATCGGCTGTTGTAGCGGATGGGATGACCGGTACTCGCCATAACAGCAATCGTGAACTTATCGGGCAAGGCATCGCGAACATTGTGACGCCTCTATTCGGAGGAATCCCGGCGACCGGAGCCATTGCACGAACAGCGACTAATATTAAAAGTGGGGCTGCTTCGCCTTTCTCCGGTATTATTCACGGTATTGTCGTTTTTCTTGTACTCATTTTGTTTGCTCCATTTGCATCTAAAATTCCACTTGCAAGTATGGCTCCCATACTGATGTTGGTTGCGTGGAATATGAGTGAACGCAAACAATTTGCTCATATCCTGAAATCGAAAACAACCGATTCATTAGTTCTGCTGATCACCTTTTTACTAACTGCGCTTACGAATTTAACAACAGCCGTTGAAGTCGGCTTAATCTTGTCCGTACTTCTGTTCGTAAAGCGTATGAGTGAATTATTGAAGGTAGCTAAAGTTTTGCCCGACTCGACTGACAAACACGAGAAAGTGAAAGCGTACATGGTTAGCGAAGGCCATGACTGTCCTCAAATTAGCATTTTTACCGTTGAAGGACCGCTGTTCTTTGGTACCGCCAGTATTTTTGAGAGATCCGTCATGCACATGACCGATCATAAACCTAAAATTATACTGTTACGTATGTCGAAAGTGCCTCATATAGATACGACAGGCGAGGCCAAGTTAGCCCGATTGGTCAAAGATTTTCAGAAATTAGGCGGAATCGTGTTGATCTCAGGAATTCAGTTACAGTCCATGGAATTTCTCAAGAAAACAGGGTTGTATTCGCTCATCGGAGAAGACTGCTTTATTGATCATACGGGCGAGGCGATTAATATCGCATTAACTCGATTGGATCTCAACAAATGTATGGGCTGTAAACATTTCGCATTCCGTGAGTGCGAGTCATTGTCGAGTTCATCCAGAACGTTGAAGTACGAATTAACGAGTTAAAAACACCAGGTGGTGTGCCATAAGTTATGAGGTGACCCCTTGACTTATTTATATCGATTATGGTTTTTTAGGGATGTATCTCCTTCGTATTATTAGGTCAGCCAGTTATTTCTGGTTGGCCTATTTTTATAGGCATTCTATGATGGTGGTAGCCGGGAGAACGCGTATCTCCTTGGGGAGCTTACCCCGTACCGGAAACTGTTCTCCCACTACTCCCAATGACCATGTTTGGGCTGGTTGAGGCTTGAGACCTCGTATAACAAGCGAAGCTATGGGTTTGGAACCGTTGTGGGATTGCCGGCTAGAATGATATCAGGAGGAGCTGACATGGAACCAGTTATCGGACTGGATGTGGCAAAAGGCGCGAGTGTATTTCAAGCGTTCGTGAAGCGTAATGAGGTGTGTGGAAAGTCGGTAACAATTCGGCATACCGAGGAAGGGTTCGGACGACTTGGCGAAGTGATACGCACGCTTGAGGAACAAACGGGTAACCGAGCGGTTGTGGTTTTGGAGGCAACAGGGCACTATCATCGCATCGTTATAGCCTATTTGGAGCGTATGGAAATTACGCACTTCATCGTTAATCCGCTATTATCTAAACGTTCGAAGAGCGCACAGTTACGTAAGGTGAAAACAGATGCAGCGGATGCCTGGCATTTGGCCGAAATGTATTACAGAGGGGACGTGAAGCCTCATCGAACCTGGAACGAGTGCTACACGGAGTTGCAACACATAACAAGGCAACACGAGTTCGTGACCTCACTGTACGTGCAAGCAAAGCTTAATATGCGTGCTTTATTAGATCAGGTATTCCCAACCTATGAGGGGGTGTTTTCGGATCTTTTCTCCGCGACAGCTCTCACTACGTTGCAGATGTGCTTATCCGATCAAACTTTAGAATGGGACGAAGCCATTCGTAAACAAGCGAGTAAATCTCGTTCTGCATCGTGGATCTGCACGAAAATTGAGCATCTAGAGTTTATTTATCGACAATGGAAAGAGAACAAGAATAGCCCTACTCAGATGCAGATGCTGAAAAGCATGGTGTCGTTGCTTCTTTCCATGCAGGAGCAAATCGAGGTGATCGAGGACCAGATAAGACAACTAGCCGGAGAACTACCGGAAGTGGAGTTAATAAAAAGTATTCCGGGCATAGGTGATAAGCTTGCTGCAGCCATTATTTCAGAAATTGGAGACGCGCAACAGTTCCAAGATCCGAAGCAACTCGTGGCGTTTGCGGGGCTAGATCCAGGTGTTCATAGTTCAGGTCAGTTTGTGGCCACAAGCAGTCGAATAACAAAACGGGGCTCCAAACGGCTTCGCCGGGCATTATTTCTAGCCGTACAATGTGGATTAAGACGTGACGCCAACGCGAAATTAAAAGCCTACTACGATAAGAAAAGAAAAGAGGGCAAGCCCTACAAGGTGACGGTGATTGCTTGCGCCAACAAGCTATTGCATCACATTTACGCCATCTTGAAGAAAGGCCAGCCCTACCAACCATAATCCATATTTATCCAAAATCCTCCACGACCATGGAGGTTATTTGGTATGCAGTAAAAGTATATCAGCTAGATACATGTAAGCCAAGGGATTAAATGTTGACAAGTATTAGCTGGTTTCCGGTTGTTGTTGAAATCGTGAAATTTGAAGAGGTAACCCCTTAACAAGGTAATTTCACGATTTCAAAGACAAACGCTTCGCTCCTACAGGAGATACATACCCTCTTTTCTTTATCGATTTATCTAAGGTGAACCTAGAGGTCGGGTGATTTTACCTCGCCCACAATCTGCTCAAGTAAGTAGCGATTGGCCACAAACGGAGAGTGGAGAAACAGGAATGATCCCTGTTTCTCCACTCTATTTGTGTAATACGTTCATTTTTCATGAAAGCGAGCTATCTTGCCAGTGAGTTAACTTCTTTTGGGACACCCCCGGAGGTTATACAGACATTTGAATATTATCTCAAAGTTTTTAATGCACCGCTCCAAGCAAGCACTTGGTCAAGCATGCCATTAACATTGGTAAGATGCAGATCAGCTGGTTTGAAAACAGTTCCGTTCTCAAAATCAGTAAATAGTGACAATGCTGGATGTACACGAACATCCGCTACTAACAATTCCGCCAAGATTCCACGTAAGTGCTCAGCTGCACGAGCCCCACCCACGGAACCATAGCTAACAATACCAGCTGCTTTATTGTTCCATGCATCACGCGCATAATCGAGTGCATTTTTCAACGCTCCTGATATACTGTGGTTGTATTCTTGAACGATAAATACGAAGCCATCTAAGCTTGCAAGCTTTGCATTCCATGCTGTCGCTTGTTCTGTAGCATCGACCTCCCCCAAAAGTGGTAGCTTATAGGTTGCGATATCTACGATTTCATAATTAGCATCGTTGCGTTTATCAGCGATACTTTTTACCCATTCTCCGACTTGTGGACTTACACGTCCTTGTCGAGTACTTCCTAAGATAATTCCGATTGCTAAATTACCCACTTATTTTTTTCCTCCTGATTAGTTGATTTTTGAAATCTTGAAGATCCCATTTCCTATTATGTTTAAAGTTAAAGGCTAATATTCAAACCGTTCTTCTTGGAATGCGCGAAGATTGAATCCCTTAACAATTATCCATACGGGAAACACGATTTCGAATATCGCTCCTGGAACATACAGAATGGGCCCGATATCTTTGCCGAAAATCGACAGACAGCCGCTCGTGAGCAATGCTGCATAGCCGATGAAACCGATGACTGACAAAAATCGTGGAACCAGTCTCGATCGATACAGGACATTACAAAGCAACAAGCTACCCAAGCTCAGCACGATCATGGCCATTTGAAAGAGCACAGAATTCGCTTCTAACAATAAATTTCCTATCGTTTCAAAGGATGAACCCTTGGAAGCACCTAAGGGGATATAATCTTTGCTCAGCGTGATAAGTACTAGCGGAACGATTGCACTTATAATAAGTAGTGCAGACTCCAGTATCCGGGATCCGAAGTACCCCAGCGCAAACGCTTCGTTATGCTTCTTTAAGATGGGGTACAGAAGCATGGCAATCCCAACCACCGCCATGGCGTTTATTAACTCCAATAACGATCCCCAAAACACGTTAGTTCGGTCCGGATATAGATTGGTGAGGAAATCTGGGCGATTTAGCACGTGATCCAGAAGTCCATTTCCTATCATGTAAGTACCCGTCGACACCAGAAACAATACCCCTGCCACTCTTGCAATCTTATTCATGTTTATCTCCCCTTGGCTAATTTATAAGCAGTATAGCGCCAAGAGGATAGTGGACTGTAGACACTTTAGTGTGGTTTACGTGTGTTAGGGAACAAATTCAACTCACCAGCACGGGCGATCGCTTCCGTGCGTCTTTGCACCTGGAGTTTTTCGAAAATTCTGCGATTGTGCCCTTTGACCGTGTCCAAGGCCAAAAAGAGTTTCTCGCCGATTTCCCTGTTCGAGAGCCCCTTAGCGATGAGCTCGAGCACTTCGACTTCTCGCTGGCTGAGCGACTCGATCAGGTTGCTCTTCATTCCGCGTTTGCTCACTCGCTCCAAACCAGATTGTGCTTCTCGGAGAGCTGGAAGCGGCAGATCGCCACCTAGGCGTAGAGCTTCTTGGTAATATTCTAACGCCGAACTAGCCCTATTTTCAGCTTCCTCTATTTGACCTAGTCCAATCATGGCCATTACAGCCATCAGTTGATGACCCATCATCAGGCTATTCGATATGACTTCGTTATAGGCCTCACGAGCGGTCGAATGATCTCCGCACCTCTGGCAAGCGACGCCCAGCATCCAAGCGGCTGCCGTCCGAATGGCGATATTGTCCGGTCGCAAATACGAGAGCGCACGGCGTGATTGGACGATAACATTGTCAATCCCTTGATTTCCGCTTATCCATACATCGCTTGTAGGTGCAATCAGTCCGACAAGATCATCTGTCTTGTCATCAGTCCTCGTGTTTTTCATAGCGGCTTCAGCTACCTGTAATTTTCGATCAGCACCGTCAGAATTGCCGGTCAACACCAATGATGCCAAAGTAGCCCGAGTCGCAGCGATCAGTCCGATTAGGTCCCTGACACGGGCATCCTGTTCCGCATCTGCCAAGGCCAACTCCGCCACTCGCAGCTTGTGTTCGATGCCCGTCAGCTTACCCGCAATCAGTAGGGCTGAACCATACATCACCCACAACGCAGGTCTGGCATCCAATTCCGCCGCAGGCAATGACTCTAACCAGTTC